>JBCAXE010000029.1:0-45400 GCA_038534195.1 Pseudomonadota bacterium
GATCACTGCTTCGAGGCTTTTCGCTCCATAACGCACTACATGCAGAACAGGCCCAAAAACTTCGCGTTTTAAATCGCTTATGGCTTTTATCTCGAAGGCCACCGGGCGCACGAAAGTTCCGCTGACGGCGGCGCCCGCTTCCGGCGCGCGCGCAATCAGGCGCGCGTCACCGGTCATTTCGGCGAGGTGTCTCTCGATATTGTTGAGCGCCTCCTGGTCAATGACAGGCCCGACGTCAGTGGACAAAAGCGCCGGATCGCCGACGGAGAGCTCCGCCATGGCGCCGGCGAGCATGGTGTTGAATTTGTCCGCAATATCTTCCTGAACACACACCAATCGGCAGGCGGAGCATCGTTGGCCGGCGCTCTGGAAGGCGGACGCAATGACGTCGCTGACCGCTTGTTCGAGCAACGCCGTGGAATCGACGATCATGGCGTTGATCCCGCCGGTTTCCGCAATAAGCGTCGCATCCCATTTTCCAGCGTCGATGAGGGATCGATTGATGATCTGCGCAGTTTCGGTGGAGCCCGTGAAGACAACGCCTTTCACAGCCGGGTGAGCGACGAGTGGGGCGCCGACAGAGGGCCCGTCGCCGGCGACGAAGTGCAGTACTTCCTTTGGAACGCCAGCTTGGTGAAGAAGCGCGACGGCCTCTTGGGCGATCAACGGCGTTTGTTCGGCTGGTTTGGCCACAACGGCGTTGCCGGCGGCGAGCGCCGCGGAGACTTGCCCTAAAAATATCGCAAGGGGAAAGTTCCACGGCGAAATACAAGCAATGACGCCGAGGGGCGCACCGCCGCCGGTCTGCCCTGCGTAATAGCGGAGGAAGTCCACGGCCTCGCGCACTTCTGCAGTCGAATCCGGTATGGTCTTTCCCGCCTCGCGCGTTGCAAGATGCATGAAGAGGTCGGCGTTTGCTTCAAGGAGATCAGCGGCTTTACGTAGTATGTCGCCGCGATCCGTACGGTCCGACCATTCCGTATACGCTTTATCGGCGGTGTCGCACGCCGCGTTCACGTCGTCAGCGGTCGCGTCCGCCAAGGGCGTTTTCGTCATAGTAGCACTTACAACGCGCGCTAGATGAGCCGCTGTTTCCGGATCGGTCTCGTCCCATCCTTTGGCGGAAAGGCGCGCTCCGTCGAACAGATCGCGCGGCGCCCGGATCGCAGGGTTGGGAAAGACGTTTATTCCTAACGCTTCTTCGACAGGATCGGCGACCACATCGTCCACGGACAAATCGGGGTCAATCAATTGATTGACAAACGAGGAGTTGGCGCCGTTTTCAAGGAGCCGCCGCACAAGATAGGGCAGGAGTTCCTTGTGACCGCCCACGGGCGCATAGATGCGGCTATTAACGCCGTCTTTGATCAGACTGTCATGCAGCGCCTCGCCCATGCCATGAAGGCGTTGCAATTCATAGTCGGCGTAGTCGCCCGCCATCTCGCGAACCATGACGGCGGTCAGAGCGTTGTGGGTCGCAAATTGCGGATAGAACACGTCGGTATTCGCCAACAGCTTGCGCGCGCATGCGGCGTAACTCACGTCAGTGAGCACTTTGCGTGTGAATACCGGATAGCTTTCAAGGCCCATCGTCTGAGCGCGTTTGATTTCGCCGTCCCAATAGGCGCCTTTCACAAGCCGCACCATAACGCGCCGGTCCGTGTCGCGCGCGACCGCCGAAAGCCAATCAAGAACGGGCAAGGCGCGCCGCTGATAGGCCTGGACAACCACGCCGAACCCGTGCCAGCCGGCGAGTGCGGGATCGCGCATCAGCGCCTCGATCAGATCAAGCGAAAGATCAAGGCGGTCGGCTTCCTCCGCGTCGATATTAAAGCCGATATTCGCATTCTTCGCGGCGATCGCCAAGTCGCGAATGCGCCCGCCCAGCTCTTTTAGCACACGGTCTTTCTTGCCATATTCATAGCGCGGATGCAGCGCGGAGAGCTTTATGGATATGCCAGGATTATCTTTCGGGCGTTCGCTTACGGCGTTTTTCGCGATTGAAGCAATGGCGTTGGCGTAATCGTTGAAATATTTCAGCGCGTCCGCTTGCGTATGCGCCGCCTCGCCGAGCATGTCATATGAGAAGGAATAGCCAGCCTTCTTGAAGGATTCGCCGCGTTTGTGGGCTTCCTCAATGGTCTCGCCAAGGACGAAATGTTCGCCCATGATTTTCATGGCTTGCGCCACAGAAGCGCGGATCACCGGCTCGCCCACACGGTCGAGTAGACCCTTGGTGGCGGCGACCATTTTGCGCGCCGGGTCTTTCGCCTCGATATCGTCAAGCCAGGCGGCGGTGAACATCAAGGCGCGCGTTGAAAAGTTGATCAGCGGGAAGGGGCTCTTGCCGGCGTGCGCGCGCCAGTCGCCCGCCTCGATCTTGTCTTCGATCAGCGCATCGGCCGTCGCCGCATCCGGCGTGCGCAGCAACGCTTCCGCGAGCCGCATGAGGGTCACGCCCTCCGCCGTGGAAAGCCCATATTCCTGCAGAAATTTGTCGATCAGTCCCGACCGTGAAGCGTTGGCGCGCGCCGTTTTGACAAACGCTTTCGCCGCGGCTTGTGCGCGCCGCCGCGGCTCCAGGCCGATATCGGCGTCGGCGATCAATTTTTTGGCGAGGGCCGTTTCGTCGATCAGCGTATGAGCGCGGATCTCGGCGCGTAATTGATCGATAGACCGGCCCATTAACCAAATTCTCCAGCTAATTCTTGCAGGTCCCTGTTACACGGGACCGAGGCTGGCTCGCCAGCCCTTTTTCGCGGCCGCCTCCGAGCAATCCTGGCGATCGGCGCAGTCCCCGCGGGGTCCGATGTCATATGTGCGCGAGGAGGGGCCGTGCAACTGCAGCAATCCATTGCGCCATGCGGGGTTCGTGCGTACGTAAAGGCCGAAATTCGCTTCCAGCGTCACTGAAAGGACCCGTTATGACCGAAGCATACATCTATGACGCCGTTCGCACGCCGCGCGGCAAAGGCAAATCGGATGGCGCGCTGCATGAGATTACGCCGGTGGCGATGGCGACGCAGGTTCTGCAGTCCGTTCGTGATCGCAATGAAGGTCTCGACCCCGCCGATATCGAAGATGTGGCGCTCGGATGCGTTTCGCCGGTTGGCGAGCAAGGCGCTGTGATCACGAGAACGGCGATCCTGAACGCGGATTATCCGGAAACCACCTCCGGCATTCAGGTGAATCGCTTCTGCGCCTCAGGGCTTGAGGCTGTGAACATCGCCGCCGCAAAAGTGAAAGCCGGCGAGACCGATATGGCGATCGGCGGCGGCGTCGAGTGCATGAGCCGTGTGCCCATGGGATCGGACGGCGGCGCCTGGCCGGTCGATCCGTCGACCGCCTTCAAGACTTATTTTGTACCGCAGGGGATTTCCGCTGACCTGATCGCGACCAAATACGGGTTCTCGCGTGACGATGTGGACGCCTACGCCGTTGAAAGCCAAAAGCGCGCCGCCAAATCCTGGGAAGAAGGGCGCTTTTCCAAATCAATCACGCCCGTAAAAGATGTCATCGGCCAGGAAGTATTGGCGCACGACGAAACGATCCGCGCCAATACGGATATGCAGTCGCTCGGCGCCCTGCCGCCGTCTTTCGCCGGCCTTGGCGCATTTCCAGGCTTCGACGATATCGCCATCCAGAAATACGCTGAGCTTGAGGCGATCAACCATGTGCACCATGCGGGTAATTCTTCGGGCATCGTTGACGGCGCCGCTGCTGTCCTTATCGGCAATGAAGAAGCGGGCAAAAAAGCGGGCCTGAAGCCGCGCGCGCGCATCCGGTCCATGGCGTCAATCGGATCGGAGCCGACGATCATGCTCACGGGTCCCGAATTCGCCGCGCAAAAAGCATTGGCGAAGGCCGGCATGACAAAGGACGACATTGATCTGTGGGAGCTGAACGAGGCGTTCGCTTCGGTCGTTCTCCGATTTATGCAAGCGCTCGACATCGATCACTCAGAGATCAACGTGAACGGCGGCGCGATCGCTATGGGTCACCCGCTCGGGGCCACCGGCGCCATGATTATGGGCACGATGGTCGACGAGCTGGAGCGGTCTGGAAAAGAGACGGCGCTCGTGACGCTTTGTATCGGCGCCGGCATGGGTACGGCGACCATCATCGAACGCGTGAACTAGGCGCAGGGCCCGCGCGCCGATGCCGCCCTTGCGTAAGCTTGTCGCTTCCGAGCCGTTCGATGAACGGCCGGCGACGCTGCGCGCCAACGGCGCCGGATCAGTCTCGGCGTCGGCGTTATGATCGCTTACTTTCTTGAAAATTTTCCTACATCCGGGAGCTAACACATGAGCTATGAAACACTTTCCATCGATCTCGACAGCGACGGCATTGCAGTCGTCACGATCGATTTGCCGAACCAGTCGATGAATGTCTGGAACGAACAATTGATGACGGAGTTCGCCCATTGGGTGGACGCGTTCGTTGCGGAGGACGCGGTAAAAGGCGCCGTCATCACGTCGGGCAAAAAATCCGGATTTCTGGCTGGCGCAGATTTGCGGATGTTGGGGTCCAATGACCGCGGGCCGGGCAAGGGCGCCGATCCGTTCGAGAGCGCCTTCGCGCTTAACGCCACATTGCGCAAGCTAGAAACGAGCGGCCATCCGGCCAAGGCGCTTCTCAAAGGCGAGGCGCACGCCAAACCGGTGGCGGCGGCTGTCGAAGGGCTCGCGCTTGGCGGCGGTCTGGAACTTGTTCTCGCGTGCCATCACCGTGTGGTCGCCGACAATCCGAAAATCCAGCTCGGCGTGCCTGAAAGTCAGGTGGGCTTGTTGCCAGGCGCGGGCGGCACGCAGCGCATCCCGCGTCTCGCGGGGCTTCAAAAAGCCGCCGAAATGGCGACAAGCGGCAAGCCGATTGATCCCGCGACCGCAAAGGCTTGCGGCATCGCGCAGGAGGTCGTGGGCGCTGGAGAGACCGTCGCAAAAGCCAAGGAATGGGTGAAAGCTAATCCGAAAGTCACGCAGCCGTGGGACAAGAAGGGTTTCAAATTTCCGGGCGGCGGCGGCGCCATGGATCCGCGCGCCGTTCAATTTTTCATGGGCGCCAACGCCATGGCGCAAAAACAAACGAACCACAATTACCCGGCGATCCAAGCGATCTTGTCGTGTCTCTATGAGGGCTCAATTGTGCCTTTCGACACTGCGATCCGCATTGAAACAAAATACTTCATGAAGCTGCTTTCCGGACCGGTCGCTAAGAACATGATCCGGACGCTGTTTATCAACAAGCAGGCGGCGGAGAAGGGCGAGCAGCGCCCGAAGGACGTGCCGCCCACGGAACTAAAGAAAGTCGGCGTCCTCGGCGCCGGTATGATGGGGGCTGGCATCGCCTACGTAACGGCGAAGGGCGGTATGGATGTCGTCCTCCTCGACCGTGACCTCGAATATGCACAGAAAGGAAAAGCGTACTCTGAAGGGATCGTCGAAAAAGGCGTCTCGCGCGGCAAAGTGACGAAAGAAAAGGGCGAGGCGCTTCTGGCCCGCATTACGCCGACAACGGACTATAACGATCTCAAAGACGTCGATATGATTATCGAGGCGGTCTTTGAAGACCCGGACGTCAAAGCGGACGTCATCAAGAAAACCGAAGCGGTGATCGGCAAGGATGTGATCTTCGCTTCCAACACGTCAACGCTGCCAATTACGGGGCTTGCAAAGAATTCCGAGCGTCCGGATCAGTTTATCGGCATTCATTTCTTCTCGCCGGTCGACAAGATGCCGCTTGTGGAGATTATCCCGGGTGCTGAGTCAGGCGACCGGTCGCTTGCAGCGGCGCTTGACTATGTGCGCATGATCAAGAAGACGCCGATTGTCGTGAAAGACACGCGCGGATTTTACACAAACCGCGTTGTGCCGCCTTATCTCGGCGAGGCCATGATTATGGTTCAGGAAGGCGTTGCGCCGGCGCTCATTGAGAACGCCGCGAAGTCCCTCGGCATGCCCGTCGGCCCGCTGGCGCTCACCGACGAAACGTCCTTGTCCCTCGGTTACATGTTGATGGAGTCCACCAAGAAAGAATTGGGCGATGACTACAAACCGTCCGGAAACGAAGAGCTTCTGAAGAAGATGGTGAAGGACCTTGGCCGGAAAGGGCGCAAGTCCGGCGGCGGTTTCTATGACTACCCCGAAGGCGGTAAGAAACATCTCTGGAAAGGCCTTGAGGAACACTTCCCGCTCTCCGACGATCAGCCGTCGCTGGAAGAGGCGAAAGACCGCCTTCTCTACGCGCAGCTTATCCCCGCATCCCATTGTTACGCTGAAGAGATCGTCTTTGATCCGCAATCAGCCGATCTCGGCGCCATCTTCGGCTGGGGCTTCGCGCCCTGGACCGGCGGTCCCATGAGCCATATCGACACGATCGGTATGGAGAGTTTTGTGCGCAAAGCTGAAAGCCTCGCCCAGCGATACGGCGAACGCTTCAACCCGCCCCAGTCGTTCCGAGACATGGCTGCCAAAGGCGAAACGCTTTACAAAGCTGCTTAATAAAAACTTTTTCGCAGAAGCAGAAAACGCTCCCGAGGGAGCGTTTTTTGTTTCGGTCTGTATTCGTTGGCTGACAGGATGTCTCTTTAAAAGGAAAGCCCCGCTTCGTCGTCCTCTTGCCAGCGTAGTTGCACGCGCCGTTCGATGCCGGCGCCGCGGACGGCCAGGGTCATGGACGGCGTCAACGCCTGGTAGTTCGGCAAGCGCACTTTGACGCCGTTGCCGCTCATGTCCTGAACGATGCATTGGATCTCTTCGCCCGTGTCGAGTCGCAAGGTGCCGAATTTATAAGCTGAATGCCGCTCAGATTCGCGGTCCGCATGGCGCGAAACGCCAATATCGTTAATATCTATCGGCTCCGCGCTTTTGATTGCGGTTAACCGATCCTGCAAGCGTTGTTTTGACACGCTCATGGCTAAGCCTCCCGTCCTGCCAAAAAGCGCCCGTGCCCTCAGTCCCCCAGCGCCTTGACGCAAAGCCTAGACGCGGCGAGGTTAAATTTCGCTGAACCCCTTTAAGCGCGCCGTTTTGCTTCGGCCGCAAAAACCGGCGCAGAACGGTTGACCTAATCGGAACGCAGGGCTAAATCCCCGCGTTCAGAGATTTCTCCGGGATTACCGTCCCGCCTCGATAAGGAATGAAGCCATGGCGCGCCGCTGCGAATTTACAGGCGTTGGACCCATGTCCGGCAACAACGTCTCCCACGCGAAAAACCGCACAAAGCGGCGGTTCCTGCCGAATCTGTGCAATGTGACGCTGCACAGCGAGCAATTGGACCGGTCCTTCAAATTCCGCATTACCGCGTCAGCGCTCCGGTCGGTGGACCATATGGGCGGCCTTGATGTTTTCTTGCGTAAAGCGAAAGACGACGCCCTGTCCCCAAGCGCCTTGAAAGTGAAGCGCGAACTGTCCAAAGCTTCCGCTTAAAGCGCGCCGTCAATCGCTCCCGAACCGGCGCCGTTAAGGGTACCGTGGGTCGACGAGAGGGAATGACGCGTGGATGATGTCGTCGCCACTGAGCAACGCTCTCCTAAACAAACGCCGCTCCAGCAGTTCTTCAAGAACCTGGCTGACTTCGGCGAATCGCTGTTTCGCACCTTTGTGCTCTCCGCGATGCTGCTGCCTGTATTGCTTGCGTCTTTTCTGACCGTTGATTTACCGCTGAGAGCGTTCGATCACTTCTTTGCGGCCGCCATTTTGCGTCCAAGCGTATGGCTGAGCTGGGGCGGGGCGATCATGTCCCTGGCGCCGTTGCTTGCGATTCTTTATGCGCGCCGTTGGGGCGGGGATGAAGCCTCGCGCGTGGTGACGGCGTCGTGGGGCGTCGCGGCGCTGTTGGTGTTCGCTGAGATTTCTTATCTGGCGCCTCAGTTGAGCGCAGAAGACTTCCCGACGACGCGGTTTGTGGCCGCCTTCGTAATCAGCGCGATGGCGGCGCAATACTTCGCCGCCGCTTTTTACGATGTAACACGCGGCGGCGGCGCATGGTGGCGGGCGCCGCTTTATGCGGCGATGGCCGCCTATGCAGTTGGCGCGTTTCTCTACTATCCGATCGCTTATTGGGGCTCCGGCGCGCCCTGGCCGAACTGGATTATCGGCGATTTAATGGTGAAGCTCGTCTTCGCTTTTGCGTTTTTGCCAATCTACCACATGTTTAAGCGAACGCTGCGTCCGCGCGGCGGTTATGGCGGCGACTGGCGATAGCGCGTCTAGTTCCGCTCCAACGCTTTCGCTTCAGTCCAGAGCGCTTCCATTTCCTCAAGGCTCGCCTCGTCAAGCGTCCTGTCGTTTGATTTCAGGCTCTTCTCGATGTGCTCAAAGCGGCGCACGAATTTAGCGTTGGTCCGGCGCAGGGCCGCCTCCGGATCAACTTTCAAATGGCGCGACAGGTTAGCGATGACAAAAAGAAGATCGCCGAATTCGTCTTCGATCGCGTCCGCATCCTTGGCGCCAATCGCGTCCGCGAGCTCATGTGTTTCCTCTTCGATCTTGGCGAGCACATCCTTCGCGTCTGTCCAATCAAATCCAACCCGCGCCGCGCGTTTTTGCAGTTTGACGGCGCGCGTGAGCCCCGGCAGCCCGACCGGCAAGTCATCGAGAAGACCGTGAGCGCCTTTCGCTGCGCGTTCTTCCGCCTTTTGCTTTTCCCATGAAGCTGTCTGCCCCTCGGCGTCGCGTTCATCCGCGTCACCGAAGACGTGGGGATGGCGGCGTTCCATTTTGTCGCTGATGGATTTCAGGACGTCGGCAAAGTCGAAGAGGTTTTCTTCAGACGCCATCTGCGCGTGAAAGACGGACTGGAACATCAAGTCGCCCAATTCGTCGCGCAACCCGGCCATATCGCCGCGCGCAATTGTATCGGCGACTTCATAGGCTTCTTCAACCGTATAGGGAGCGATGGTGCTGAAGTCCTGCTCCAGATCCCATGGGCACCCGCCGTCCGGATTGCGAAGCTTTGCCATGATGTCGAGGAGGCGCGCCAGCTCGCGCTGCGCTTGCGAGTGTTTTTCGCTCATTTGTTAATCCCGCACGTGGTCTACGCCGTGGACGACATTCTTGTAGGTCGTCAACTCTTCGAGCCCCACAGGGCCGCGGGCGTGGAGCCGGCCCGTGGCGATGCCGATCTCGGCGCCGAGACCAAACTCGCCGCCGTCGGCGAACTGCGTCGATGCGTTATGCATGACGATCGCGCTATCCACATCGTTCAGAAACTTCGATGCTGCAACGTCATTCTCGGTAATGATCGTTTCCGTATGACCAGACGAATATGTTGCAATGTGATCGACAGCGCCGCCGACGCCGTGAACCGCTGCGACGGAAAGGACCGCATCCAGATACTCGGTTTCGAAGTCCGGTTCGGCCGCTTCCTCGAGGGAAGGATCGACGGCCCGGCAGCGTGCGTCGGCTTTCAGATGACAGCCAGCGTCGCGCAGCGCCGCGGCGATCGGCGGCAAAAATTCCGACAAGCGCGCTTCGTCGATGAGCAATGTTTCCGCCGCGCCGCACACGCCTGTGCGCCGCATCTTCGCGTTGACGGTGATGGCCACGGCTTTCTCAATGTCCGCGTCTTTGTCCACATAGACGTGGCACAGGCCGTCAAGATGGCTGAGCACCGGCGCGCGCGCTTCGGCCTGTACGCGGGCGACGAGCGACTTGCCGCCGCGCGGGATGATGAGGTCCACATCGCCGTTTAGTCCGCCTAGGATCATGCCCACCGCCGCCCGATCCGCCGTCGGCACTAGCTGGACGCAAGCGGTGGGCAGGCCGGCGTCCGTTAAGCCCTGCTGCAGTTGGTCGTGGAGCGCTTTCGACGTGTTGAGCGCCTCTGACCCGCCGCGCAGAATGGCGGCGTTTCCTGATTTCAAACAAAGCGCGCCGGCGTCGATGGTGACATTGGGGCGGCTTTCATAAATCACGGCGATGACGCCGATGGGCGTGCGCACACGTTCAATTCGAAGCCCATTTGGGCGCACTCGTTCGGAAATTTTTACGCCCACTGGATCGGGCAGCGCTGCGATGTCGTTGAGCGCCGCGACAATGCCGTCAAGCCGGGCCGGGTCAAGTTTCAATCGGTCGACCATTGCGGCGGAGAGGCCGTTTTCGGTTGCGTTTGCCACGTCAATCGCATTAGCGGCGAGGATGGTGTCCGCCGACGCCTCGATATGGACGGCGGTTTGTTTGAGCGCAGCGTTCTTTTGTTCGGTTGCGGCGCGGCGCAACGCCGTCGACGCCCGCCGCGCGTCACGGGCGATCGTGGTCATCATCAGTGACAGATCATCAATGTCAGCGGGCGCATTCATGGGCGATCCTTTATCAATCGAGGCGCGGCGCTAATTCGCAGCGTCAGATCATTGCGATGAACAACCGCGGCGCGTCTGTATCCGAGTGTTTTCTCGACGCTCGCAGACTGCATTCCGGCGATCCGGCGCACCTCATCGGCTTCATAGGCGCTGAGCCCTTGGCCCACAAGCGCGCCGTCCGGACCGAAGATGCTGATGGCGTCACCTTTGCCGAAGGCGCCGCTTGCGCGCGTAACGCCCGCCGCCAGAAGGCTCGCACCTTTAGCTAAAGCGTCGACGGCGCCGGCGTCGATATCGATGCGGCCCTGAGGCGTTAAGCGGCCGGCGATCCAGGCGCGGCGCGCTGTCTCAGGGCTTTCTTTCGGCGTAAAGAGCGTCGCGCGGGCTCCGTCGAGGATCGCCTGCAGCGGGCGCTCAATCTCGCCCTTGGTGATGATCGTGGCGCAACCCGCAGCGGCGGCGATTTTCGCCGCCTCGATCTTCGTGACCATGCCGCCGGATCCTGCGCCGGCTTCAGCGTTGGGGCCGCCCGCCATCGCCATGATTGCCGCCGTAATGTCAGTGACGATTGGGATATGGGTCGCAGACGGCGTCGCGCGCGGGTCCGCGTCATATAATCCGTCAATGTCCGAGAGCATCACCAACGCATTGGCACCGGTCATCTGGGCCACATGCGCCGCAAGCCGGTCATTGTCGCCATAGCGGATTTCATCCGTGGCGGTCGTATCGTTTTCATTAATGACCGGGATCGCAGAGAGGCCGAGCAACGTATTGAGCGTTGCGCGCGCGTTCAGATACCGGCGGCGGATTTCCGTATCAGCCAGCGTCAGGAGGACTTGCGCAGCGACAATATCATGCGGGGCCAAGGCGTTTTGCCAGGCGTTCATGAGCGCGCTTTGTCCCGCGGCGGCGGCCGCCTGTTGTTCTTCCAGCTTCAAAGGACCTGTCAGTTGCAGGCGCCTGCGGCCGAGCCCGATCGCGCCGGAACTGACCACAGAGACGGCCGCGCCGCGCGCTTGCAGCGCCGCAAGGTCGGCCGCGAGGCTTTCAAGCCAGCGGTCGGCGACCGATCCGTCGTCGCTCAAGAGCAGGGACGAGCCCACTTTCACAACGATGCGCGCCGCATCGCGAATACAGGTCGCGGGGCTCATGTTTTTGGTCAATTCCGCCATGGACGCTATTGTGGCGAGGTTTTTCTCGCGTTCCAAGAGTGTTTTCCGTCAAGGGTGTAGGCAGGCGGCGAGGGAGGGAGTAGAACGCGAAGACGAATGAGCGGAGGACCTGATGCCAATACAAGAAGCGGATAAAATCTGGCGCAACGGCGAGATGGTGCCGTGGGCATCCGCGACCACCCATGTTCTGACCCACGGGCTGCACTACGGCACAGGCGTGTTCGAAGGCATGCGCGCGTACGAGACGCCCCACAAGGGCGTGTGCGTCTTCCGCAACCGTGAGCATATCGAACGACTTTTCTTCTCGGCGCGCGTTTACAAGATCAATATGGCGTACACGGTCGAAGAGATCATGCAGGTCTGTAAGGACGTCGTGCGGGAAAATGGCTTGTCGTCCGCGTATATTCGGCCTCTAGCTTATCTCGGCTACGGCGAAATGGGGCCGGCCTCGCAGGCTTGCGAAACCGACCTCATCATCGCCGCGTTTCCATGGGGCGCTTATCTTGGCGAGGAGGGGCTGAAGAACGGGATCGACGTGGCGATTTCGTCGTGGCGGCGCATGGCCCCCGGCACAGTTCCGGCGGGCGTCAAAGCCGCGGGCAATTATCTGTCGTCGCGGCTTGTTTCTATGGAGGCGAAAGACAGAGGCTTCGCAGAAGGGATCGGCCTCGCCCATGACGGCACGATCTCGGAAGGCGCGGGCGAAAACCTTTTCGTCGTCCAAAACCGGCGGATTCTGACCCCGACGGCGGCGTCATCTATCCTCGCGGGTATCACCCGCGATACCGTGATCACCCTGGCGAAAGACCTTGGCTATGAGGTGGTCGAACAGGCGCTGCCGCGCGAAATTCTCTATGCGGCGGATGAGATCTTCCTGACAGGCACCGCCGCTGAGGTTACGCCAGTGCGATCCGTGGACAGAATAGAGGTCGGAGACGGCGAACGCCCCGTAACGCAGGCGATCCAGAACGCCTTTTTTGGTCTCTTCGACGGAAAAACAGAAGACCGCTGGGGGTGGCTTGATCCGGTGGGGTAGGGCTTATTGCTCAAACCCGAGCGCTTCATTGATTACGTGGAACACATAATTCTGTTCCACGACGCCGCCGAACAAATAGGCGTGCGGGCCGTCGGCGTAGATTGTCACATCCTGACCACCATGAGTTTCCGACCGGGACGGGATCAACGCCTGTTGGCGGTAGTTGAGGTCGGCGACTTCTTCCGCCGTCGGCGCATGGCGCTCTCCGTCATTTTCTCCGGCGAATACAGTTCCGGGCCCATTAGCGTAGACAAGCGTCGTATACGGTTTTTCATCGGCGGCGCGCGCATAGCCGTCATCGGCTTCATCCTCTGCAAACAGGGCGTCAGCGAGACCGAGAATGTTGTTGCCTTTGGAAGGATAGCCTTGAAACGACAGCGTATGCCCGTGGTCCGCCGTCGCGATGATGAGTGTGTCTTTGCTCCTCGTCATGGCGCGGGCGACCGTCACCGCTTCGGAGAACGCCTGTGCATCCCGGAGCGCGCGCGCGGCGTTGCCGCCATGGTGCGCGTGATCGACGCGTCCGGCCTCGACCATCAGGAAGAAGCCGTCTTTGTCTTTTGACAGAATGTTGATCGCCTTTTCGGTCATTTCAGCCAGCGAAGGTTCGCCGCCCGCGTCGTTTTCGCGGTCGGCCTCGTATTCCATATGCGATTGTTCAAACAGGCCTAAAACGCGCGCATCGTCTGTAAGCGCGTCGAACCCTTCCTGGTCATAGATGAAAACATGATCATCGGACTTCGCCGACCAGTCGGCCGTAAGGTTGCGCCCGTCGCGCCGGCGCCCTTTAGCGTCCGCATCTTCAGGATCGGTTTCATCCGCTGGCAGAAAATGCCGCCGCCCGCCGCCCATGGCGACTTCCAGCCCATCACCAAACGGGAAGTCGATCAGTTGGCTGGCGATATCTTTGCAGCCGGCTTCGATCGCTTCGGCGGGGAGTGATCCGTCGGTCTCCCAATTTCGATCTGCGGCGTGGGCGTAAACGGCGGCCGGTGTTGCGTGGGTGAGGCGCGCGGTTGAGATGACGCCGGTGGCGAGCCCCGCCTTTTCAGCGAGTTCGCCAATGGTTGAAACGGACGCCTTCTTCGCCGAAGCGCAATCGCCGCGCGTGACAGCATCGGAAAGCGAAATGATACCGGCTTTGGTTTTCACGCCGGTGACCATCGCGGACATCGTGCCTGCGCTGTCCGGCGTTTGCGCGTCCGTATTGTAGGTCTTCGACATCGCCAGATAGGGGAAGCGCTCGAAAGAGAGGAGATTTTCTTCTCCCTCTTCGCCGCGCGACTGGCCGTCATAAATGCGTGCGGCGGCGACCGTTGTCGGCCCCATGCCGTCCGCAACGAACAAGATCACATTCTTTGCCTTGCGCGTATTCGGCTTCACGGCTTTGCGGGCCGCAAGCGTCGCTTGCCCCTCAGCGAACCAGTCCTTTTCCGAGGGCTGCGCGGCGGCGCATGACATGAGCATGCTTGTCGCCAAGCTCGCAAAAACTGAAAAACGATGGCGCATATTGGAATCCCCTAAGGCCCGAAGGTGACAACATCTACACATTTGTTAACGACGAATTGTGACGGGAATGCAAGCCCCGCGACGGATGTGCCGTCCAGCGCAGAACGCCTGTTTGGGAATCGCCGATATCGGAGCTACGATTATCTGTATTGAGCCACAAGGAACCAATAGGGGAATTCCACATTCGACGAATAGTAACGATAGCCGCCGGTTTGTTTGGCGTCGCCCTGATCGGCGCTGTTTTCTGGTTGTGGACGCCGCAACACGCATTGTTTGATCCCGCGGAGGCGCGTGATGCGGCCCGGGCCTACAAGGCGCGCATTGTGCGCGACGCATTCGGCGTGCCTCATATTTACGGCGCGCGCGATGCGGATGTGGGTTTCGGTCTTGCGTACGCCCATGCGGAAGACGATTGGGCGACGATGGAAGAGGTGCTGCTTTTTACACGCGGCGAACTCGGCCGGCGCACCGGGAAAGACGGCGCGATCACGGACTATCTGATGGCCGCATTCGATATCGCGACGGTGATCGATACAAAATACGAAAAGGATCTAGCGCAGGAGACCCGCGTGCTGGTTGAAGCTTACGCGGCGGGGATCAATCTTTATTGCGCCGACCATGCGGGTGCATGCGACGGCGTTGCGCCTGTCTCCGGGCGCGACGTGGTCGCCGGTTTCGTGGCGCGAACGCCGTTTTTCTATGGCCTCGATGAACATCTGAAGGCGCTGTTCGACGGCGACGTGAAAACCGTTGAAGCGGCTGATCGGGCGCGTGAAGCGTTCTTGAAACTCGATCGCCGCGGCGAGTTGGGCTCGAACGCGATGGCGGTCGCGCCCTCGCGCACCGATGACGGTCACACGCGCCTGATGGTGAATTCGCACCAACCTTTCACCGGTCCCGTCGCCTGGTATGAAGCACGGCTTAAATCTGACGAAGGCTGGGACATGGTGGGCGCGCTTTTTCCCGGCGCTCCGTTGATCCTTGTCGGCGCCGGGCGCGATCTGGGATGGGGTCTGACGGTGAATAAGCCGGACCTCGTTGATGTCTTCCGCCTGGAGACGAATAAGAAGCAAAATCCAACCCGATACAAATTTGACGGCGCCTGGCGCGACTTTGAGCAGGGCGAGGCGCGCTTCCGGGTCAAGCTTTTCGGTCCGCTCAGTTTGCCCGTTAAGCGTCCGGTCTTGCGCTCGGTCCATGGGCCGGTTTTTGAAACGCCTGACGGGTATTACGCCGTCTCGTTCGCCGGCGCGGGCGAGGTGCGCGCTGTCGAACAATGGTTTAAGATGAACAAGGCCCAAAACTTTGACGAATGGCGCGCGGCGATGGCGATGCAGGCGGTGCCGAGCTTCAATGCAATCTATGGCGACCGCGCCGGTAATATCGCTTATTTTTACAATGCGTCTATTCCGGTGCGCTCAGAGGAATGGGACTGGTCCAAAGCGGCGCCGGGCGACCGCGCCGATCTGATCTGGAACGGCGTGCGCCCGTTCGGCTCTGCACCGTCAGTGGTCAATCCGGAGAGCGGTTACGTCGTCAACGCCAACCATACGCCCTTTGAGGCATCCGGTCCCGCCGATAATCCACAGCGTACAGATTACCCGCCGCATTTCGGAATCTCGGATCGGATGACGAACCGGGGCTTGCGCGTCCAAGCGCTTTTCGGCGGCGACGCTTCGATTACGCGCGAGGAATTTCTTCAATACAAGATGGATCATGTTTACGCGCCGAATTCGCGGTTGCGCAAATTGATCAATCGTCTCGTCGTCGATGATGCCGTGCGCGCGGACGCGTCGCTTCACGAGGCCGCGGCTCTATTAAGCGCCTGGGACGGCGCGGCCCACGCAGATGACCGGTCAGCAGCGCTCGCCATCAGAATCGGTCAACTCGCCCTTGGGTTTTTGTTAAACGGAGAAGAAGCGGAGACGCCCGATCCGGTTGCGGCGTTGCGTCAGGCGGTTGATGAATTTGAGACAGGTTTCGGGCGCATCGACCCGAAATGGGGAGAGGTCAATCGTCTGAAGCGCGGCGCAACGGATTTGCCGCTCAATGGCGGCCCGGACGTATTGCGGGCGATCTATGCGGTCGATAATCCGAAAGACGGAAGTTACACCGCAATGGCCGGCGACGGCGTTGTTGTTTACGCCGACTGGCCGACCGCAGCGACCGGCGGCGAGGGCGCGCCGGACATTCGTATCATTCATCAATTCGGGGCCGCCACGCTCGACAAAACCTCGCCGCACTATGACGACCAGGCGCCGCTCTATTCGGCCGAAGAATTCCGTACGCCGCCAATGTCGTTGCCGGAACTGAAGGCGCAAGCGACTGTCGATAAGGTGATCGGCGGCTAACGGCTCCTTGTGCGGGCCGGCGCGACGGCGTACGTCTGTCGGCCGATCAGGGTATGTTGAAGGAGCCTTTCGTTGCCGGAACGGGTTGTCATTATTGGGGCCGGACATGCGGCGGGGCAATGCGCCGCCAGCTTGCGCCAACAGGGTTGGACCGGCGAAATCTATCTCGTGGGCGAGGAGGCTTATCCGCCCTACCAACGCCCGCCTTTGTCGAAAGCGTTTCTCGCCGGCGCGTTAACGGAAGATCGGTTGTTCCTGAAGCCGGATGCGTTTTACGAGAAAGAAAAGATCGACCTTCGGCTAGGCGTGCGCGCCGAGGCGATTGATCGGGCGGCGAAAGAGGTTCGGCTCTCGGACGGCGAGACCCTGACCTACGCCAAGCTTGTAATCGCGACCGGTGCGCGGGTGAAGCGTTTGCCGCTTCCGGGCGCGACGCTGGCAGGCGTCGGATATTTGCGCGATATTGCCGATGTCCAGGCGTTACAGACGCAATTCTCAGAAGGCGCGTGCCTCGCGATCGTCGGCGCGGGGTATATTGGCCTGGAGGTCGCAGCGATCGCCGCAAAAGCAGGATTGCACGTGACCGTGCTTGAGGCGGCCGATCGCGTCATGAGCCGGGTGACGAGCGCGCCGATTTCAGAATTCTTTGAAGAATTGCATCGCGCCCACGGCGTCGACATCCGTTTGGGCGCCGCGATCGAGGGGTTTGAGGGCGCGGGACGGGTTGAGGAAATCAAGATGAGCGGCGGTGAACGCATCGCTTGTGATTTCGCCGTCATTGGTGTCGGGGTTGCGCCGAACGATGACCTCGCGGCCCGGGCCGGATTGGCGGTCAACGACGGTGTTCTTGTAGATATTCATACGCAGACGGAAGATCCCGATATATTCGCCATAGGAGACTGCACGCGCCATCCGAGCACCTATTATGGCGGACTATTGCGCTTGGAGTCGGTCCACAATGCGCTCGAACAGGCGAAGACGGCGGCAGCGACGATCTGCGGCCGTACCGCCGTCTATGATGAAGCGCCGTGGTTCTGGTCCGACCAATATGATGTGAAATTACAGACCGTTGGGATTTGCAAGGATCGTTATGACACGGAAATTATGCGCGGCGATCCGGCGGAGAAGAAGTTCTCGATGTTTTACATGCGCGGCGGCCGCCTGATCGCCGTCGACTCTGTTAACGCGCCGGCGGACCACATGATCGCGCGCAAGATCATCGCCGTTGGCGGCGTTGTGGATCCGGAATTTCTGCGGGACCCGTCAACGGATTTGAAGGCGTTGCTGGCATAGCGCGCACTGCATATTTTTCTTTGTGTTGCGCGCCTTAGAAGCGACACTGTTACAGCTGGATAAGAGGGACCGCCATGAGCACCGTAATCTATGAAAAAAAAGGCGATGCGATTGCGCTGATAACACTCGACCGCCCGAAGGCGTTGAACGCGTTTAACGGCGCCATGCGCGCGGATTTTCTCGATGCAATCGCGAAGGCCTCCGCCAACCCGGCGATCCGCGCGGTCGTGGTCACCGGCGCGGGGCGCGGCTTTTGCGCGGGCGCTGATGTGACCGACGTGCAGGAAGGGCGCAATGTGGAGGACATCCTGAACGCCGAATATGCGGCGTTCCTGACTGTCATCCGCACCTGCGAAAAGCCGGTGATTGCGGCGATTAACGGTCCCGCGGCCGGGATCGGCATGACGACGGCGCTCACTTGCGATCTTAAAGTGATGGCTGAAGACGCTTATCTGATGCCAGCCTTTGCGAATATCGGGCTGGTGCCCGACGGCGGCCTTTCATGGCTTATGACCCAGGAAATGGGGTATTCGCGCGCCTATCAGGCGGCGATCGAGGCGGAGAAAATCTCGTCTGAAAAATCTCTGGCGTATGGGCTCGTTAATCGCGTCGTCCCAAACGGCGAAGCTGTCGATGAAGCGCTTCGTTGGGCGGAGGAATTGTGTGAACGCGCGCCGATCGCAACCGCGCTTACGAAACGTGCTTTCCGCGCGGCGGCGCACGCTGGACTGCCGGCGGCAGCCGCGACCGAAGCGCAACTTCAACGCACGGCGATGGCGAGCGACGATTGCAAGGAAGGGATCGTCGCCCTGATGCAGAAACGAAAGCCGGTCTTTAAAGGTCAATAGGCGGCGCAAAAATTGCGGCGACGTCGACGCCTGCGCCCGTCAGCATGAAGGTGAGCCCGCCGGCGACCACGAGCGCCGGGCCGAAGGGAACCTCCGTATCGCGATCAACGGACTTGCCGAGCACGACGGCGAAAACGACGCCGCCGAGAGCGAGGAGCGCTGCGAGAAACACGGTGACGGGCAACAGCATCCATCCGCCCCAGGCGCCGAGCGCAGCGAGCAGCTTCGCGTCCCCCTGACCGAGACCATCGACACCCCGCAGGCGCTTGAAGATCATACCGATCAGACGGAACGACAGATAACCGACCGCCGCGCCGATCAATGCGTCCTGAAGCAGTGCGAACCGGTCGCCGATATTGGCGATGATACCGATAAGGATGAGCGGCAACGTGATCGCGTCCGGGAGATAGCCGGTTTCCGCGTCAATGGCGGCAAGCGCGATGAGGGCCCACAGAAAAACCGCCGCAAGAAGAGCCGAGAGACTGGGCCCCCACAGCGCCACGGCCGCCACCGCCGCGCCTGCGCCCGCCAGCTCAATGATGGGATAACGCACCGAGATCGGCGCCTTACAGTAGCGGCATTTGCCGCCGCGAAAGACAAAACTCGCCAGCGGAATGAGATCGCTCAGGCCGAGCGTCTGGCGGCAATGCGGGCAGTAGGAGCGGGGAAACGCTAGTCCGCCGAACCGGTGTTGATCCCTGGCGATCAACCCCCACATGACAGGTCCGCGGTGAACGACAACATTGAGAAAACTGCCAATGATCAGTCCGAACGCCGCCGCAAATATAAATATCCACTCCATTTATTTCGACCAATTGTCCAAGATTGATGTTCCGTTGCCTTGGCGAGACGGACATTGTTGCGGCTTATGCGCACCCTCAGGCAAAGACCACAGGGCGTATTCGCGCGATTGGGGCGGGATAGAGCGCAAGCGCCCCTGGCGCGGGATCAAAACCCCAAATTTCGGTCGTTTTCTGCGGGCTGACACCTGTTCATAGGTGACTCTTCGTTCTAACAAAAGGTTAGGTTTTGTGCTCTCTTTAGCAATGATACACCGGAGCGTCTTGCGGGATGTAAGGGTTAACCCTTGCAACACGATTTGGTAGGATTGCGTAGGTAAATTAAGCAGTTAAATGCTGGTCGGCGCAAGGAACAGAGGTAATTTTGGCGGCGGTTGAGGATAATTCGATCATGGGCTCCGGTCCTGAGAGCGCGCCGCCGGCGTCCGTTACGGACAAGCCGCCGAAAAGGTTAACGCGAAAACGCAAATCTGGCGACTTTGGCCCTGCGCCCAAAATCCTCGAATATTTACTGCTGGCGCTCGTTGCGCTTGCGTCGGCGAGGCTCTTTTGGCTGATCTTCGCGCCGTTGCCGATCGCGGACACGCCTGCCCCGGTCATTCGCCCCACAGTGAGCGACAACAACACGGTGGAAGCCAGAAGTCCGTTTACACCGATGGCTGAGACCGTTGAAGCGGCCGCCGTCGCCGCTGCCGCGCCTGAAGAGGTCCAGGAGACGGCGCTTGATCTCAAGCTGCATGGCGCTTTTTCTGAAGGCGACGACAGCTCCGCGATTATCAGCACGCCGCAAGGAAAGCAGAAAGCGTTCCGCATTGGTGATGAGATCACAAACGGCGTCACGCTCAAAGAAGTCTTCCTGAACTATGTGATCATCAATTCCAATGGGATCGATGAGTCCCTGAAATTGCCTAAAGATGTTGAGATTGAGGCGACGGCGCCGGCGCGTGCGCCGCAACCGGTGCGCGGGTCCGCTTCCACCCCGGCCGCCAGCGCCCCTTCAGGCGGCGCGTCGCTGCTTGACGTCGCGCAATTCGAGACGATGCTCGACAGCGACGGCGAGCCGGCGGTCGCCATTATCGCGACCGGCGACATCTCCAAGCTGGAAGCGCTCGGTTTGCGTGATCGTGATATCGTGCGCGCCATCGACAACAGACGAATTAACGAATTGGGGGATGCGCTGCCGCGTTTGGCTGGTAAGAGATCAGTTCGCGTTGTGGTCGAGCGAAACGGAACCCCGATCGAAGTCGTCGTTAATTTGAATTCCGGGAAGAATGCAGGGCAATGATAAGAACAAGATTCTCTAAGACCGTCTTGATGGGCGCTGCGGCTTTTGCGGCGTTCACGGCAAGCGCCTCGGCGCAAACGCGGGAGGACTGCGGCGCGTCGATCAATTACGAAGACGCCGACATCCGCGCCGTGATCGACGAGATCGCCATGCGCACCGGCCGCAAGTTTGTGCTTGATCCGCGGGTGCAAGGGAGGGTCACTGTCAAGTCGGGACCTGACGCCAGTCTTTGCAGGGGCGAAGCGTGGGAGCTTTTCCAGCAGATGCTGCGCGTCAACGGCTTCACCGCAACGCCGATCAACGGCAGCAGCTATAAGATCGTGCCCGTTCAGGAAGGTCCGCGCGCAGCGGGCCCTGTAGGCGAAGGGCGGCCCGGTGATCTTGTCACTCAAATCGTCCGCCTACGCCATGTGGACGCGCGTGAAGCGGCTGCTAATCTTGCTCAAATCGTGAACGAGCGCGGCGTTGTGGCGCCCGTGCGCAGCGGCAATGCGCTGATCATTGTGGACACCGCGGATAATATTGAGCGCCTCACCAAAGTCCTTGCGCAGATCGATCGGGATTTGACTGTCGACAAGACAATTTCACTGAATAACGCTTCGGCTACCGAAGTCGCCAATGTGCTGCGCGGTCTCGCCCAGGAACTGAGCGAGGAAGGCGGCCAGGCGCGGCGCATCACGATCGTTCCCGTAGAGGCCAGCAACAGCGTTCTCATTCGCGCTGAACCGACAATCATTAACAGGCTTTCAAGCGTCGTCTCGGAATTGGATCGCATTGGGGCCACAAAGTCCGGTCTTTCGGTTATCGCGCTGAACCATTCCGACGCGGAGGAGATGACGAACCTCTTGCGAGAAATCGCCAGCTCGCAGTCACAAGGCGCAAGCAGCGGCGCCGAAGGTGCGGCCCCGGTGGCGGGCGGGCGTCAACGCGCCACCATCACCTTTCACAAGCCGACTAATTCTGTGATCATCAATGGCGACGCCGACATTCAACGGACCTTACGCAGCGTTGTGGCGCAGCTCGATGTACGCCGCGCGCAAGTGCTGATCGAAGCGATTATCGTGGAAGTCTCGGATACGGCGGCGCGCCAGATCGGCGTTGAATATTTCCTCGCCGGCGACCCGGAAGACACAACGATCCCGTTCACCTCGGTTAATCTTTCCAGTCAGCAGCCGAGCATCCTTTCGAATGCGGGCGCGCAATTGTTGAACCGCACGCAGACGACGCTCACGACCGACCAAAATGGCAATGTCTTCCAGACCGACGAACAGGTCACAGAGTTCGATGTGGAGAGCCTTGCGATCGCCGCGATCAGCGGATTGATCGGGACGCCCGGCGTGGGCATCGGCGGCCTTGGCACCTTCGGCAATGGGGACACGACCTTCGGCGGCATTTTAACCGCCATCAAGGCCGACAGCGACTCCAATATTCTGTCTACGCCGTTTACAACAACGCTCGATAACCAAACCTCTTCGCTGTCTGTCGGTCAGGAGATTCCGATCACCACAGGCGAGCAAATCGGCGACGATTTCACCAACGCTTTCCGGACCGTGTCGCGAGAAGAAGTCGGCGTCATTTTGGAAGTAACGCCGCAAATCAATGAGGGCGGCACGGTGACGCTTGAGTTGACGCAGGAAATTTCCAGCGTCGCCGGCGCGGTCATCGCCGGTTCGGCGGACCTCATCACCAATAAGAGTCGTTTTACGACAACCGCCACCGTTGACGACGGCGATATTCTGGTGATTGGCGGCCTTATCGATCAAACCGAACAGATTTCCTCGAACAAGGTTCCGTGGCTTGGTGATATCCCGGTTCTCGGTACTGCATTCAAGAGCACAAACCGGTCGCGCACCAACCGCAATCTGATGGTGTTTATTCGTCCGTCCATCTTGCGCACGCAGGAAGACTCCTCCGACGTCACCCGGCGCAAATATGATTACATCCGCGCCCGCGAGATGTTGTATCGCGGCGAGCCTCAATCAGATCTCGAGCGGCTGATCGAACAGGTGACCGGTAAGGACCCGGCGACGAACCTGAATTAATAGACTTTGGAGCCCCATGAGCGCCGTAGAAGATAGCCCTAATTTCCGCTTCACCTATTCTTTTGCGAAAGAGTATGGGCTGATCGTGTTGCAGGACGCGTCGTCGCCCGCGACCGTTGGGGCGAGGGGGGAGCCGAAAGGCAAGGCGCTCCTGGAGGCGCGCCGCGCGCTTGGCGGTCCCATCACCATTGACGCCATGCCGGAGGAAGCCTTCGACCGGCGCTTGTCGGAAATTTATTCCGTTGACGCCATCAGCGCTGACGATTTTGATATGGCGGGCGACGATGACGATTTGACATCGCTCGCGGAAGGCCTGCCAAAGACGGCTGACCTTCTCGATAGCGAAGACGATGCGCCGATTATTCGCCTCATCAACGCGTTGATCGCTGAAGCGGTGAAAACGAAAGCGTCGGATATTCACGTCGAACCGTATGAGAAAAGCCTTTCAATCCGTTTACGGATCGACGGCGTATTGCGTGAAGTGCTTTCGTTGCCAGCGCGCATGACGCCGGTTTTGACGTCGCGGGTGAAAGTGATGTCGCGGCTCGACATTGCGGAAAAGCGCGTGCCGCAGGACGGCCGGATCTCAATTTCGCTCGGCGGTAAGAATGTGGACGTGCGCGTCTCCACCTTGCCGGCGCGGTTTGGCGAACGCATCGTGATGCGGATCCTCGACAAGGAAGAAGCGCGCCTTGACCTCGACAGTCTCGGCATGCCAGCGGATATGCTGGAGCGCCTGCGCACGGCGCTGAAACGGCCGAACGGCGTGATCCTGGTTACGGGCCCCACTGGGTCGGGCAAGACGACGACGCTCTATGGCGCCTTAACGCTCCTCAACGATCCAAGCCGCAATATTCTGACGGTGGAAGACCCCGTGGAATACGCGATCGACGGTGTCGGCCAGACGCAGATCAATCCGAAAGTCGGCATGACATTCGCCACGGGGCTGCGCGCGATCCTTCGCCAGGACCCGGACATTGTGATGGTCGGTGAGATCCGCGACGGCGAAACTGCGGAAATCGCGATCCAGGCTTCGCTGACGGGACACCTCGTTTTATCAACGGTTCACACAAACTCGGCCATCGGCGCCATCACACGGCTGCGGGACATGGGCGTGGAGCCGTTTCTTTTGTCATCGACAGTGGCGGCGGTGCTTGCGCAGCGGCTTGTCCGCCGCTTGTGTCCGTCGTGCAAAGAGCCCCATGCGCCGGACGCCGCCGAGCGTGCGCTCCTTGATATCGATGATAATGACCCGATCCAGATTTATCGCCCGAAAGGGTGCGGCCGGTGCGGCCAGTCCGGTTACGAAGGCCGCGTCGGCGTTTACGAGATCGCGGTTGTCGACGATAAGCTCCGCCGGTTGATCCATGACAATGCGGGCGAGCAGGAAATGTCGGCGCATGCGTTCCGGACCGCGGACTCACTCGCGCAATGCGGGTTCCGGCATGTGAAGAACGGCGTGACGTCCGTTGAAGAAGTGTTGCGCGTCATTAGTCAGGATGAGGACGATGCCGGCGTTTGAATATGAAGCGCTTGACGGAACGGGTCGCTCGCGGCGAGGCGTCGTGGCGGCTGATACACCGCGCCAGGCGCGCATGGAACTGCGCTCGCGCCATCTGACGCCGGTCGCGATTAAAGCGCCGAAAGAAAAACAGGCCAAAGCGTTGTTCGGCGGCGGCGCCAAGAAAGTCTCCACCAACCAGCTTGTTATATTCACGCGGCAGCTCGCCGTGTTGATTGGGGCGGCGACCCCGCTTGAAGAGGCGCTGAATGCGGTCGCCCTCCAGACAGAGCAAGAACACGCGCGCCAAATTATTCTGAGCGTTCGCGAGCGCGTCATCGAAGGATGGCGGTTTGCGGACGCCATGAAGGAACACCCAAAGTCGTTTCCTGATCTTTATCGCGCCGTGATCGCGGCGGGCGAGACCTCTGGCGATCTCGGCGGCGTTCTCGATCGCCTGGCCAGCATGCTGGAGAAAAACCGCTCCATGCGGAACGCGGCGCTCGCGGCGTTGATTTATCCGGCCGCGCTGGCTGTTGTTGCAGGCGGCGTCATCACCGCGCTTCTGACGATGGTGGTCCCGAAGATCATCGAGAACTTCAATACGTTCAACGCTGAGTTACCGCTCATCACTCAAATCGTGGTGACGGTCTCCGATTTTCTCGGCGATTATGGCCTCGTCCTGTTGGGCCTGATCGTCGTCGCCGCCATCGGCTTTTGGCAAGCCATGAAAATTCCTGCGTTTAAACAGGGCTTTGATCGCGGCATCCTGCGCGTGCCGCTACTCGGCAAGTTGTTGCGCGGGCTCGACGGCGCGCGGTTTGCGCGAACTCTATCGACGTTGTTTTCCGGCGGCGCGCCGCTTCTCGATAGTCTCGTCGGCGCCCAGAGAACGGTTTCCAATGATCATATCCGCGCCCGTCTCGATCAGACCGTCACGATGGTGCGCGAAGGGTCCGCGCTCGCCAGCGCCTTGAAGAGACCGAACGTCCTGCCGCCGATGATGGTCCATATGGTCGCGGCGGGGGAGCGCGCGGGGGAAGTGCCGCAACTGCTCGATAAGGCGGCGGAACAACTGGAAGAAGAATTCGAGACCGCCTCGACCGTCGCCCTGCGGCTCCTCGAGCCCGGCATCATCATCGCCATGGGCGGCGTCGTGATGGTCATTGTCTTGTCGATTATGTTACCGATCCTGCGCTTGAACACTTTGGCGTCTGGTTGATAGATTTTTGTATGAAGAAAGCGACTGAATCCATGGAAAAAACGACACTTTCCAACTCTGCGCAGGCTCAGCGCGGCATTACGCTAATCGAGCTCCTTGTGGCGCTGACGATCCTCGCCTTCATCTCGGCGGTCGTGGTGGTGAACATTCTTCCCGAGCGCGACAAGGCGGCGGTGCGCAAAGCAGGCATCGATATCAAGGCGATCGAGTCAGCGCTTGATCAATATCGCCTCGACATGCTCTCCTATCCGACGACGGAACAAGGTCTGCAGGCGCTTGTGCAAGTGCCGCCGACCGTAAACCGTAAGGACCAATACCGGCCGGGCGGGTATCTGCGCTCATTGCCGCTAGACCCCTGGGGCAAGCCCTATCAATACCGTTTCCCCGGACAGAACGGCCGCGCGCTTGACGTCTATTCGCTTGGCGCGGACGGAGAGATCGGCGGTGAAGATTTGAATGCGGATATCGGTAACTGGCAGAGCACGCCTTAAGAACAGCAGGCGGTATTTGATGCGCGGCTTCACGCTCATAGAATTAATGGTCGTGATGCTGATCATCTCGTTTGCGGCGCTTGTCGTTGTCGTGAACGGACCGCGCAGCCAGGCGGCTGGCAAGAAGGCGGCTGATGATCTCGCTTTATCGCTGAAACTCGCCGACGATTTTGCGACGCTGTCCAATCAGCCAGTGCGGTTGGTGCTTGAAGAAGACCGATATTATTTCGAACGCTACGCCGGAGCGGAATGGTCGCCCGCTGTGCTGGGCGGGTTTCCGCTGGTGACCGTCATTCCGACCAGCGTCACCATCAATTATGCGACCAAAAGCATCGTTGAGGATAACGAAGAGCGCCTGCTGCGCCGCGCTGTCGACGATGATGATGACGACAAAGATGACGATCGCGATGATGTGGAACGCGAGTTCGCCGTGATCGATCCCACCGGGCTGCCTGTGGCGGTCCAGATCGACTTTCTCCAGCGTGGACGGCGCTGGTCGGTCACACGCAATGAGGAAGGGGAGGTTTCGATCTATGTGGGCCGGCCGTAAGAATACGCCCCGCAACGGTCAGCGCGGCGTCACCTTGATCGAGGTGCTGGTGGCGCTCGCCATTCTCGGCTTTGTGGCGGCGGGCGCCCTGACGCTCATCAGCCAAAACTCGCGCTTCATGATCAGCGTGGAGGACCGTCTTGCGGCCAGCGTGCTTGCGGACAATCTCATGGTGGAAAGGCTCGTCAGCCGTGCGCCCTATGAGGAAGGCGAGGAGGAGTTCGACCGTGAATTTGCCGGACGCGCGTGGCGCTGCGACCAGCGGATCAACAATGTTCCAAATTCCGATCTGGTGCGCATCGAAATTGACGTACGCGCTATGCCGAGCCGGCAATTGCTGGCGACAGTCACAACCTTGCAAAACCCGAACGATGAATAACCCCGTCTCACAGAAGGGCTTTACGCTCGCCGAGTTGATGATCGCGCTCCTCGTGTTCGCGTTCGTCGCCTCAATCGGCGTCTACACGCTGCGCCTCGGGGCGGAGGCGCGCGAACAGCTTGAGGAAACGGAAAAGAATGTCCGCGACCTCGAGCTCATGCGCGTCGTCTTGAAGAACGATCTCTTGCAGATGACGCCGCGGCCTGTACGCGACGAATTCGGTGAGCGCGTCGACCAGTGGTTTTTCGGCGGCGACGCCCATCCGATCAGCCGCACCAATAGCGAGGAAACGCTGCTGATCTCTTTCGTTCGGGGTGGATGGATCAACCCTGAGGCGAAGGAGCCGCGTTCCAGTCTTCAGTATGTGGAATATATCGCACGCGAAAAACAACTCGTCCGGCGGGTGCGCCCTTTTCTAGATGCGGCCCGCAACCAGCCGACGGCAGAGCGCATCTTGCTCGATGACCTCTCCGAGGTCGGCATGGAGTTTTTGCGCGGCGAGCTTCGCGGCCGTCTCGACTGGGACGACGCCTGGCCCGCGAGCGGATCAACGGCGCCGGTTCCGCAGGCGATTGCGCTTACAATCGCCAATCAGCGATACGGTCAATTGCGCTTTCTCTTTTTGATTAATGAGGTGAGCGTGTGAACAAGGGACACTCGCAATCCGGCGCCGCGCTGATCACCGTCCTTTTCCTCGTCGTGATCCTGAGCTTCATCGTGCTGGCGCTGGGGCAGACCACCACGCGCGCCGCACAGCGCGCTATCGCGACACGCGCTCATGCTGAACTTTATTGGCGCGCTGTAGGCCTTGAAGCGCTCGCCAAAACCGCGCTCGAGGCGGCGTTGCAAGAGTCGATTACTCTAACAGCGGAAAGCCCGATCCTAGCCGCCGTTTACGATGTGCCCATGGAGGGCGCGAACGCACGCTTCGGCTTCGTCGATCAGACGACATGTTTCAACGTAAACAGTCTGGTGCGCAGCGAGGCGGCGGCCGGGGACAGCATCAACGGTCAGTCGCGCGCGGAGATGATGTCGTTCGCCGAAAAAGTGGGCATCAGCGGCGCCGATATGGACGGCCTTGTCTCGGTAATCGTGGACTGGATTGACGCGGACGATTTCCAGGAGTCGCGCGGCGCCGAAGACAATTTCTATACGGCGTTGCCGACGCCATACCGCACCGGCGGCGGGATCCTCGCCGACGTGAGCGAAGTCCGGGCGATGGCGAATGTGGATGAGGACTTCTACCAATTATTAAGCCCGATCCTTTGCGCCCACCCCGACAATGAACAAACGCAAATCAACGTGAATTTATTGCAACGGGAGCACGCGCCGCTACTCGCCGCGGTTCTCGGGCCCAATGTCCAAGCCTCGGACGCCGAAAATATCATCCAGGAACGTCCCCCAAGCGGGTACGAGGATATTAACGATTTCTTCCAGCAGGAAGCGGTGAGGGCGGTTCAAACGAGCCCGCGCGGCGCGAACAACAATAACCGCGGCGCGAACGGCCAGAATGGCGGCGGCGAGGGCCCCGCAGGCGGCGGAAGATTGGCAGTGACTTCTAAATATTTGACCGCTAGAGGTGTGGTGGAGCAGAGTGGTATGTCGCTGGAATTGAACATCTTATTCAAATTGGACGGTCCCGAGGCCACGGTGGTCTCGCGCCGGATCGGCAGGCGCACATGACGCGAAATCTACTTCTCTTTCTCGGCGAGCGGTCGGACGCGGCGATCCATTGGGGCGTCGTCGACGGCGAGGGCGTGGAGGAGACGGGATATCTTTTCAACGCGGAGGCGCTTGAGACGCTGAGCCCGCGCCAAAGCGACGTCGATCGCATCATCGCGTATTTGCCGGCCGAGCAAAGCACGCTGATTTCCGTACTGGCGCCGCCGAAAACATCCTCAAAGTTCATCGCCGCTGCAGCGTTCATGCTGGAAGACGAACTCAGTGAGCCGATCGAAAATATTCACTTCGTCACGCACAAAACCGGCGATAGCGGCCTCGCGATTGCGGTGCGCGACAACATCGTCTCCGCATGGCGCGACGCGTTCGCTGAGGCGGGCGTGGAATTGGATATCTTAACGACCGATGCAGCGGCGCTGATTGATATCAGCGATGACTGCATCGTCATCAGGAACAGTGCGCGGACGATTGTGGCGAACGGCGCCAACGCTTTCGCCTGCGACAACGATCTACTGGACATCGTCTCCGGCGACCTTGCGGGTAATCTTAGCGACAAGCGCGTTCAGTGTCTTGGTGAAGACAATGACCTGCCGGACATATTCGCGGATCAGGAAACCGACTGGTTAGGGCCGCTCGACGATGCGCGGCGTGTTGAGTTTTACGCGCAAGCCCTCAATGTGGCTGCGCCCGTCAATTTGTTGCAAGGGGCCTATCGCAAGAAAATGCAATGGCGCGTAGGGTTGTCGCAGTGGCGCGGGGCCGCCCTGATCGCGGCCGGGCTTGCGGCGATCAGCTTTGCAACCGTCGCGCTCGACGCTTGGCGTTCGGACCGGGCAAGCGCGCGTTGGACCAGCCTCGCCCAACAACTGCACGCCTCGAGCTTCCCGGAAGCGAGCGGCGTCGATCCGGTGGCTCACGCGCGCGGCATGTTGAGCGCCGGCGGCGACAGCGGGTCCTTCCTGATCCTGAGTGCACGGTTCACTGAAGCGCTCGCCGACAATGACGAGATCCAGATTGACCGCATCGGCTATGACAGCGCGCAAGGGCGGTTCTCCGTGAGCGTGCGCAGCCAGACCGACGCAGCGATCGAAGCCTTCCGTGAAGAGCTGACGCGTCTCGGCGTCACCGTCCGCGACAATGGCGGCTACCGCCAGTCCCGCGGGCAACGGGTCGGCGAACTATTGGCGGAGCTGTCATGAGCGCGTTCTGGCGAAATTTGAGCGACCGGGAACGCCTGATGGTGACTGTCGGCGGCGCGATCGTCGCGGTCTGTTTATTCCTGTTACTGATCGTCAATCCGATCACCTCTTGGCGCAGCGCTGCGGCCGACCGAGCCACAGCGGCTGAACGAAACTATGCGATGGTGCGTCAGGCGGCGGCGAAACAGCCGACGACCGATGTGGCGGCGGACATCGACGCAGACACGCCGGTGAGAATTGTCCTGTCGCAAACGACAAACCAGCTTGGCTTTTCGCTGACATCGATTAACCCCTTGCCCGACGGCAATGTTTCGGCGAGCGCGAATAATGTGAGCGCCGATCAGCTTTTTGCCTGGATCGGCGATCTGCAGTCCAACTACGGGATCGCAATTGTGACGGCCGATATCGCGCGCGATACGGAAAATCCGGAAAATGTTCGCGCACAGATCACGTTTGGCCGAACCGGTTAGTCAGCGGCGGTGACGATGTTGAAGAGTATCTTAAAACGCCCGCTGCAAATCATACTCTGTTGCGTTGTATTTCTCGTCGCCGTTGTTGCGACAGCGCCGGCCAGTCTGATTATTCCTGCAGGAAACGCCTTGCCCGACGGCATCCGCTTCGGCTCAATCACGGGGACCATCTGGTCCGGCGTCGTACATAACGTCTCGGTCAGTGGCGCCGACGCTGGCGATGTGACGTATAAGACGAACGCGCTATCGCTGCTTCTTGGCCGTCTTGAGGCGCGCGTTTCAGGCGATGGCGCCGACCTATATGGCAACGGCGTTGTGTCCGCAGGCCTCGATAAAAAATGGCGCGCGCGTGACTTAAATCTAAACGTGAACCTGGCCGCGATCGGCAAGCGCTACAATTTCATGGGCGCGCCAACCAAGGGCCTGGCGTCGCTCAAGCTTGTCGATCTTGCGTACGCCGCGAAGGGGTGCGCGGGCGCCGAAGGCGAAGTTTGGACGGATTTGTTGCATGGCGCCGTCAGCGCATTCAGCAAAGAACCGTTTGATCTCGCGGGACCCATCTTGTGCGAGGAGGGCGACATCAAAATCGCCTTGACGGGCGCGAACGCGGAAGGTGAGGCGAGCGTCTTCCTCGTTATCCACCCCGAATTGCGCTATACGGTGACCGCCGATGTGACGCCGCAAAGACGTGAAGTCGATCAAGCCTTGCGGTTAATGGGATTCGAAGAGGGGCCGGACGGGCTCGTCTATGATGCGACCGGTGTCTTTAAGGGAGTATGACGGCCATGAAACAGGGTCTCGCATTCATCGCGCTCGCTGCGCTTGGTTTAGCAGCCTGCGAAACCACAGGCGGTTCCCGGCAAAGCACTGGCGCCATAACCCAACAACCCCTCGAAGAAGGATACATCCTCACGCGTATCGCCGATTCTACATTACCAGCGGGCGAATGCGGCATGATCCTGTGGACGCTGGAAGATGACAGGCCCGAACCGATCTTTCGGTATGTGGCGGGAAAGACTGGCGATATGTCTTTGAACGGCGCGCCCACGACCCTGACGAGACTGCAATCGGAAGGCTCGCGCGGCTTCGGCATTTCCGAAGCGCAAGTCTTTACAGACGACACACAACAATTGCAGGTGATCGTCACTGCAAAGATTGGTTTAGGGTTCGATGGCGGCGCCTATCTCGAACGCGGTCTGATCACAATCGAAAACGAAGAAGGCTGGCGAACCGTGACGCCGACGGCCGGTATCGCCGGGTGCCGGAGCAAATAACCGGCTGCCCGCGCGTTCTTAATGCCCTTGCATACTGCGTAGAACGACCGCTGCTGTCGCGATAACGACGCCAAGGCTCGCTACCGGGTAGCCGCGTTTTTCCGGCGTCAGGCGCGCATGCGGTCCCAGGTGGAAGACAATGATGTATATCAGCCCGCCGGCCGTGACGCCAAGGAGCGTTGAGAACGGCAAAGCGTCCGTAAAGATCGAAGCGAAGATCGCGCCGGCGATCGTTGTCATTGACGCGGCGATGAACGCCCAGAAGCCCGCTGTGCGCACGCCCATGCCCGCTTCACGTAATAGGAAGAACGCAATCACGCCTTCAGGAAACTCATGCAGCAACAAACCGAGCGTCGAGATCCAGCCGGTGAAAAGGTGGTCATGGAAGGACGATTCATAAATGACGCCGTCAAGAAAGGAGTGGGCGCCAAGCGCGAGAATTGACGCGTAGCCGAACGCGACGCGCTCGCTTCCATTATGCCCGCGATTACTGAAACGCAGCGCGACGCCAATCACAAACATTACGCCAAAACCGGCCAGCGTCGCTTTCCACGCGCCTGGCGACGATTCGATGGCTTCTGGCACCAGATGAAACCCGACCGCGACCGTGAGGACGCCGATGGCGAAGGCGGAAAAATAACTGCTGTTGCGGCGCCCCCAGTCGCCGAGCAACGCCATCGACACGAGGCCCGCCGTGCTCACGCAGGCAGCCGCTATGCTGGCCAACAGGCCATAATCGATGTGCACTTCCCCGAACACGCGAACCTATCCCCTTAACCTGCAATCGCCGGCAGGTTTCGCCGTCATAACATCACAGCAAATCAAAATCGAATATAGCAACTAAAATGTTATCACGTCTCTTTTTTGATGGGCGAGCGGTTGGTTCTTTCGCCAGTGCGGCATAATTGCAAGTCTCATTTGTCACAAATTTGAGCGTGCTGAGGCGAGCCAGCGGTTTCCTATTGCGCCAAGGCGGCGTACAAGAAGGTATCGCACCATAAGATCAAGAATGATTTGCGCTGAAAGATTGGATTAATGACCCATTGCGGCCATGACCATCATCATCACAGCACGGGCGACGGCCGGCGGCTCCTCGCCGCTTTCGCGGTCATCGCTGTCTTTATGGTTGTGGAAGCTGTGGGCGGGATCTTATCAGGCTCGCTTGCGCTTCTGGCGGACGCCACGCACATGCTCACCGACGCCTTCGCGCTCGCGCTCGCCGCCAGTGCGCAATGGTTCGCGCATCGCCCGGCCGATCAGCAGCTTCATTTCGGATACCGCCGAACGCAGGTTCTGGCCGCGTTCGTCAATGGCGTTGTTCTCTCCGTGCTCCTCGCCTGGATCGCCTTCGAGGCGGTGAAACGGTTCTTCTTCGCGCCGGTCGACGTGGATTGGTCGCTGATGTTGAACATCGCGATTATCGGCCTGCTCGCGAACGGCATCGCCTTCTTCATTCTTCACCGCTCACCAACTGACAACGTCAATATTCGCGGCGCCATGTTGCATGTGATCAGCGACCTTGTCGGCTCCGTTGCAGCGATTATCGGTGCGCTTATCATCGCCGCCACCGGCTGGACAAGAATTGACCCGGTTCTCTCGATCATCGTTGCGATTCTGATCGGACGGTCCGCATGGCGATTAATTTACGAGACTGGGCATATTCTCATGGAAGGCGCCCCAAAGAACATCAATGTGGACAAGCTCGTCAGCGATCTTCATGAAGCGGCCCCCGACGTTGTTGATATCCACCAGGTGAAAATCTGGCAACTGACGCCGGATGAAGTGCGCCTGACGATGCACGCGAAAATCAAATCGCCGGAAGCCGCGCAAAAATCGTTGTCCAGCATGAAATCTTTGCTGGAAGACCGCTACGACATCCAGCAATCGACAGTCCAGGTTGAAATCGGCGACGATTGTCCGGACTGCAATCCGATCGAGACTTTCGAGACGCATTTCAAACCGGAAGAGAAGCAAGCGGGCGCGCCGTCGTTCGCGGCGAGCGGCGGCCAGCCGGCGGCGGTTGCTGCGGCGCATAAATAATCTTCTTTCTTTGATGATCCATGGATATTTAGGCTGATTGGCGCCACAACGGTCCGAACAGCCTCTTGGAGTCCGCCGCCTTATGCCTCAGCCAACAGCAGCCATTCTCGCCATCGGCGATGAGCTTTTGTCCGGCAGAACGCGGGACGCCAACATCCACTTTTTGGCGTCGTGGCTCACCGAACGCGGCGTCGCCTTGAGCGAAGCGCGCATCGTCGGCGACGAAGAAGGGGTCATCGCCTCCGCCTTGAACGCATTGCGATCCGCTCATGATTATGTTTTCACGTCCGGCGGCATCGGCCCCACGCATGACGACATCACCGCGGACGCAGTCGCAACAGCATTTAACCGGCCCGTGATCGAGCATCCCGAAGCAATCGCGCTCATTGAACGCTGGTACGCCGCCAGGGATGAAGAGGTCACGCCCGCGCGGCGGCGTATGGCCCGCATGCCTGAGGGCGCGCGGCTCATCCCCAATCCCGTCACCGGCGCGCCGGGCGTCGCCATTGAGAATGTCTTCGTCATGGCGGGCGTGCCGTCCATATTTCAGGGCATGCTTAACGCGGTCGAAAAAGAGATCGAGGGCGGCGCGAAAATATACGCCTGCGCCGTCACGGCGGAAGGACTGCCGGAATCAAAGCTCGCCGATCAACTGGCCGATATTCAATCGGCGCTGAAAGGGGTCTCCATCGGCAGTTACCCGATCGATGGCGACGTTAAAGGCGTAACCATTGTCGCGCGCTCGGAAAACCTTTCGACCGCCGAAGCCGCCATCGCTTCAGTGGCCGCTGCGATGCGCGCCCTCGGGGCCGACCCGATCATGAATGATCGGAAGTAAGCGGTACGGGCCATGCTGAGCATCTTTGATATTTTCAAAGTCGGTATCGGTCCTTCAAGCTCGCATACGGTAGGGCCGATGCGGATTGCGCATCGCTTCCGCCGCGACGCCGGGAAAGCCGGATTTCTTGCGAAGACGCATCGCATCAAGATCGACCTGCACGGATCGCTCGCGCTAACGGGCGTCGGGCACGGCGCCGATAAGGCGGTCATGTTAGGGCTCCTCGGCTTTGAGCCGCATAAGACGGACCCGGACGCGGCGGAGAGGGCTGTCGAACAGGTTCGCCGCGCCAAAAGGCTCGTGCTGCCCGACGGGCCTGAAATCGCTTTTGATCCTGCGACGGATATCGATTTGCGCGGCGAAATCATTCCCGAAGTTCACCCAAATGAAATGCGCTTGTGGCTCTTCGATGAAGCGGGCGCGCCGATCTATGACGCGACTTTTTATTCTGTAGGCGGCGGATTTATCGCGAGCGCCGCCCAGCTCTTGACGCCGTCCGATGATGATTTGATCGCGCGCGCACCGATCGGCCCGTACGCCTTCGCATCGGCAAGGGACCTTCTGGCGATTACCGCGCAACGGCAAACGTCGATCCATGAAATCATTCTCGAAAATGAAGACGCGTTGCGTCCGCGCGAAGAAACGATCGCGCGGCTGGACGAAATCTGGACGGTGATGCGCGACTGCATTGACCGGGGCTTGTGCACCGAAGGCGTTCTCCCAGGCGGGCTTCAAGTCACGCGCCGCGCGCCCGCGCTCTACCAGAAACTCCTCGATACGCCGCTCGCCAATGAGCGCGAGCAGCTCTTTGATTGGCTCAACGTCTTCGCCATGGCGGTGAACGAAGAAAACGCCGCAGGCGGACGGGTTGTCACGGCGCCCACCAATGGCGCCGCGGGCATTATCCCGGCCGTTCTGAAGCATTATTGCGCCGGCGACGGCGTCACCAATCTGGGACACATCCGGTTGTTTCTGACGACCGCCGCCGCCATCGGCATGCTCTACAAACAACGCGCGTCCATCTCAGGCGCGGAAATGGGTTGTCAGGGGGAGGTGGGCGTCGCTTGTTCCATGGCCGCAGCGGGCCTCGCGGCCGTATGGGGCGGCGAGCCGGCGCAGGTCGAGCACGCGGCGGAAATCGGGATGGAGCACAATCTCGGCCTCACCTGCGATCCTGTTGGGGGCCTCGTGCAAATTCCTTGCATCGAACGCAACGCGATCGGCGCCGTGAAAGCAGTGAATGCCGCGCGCCTCGCTCTACGCGCCTCGGACGGCCACAAAGTCTCGCTCGATCAGGTGATCGAAACGATGCGTCAGACCGGTCTCGACATGTCCCGAAAATATAAGGAAACGAGCGAAGGCGGCCTCGCCGTCAACGTCGTCGAATGCTGACGGGACGGGCGCGCGCTGATTAGGACTGCGTGGACCAGGAAAGGCCTTCAAATAACGCCGCGAACGGGCTAGACCGAACGCTACGCTGTTGTGAGCGCGTCGCGGGCGTGGTGGAATTGGTAGACACAACAGACTTAAAATCTTTCCGTGTTATGATTTTGACGATTTAATAACCAGTAAATTCAACGACTTATTGACTTAGACTCCCTATAATCCCAGCTAAATGGTCTTGCACACTTCTTACACACTGAAGCGTGCGTTCCCGCTTGGTTCTGGATTATGGCGAAACACACGATTTTTGATGGACGGGTTCATGTCTACAAACGCGAGCGCAGCCGTTACTGGCAGTGCTCGACCTATTTGGATGACAGAAACTTTCGAACCAGCACGCGCGAAGAGAGTCTCGGGAAAGCGAAGGATTTCGCCGAAGACTGGTATCTTGAACTGCGCGGCAAACATAAACGCGGCGAGTTGAAGGAAGAAAAGAGCTTCGCCGAAGCCGCAACACAGTTCGTTCGAGAGTATGAAGTGATTACCGAAGGCAATCGCAACCCTGTTTATGTTCGCGATATGCAAGCCAAGCTTGAAAACTACATTTTGCCGTTCTTCGGAGAGAAAGGGCTTTCGCATGTGACGGCGGGTCTTGTGCAGGAATATCGCATTCACCGCCGGGAAAATTCTCTCAGCGGCAAGCCGCCATCACGCAGCACCATGCATAAAGAGATCGTCACAATCCGGCAGGTACTTAAAACAGCGATTCGCCATGGATGGCTGCACCATTTGCCTGATCTTTCCATGCCTTACAAAACAGCAGGTAAAATAACGCACCGCGCCTGGTTTTCGCCCGATGAGTACAAACAACTCTATGAGGCGACGCGCCGCCGCGCTCGCCAACCTAAGCGTGAACGTTGGCGTTGGCAGGCTGAACAGCTGCACGACTACGTACTCTTCATGGCCAATACAGGCTTGCGCCCGGACGAGGCGGCAAGACTTGAATACAGAGATGTCTCCATCGTCGATGACGATGAAACCGGAGAAACTATTCTTGAAATTGAAGTGCGTGGGAAACGCGGCGTCGGATATTGCAAGAGCACCACGGGTGCAGTGCGCCCCTTCGAGCGGCTCAAAGCACGCAATAGCGCAGCAACGACGGACCGTCTTTTTCCCAAATCCCATGCCGACTTATTCAATCGGATTTTGGATGAAGAAGACTTAAAAACTGACCGCGAAGGCCAAAGGCGGACAGCATACAGCTTGCGACACACCTATATCTGTCTTCGATTGATGGAGGGCGCTGATATTTATCAGATAGCCAAAAATTGCCGAACGAGTGTGGAGATGATCGAGACCTATTACGCATCCCATATCAAAACGAGCCTGAACGCCGCAGCGATCAATGTCCGAAAATCCAAGAAACGCCCAAAATCTAACGTGGAAGAAGAGGGTGACGAACGCTACGCAACCGGCTAAACATATCTAATTGATTCATGGCTATATTTGCGGGCGTGGTGGAATTGGTAGACACAACAGACTTAAAGCAATGAATTGAGTGCCCCGGCGGAAACGGTGGGAGTAGAACCGCTCAAATTCGGGGAAAGCTAACAGGCGATAAGCCTCACGCCAATCCCGAGCCAAGCCCCGAAAGGGGAAGGTGTAGAGACTAGACGGGCGGCGTCTAAGGGCAGGGAAACCAGCCTAAGATGAAGGGATAGTCCAGACCACAAACGGCGTTTTCCACACGTCGGCGGCGAAAGTCGTAGCGGGTAAGAAAATCTGTCGAGGGTAACCTCGTGCCGGTTCAAGTCCGGCCGTCCGCACCAACTATCAAAATTTCAAAAACAGCGATATAACCAATTATAGGCTACACGGAGCAGTTTTGTGGACGAGAATACAATTTTGCTAATTTTCATTGTTATTTTTGGCGGCATCATTTCTCTTTTGCTATGGCGGTTAGTTGAGATAGCGAATTCCCAAAACCAAAAATACGAATCTTTAAGCGCAAGCCTTATAAATATTGAGAAATCGATCTCTGAGTTCAGTTCTCCCAAACATGACGGTGATCATCAGCACCTTAGCTTGAAAAAGAAGATAAGAAAAAATATTGACCTGATTAACTCGGAAAACTTCTCCAGATCAACAACAGATCTTCTGTTGACAGAGGCGATCCTTCTCGGCGGAACCATGGAAGATTTAGAGTCGATGGCTGAGATGGATGAAGAGGCATTGCAAAAGCAATGGGAAGACCTCTGTTATCGTATTATGGACAACCCACAGCATATCGGCAAAGATGCAGGTAAGAAAGCAAAGAAGGCACTTGGTGAATTTGGTGGTAAATTGATTGATAAGTTGCTCCAGATTTTCAATTTCCTCGTAAAGGGAAATTAGATCCGATATCCGAACCCGCAGAAGCAGATAGTCTTTATTTCACATAAAATTATGCAACAAGCACACCCACGCCAAGCAAAAATAAAACTATCCGCTCTCATACGAAGTCACAAAATTATGGAAAATATGTCCGCATAAAGATTCTATTTGTTCTACGTTCTTAGTTCGTTACGCGCATCACTTTGTAAAATTTGAGTATTTTGCCCTCGCGGCTAGGAATTGGGGGCTAAAAGTTAGAATTTGGGGGCTGAAAGCTAGCGATTGGGGGTGCTGAAGCTAGAGTTTGGGGGAGTGATTTATCCACATGGCTAGGAATTGGGGTAGTGTTTTTTTAGGCATTCGCCTACCATGGTATTCCACTTTTCTGCGGCTAGTGATTGGAGACCGCTGCTGTGGATAAGAAATAAAAAGACCTATACGGAGTGAAATGAATAAGAAAGGCTAGGTGGATGAGTGCATCCACTAGCCAAAAAGTACTACCTTTTAAGACTGTTCAGGGGCAAAACTACGGGTTTCCTGAAAATGCAGAGCATACCGGTACGATGGTCAAGCCCGGTGAGTTGGTTGAGTTGATCGAAGTGACACCGCTCAATCTAACAGATTTACGCATATACAATCAGCTCCTTGCCAATGCGTGGCACGACATCAGTGAGCGCCACATACACAAAATCCCGAAAGCGCTTTTGCGCGGTAATCACAAAGGCAATGAACGCATCGAAGACAGCATTAATCGACTCATGGGGGCAATTGCTACGGTGAAGATCAGTAAAGATGGGGAGCCAGCAGAAATGCGTGTTCAACTTCTGGGTGCGAACGTCAAACAGGATCGCGATGAAGGATATTTCTATTACACTTACCCAGCAGAACTGATTGCCATCATCAACGAAAGCACAGTGTTCGCCCGTCTAAAATCACATACAATGTATGCGCTGCGCTCCAAATACGCCTTCAGGCTATACGAATTGATTCAGAAGCGCGTAAACCTGACTTATAAACAAATCGATGAATTCACTGTCGAAGAATTCCGTCAGCTTCTGGGTGTCCCAGAAGGTAAATTGGCGCGATTTTCCAATCTCAATACATTTGCCATCAAGCCCGCCCTCGAAGAGGTCAACCGTTTGAGCGACCATATTGTGGCGGTCGATCAAATCAGAGAAGGTCGAAAGGTTCGCAAGCTCCGAATGGTGTGGCTGCCGAAATCGCGAAAAGAACGTTTCCGCATTTCGGTAGAGCGAGAACTGCATGGGCAAAAGTAAAATTCGTAGTTTTAGGATAAACAACCGTTAGCTTTAGCAGTTGATGAGCATCAACAAAAATGATGCAGCGAACAACTCCAGGATCTGTCGGAAGTGTCGGAAGATCTGTATAGAGTTCATTCTAATAGCGCAGGATGGTCAAACATGTTCTTCGTCAGAGGTTTGTAAAGAATAATCGTGAAAGTTTCAGCAGCGCGTGACCGCATCTGTGAGCTATTGTCAAATGTAACACCTAGGGTGCGCTCGGGGTCTGAATCATGCTGGGTCCCGAATTTGTCTATGTCATGCAACGTAAAATTAGCGCTCTCACCGAAGTCGGTAACCGAATTCGTAGTGAAATTTGACGCAGCTAATGGAAGCGTTATTTTTATCGTAGTTCCGTTGTCATTGGTAACGTATATGTGACCCTTCAACTGACGGATAATCGCATGCGCAATCTTAAATCCTGAACCGGTGCTATCTTGGGATCTATCTGGTGCGACCCTATCACTATCATCAGAAAAAAGACTATTAAGTTTTTCTAGTGGAATTCCTGGGCCGGTGTCTCGCAAGGTAATGATCACCTGTTCATTTTCAGACGCTATATCGCAATACATTCCGCCTTTAGCCGTGAATTTCAGACTGTTGACCATAAAGTTTGAAATCGCCCGTGTGAGCAAGGCTTTGTCTGAAATAAGTTTGATGTCATCACGGATGTTAACTTGAAACTCGAGCCCATCTTTATGAAATAACGGGCGATAAATCTTTTCGAGAAATCGAAAAAAATCTCGAACGGAGAAAATACTGAGCGCGATGCACCGCCGGTTCTCTGTCGATGCGGTTGATGCCGAAAGAGTTGTCGATAGAATGTCTTTCAAAAAAATCGATGATGCTTTCAAAGTTTCCAGTAGCTCCGGAGCAACGTTTTTGTTTTGATTTTCAAGGTGATATGTTGCGTTATCAATTGCCATCAAAACCTGCTTCGTATCATGGCCAGACGCGTGTAGAAGAGCATTCTGATCCTGGATCGTTGCGCTAGCAATTGCTTGATCCTCGATCAGACGAAGTTTCTCTTCTAGTACCATTGTATTGTCGATAAGAAGGGATTGGTAGTTTTTATTGTCAAAATATATGCCCATTGCCAGAGAAATAGTGACAAAAAGAATTTCCACTAAACCTGTGTACCCCATTATGGCAGCGCTGATTGGGACTAATTTGAAGAGTCCTGTGAAGCTAAGAAAAACGTAAATTGCATAAAGGGCGAATCCGGTCCAGCCAACAAGTAGAGGCCAATAGCGTTCTCCTGACATTTCGATTGCTGCAAACGCGACGACCGGCAAGTACAGGGCGGTGATGAAAATGAGGGCCCATGAGGCGGTCCGCAAAATAGCCCGCATTTCGGCGCCTGCAATAATCGAAATAACCCACAAAAATACGAGGAGAAGTCCGGTAAATATGAATGTACGTAAAACTTTATCTGTAATAGGAAAGTTGACTGTAGTTTTCAGAAACATCCTTCCAAACTGCGCCATTAATATACTAAACAAACACTTGGCCATATCTGCTGACGCAATGCTAAAAATCGGGAAATATGATAAGCCGAAACGATCTATAACGCCCGTACTATGAAGAAAAAGGTAGACGTATGAAGTTTCTGCGGCTGCTAACCAGCCGAACTCAGAGCGTTTTGTCGCCCTGAACAAAAGTAAATTCAGTATAACAATCGCCAAAATCGCGCTCGCGATAGAACCTGTTCGAGTTGTGCTGATTGCGAGCGTTTGACCAAAATTGCTGGCCGAGGAGATAAACGTTGGAAACGACGTTGTATTTTCAAGCTCCATCCTGATCGCGAAAATTCTCTTTTCTCCCGGTGCGAGCGTAATGGATTCGCCAAATCCCATATATCGCCTGATATTTTTGAGCGCCTCGTGCTTGTCTAAGTTGTCTATAATTACCGTCGCATCGGTGTTTGTGATGTCATACATCGTAAATCGACGCGCTGAATATCTGTTGGATGAATAAATCCAAGTTCCATAGGCCATACTACGATTTTCAACGGCGAATAGAACAGTTATGGGATCGTTAGCGAGACCGAATACAATCGCAACGGAGTCGATGCACTCGAACTGCGTTAACGCATCGAGTAATTTAGGTTGGCTGATGATTCCATCATACTTTTTGCTATAAAGCAGGTACTCTTTTAAGTACGGTGCGTCCTTGCCGGTTTCGAGGGGTATAATTGGAATGGTTGAATTGTCGCAAGACGCACTCGCTTGTGCGCTGTGAAAAAAACCGCTTGTACAGACGACAAGTAAAATCGCTATGAAAAATCGCATTTGAATAACGTCTTGTGCAAATTAGAAACTTGCTCATCTTAGTGCTTTTCGAAAAAATATGGATCAAGTTTTATGTTTCATTTCTCTGGGGTCAAGATCACAAGATGTTGACGCGTTGGCCACTCATTAGAGAGGGGCGCGCAATTGATCCGACCTGTTGCATAGCGAGGTGCTCACCCTCCCAATAAGCGTCGGCTCCCTTCCTTATGGATCAGTTTGTGCACAACTTGCTATCTTTTATATCCGTATAATTGTGGGGCGCAGCCGAGCGTTCCCCTGCGAACCGCTGCGCTGACCGACAGGAGATCGCAGAAATGGGCGGTCGGCGGAACCTGACAAGATCATTTATTTTTCGCTTTTACGGTGAAGCGTGGGACGCTGATGCGCCTTAAACCAAACCAGACTTCCGAGCCGCTTCCAAGATTTTGCTATTGTTTTCTGCGCCAAGGCGTTCACGAATTTCTTTTAAGTGAAATGAAACGGTCGGCGCCGAAATGCGTAAGCGATAAGCAATTTCCTTATTGCTCTCACCTTCCACCATAAACTGGAGGATCGCCATTTGTCGGGGCGTCAATTTCACCTCTGGTATTTCGAGTGCAATCATTCGATTGCGAATGGTATCAGAGATAAAAGTATCTCCATTTAAAGCCTTTTTTAAAGCCTCAAGAATCGTCGCGGATGGGTCGGATTTACTGACCACGCCGCGCGCGCCTAGCTTTAGCGCGGAGGAAAATTCTTGTGCGTTGTTGCTTCCACTGAGGACGAGCACCGTTTGATCATGGACGGCGACAAGCTCGGCTAAAATAGTCAGCCCCCCTAATCGCGGCAAACAGAGATCAAGTATAATAATATCAACGCATTCTGATTGAATATACGGTGTAACTTCAATACCATTATGTAATCTTCCGCATATTTTGTAGTCCGTATCTTTCAATAGTAGCTCTAACCCTGAACGAGTCAGTTCGTGATCATCGACAATAAGAACATTGATGGGGGTCATAAGTGATAGTTGAAATCGTAATTTATTGGCGAACTAAGAAAATCGAACCCAAGCACTGCGTCAACCTAAATTTATTTGGGTTGACCATTATCCGTTAAATAGGCTCATTCTAAGAATGAGAACTTCTAGCTTGGGGTGACATCAAAAACATTCGTTCCACGTTTGACCACGGTTCTTGTGGTTGATTGCTGGCGCAATAAGGTACTGAAAAGGGGTAGGCGAGAAGATGAGACGCATTAGTTTAACGACATTAGTCATAGCAATGGTGACTGCCGGTTGCGCAACTGACAACACCTCAACCGGATCCGCAACTGCTCCTAGCGCAAAGGGGAGTGTTCCCGCGCCAGGTAATTGGTGCGCAAAGAAGAAAGAGCTTGTTGAGCGCAAGTGCAAAAAAAATGGAAAAATCCGTTACCAATGCGCCACAGATGTCGAGTTCAAATTCCGGGACGAAACATTTAACTATGTTCGCAGTTTTGCGCCGGAGCTGCCGGACTTGGATGTATCGGATATAGAAGGCTCCAAGAAGAAAATGGAAGAATATCAAGAGCAGTACAAAGAGTATGAGAAAGTGCAAAAGGCATACACAGATGCTGCTGAGGCATGCCCGGCGATACAAACATCTTTATGATTAGGTTAGGCGCATGTATGCGCGAATGAAAATCGCTGGTTTTAAGCGTATTCAAATGGGGATTCGGGAAATCATGAAAAGTAGAGTTAAAAAAATTGCCGTGTTTCTAGGCTTATGTGGTTTGGCGGCGGGGTGTGCATCGCGCGGCTATGAGGTTATTGAAACACCAGTAGATCCGTTTCCTCGCAGTAATGCGGAAATTCAATCTGTCCCATTGAGGAATGGTAATTACATAACCCGGTTACAATCGGAAACGCGTAAAGCGATCGTTACGCCATATGGAATGAAACAAATCACTGATTATGGCGACTTTTATCGACGTTTAAGAATAATTGAGAAATTTGACCAAAGTGAAATCACCAAAAGTAATCAGGAATCTTTTGATACGGTAACCTGCCGTGGACGAAAAAACAGCGGCATCGGTAAATTCATTTCAGCACTGATAAAATTAGAGAAAAACACAATTTATATGCTGACCGTTTCTGTCTCCAAACCAGAGGCTGGCGGGCAAAACTACTTTGTTCAAAACTTTCCTGTGCTGACATTTGCGCGAACAAACGGGAAAAAATGCGCAATAAAAGTAAACGAACTGCCGATTACGCCGTTGATTTCTCCGGGAAGGGTTTCCGAACTACAAATTGACATTGATCTACACTACAAGAAGTCTCGAAGCTTAGATCTCAACGCATTGTTCGGCGATATAGCAGAAATTGCGGGGTTCTTTTCGCAAGATAGCACAGATGGCGTCGTTGACGGAGCGAGTAAGTTAGTGGCGAGTAACATTAATGCGCGGGTTAATCAGATTATTGCCGAATATAATGAAGATACAAAGGCATCTCGTAGTTTCACCATCCCCACGATCGTCAATCCTAACAATGATAATTTTGATACGGTAATACTGTCAAATGGAAAACCTTCTTATCGGCAGGGCAATGCGAGCGTCATCGTGCCTGGTTCGTCGATATGGATCAAAATGGATTACTACCCGACACTTTTTGCGCAGTGTCAAACGCATGGTATTGCGTCGTGCTTTGAATACCTGAGCGATGCGAACATACTTAGTAAGAAATATCATGGGCCTGATGAAAGCCTTACCCTTAAGAACATTTCCAACGACAATGACAGTGCGCAAAATGGCGAAGCCTACTTGTTAAGGTTGGAGAAAATACAACGTTCAGAGGAAACGCTTGAAGAAAAGAGGGCCGGGATAGAAGCTGTCTGCTCAGACATGAGCCGCGATCTTGATTTTAAGCCAAACACGTTACTGAACAAAATCGATCAAGCAATATTCCGATACGCCTTGCTGTCTGTAGCGACGGAATTTGAAACCGAATATAAGTTGTACACCGACAAGTGCCTGGCGGTTACGAATGCAAATAATGGTAGTGTTTGGCAATCGCGCCTCCTTGGCTTGGGTGCCAATGGCGAGGGTAAAGACCGTTTCGCAGCACCAGCCTTCACACCGACTCCTTTGGTTGTGGCTAAAAACAATATGAAGCAGGTTAGTCGACGCTTCAGAAATCCAGGTACGCCGGCCAAAATTGAAATGTTTGGAAACGGGGGCGTGCTCGATATCCACTTCACGCCTCTATTGCGTAGCGCCGATGGCGGCGATCTAAGGGCCAGCACGAAAGAAGGAGAGCAAGCCGGTGAGTTACTCGACCCCATCAAATTCGTGAATGGTCCGGCTTGCCCAATCGAAGGTGTTTTAAGAGGGAAAGAGACCGGCCAACTGTTTGGGATGCTTCATGAAGTACGTGACGAAGCTCCGGGTGGTTTTTATGAGAGAATTAAGGCGAGCGATTCATCCAAGAAGGGAACAATCTATGTGCCGATCGTTGTGAAAATGGCGGAAAATGGATCATCAATCGCTAATATGACCTTTGCGCGAAATTGGTCTGAGTTCTATGATTTGCTCGGCCGCAATAAACCCAACGATCCGTGGTCAGCGAGCTGCATGAGCGATCTTGAACAAGAACCGTTCGACGCTTTGAAGAACAATTTCTAAAAATCAGATCATTTAGGTGTATTGGTTAGATTGAGCGTCCCGAGGACCCGGGGCGCTCACGAACAGACCTCTAGGAATTTTTAGATTTTGTGGTGTGTAGATGTCGCAGACCCAAGCCGAACTTTTGGAACGA
>JBCAXE010000030.1:0-43402 GCA_038534195.1 Pseudomonadota bacterium
CGCGAGGCTGGTGAAGCGCCGCGGGAACCGAACGCGTGACGGTAATCGTGCGGGGGGCTGAGGCCGCCGACGCACCCGCCATTAACGCGATCTATAACCCTTATATCCTCGAGAGCGTAGCCACCTTCGAGACAGAACCGTACAGCGATGAAAGCCGGGTCCGGTGGTTGGGGGCGTTGGCCGCTGATCCGAGGCATCCTGTTTTTGTGGCGCAAGCGGGCGCCAGCGCGCTCGCCGGCTTCGCCAACGCGGCCCCGTTCGATGCGCGCCAGGCCTATGAAACATCGGTGAAAGTCTCTGTTTTTGTCGCGCCCGATCATCATGGGAAAGGCGTCGCGGGCGCGCTCTACGAGACGCTCTTTCAAGCCCTGCAGGTGGAAGACGTTCACCGGGCCTATGCGCTGATTGTCAGCCCCAACGCGGCTTCGGCGGTGCTCCATCAGCGCTTCGGCTTCGCCCATGTGGCGACCCTGAACGCGGTTGGCCGCAAGTTTGGCCGGTTCCACGACGTCATGTGGTTTGAAAAGAAGCTGTCATAGTGCTCGACAAGCGCTGAACCTCTGTTATAGAAGCGCGCTTCGGCGCGAGCGCTCGACCAATGGCGAGGCGCGCGGCGGCAGGCGGATGTGGCGGAATTGGTAGACGCACCAGATTTAGGTTCTGGCGCCGCGAGGCGTGGAGGTTCAAGTCCTCTCATCCGCACCAGATATTGCTGAAGTCGCGCGGGCGTGCGGCGGCGTTTTCTGGTCATAGACGGAAAATTCGAATGCGCAGCAGCGCACAGACGATAGACAGGTAAGTTAGATGGAAGTCACCGAAGTCAGCGCCGAGGGCCTTGAGCGCAAATTCAACGTTAAAGTGCCTGCCAGCGAACTGGATGAAAAACTGGTCGCGAAGCTGGAAGAGATCAAAGGCGATGTGCACTTGAAAGGCTTCCGCAAAGGCAAGGCGCCTGTCTCCTTTCTGAAGAAGATGTACGGCAAGGGCATGATGGGCGAAATTGTCCAGGAGCTCGTGACTGAAACGTCGCGCAAGGCGTTCACCGACCGCGATCTCCAACCGGCGACGGAACCGCACCCACATTTTAAAAACGACATGGAAGAGGTCGTCGCCGGAAAGGCTGACCTTGAATATGACGTGCACGCAGAAATTCTGCCGGAGTTTGAGCCTTCAGACGTGTCGGCGCTCAAGCTGACAAAGCCGGTCGCGGATATTCCCGATGAGGATATCGACGAGGCGCTTCAAAATCTCGCCGACCAGCAGAAGTCTTACACGGCGCGCGACGAGGGCGAAAAAGCGAAAGACGGCGACATGGTCGTCATCGATTTTGTGGGCAAGCTTGACGGCGAGGAGTTTCCCGGCGGCAAAGGCGAGGGCCATGAACTCGTGCTTGGCTCCGGCGCGTTCATTCCGGGATTTGAAGACCAGGTCGTCGGCGCCAAAGCAAATGACGACATCACGGTCAATGTGACGTTCCCGGAAGATTACAACGCAAACGACCTCGCGGGAAAAGAAGCTGTCTTCGATGTGCATGTGAGCGAAGTTAAAGCGCCTGAAGAGGTCGCCATTGACGATGCGCTGGCCGAAAAACTCGGTCTTGAAAATCTTGACGATCTGAAAAAGCGGATCACGGAGCGGCTGGAAAGTGAATTCAAAACCTTGTCGCGCGGTCACGTAAAACGCTCGCTGCTCGACAAGCTCGACGCCGCCCACGACTTCGAATTACCGAACGGCATGGTCAATGCCGAATTCGACCAGATCTGGCGTCAGGTAGAGAACGCTGAACGCGATGAGGAAGATAAGGACAAGTCGGAAGACGAGCTCAAAGAGGAGTACCGCAAGATCGCTGAGCGGCGTGTGCGTCTCGGGTTAGTTCTCGCTGAAATCGGCAAACGCGCTGAAGTGGAAGTGCCCACGCAGGAGCTGCAACAGGCGATCCAGCAGCAAGCGCTGCGCGAGGCGCAAATGATGCAGATGCAGGGACAGGACATCAACCCGCAGCAGATTCTCCAATTCTATCAGCAAAACCCCGGCGCGATCGCCCAGATCCGGGCGCCGCTGTTCGAGGAAAAGGTCGTCGATTACATTCTGGAGCGCGCCGAAGTGACCGAGAAGAAGGTGTCCAAGGAAGAGCTCATGGAAGACCCCGAAGGTGAGGACATCTAAGTCCCGCGACAGAGGATTGCGTTCGGAACCCGCGCCATGAGCGCGGGTTTCTTTTATCGAGCGGCGCGCGACGAGGGATTCTATTTGAATAAAGAACGAAGCGCACGACGGCGCGCCGGCCGGTCAGGCCGCCCCATCGGAGGCATGAGCGAAGCGAATTGCCGCAAGATATGGAAGATGACGCGCGCTCGCGGAATTGAACGCCTGTGACCGTTCCAATCCTAACGCTCGCTTAAGCGTCCTGAGATAGAAGAGGGCTTGAGCAAATCCGCCGGAAAGACCATTTGCGTATCGGAAATAGCAACTCCATATTAACCAAATCGTCGCGAACCATGGTTTATGGCGCGTCACGCCAACGCAACAATCCATGGATGAAGCGCGATCGGGCGCTGGATCGATAAAAAGAGAGAAATATGAAAGACCCCCACGATATTTATATGAACACGCTTGTGCCGATGGTTGTGGAGCAAACCAGCCGCGGCGAACGGTCTTTCGATATTTATTCGCGCCTCCTGAAAGAGCGGATCATTTTTCTGTCAGGACCGGTCCACGATCAGGTCTCGACCCTCGTGGTGGCGCAGCTTCTGTTTCTGGAGGCCGACAATCCGAAGAAGGAAATCGCTTTTTACATTAACTCGCCCGGCGGCTCCGTTTCGGCTGGCCTCGCGATGTATGACACGATGCGCTACATCCGCCCGGCGGTCTCGACGATGTGCGTCGGCATGGCCGCGTCCATGGGCTCGTTGCTCTTGACCGCAGGCGCGAAGGACATGCGTTTCTCGCTGCCGAATTCACGTGTGATGGTTCACCAGCCCTCGGCTGGCTTTCAGGGCCAGGCGTCCGATATTGAGCGGCATGCGCAAGACATTATTAAGACTAAGCGCCGGCTTAACGAGATTTACGTGGAGCATACCGGTCAATCCTATGAAACAATTGAGAAAACCCTCGACCGCGATCATTTCATGACGCCGGAGGAGGCGGTCGAATTCGGCCTTATCGATAAAGTGCTTGATAAACGTGCGCCCGCAGGCGGCGATGAGGAGCGGTAACGTTAAGATTGTCGCCCCAAATCCGGCTTGATTGACCTGTACGGGGTGTGGTCGAATACGCTGTTAAGTATGAGGCATGGCGCCCTTCGTGCAGCGGCCTGGAATATTTGACCATTATTCGCGGTGTTAATCCGTGCGTAATTACAACAGGATAAACCCTATTAGGGTTCTGATGGGACAGGAAGTGGAGTTAGCGTGAGCAAGGTAAGCAGCAAAAGCGGCGGCGACGGGAAAAACACCCTGTACTGTTCCTTCTGTGGAAAAAGCCAGCATGAGGTGCGCAAGCTCATCGCCGGGCCGACTGTCTTCATCTGCGACGAATGCGTCGAGCTTTGCATGGATATCATCCGCGAGGAGTCCAAAACATCCCTCGTGAAGGCCGGCGACGGCGTGCCGAGCCCGCAGCAAATCCACAAAGTGCTGGAAGATTACGTGATCGGCCAGAAATTCGCCAAGCGCGTCTTGTCGGTCGCTGTGCACAACCACTTCAAACGCCTTAACCACGCCAGCAAGAACAATGACGTCGAATTGGCGAAATCGAATATCTTGCTCGTGGGCCCCACAGGCTCGGGTAAGACCCTCCTCGCGCAGACGCTGGCGCGCATCCTCGATGTGCCTTTCACGATGGCGGACGCCACAACGCTTACCGAAGCGGGCTACGTGGGCGAAGACGTCGAGAATATTATCCTGAAGCTTCTTCAGGCTGCGGACTATAATGTGGAGCGCGCGCAACGCGGGATTGTCTATATCGACGAAGTCGACAAGATTTCCCGCAAATCTGACAATCCGTCGATCACGCGCGACGTCTCTGGCGAAGGCGTCCAGCAGGCCTTGCTGAAAATCATGGAAGGCACGGTGGCCTCCGTACCGCCGCAGGGCGGGCGCAAGCATCCACAGCAGGAATTCCTGCAGGTGGACACCACCAATATTCTCTTCATTGTCGGCGGCGCATTCGCCGGGCTTGAGAAAGTGATCGCGAACCGCGGTCAGGGCTCGTCCATTGGATTCGGCGCTGAAGTAAAGAGCGAAGACGATCGCCGCATCGGCGAGATCCTTCAGGATGTGGAGCCGGAAGACCTGTTAAAATTCGGGCTCATCCCGGAATTTGTCGGCCGCTTGCCCGTGATCGCAACGCTCGAAGATCTGGACGAGGACGCGCTGGTTCAAATCCTGACGACGCCGAAGAACGCGCTCGTCAAGCAGTATCAGCGCCTGTTCGAGATGGAAGACGTGAAGCTTACCTTCACGGAAGATGCGACGCACGCCATCGCTCGCAAAGCGATTGCGCGCAAGACAGGCGCGCGGGGGCTGCGCTCCATCATGGAGGGCATTCTCCTCGATTCCATGTTCGACCTGCCGACGCTCGAAGGCGTTGTTGAGGTGGTGGTCAACGGCGAAGTGGTTGATGGCGACGCCAAGCCGCTCTACATCTATGAAGAGCGCGCCGATGACAAAGTGGAAGCTGACGTCAGCGCTTAGCGGCGGTTTCCTCAGATAATACAATTAAAAAGCGTTCGACATCGTCGGGCGCTTTTTTGTTGGCCCATCGGTCTCGGGGCGGTCTGCGCGAGGCGATTTTCCCCAACGCTCGGCCCAGCTTATGCGGGAAAACGGCTCCCAAAACCGTTATCCCCACAGGTGATTTTGGCCCTTGAAAGACCTGTTTGCAGCGCCACATAATCACAGCGTTCGTCGCCGCAGCGCTTGCGCCGGGCAGCCGCTTTCATCTTGACCTTGTGTTAGAGGGAATTCGCTAGAATCGCGGTTTGATGCAGATCATTCGCCCGTGAAGAGGGGCGAGCGCAGATGTGGGCGCCTATTCTGGGTCCCCAGCAAGTAGGAGAAGTTGGATGAATAATCCTGTGACATACCCGGTCTTGCCGTTGCGCGACATTGTGGTGTTTCCAAATATGGTCGTGCCGCTCTTTGTGGGGCGCGATAAATCCGTCCGTGCGCTCGAAAACGTGATGGAGAATGACAAGAAAATTCTGCTCGTCGCGCAAAAAGACGCTGGCGATAATGATCCGAGCACAGAAGATATTTACGACGTTGGCGTTATTGCGTCGGTCCTTCAGTTGCTGAAGCTGCCGGACGGGACCGTCAAGGTGCTGGTCGAAGGCGAGCGCCGCATCAAGATTCACGGCTATACGCAGACCGACGATTATTTTGAGGCCGCCGCCGCCGATCCCGACGAGCCGGAAGAGGAAGAAGCCGATATCGAAGCGCTGACACGATCTGTCGTCACGCAATTTGAATCCTATGTGAAGCTGAACAAACGCGTGCCGCCGGAAGTCATCGTGTCGATCAACCAGATCGACGACGCAGGTCAGCTCGCGGATACGGTCGCATCCCATCTCAACATCAAGATTTCAGAAAAGCAGGAGCTTCTTGAAATCATTAATGTCGGCGCGCGTCTTGAGCGTGTCTATGCACTGATGGAAGGCGAGATGAGCGTTCTCAATGTGGAGAAGAAGATCCGCAATCGCGTCAAGCGCCAAATGGAGAAGACGCAGCGCGAATATTATCTGAACGAACAGATGAAAGCGATCCAGAAGGAGCTTGGCGAGACCGAGGAAGGCAAAGACGAGCTCGCCGAGCTTGAGGAGAAAATCAACAAGACGAAGCTCTCGAAAGAGGCGAAGGGCAAGGCCGAGGCGGAGCTCAAAAAGCTGCGCCAGATGAGCCCGATGTCCGCTGAGTCGACGGTGGTGCGTAACTATCTCGACTGGCTCCTGTCGATCCCGTGGAATTCGAAGTCGAAGGTTAAGGGCGATCTGGAAAAAGCGCAGGATGTGCTGGATACGGATCATTACGGTCTTGAGAAAGTCAAAGAGCGGATCGTCGAGTATCTCGCCGTTCAAAAGCGTATGAACAAGCTGAAAGGCCCGATCCTGTGCCTCGTCGGTCCGCCCGGCGTCGGTAAGACGTCGCTCGGCAAGTCGATCGCGGCGGCGACGGGACGCGAGTTTGTGCGGGTTTCGCTTGGCGGCGTGCGTGACGAGGCGGAAATCCGCGGACACCGGCGTACCTATATTGGGTCGATGCCCGGCAAAGTCATTCAATCGATGAAGAAGGCGAAGAAATCGAACCCGCTTTTCCTGCTCGATGAAATCGACAAGATGGGTCAGGATTTCCGCGGCGACCCGTCGTCGGCGCTTCTGGAAGTTCTTGATCCTGAGCAGAACGCGACCTTCGCCGACCACTATCTGGAGGTGGATTATGATCTTTCCGACGTCATGTTCATTACGACGGCCAACAGCCTGAACATGCCGCAACCCTTGCTTGATCGGATGGAGATCATCCGAATCCCTGGGTACACGGAAGATGAAAAGAAAGAGATCGCTATTCGTCACCTGATCCCGAAACAACGCAAGGATCACGGGCTTAAGGAAGATGAGTGGACCGTGACCGACGAAGGTCTGACGGCGCTCATTCGCCTTTACACGCGCGAAGCGGGCGTTCGGAACCTCGAACGGGAAATTGCCCGTCTCGCCAGAAAGGCGGTGCGTGACATTGAGATGAAGAAGGTCGAAAACGTCACGGTCACGGATGAAAATCTCGCCGATTTCGCAGGCGTGCCGAAGTTCCGCTATGGTGAAATCGAAGGCGAAGACAAGGTTGGCGTTGTCACCGGCCTCGCCTGGACGTCCGTCGGCGGCGATATCCTTACGATCGAAGCGGTCAAAATGCCGGGCAAGGGACGCATGACCCCCACCGGCAATTTGAAAGACGTCATGAAGGAATCGGTCTCAGCCGCGTCTTCTTACGTGCGCTCGCGGGCGACGGAGTTTGGCGTTGAGCCGCCGGTTTTTGAAAAGACCGATATCCACATCCACGTGCCAGAAGGCGCAACGCCGAAGGACGGTCCTTCCGCTGGCGTCGCCATGGCCACGGCGATTGTCTCGGTGCTTACCGGCATCCCGATCCACAAGGATATCGCCATGACCGGCGAGATTTCCTTGCGCGGCCGCGTTCTTGCGATTGGCGGCTTGAAGGAAAAACTGCTAGCCGCGCTTCGCGCAGGGATCAAGACGGTGCTTATCCCGGAAGAAAACGAGAAGGATCTCGCGGAGATTCCGGACAATGTGAAGGAAGGGCTGAAGATCATCCCCGTCTCTACGGTCGATGAAGTCCTATCCCACGCCTTGAAGGGCAAATTGACGCCGATCGAGTGGTCCGAGCCGATTGATCCGGCGCCGCCCGCCGACGCGGACGGAGCGGACGCTGTCGTCACGCACTAACCATTGGCAAAGGGCCGCAAGCACGCGGCCCTTCGCTCATTTGGGTCCAATTCACGGCTTTATTTCCATTCGAGCGCTTTTCAAGCGCGGGCCCTCGCGTTATACCGCCGCTCTTGCCGGTTCAAACCGACGCCGCGGTAGCTCAGTGGTAGAGCGCACCCTTGGTAAGGGTGAGGCCGAGAGTTCAATTCTCTCTCGCGGCACCATTTGGGGCTGGTCCAGCCGCGCAATGTATGAGGAGACATGTTGGCGGCGGTCGCGGAAACCCTCGTCCACGCTTATTTCGCTCACATGACCATGCCCAATTCTTCTTCTGAAAAAGACCAAAAAGAACCAAAGGGCGGCCCTGACGCCGCCGCAAACAAAGCCGAACAAACACGGGACAAAAAACAAGTGCGCGAAGAGAAACTTGCCGAAGCGTTACGCGCAAATCTTCGCCGCCGGAAAAAGTAATAGACCGAAGAGAGACCGCAACGGATCATGGATAAACTTGCGATTATCGGCGGACGGCCGCTGTTCGGGGACGTGCCCATTTCAGGCGCCAAGAACTCGGCGCTCAAGGTGATGGTCGCAGCGCTCCTCACCGACGAGACGCTGACTATCGAGAATATGCCGCGGCTTGCGGACGTGCACATGCTTTTGCGCCTTCTGGAGCAGCATGGCGTGGAGCAATCTTTCGAAGGATCAACGCTAAAGCTTACGGCGCGCACGATCGCCTCCACTGAAGCGCCGTATGATCTCGTCCGGAAAATGCGCGCCTCTTTCAATGTGTTGGGGCCGATACTTGCAAGGGAAGGCAAGGCGAAAGTTTCGCTGCCCGGCGGCTGCGCGATCGGCGCGCGCCCGGTTGATCTGCACTTGAAAGCGCTGACCGCGATGGGCGCGGAGATCGAGCTCGATGAAGGCTATGTTATCGCTGAAGCGCCGAAAGGGCTTAAAGGCGCGAAGATCGATTTCCCATTCGTCTCCGTCGGCGCCACCGAACACGCGATGCTGGCGGCGGCGACAGCAGACGGGCGCGCTGTTCTCACAAATGCTGCTTGCGAGCCGGAGATTACGGACCTCGCCGATTGCCTGATCGCCATGGGCGCCAAAATCAAGGGCGCCGGTCAATCAACAATCACCATTGACGGCGTCGACCGGCTCCACGGCGCGACCCATGAGGTGTTGCCGGACCGGATCGAGACGGGGGCCTATGCTATGGCGGTGGGCGTTACCGGGGGCGAGGTCAACCTCACCGGCACCCGGCTGTCGCTACTGGGCGCGGCGGTCGGCGCGCTGGAAGAGGCGGGGCTTGCGCTTGAGGAAAATGAGCGCGGCTTCAACGTCAAATGCATCGGCGAACGGCGGCGCGCGGTGGACGTCGTCACGCAGCCCTATCCTGGCCTTGCGACGGACCTGCAGGCGCAATTTATGGCGATGATGACGACCGCCGAGGGCGTCTCCGTGATCAAGGAAACGATCTTCGAAAACCGGTTCATGCATGCGCCTGAACTGGCGCGGATGGGCGCTGATATTTCTGTGGACGGACAGACGGCGACCGTGCGCGGCAAGCCCCGGCTGAAGGGCGCGCCGGTCATGGCGACCGATTTGCGCGCGTCCATGTCGTTGGTGATCGCCGCGCTTGGCGCCGAAGGCCAAAGCTTCGTCAATCGCGTCTATCACCTTGACCGCGGCTTTGAACGGCTGGAAGAAAAGCTCATCAATGTCGGCGCGCTGATCGAACGGGTAGAGGCCTAAGGTCCATGACAAGCTTGCGAGACTATGAGCCGCTGCGGCTGAAGGTGGAAGACGCGCGCGATCTGTCGCTCCTGTCTGCGAGCCTGCAGGACGCGGTCGCCAAGCTTGGTGATTTCGCCTGGCTGCCGCAAGAGCGCCGGTTTGCTTTTGTGGCCAATCGGTTTGTCTGGGAATGCGCAGTGGATCGCAAGCATGGGCCGTTCGCCCGCGTACGCGCCGGCGCCCATTTTGACGACGTCATGTCGGTGCGCCAGATCAATCTGCGGCTCGATGTGAAAGATGCGGTGGTCGAATTACTGGCGATCAGGTTTGAAGAAGGCGAAGACGGCGGCGGCGATATCCTGCTCGATTTCGCGGGCGGCGGCTCGGTCAAGTTGACGGTGGAAAGCATCAACGCCGCGCTTTCGGATCTTTCCGATCCGTGGCGCACGCGTTCAAAGCCCGAGCATCAAGCCTAACCCATTGCGGCGACCCGCCCTGCAAACGCCTTGGTCCGCATTTTCTCTGTGTTTCTAGCCTGATAGGTTGTCAGGCAGCGGAACTCATCCGCATTGAGGGATGTGCGCGGCGCAGGAGTCGCCGCTTCGTTGGAGGGCGGAAGATGATCTCAAACCCAAAGGCCTATGCGCGTTTCGCTGGCGCAAATTATTTCGTGATTTTTGCGTTGGCGATTTTTGCGAATTTCTTCGTCATGTCCAATTTACTGATCGCTGGCGATCCGGCTGCGACCGCCGCCAATCTGGCAGAGCAGGAATCTCTGTTCCGGATTGGCGTCGCCTGTTTTTTCATCGTCATGATCGCCGATGTCTTCATCGCGTGGGCGTTGTACTACGTCCTTGCGCCTGTCAGCGCACCACTCTCCATGTTGTCCGCGCTCTTCCGCTTGACGTATACGATTGCGCAGATCGGCGTCTTATTGAATTTCGCGAAAGTTCTGCAGATCAACGATCCGACCGGCGCCTATGCGGCGTTTGCGGGCGACGGTTGGCGGCATTTCTTTCTCGCGGCCCATGACAGCGAATTCACGCTAACCCTGATTTTCTTCGGCCTGCATCTTTTGCTCCTCGGCTATTTGATCATCCGCGCCACATTCCTGTCCGCAGTAATCGGCGGCCTCGTCGCAATCGCCGGGATTGGCTATATCACTGACGGGTTCGCCGCCATTCTCTTTGACGGGTACGGTCCGCTTGGCGAGATAGGCGTCTTTGTCGTGATTTTGCCTGCCTTGTTGGGGGAAGGCGCGCTGATGGTATGGCTCTTGATTGTGGGGCTGAACCGCGAAAAATGGTTCAGCTATGCGAATTCGTCACATTGATCGCTCAATTGATGCGCGATTGAAGGGGGCTCGAAGTGTGACCGGCGGAATGAATAATGGCGCAAGTCCTGAATATCGCGAATGCGGATTTTGAGCGAGGGTTCGCCGATCTTCTGGCGATGACGCGCGGCGGCGGCGACGATGTAAGCGGCGCCGTCGGTGAGATCATTCGCGACGTGCGCGCCGACGGCTTGGCCGCCGTGTCGCGTCTCACGCGCCAATTCGACGAATTCGACCTCAACGCTGAAACCCTGGCGTTCACCGAGGCCGATATCGACGCGGCGATGGACGCCGTAGACCCCGAAATTATCAAGGCGCTCGAGGTCGCTGCGGCGCGTATTCGCGCCTATCATGAAAAACAACGTCCCGATGATCTTTCGTATACCGATGAAGCAGGCGTGCGTCTTGGTTGGCGTTGGAACGCGGTGGACGCGGCGGGACTTTATGCGCCGGGCGGCCGGGCCGCTTATCCCTCAAGCGTGTTGATGAACGCGATCCCGGCGAAGGTGGCGGGCGTGACGCGCCTCGCCATAGTCACGCCGACGCCGGGCGGAGAGGTCAATCCCGCCGTCCTCGCAGCGGCGCGGATTGCGGGCGTCACCGAAATCTATCGCATCGGCGGCGCGCAGGCGATTGCCGCGCTCGCTTTCGGGGCGGACGCCATAGCACCTGTGGACGTCATCGTCGGGCCGGGCAATGCTTATGTGGCCGAAGCTAAACGGCAGGTCTTCGGCCATGTGGGGATCGATAGCGTGGCGGGGCCGTCGGAGATTCTCGTTGTCGCCGACGGATTGAACAATCCGGACTGGATCGCCGCCGACCTGTTGAGCCAGGCCGAGCATGACCCGTCATCGCAGAGTATTCTGATCACGGACGACGCGGCGTTTGCTGACAAGGTAGCGAAATCTGCAGCCGCTCAGATCGCCGCATCGCCGCGCCGGGACGTGACGCATGCGGCATGGAGCCGGAACTCTGCGATCGTCATCGTCGGCGATCTTATCGGCGAGGCGCCGCCGCTCGTGGATCGCGTGGCGCCTGAGCATCTGGAGCTCGCCGTCGCCGATCCGGACGCGCTCCTTGGACGCATTCGTCACGCCGGGGCGATCTTTCTCGGCCGCCACACGCCGGAGGCGATCGGCGATTATGTGGCCGGCCCGGACCATGTATTGCCCACAGCAGGCGGCGCGCGCTTCGCTTCCGGGCTTTCGGTTCTCGACTTCATGAAGCGCACCTCTATTGTCGGGTGCAGCGCGGACAGCCTCGCAGCGATTGGCCCTTATGCGGCTCGCCTAGCGGATGCCGAAGGCTTACCCGCCCATGCGCATTCCATCCGAGTTCGGCTGAAGGATTAGATCCTAGCGCATTTGTCCCGATGGTCATTCCAGCCTAGAAGGAACAATCGCCCAGGAGGAAGACCGCGGATGTCGGGCCCGGAGACTGCAAACAGCTTTCGCATTGTGAAGATTGATCTTGACGATCGTTCGCTGGCGCGCGCGACCGCGGACATCGAACATGAACGCAAGGTCGCGATTTATGATCTCCTGGAAGACAATTATTTCGAGCCCGTCGGCGGCGGCGGCGGGCCTTTTGAACTTTATCTTTCCAATGTGGAGCGGCGGCTCGTCTTCGACGTCAGGCGCGAAGGCGGCGATCAGCTGGGGCAGGTCCATCTTTCCATGACGCCCTTCCGCAAGATCATCAAAGACTATTTTCTATTGTGTGAAAGCTATTACGACGCGATCAGAAACGCAGCGCCTGCGCAGATTGAAACGATCGATATGGCGCGCCGCGCGATGCACAATGAAGGCTCGGACATTCTGGTTGAGCGATTGGAGGAAAAAATTAAACTTGATCAGAACACGGCGCGACGCCTGTTCACGCTCATCTGCAGCTTTCACATGCGATAATGGCGATGCGCTTGTGACCCGATCCGTCCTTTTCGTCTGCAATATGAATTCCGTTCGCTCGCCGATGGCCGCCGCTCTGTTGCGCGCCGCAGCGCGTGACGCGTTGAAGGTCGACTCCGCCGGCGTCTATGAGGGTTATCTCGACCCCTTCGTCGCCGCCGTGATGGAGGAAGCGGACATCTCCATGGAGGATCACGAACCGAAAGCCATGAAGACGCTCGATCTCGCCAGCTTCGATATTGTGATCGCGCTGACCCAGGAAGCGGCGGCCGAGGCGAAAAGACTGGTGGACGGCGAGCGCATTGAGCTTTGGGACACGGTCAATCCGTCGGGCGAAAGGGGAGGGCGTGAGGCCGTTCTCGCGGCCTATCGGGCGGTCCGTGATGAATTAAACGAGAAGATCGCCGACCGGTTTGCGGATTTTACCCAAAAGCCTTGATTTTCTCAGCGCTCCCGCCCATTTTCCCGCCTCTTGCGCGATCCGCTCCAGCCTTGTCGGGCGGCCCTCATCGGAGGGTTTGAGGCGATCGCCGAAATTGAGGACCGCATGGCGAAAGAAGAATTACTGGAGTTTGAGGGGACAGTTGAGGAATTGCTGCCCAACGCCACATTCCGCGTAAAACTCGAAAATGAACACGAGATCATCGCCCACACGGCTGGCAAGATGCGCAAGAACCGCATTCGCGTTCTCGCTGGCGACAAGGTGCTCGTTGAAATGACGCCTTATGACCTCACCAAAGGCCGCATCACCTATCGCTTCAAGTAAGCCCGGCGGCGAGACGGCGTCGGCGCGACCGCGTCTGATCCTCGCAAGCGCCTCGCCTCGGCGGCTGGCGCTCTTGCGTCAGATTGGCGTCGCGCCCGACGAAACGGTTCCTGCTGATATCGACGAAACGCCGCTTAAAAATGAGCTGCCGCGCGATTACGCAAAACGGTTGGCGATTGAAAAGGCGGACTATGTGGCCAATCAACGGCCAGGCGCGTTTGTGCTCGGCGCGGATACGGCGGTCGCATGCGGACGCCGGATTTTGCCTAAAGCGGAAGATGCAGAAACGGCGCGCTCTTGTCTCGCGCTGCTGTCGGGGCGCTCTCACAGGGTTTGGACAGGCGTCGCGCTCGCGCGTGACGATGTTATTTCTGTACGGATTGTTGAAACGCGTGTGAAGGTGCGTCGGCTCTCTGCGGCGGCGACCGACGCGTATATCGCCAGCGGCGAATGGGAAGGGAAAGCTGGCGGCTATGCGATCCAGGGCCTCTTTGCCGCGCATGTCATTTCCATCATCGGCTCCTATTCGAGCGTTGTCGGACTGCCGCTCTATGAGACATCCAATTTGATCGAGGGCGCCAGCTGGCGCGCGCAATGACGGCGTTGTTCGTAGACTGCGGAGCGGCGCAAACGCTGGCGGCGCTTGTTGTGGGCGACGACGTGCGCCATTTTTTCTTTCTTCCCGCAATTGACGATGCGGCCGGCGATGGGGGCGCTGAGGCGGGCGATCTCTTTCTTGGGCGCGTCAAGACAGTCTCCACCGCCGTTGGCGGCGCCTTTATCGATATCGGCATGGCGCGCGACGCGTTTCTACCTGGAAAGGGCGCGCGCAAACCACCAGTGGAAGGGGCGTCCATTATTGTCTGCGTCAAGCGACCCGCGCTTGGCGATAAAGGCGCGGTGGTGACGACGGACTGGACCGCCGGCCTCGCGCAAGGCGAAGAACATGCGATCAGATCTGACGCAGACGGAATAAACCCACCACGTCGGCTTGGGTCTGTGCTCCCGCCGGTCGTTCGACTGATGCAATCCCTTGGCCGCCGCCTTCATCGGATCGTGATCAATGACCGGCGAGCCGCCGCCGAACTCAAAGCCCACGCGCCTGATATTCCCGTCGAGCTCAACGCTGACCCGTTCGCTGAACACGACATCGCGGCGTTGATTGAGGAGAGCCTCGAACAAACGGCGCTCTTGCCCGGCGGCGCGCGATTGATCTTCGCGGAAACGGAAGGCGGCTGCGTCATCGATGTCGATGCAAGTGTGGCGGCTGCAAGCGTGTCGCAGCGGATCAATGACAAAGTGAACGCCGTGGCGGCGCCGGCGATCTTCCGTGAAATCGAGCGACGGGCCATCGGCGGTCGGATCATTGTCGATTTCCTGCCGCCCACGTCGGAGAGATTCTTCGCCGCCCTTTCTGAAGAACTCAATCAGCGTATGCGCTCGATCTCCGGGGCGCGCGCTGGAAAATTGCGCAAGGACGGCGTTTTCGACTTTACCGCGCCAAAAACACAGGCGTCCCTGTTAACCATTGCGAGCGAATCCGCTGGTGATGACTGGCTTCGACCAGGACGGCGCCTGACCGCCGATTGGCGCCTCAAAAGTGCAATATTTCAACTTGAAACGACCCTGCGCCGATCACCGCGCGCGCGGCCGTCGTTGCGCTTAGGGCGCGATCTTTTTGCGCATCTGCAGTCCAACGACGTTTGGCTGGCGCGGCTTTCGGAGCGCCATGGCGCGCGTTTCTTGATCGAAGCGTCGGATCGACTACAACCGAGGGATTATGACCTCGCCGAGTAACGATAATAAAGCCGCGCCGTGTCCCATATGCCACAGCCAATCGGTTGAGCGCTATTCGCCATTCTGTTCTAATAGGTGCGCCGACGTCGACCTTCACCGCTGGCTTACCGGGGGATATGCGATCCCTGCCGTGGAAGGGGAGCCCGATCACGAAGAAACGGCGGAGGACGCTTGAGCGTTTGCTGGCCAACGGCCGCCTCACCGGCGCCGTAGACCGTAAAATCGCGAAGTGATATTATTCAGACCTGTGAATGAGCGGCTTAGCATAAGAGAGTTTTCAGCCCCAGCGTTGGCGGCGGCGCTTGCTGCGGTGATATTCGTCGCTGCGCAAACGCTCTCTATTCTACATGCTCAGAAGTACGGCGATGATGCGCATACGCACAACGGTGTGCAGTGTCTGATTGTTTCCGCCGCCGCTGACAATGATGACGGCTTGGCGCCGTCGTTCGTCGCGGCGCTGGCGATCGCCTTTATTGTCGCCGCGGCCTTCTCACAAACGCCGGCCTTGTCACGTGTGCAAGCGCGCCGGCGTTACCGGCCGCGCGCACCGCCCCTCCGCTAAACATCGAAAATTTGTTTGACCGCTTGTCGGTCTCAAGCTGCGTCCGGGTTGGGCGCTGGTTTCTATGTTTTGTGAGGGGATAAACCCGTGTCTATTAAAGTTTTTAATCGTTATTCCGCTGTTTCGGTTGCAGCGCTTACAATCGTCGCGCCAATGAGCGCGCTAGCCGTCGAGCCCGTGGACGAGGATGAAATTGTCGTCACCGCATCACCGCTCGCGCGCACCCAACAAGAGACCATTATCGGCACCTCGGTCGTTGATGGCGAAGAGCTTGAGCGCCGGCTCGAGAACTCAATCGGTGAAGTGTTGCGCCGGGAGCCTGGTGTTTCATCGACGTTCTTCGGTCCGGGCGCGAGCCGGCCGATTATTCGCGGACTTGGCGGCGATCGTATTCGGGTGCTCGACGCCGGTATCGGGTCGATCGACGCTTCCGCCACCAGTCCGGACCACGCTGTCGCTGTGGATACTGCGACCACCGAGCGGATCGAGATCGTTCGCGGCACGTCAATGTTGCTCTACGGCTCATCGGCGGCCGGCGGTGTTGTCAACGTCTTTAACGGACGGATCCCGACAGCAGCGCCCGAAGACGGAATTGACGGCGCGCTGCGCATTGGCGGCTCCACCGTCGACAATGGCGTTGAGGCCGCAGGAAGTTTCGACGTTAAGCTGCTCGATACTGGCGACGGCGCGATCGTCTTCCATGGCGACGGCTTTTATCGCGACACGGAGGATTACGATATTCCGGGCTTCGCCGAATCAGAAATTCTGCGCGCGCTTGAGGCGGCCGATGCTGATCCAGACGCGGATGATGACGAAGAAGAAGTGTTCGGCACGGTCGAGAACTCAGCCTTTGAGACTGTCGGCGGTTCGGCTGGTCTTTCCTATGTTTTCGCAAACGGCTTTTTCGGCGTGTCGGCGACGGCGATCGATACGTTTTATGGCGTGCCCGGCGGTCATGAAGAAGGCGAAGAAGGCGGCGACGATGAAGAGGAAGAAGAAGGCGGGGTCAGCATCGATCTCAGCCAGCGCCGGCTCGACCTGAACGGTGAAATCGAGTCTGATTTCCTCCTCTTCCAAAAAGCGAAAATCCGTGTCGGCTACGCGGACTATGAGCATACCGAGTTAGAACCGAGCGGCGAGGCGGGGACCGTCTTCGCCAACGAAGGTTGGGAAGGGCGCATCGAATTGGTCGACAAGACGCGGTCGATCGGCGGCGCTGAACTGAACGGCGCTCTCGGGTTTCAATATCGCAACCGGGATTTCTCGGCGATCGGTGAAGAAGCATTCGTGCCGCCGACAACGACCGATCAATTCGGCGTTTTCGTGCTGAAGGAATTGTCGACCGGACCGTTTCGCTTCGAGTTGGGCGGACGCTACGAGAATACGTCGCATACGGTGAGCGAAACCGGGTTTGAGCGTGAGTTCAACGGGTTTTCCGTTTCCGGCGGTGTTGGTTATGAGCCCGCCGAAGGCGTATTCCTCGGCGCAACGGTTTCGCGGACGGAGCGTGCGCCGTCGATTGAGGAACTCTTCTCCAACGGTCCGCACCTCGCCACTGGCGCATTCGAGCTTGGCGATCCCAACTTCGACGAGGAACGTGCGATCGGCGTTGAAGCGACCTTCCGTTATGCAACGGAGCGTTATTCATTCTCCGTCAACGGATTTTATACGTCCTATGACGATTTCATCTATGAAGCGATTACCGATGAGATCGAAGACGGCTTGCCGGTGTTCCAGTTCCTTGCGGACGACGCCACCTTCCGCGGCTTTGAAGCCCTGGCCGAAGCCGAGCTCTTTGAGGCGGGTGGTTTTGACATCCACACCGACGCGTCCGTGGACTTTGTTCGCGCGACGATCGACGTGACCGGCAACGATAACTTGCCGCGGATACCGCCATTCTCCGGCCTGTTCGGCGTTGAGGCGCGTTCGAACTCGCTCGATCTGCGCGCAGAGGTGGAATACGCCGCCGAGCAGGACGATGTGACGGAATTCGAACTGCCGACGGACGGGTATACGCTGGTGAATGCGTTCGTAACGTTCCGTCCGTTCCCGGAAACCACGGGATTGTCGTTGCAGCTTGCAGCGCGCAATCTCAACAACGCCGATGCGCGCCTGCACACGTCTTTCCTAAAAGACGTGGCGCCATTGCCGGGCCGGAACATCCGGATTTCCCTGCGCGGGGAGTTCTAGACGAAACGGATCGCAGATGATCCGTTCTTGGACTGATGGCTTTTCCGGAAATGCTGTTCCGGGAAAGCTATTTTTTTTAGAAATTAACCCTAATGATCGGTTTTGAGGCTGATGCAAGACCCGCATAAATACTGGGTTTAAGACCACTTACTGGACAAAGTGTGGGAAACTTATGAACCCCCTTTGTCAGCGCCTTTATAATGGGCGGGATGAATGATTTTGTTTTTGAAAATTTACCGGCTGCGCGCGTCAAGCGGCCATCGCCGATGGAGCCAGAGCCATTGGTCGGGATGCGCATTGATGTCCGCCGCCAGCGTTTCGTTGATGAGCGTTGTCAAAGCGAGAACGTCGCCGTCGCCGCCGGTGGGCTCAAATGCGAGCGGCGCGCGGTAGGTGACGCTGAAGCGCGCGCCCTTGAGCCGCACAACCTGCACCGGAATGATCGGGACGCCGAATTTAAGCGCGAGCCGCGCCGGCGTCGGGGCGGTCATCGCCGGGCGCCCCATAAACGGCGCTTCAATGCCGTCGTTCAGCTTCTGGTCAACGAGCATGCCGAGCGAGCGGCCGGACTTCAGCGTATCGACGAGCGCGCGTGCGCCGCGTTTGCCTTTCGGTATCTGCCGGCGAGGCATTACTTTCGCTCGTTCGCGAATGATCATTTCGTCCACAAGCGGATTATTGGCGGCGCGGTAGACAATCGCATGATCGACGCCGGCCTGGTGCGCGACAATCGACATCAACTCCCAATTGGCGAAATGTCCCGCGACGAAAATAACGGCGCCATGCTCGGCGATCGCTGCTTTTACGCTGTCGAGCCCTTCCACGTGCAATCGTTTGCTCGCTTCTGCGCCCGTAAACGCTTCAAGATGCGCAAATTCTGCGACCGTGCGGCCGAGATTTTCCCAGACGCCGCGCAACGTGCGCTCGACCTGATCGCGAGACCAGTCGGGGTGGATCGCACGCATGTTAATCCGCCCGCGCTGCGACACCGGCCCGATCAGCGGCCCCACAGTGCGGCAGAAAGCGCCGGCGATGGCTGAAGACGCATCAACGCCGATTAGCCGAAAGACGGCAAAGAGTGCCCCAAGGCCGGCGCGCTCCAACCGATGGGCGAGCGTGACCGGGCGATTGGCGCGCCGCTCGGGCAGGGCGATATCGGGCGGGTCAAGCGGCGCCATCGTGCGCCCTCCGCCATTTTTCGATCGCCTCGAGCATACATGCGGCAAGGGCTTCCGGATCGTCTGTCGCCATCCGCACCGGCAAAAAGGCGATATCTGCGCGATCTTCGGCGCTGAGCCGGCAATAATCCTTCTGCGTGGTGATCAACGTCGCGTTTTCTTTTTTTGCGATCTGGCGAAGCCGGGTCAATTCTCCCGCCGTGTAGAAATGATGATCGGGAAACGAAAAGCGCTCGGCCGTGGAAACTTCAGCCTTGTTCAGTGTCGCGAAGAATTTTTCCGGCGCGCCGATGCCGCAAAAGGCGACGACGCGTTCGGGGGCGTCGCTCAGTTCCGGTTTAAGCCAACAGGAAAGGGTAGGTCCGCCGCCGATGGCTTCAGCCAGCGCCGCATCGGTTGCTTCGTCTTGTGCATTCTTAACGACCACCGCGCAATCAGCCCGTTGCAGGGCCTGGCGCAACGGCTCGCGCATCGGGCCCGCCGGGAACACGCGCGCGTCTTGCGAGCGCGCGTCGTTCGGGACAAGCAGAAAGGAAAAGGTTTTTTCCAGCCCGGGATTTTGAAAACCGTCGTCCATAATGACTGCGTCGGCGCTTTCGGCGGCGGCTTTGGCGGCGCCGGCGGCGCGGTTGCGCGCGACCCAACAAGGCGCGTGGCCCGCAAGCAGCAGCGCTTCGTCGCCCACATCATACGCCGCGTGGACCGCTGTATCGACGCGGACAGGCCCGGCCATGCGTCCGCCATAGCCGCGCGTCAGAAAGTGCGTGCCCACATGCCGCGATTGCAGAGATTGCTGCGCCATAATCGCAAAGGGCGTCTTCCCGACGCCGCCGACACTCGCATTACCGATGCAAATCACCGGCAAAGGCGCGGGCGTCGCGCGCACTATGCGCCAGCGGGTTTTCTGTATCGCATTATAGGCGCCGCCCAATGGTGACAATGACAACGCCGCCGCGCGCGCCGCAATCGTCTTCTCTCGCCAGAACCAGGGCTCGCGGATCATCTGGAAGCACTGTCGCCGGACAGATGGGAGAATCTGCGCGCTTACCTCGGCCAGCACGCGTTCGGCGTTCGCTTCGGCGCATGCGCGCGCGGCGTCGGCCATGGCGCCGCGGGTTTTTTCGTCGGCAAGGAGCCGGCTCAAGGCGCCGGAGAGTTCGCGGTCATTGCGCACAAGCGCCGTGCCGCCCGCCCTTCGCATTTCGTCGTACGTCTCGGCGAAATTAAACGTATGCGGCCCATGCAGAATTGCGCCGCCAATCCGGGCGGGCTCCAGCGGATTATGGCCGCCCTTGTCTGTGAGGCTGCCGCCCACAAAAGCGATATCGCTCAGGCGATAAAAAAGACCAAGCTCGCCAAGCGTGTCGGCGATGTAAATGCCAGTGTCCGGCGTGATCGGCGCGCTCTTGCTGCGCTGCGCGACCTCGATGCCCGCTTGCGCCGCCAGGGCCGCAATTTCATCGCCGCGTTCAGGATGGCGCGGCGCCAGCAGGGTCAACCGAGAAGGGAGAGCGGGCCCAAGCGCCTGATGGGCCACGATCACCGCCTCTTCCTCGCCCGGGTGCGTGCTCGCCGCCAGCCAGACCGGGCGCGCGCCGATTTGCGTGCGGAGCATCTCAAGATCAGCCTCTTGCGCCGGCAAGGGCGCGGCGGCGTTTTTCAGATTGCCGAACGTCGATACGTCTCTTCCGGAAAGCGCTTGCAGCCGTTCAGCGTTGTTGCTGTCCTGCGCGATAATGAGATCAAACGCGGAAAGGACGTAGCCAATCGTTTGCGGTTTCTTGCGCCAATCCTCGTACGATTTCGGCGAGATGCGCCCGTTCACCACGGCCATAAACGGCACGGCTCGCCGCGCCTCCAAAATCAAGTTCGGCCAGAATTCCGATTCGATAAAGACCGCGGCGTCAGGGCGCCAGTGGTCGAGAAACGCCGAAATAAATTCCGGATGGTCGAGCGGGATAAATTGGTGGATCGCCCCTTCCGGCAGCCGTTCCGACATCAGTTGAGCGGAGGTGACTGTTCCGGTGGTGACAAGGAAATGAAATTCGGGCCGCTGCGCCTTCAGCGCACGGATCAGCGGCAAGACAGAAAGAGATTCACCGACGCTCGCACCATGGATCCAGAAAACCGATCCCTCGGGCCTCGCCGCGCCGGCGACGCCGCGGCGTTCATTGATCCTGTCGGGGTCTTCTTTGCCGGCCTTCAACCGCCGCTTCAGCGCATATTCCGCAACCGGCCGCGCGGCGCGGCTCGCCTTGCGGTAGAGGCGCAATCCGAGCGGTTCTGTGAAAGTCGGACTATCAGACATTGCCGCATCTTAGCCCATATCGCGCGGGCGAAGCGAGCGGCCCGACGCAGCGGCTTCGGCCTCGTCCGTCACGGCGTTCAGCGCGCCGGTGAGGGCCTCGCGCAGCGCGCCCACATCAGCGTCGGGGCCGGGAGCGGCCAGCGGCGCGCCAACCATAAAAACGCCTTTCGAGAAGGGCAGGGCCAGCCAAAACCTGTCCCAGGTATTCAATCGGCGGCCGCGCGATGTGGCGTAGGCCGCGGGCAGGATTGGCGCGCCCGCCATTTGCGCGAGTTTAATGACGCCGATTTTCGCCTTTTGCGACGGCCCGCGCGGGCCGTCCGGGGTGACGCCGACAACGGCGCCTTCCTTGAGCGCGGCGATCATCTGCGCAAGCGCCGGCGCGCCGCTCTTTTCCTTGAAGGATTTTTGCGGATTAGCGGCCGAGCCACGAATGAATTCAATGCCAAACGGGGCGACCGCATTGGCGATAATCTCGCCGTCGCGGTGGGTGGAGATAAGCATGAAGACGCGTTTATCAGTTTCCCCGCGCACGGTCGGCGCCATCAAGAGCCGCGAGTGCCAGAAGGCGAGAATAAAGCCCTGGCCCGGATGGTCGAGCGCCTCGAAATGTTCGCGGCCGATCATTTCCCAGGAGGATGTCCGGCGCACGAGGCGGATATAAAACGCCACAAACCCGCTCGCGATCCGCGCCGCCGCCCGGCTTTTCAAAAACCGTTTAAACAAGGCGCGCGCCTCGCAAAGGAGCCTGAAAATTTCCTAATGCCGTCAATGATTTATCTCGCGCGCGGGGGCTCTCACCCTGTTGGTTCCGTGTTAAGAGAAACGGTCATAGCGTACGCCGATCGGAAAGAGAAAGCATAATGCGCATGGGTCCGGACCCCGACAAAAATGGCGAAGCGACGGGCGGCGCATCAACACTGACGCTCGCGCGCCGGCTCTGGCGCAACTATCTCAGCAAATATAGCGCGCGCTTTCTTTTGGCGTTGTTGGCGATGGGCGTCTACGCGGCCTCCTACAGCGCCATCCCAGTGGGCGTTGAATGGATCAATTCCGCGTTTTCTGATTCGGAAAACCGTTTCGCCGCCGCCCCGCGGGATGTTCTCGTTTGGGGGCCGCCGCTAATATTGGTTGTCGCGCTTCTGAATGCCGGCGCGCAATATCTGCAAGCGCGGCTCTCCCTTGGCGCGGGCCTGTCGGCGCTACGCGATATTCAACGGGACATGTTCTCAAGCTTGATGGCGCTCGATTTCGCGCAAATCCGCGCTGAGGCGTCCGGCCAGATTATTTCGCGCTTCACGAACGACCCGATGGTGTTGCGCGAAACGCTGACGCGGCTGGTGCGGGCCGTGCGCGATGCGCTGACGCTCGCCGGTCTTTGTGCGGTCATGATCTATTATGACGGCGTCTTGTTTGCGATTGTCCTCGCCGCCTACGCGCTCGCCGCCTGGCCAATTGCGGCGATCGGTCATTACCTGCGCCGCAAATCGAAGGAGACGCAAGATCAGGCTGGCGACGTGGCGTCTCTCGTTAACGAAACAGCGGCCGGCGCCGATGTGGTGAAGAGTTTTCAGCTTGAGGCCTATGAAAAGAAACGCGGCGCTGCGGCGTTCAATACGCGTCTGAAGCTTTTAAAAAACCTCACTTATATGCGTGCGGCCAACGAACCGGTCATTTTTGTGATCGGGGCGCTCGCGATTGCCGGCGTTGTGGTCGCCGGCGCCTGGCGCGTCGGAAGCGGTGCGCTCGAAGGCCCGCAATTCGTCGCCTTTATGGTGACGCTCGTCATGCTTTCTCAACCGGCGCGCAGCCTCAGTACGCTCAATGCGATCATGCAGGAAGGGTTCGCCGCTTTTGAGCGCATGCTGACCATTATCGATATGCGCCCCCGTGTGGTTGAACCGACGGGAGCCAAAGATCTTGTCATAGAAAAAGGCGCGATCACCTTCCAGGACGTGCATTTTTCATACGCCAATGACAGCGCGGCCTTAAAAGGATTGTCACTAGAGATTCCCCCGGCGGAGACGGCGGCGATTGTGGGCGAGTCCGGGGCCGGCAAGTCAACGCTCTTCGCGTTGATGGCGCGCTTTTACGATGTGGACGAGGGCGCGATTACAATCGATGGCCAGAATATTGCGGATGTAACAATCGCGTCTTTGCGGTCGGCCATCGCCGTCGTTGGCCAAGACGCCTTTCTTTTCGACGACACGGTGCGCGCCAATATCGCCATGGGCCGGCCGGGCGCGGATGAGGCGGAAATCATCGCTGCGGCGAAAGCGGCGGCGGCCCACGAGTTTATCCTCGATTTGCCGGGGGGCTATGACGCACGGGTCGGCGAGGGCGGCGCCAATCTTTCCGGCGGACAACGCCAGCGCATCGCCATCGCGCGCGCATTTCTAAAAGACGCGCCCATTCTTCTTCTCGATGAAGCGACATCCGCCCTCGACGCCGCATCGGAAGGCAAAGTGCAAGAGGCAATTTCGCGCCTCACAGAAGGCCGCACAACGATGGTGATTGCGCATCGCCTCTCCACTGTGCGGAACGCGGCGTTGATTGTTGTGATGAGCGAAGGGCGCGTCATCGAAACCGGAACGCACGAGACATTAATGAGCCGGGACAGCGCTTATCGACGCTTGGCGCAATTTCAATTGGAGCGCGCGAACGATGCGGCGGAGTGATTTATTCGCGGCGGAGAATTCGATCAGTGAGGAGATTGCCCCACCACGATCCGAGAAATTCAGCTTTTGTCGCGGCCGGGTCGTAAACATTGTCGACCCAATCGTAGAACGCGTCGAGCGCGTTCGGGTCTTTTTGTTCGGCTTTGGCGTAAGCCAGAAATTTCTCAAATGTGTAATCGATAACGCCAGTCTTGCCCTGTTTGATATGCCCGTAGCGAAAAGACAATTGGGACAAGGCTTCGCGCAAAGGACGGCCTTCGTGGAGGTAGAGATAAAGGGTCGCCATCAATCCGGCGCGGTCGGCCCCTGATTTGCAGTGAATAATCGCTGGATAGGTCAGTTTACTGAATAAATCTTTGACGCTGTGAATTGCCTCTTTAGAGGGCGCGTCACGGGAAAAAACCCTGAACGTCACAAGCTCAAGACCAAGCTGCGCGCACGCCTCTTCTTCAAGAAAATAAAAACCGCTCGGTTTGTCACCGCGCAGATTGACGACAGTTTTAACGCCGCGGTCTTTCCATTGCGCAAGTTTTTTGGGTGACGGTTGATAGGTGCGCCAGAGTTTCCCGGGCGCGACCTCATGCGTATTGTCGTAGAGCAGACGCAAGGCGCCGTGATCGCCGAGCATTAACTCACGCCAGGCGCGCTTGCGTCCCTTAGTTGTTTGGAACGCTTCGCGAGTGATCGGCGCCGTCACAGGCGGCGGATCGCAATTAGAATTTTCCGTCTCCGTCCGGATCAAGAAGCCGGTGCAAATGCACAATAAAATAACGCATATGGGCGTTATCGACGGTGGCTTGCGCCTTGCCGCGCCAGGCTTTTTCCGCTTGCGCGTAATTCGGAAAGACGCCGACTATATCGAGCTTGCTCAAATCCTTGAACGAAACGTCTTCGAGGTTCTCAAGCTCCCCGCCGAACACGAGGTGCAATAATTGCTTTTCCATCTTCAAACTCCAGTCAGATCAGTCGCCGGCGATCGTCATTTCACGGATCAAGAGGCTCGAGGCGTTTGTCGATCCTCGAAATTCAAGATCATTTGCGGGTTTTAACGCACCGTACATTTCCAGAAGGTTGCCAGCGATCGTGATCTCGCTAACCGGCCACGCTTTCGCGCCTTTTTCAATCCAGAAACCGGAACAACCGACGGAATAATCGCCCGTATTGCCATTCACTTGCGGGCCGAACATATCAGTGACGAGCAGACCTTCTCCCGCTTCGCGCAGTAAATCTTCAAAGCTCGCGTCGCCGTTCGCCATATAAAAATTCGTGGAGCCAGACCCGGGCGCGCCGCCGGTGCCGCGTGTGGCGCGCGCATTGCTTTCAAGGCCGAGCTGGCGCGCTTGCGCACTATTCAAAAACCAGTCGGTGAGGACGCCCTCTTTGATGATATTAAGCTTTTCCGCCTGCAGACCTTCGCCGTCGAACGGGCGCGATCCATGACCGCGCTTGATGTGCGGATCGTCAATGACGGTGATTGACTGCGGAAAGAGCTGTTCGCCCATTTTGTCTTTCAGAAAACTCACGCCGCGCGCGATGGCTGCGCCGTTGATCGCGCCGCCGAGATGTCCGAGGAGCGAGCTTGACAGCCTCTTGTCAAAAATAACGGGCGCGGTTTGGCTTTTCACCTTACGCGGCGAGAGACGTTCCACCGTGTGGCGGCCGGCGCGTTCGCCGATTGCTTCCGGCGAGCGCATGTCTTCGGCGTGGGTTTTCGATTCGTAATCGTAATCGCGTTCCATGCCGTTTTCGTCCTGCGCCAAAACGCTAACTGAAACGCTATGGTGCGATCCGCCGGACGCGCCGAAAAATCCGTCCGTGGTGGCGAACCATTTGGAGCCTTCGCTGTAACTTGCGCCGGCTCCGGACGAATTGACGACGCCTTCGACGGCGAGGGCGGCCTCTTCGCAAGCCGCGGCGCGCGCCTTTAGATTTTCTGTGGTCGGTTCGTTAAAGTCGCCGAGGTCGAGATCCGGAAATGGCGGCTTGGAGAGGCGTTCCTTTGGCGCAAGGCCGCAATAGGGGTCTTCCGGGGCCGTCTTCGCCATCGCGGCGCAACGCTCAACAAGGTCGGCGAGCGCGTCTTTCGAAATATCCGTGGTCGAGACATTGGCCTGGCGTTTGCCGACCATGATCCGAAGGCCGAGATCAAGGCCTTCCGAACGTTCGACATCCTCCAGATTGCCGAGCCGCCACGAGACGCCGTGAGAAACGGCATTATAAAGAACAGCGTCAGCAGCGTCCGCGCCGGCGCGTTTGGCGCTCTCAAGAAGCCCCGCCAGAATATCTTGTGCCTGTTTATCTTCCATCAGCGGGGAATAGAACCTTGCGCCCGCCGCTGCAAGCGCCGCCGCGCCTAACCCGCTGCGACCTGATCTCGTGCGCTTTCTATCCAGCGCTGCATGGCCGGCAGAGCGGCGATGGTGTCCATATAGCGCGCGCACGTCTGGTCCATGGTCACCGGTCCGTAGGTCTGAAACCGGGAGACGACCGGCGCGTACATGGCGTCTGCGATTGAAAAGTCGCCGAACAGGAAGTCGCCGCCGCCGCCGAAGCGGGACCGGCATTCCGCCCAAATCGACAGGATGCGGTCAATATCGCGCTGGACCCCGCCGCTCGTGGTGTGACGAAGGGCGTTCCGCGTGACCATCATCGGCCAGACTGTGCGAAGGTTTGAAAAGCCTGAATGCATTTCTGCGGAGACCGCGCGTGCGAATGCGCGCGCCGCTTTATCTGCGGGCCAAAGTTGTTTCTCCGGAAAACAGTCGTTCAGATACTCCGCAATCGCCAGCGAATCCCAAATACTCACATCGCCATGGGTTAAGAAGGGAACGAGACCCGATGGCGACTTTGCCGCCAATTCCTTTCGGCTTTCAGGGCGATCAAGGAAGATCGTCTCTTCCTTAAACGCGATGCCGGTATGAGTCATTAAAAGCCAGGGGCGCAGCGACCAGGAGGACAAATTCTTGTCGCCAATCGTCAATGTGATGTCAGTCATTGCCTAGCCTTCTCCATTCATCAGAAATGACGCCATCCACTGAGAGATCAGATCGCGATCAGTCCTTCCGGTCAAGGACGATATTCCTTCACTGACGGTTTCTCCCGGTATTCGATCCTTGCGCAAACGCATAAGCGCCTCGGCGAACGCGTGATCAAATTCAGGATGCATTTGAAACGAAATCGCTGGTCCTTGAGCATATGATAATGCGCCCAAGGGACAGAATTCTGACCCCGCAAGCGTTAGCGCGCCTTTTGGCGCTTCAATCACCTGATCCTGATGCGATACAGTACATCTGATTTTCTGGGTGGTTTGCGTCATCCATGGGCGCGTTTGAAAGACATCGTACTGATGAACGCCGACGCCCCATCCTTTGTCGGATTTCTCGACAACGCCGCCAAACGCCTGGGCCATTAATTGGTGCCCGAAGCAGATACCAATCTGCGGTTTCCCAGCATCGGCCGCTCGGCGTACGAACTCTTCGGCGGGCGCGATCCAGTCATGCCCTTCATAAACGCCCGCAGGCGATCCTGTGATGATGACCCCGTCATAGTCTGACGGGCCGGGCAAGGCGTCGCCTTCATAAATCGCCGTTGATGTGAATGCGACCCCTGGCGCGTGTTGCGAGATCACGCGCTCGAACATCGTGCGATAGTCTCCGTACCGGCTCTTTAATGGCGCGGGCGGTTCACCGGTTTCTACTATATGGAGGCGCATGGGCGGTTTTCCGGCAGTAAGCGGCGGGCGCCGTTACTCAGCCGGCGCATGCGGGTTGGTCTTGTCGATCGTTTTTCGAATGATCGGCGGGAAGCGATTTCTATAACGCCTTAGCGACCGGTCAAGGTCCGGCCATTTGCGGCGCATGGATCTGACAAGTCTCTGGAACGCAGGGATGTAAGGGGCTAGGAGCGCAAAGCCGATCGTGATCATGATCAGGCCAAACGGCAAGGGTAGGGGAAGGACGACGAGGCCGACGAGGATCAGGACCGTGCCGAAAATTTGATGCAATATCGGCAACATGCCGAGCGATGACTCCCTGCCTTCATTCAATCGCGGCGAAGACTGCGGCCATCCGTCCGAATGCTTCTCGCTGTGACAATCCCCACATCTGGAAAATAGGGATAAGAACAGGCACCGTAAAGCCGAGGGACCGAAAAAGCAGTTAACATATGCGTCATATTAAGCGTCATCATAGCTTCCGATGGGACTCGGCCGATGGGGCTGGTAGACCGAGCTGACAAGACTGATCTTCAAAGAGGGCACATGCCGTATAAATCGCTTCGGGATTTCATCGACCGTCTGGAAGAAGCGGGCGAGTTAATTCGCGTCGCCGAACCCGTCTCCACAAAATTCGAAATGACGGAGATACAAACCCGCCTTCTGGCTGAAGGCGGTCCGGCTGTCATTTTCGAAAAGCCGGTCATGGAGGATGGCGCCGTCTCGCCGATCCCGGTGCTCGTTAATCTGTTCGGGACGGTGAAACGCGTTGCAATGGGCGTGACCCTCGGCGGCGAAGAACGATCGACCGGACAAGAATTGCGCGAAGTCGGTGAACTTCTGGCATTCCTTCGCCAACCCGAACCGCCCGGCGGATTGAAAGAGGCGATGGGATTGTTACCGCTTGCAAAAACTGTGATGGCGATGAAGCCGTCCTCCAAGTGGATTGGAATCGCACCCTGCCAGGAAGTCGTTCTGCAGGGAGATGATATCAACCTCGACGACTTGCCAATCCAGACTTGTTGGCCAGGCGAGCCGGCGCCGCTTATCACCTGGCCGCTGATCGTAACGAAGGGACCGTCTTCTTCGAAAGAAGACGATTTCAACCTCGGTATCTATCGGATGCAGAAACTCGGGAAGAACAAAACGATCATGCGATGGCTCGCCCATCGCGGCGGCGCCCAGCAGCACCAGCGGTGGGGAAAGACTAAGTCTGATCCTCTGCCGGCGGCGGCCGTGTTAGGGGCTGATCCAGGTGTCATCATCGCCGCGGTGACGCCGGTTCCAGATACGCTTTCAGAGTATCATTTCGCCGGCCTTGTTCGGGGTCAGAAAGCCGAGCTTGTCGATTGTAAAACGGTCCCTTTGAAAGTGCCCGCGGAAGCCGAAATCGTTCTCGAGGGCCACGTTTCGCTTGATGAGTATGCGGATGAAGGTCCGTATGGCGATCATACCGGATACTATAATTCAGTTGAGAAGTTCCCAGTATTCACGATCAGCGCGATCACCATGCGTAAAGATCCGCTCTATCTTTCAACATTTACGGGGCGTCCGCCGGATGAACCAAGCGTGCTTGGAGAGGCCTTGAATGAAGTCTTTATTCCGCTTCTGCGCCAACAGTTTCCCGAAATCACCGATTTCTGGCTGCCGCCCGAAGGATGCAGTTACCGGATCGCCGTTATCGCAATGAAAAAAGCCTATCCGGGCCACGCCAAGCGCGTGATGATGGGCGCGTGGTCATATCTTCGCCAGTTTATGTACACGAAATGGGTCATCGCCGTTGACGATGACATCGACGCGCGCGACTGGAAAGACGTGATGTGGGCCTTGTCAACGCGTATGGATCCAGCGCGCGATATTACAGTGATCGAGAATACGCCAATCGATTACCTCGATTTCGCGTCGCCCGAATCAGGTCTCGGGTCAAAGATCGGTCTTGATGCGACGAATAAGCTCCCGCCTGAAACCCATCGCGAATGGGGTGAGCAAATCGTGATGACTGACGAAGTCATCGCGCGCGTCGATGACATCTGGGGAAAACTTGGTTTGCCGGGCGACGGAAACTCTATCTGGCGCAAGTAAGAAGCGCGAGTTTCAGCTTTGCCACCTATGCGAGTGTTGGTCGTCGCAGTTTTTTGATTAGAGTAGCGCGAAGAAAAGTTGCGTAAAAAATCTAGCAGCGTGGCGTAGGGGAAATCATTCTATGGTGAAGTTTATAGCGAGCGCCTTCGCGTTCGCCTGCATTCTTTTGGGCGTTGGCGCCGCACTCGCGGCGGGTGGGCCGAACGGATTGGTCGATAGTCTGCCGGGCGGCCGCATCGCAGCGATCATTATTGCATTTCTTGTTATGGGAGCGCTCGCATTTATTACGTGGCGTATTGTTGTATCGCGAAACATGACGCAGTCATCGCTCTTCACACGGCTTTTCGTGGTTGTCGCCGTGTCTTCCGCGTTCTTTAGCGCGGTCAGTTCCGCGATTGGCTTCGGCCTCATTACAAGCCAGGAAAACAGCGATTTTCTTCGCAACGTCCTGTTACCCCCGGCGTTTGGGTTGTTTGTTTTCTTCCTCACAGTCGCAATCTGGGTCGGCGGATCGGAATTGGTGCGCCATCGTGACTGGTTCAGGTATATGGAGGGGCGCACTGGCGCAGAAGGTTTCCTGGCCGATATGCTTCATTTCCTGGAGCGGGTCGTGAAACTTTTTGTGGTTATTCCGATCCTTGGAGCCATCTTGTTTTTCGTTTCCACGTGGACGAGCGTAGTCGGAATCGGCGGCGTCGATGCAGTTCGCTACACTTATTCGAGCGAACTGACCCGCTTACAGACCGAGTGCAACGGGATTGTCGCCTATCGCCAAAAAGATTTTCTGTTCCAAGACGACCTTGAGCTTGCGATCGCAGATGTCGAGCGTGTTTCGCGCAATGAACGCGAGTCGGGCGGACAAACAGGCCTCAGTGGGCGCGGCGCGGCGACGGACTACATTGACGGCGTTGCAGAATGGTTGACAGCGCTAGAGGCCAGCGTGTCGGAAATAATCGCTGCGGGCCAGCGGGGCGACGACGGCGCCGGCTTGAGTCCGTACGATGAAAAAGGCTGCGGTCTTGTCGTCGATGGGTTGAAACAAAAGCTTAGTCGCAATGCTTTTGATAATTATGACCTATGGTCGCGCGAATTCGAAACCGATTTCGAGGAGTTCCGATTAACGCTGAACCGGTGGCGGCAAGATCGTCGAATTGAAACATTGCTGGATCAACAGCTCACGAACTTTGATCGCGCAAACCCGAAGCCCTTTATCAACCCAAATTCGCGCAGCGGTAGCGTGGCGCAGGCCGTCATCGATCGATACGCCGAGGAAGTGAAAGCTGCGCTCAAGTCGCTCATTCGAAAGCAGAGGCTCCGTAAGCCGCCGGCGCCGATCGAGTCCGCGGCCGAGGCGTCACCTGAACGCGGCATCAATATCTTGTTGAGTCTTTTTGCGTCGGACCAACCTGATGTTGAACCAAAGGAGAAGAAAGCGCGAACGCTCGCAGTAGTTCAACAGGAAAGCGTCGCCAAGCTATCCGTGATGACGCCCCGCGACGCTGTCTTGAAAAACTTCAATATCTTCTCAGACGTTTGGGTTTTGGCGTTAAGCTGGGATTACGCAAGTTACATTCTGTTGCTTGCCTACTTGTTTTTCCCAAGCGCGGAACGGCGCGCGTCCTTTAAGGACGCGTCGCCAGAAAAAATAGGCACATAAAAAAAGCCCCGCCGATACGGGCGGGGCTTTCTCGAATTAGTGTTCTATGCGGAATTAAAAGTCCGCGCGGACCTTGAAGTAGTAAAGGCCACCTGAAAATCCGCCTGGCGCTGTTGCGGGATAGAGCGAACCCACAATGCCTTGGAATGGATTCTCGTCTGGGAATTCGTTGAAGACGTTCTGAGCGCCTGCGATGAGCTGAACCTTATCAGCCACGGTGAAAGCCGCCTCAAGATCAACCGTCGTCTCAGGAGTGGCGTTGATCGGCAAGTCGCATCCATCGCCTTCAATGTTATTCACCGCATCGAGGTGACATTCGAAATAGTCACCCCAGTAGTTGATGCGCAGCAAGCCGCGGAACGGACCTTGGAAGTGGTTTATGGTCATGTTACCGCGCAAAGAAGGAACGTTATCCTCCAATTGACGCGCCCGTCCGACCGACAACGGCGCAGCGCCGTCAAGTCCTCGATCGACGACTTGGGTATCGGTCCAGTTGCCTGCAAAGGCCACCGTCGTTCTGGTATCGCCGTAGAAGCTGAAGTCGCGGCTAGCGACAATGTCGATACCTTGTGTCTTGGTGTCGAACGAATTCGAGAAGAAACCAAAGCTTGTCAAATCTTCTGAACCAGCGAAGTCAGCAGCATTGAGAATGCCCGCTGCGTCGAGCGCAAACAAAGCTTGGCTTGTGGTCGGGTTCGCTGGCAGCATAACGCCGTTTTCGCCGGCGACTTCCACCAATTCGCCGATAAAGCTTTGTTGATCTGAAATCGAAATCCGATCGTCTACAAGGATATTGAAGTAGTCGATCGTGAAATTAAAATCAGCAAGATCGAAGGCTGCGCCGATCGTGAAGTTACGGGACGTTTCCGGCCCAAGCGACGGACGGACGCCCGTGCTGAGTTCGAGACGGTCCGCGATGAATTGGCCAGCGGCGCTCGAAAGCGGAATTGTGCCTTGGTCAACCAACATCGTGCCAGCAAATGCTGTTGTGATGTTGCTGACATTTGCTTGTCCGGCAGTCGGCGCGTGGAAACCTGTGCTCCAAGTACCGCGGAGGGTTAGATTGTCCGTAAAGTTGTACAGTAAGCCGATCTTGTAATTCAGCGTATCGCCAAATGAATCATAGAAGTCCTCGTAACGGACAGCTCCCTGAAGAATGAAGTTTTCAGTCACGTCAACTTCAGTGTCGAAATAGAACGCATAGTTGCTTTGAGAGTTGCTTCCCGCACTAGCAGGTGTAAAGCCGCCAAATCCGTTTGAGCTGGAGGCGAAGCCTTGCCCGGTCGGGAAAGCCGCGGATGGGGCGGAAAGCGGTCCAAGCTCGAACGACTGAGGGTCGCCTGCGCGAATCTCAAATGTTTCTTCGCGATGTTCAAAACCGATCGCGAGGCCGATGTCCGATGCGAAAGCATCATTCGGAATAGCGAAGGCCAAATCAACGTTGATGTTGTTGTCAATCTGGCTGTAGCCGCCGGGGTTGAAGGATGTCGGCGTGTTTGGACCTAAACTCGCGTTGACGGTGTTGTTGATAAAGAAGTCAACATCATTGCGACCATACGTGTAGCTGATGTCATAATTCATTATTCCGAATGCGCCGCGGATACCTGCAACAACCGACTTATCTTCCAGGTCGCCGCCAAATCGAGGCGTAAATCCGCCAGGGAAGAGTTCATTGAAAACAAAGCAGTCCGGATCTGCTGTCACTGCGGCCAGCGCTGTCGGATCAGGAACATTGTCAACGATTGGAATGGTTGGGCAGGCCCCGGACCCGTCAGCCGTCAGATCGCCCACCAGCAATGTCGCGCCGCCATCATTTGAGAAGACGCCGCCGCGTGTGTTGGGATTACGATAGAAAAAGCCGCCCTCTACTTGGCGTTCGGCATAGTTACCGAAAACATAGGCTTCGAGTTTGTCGGAGAACGGAACAGCAGAATTCACAAAAATGCTGACGTCGTCATTGACGTTTGGCTGGCCCCAAATCTGAACGACTTCATCGGTAACGGTATTGACGCTTATGTCTCCGACGGCCGTATTACCAGCTGCAATCAACGCAGCGGCGTCGTCGCGCTGCACGGAACGGCTTGTCGCGTCGATTTCGCCGTATTCGGCGCTAATGTTGACGAAACCGCCTTCTCCCACAGGGATCGGAAGGCCGACGTTCGCGGAGATTGAATATTGGTCGCCATCGCCTTCGTAGGTCTGACCCCATTCCGCTTCAAAGCTGGCGCCGCCGTCAGAGTCCTTCAGAGCAAAGTTTATCACGCCGGCGATGGCGTCAGATCCATATTGGGAAGCGGCGCCGTCACGCAGAACTTCAACCTGTTTCAATGCGATGGCAGGAATTACGGAAATATCGGGCCCCTGCGAACCGTCGGAAATACCACCGCCGAGAAACGAGATCACCGCCGCGCGGTGACGGCGCTTCCCGTTAACGAGTACGAGGGTGGAGTCGGGCGCGAGCCCACGCAGATTTGCGGGACGTACGAGCGTCGCCGCGTCCGAAATTGGTTGCGTATTCACGTTGTAGGAAGGGACCGAGGTCCTTAGGATATTCTGAATGTCTGTGTCACCTTGATTCAGAATTTCATCGCCTCCGATCACATCCACGGGCGCCGGCGTGTTGCCCGCAGACCGAGCATCCCGCCGCGTGCCGATAGAGATGATCACATCACCGCTATTGCTCGCTTCGTCGCCGTCCTGCGCTTGCGCCGCAAACCCAGTAAAGCTGGTGGCTACAGCAGCGATCGCTCCAGCGGCTGCGCCATGTAAGAAGAACTTTTTCATTTTTCGATTTCCCTCGCTGATACAAAGCCTCTGTAAAAATCTAGCGCGTTCGTTTCGTTAATCAAATCGGCTTGGATGACGCCAATTTGAATTATTTTCTGCCAATTCAGTTTTTTTTCCGACAGAAATCGCTAGCTTTGATGTTAATCTTTTGAAAACAGTTGGTTAACGCTTTGTTACCCAGGTCCAAATTGATGTCGTATTTCTGCAACAAACGATCGTAATCTTTTTCGCGCCAGGGATAGCGCTGATTTGTGGACCGGAACTGCAAATTCACGCTTGCGTTCGCGTTGATTTGCGCAAGTTTTTCGATGTGTTGAGGGGCGGGGCGGCGTGAGAGAACGCGCAAGAAATTTTGCATCGAAATATTCGTTCTGGACGGCTGTCGCCGTGGTGATCGCGAATATGGTGGGGACGGGCGTCTTCACCAGTCTCGGATTTCAGCTTCTGGAAATTCAGTCCGGGTTTGTAATCATGGTGTTGTGGCTGGCCGGCGGCTTGGCGGCGCTTAGCGGTGCAATGTCCTACGCTGAGCTTGGCGCCGCGTTACCAAGATCGGGCGGTGAGTATAACTTCCTCACGCGGATTTATCATCCAGCGGCCGGTTTCACATCGGGATGGATTTCGGCGACGATAGGGTTCGCTGCGCCCGTGGCGTTGGCGGCGATTACATTTAGCGCCTACGCCCTATCCGTATTCGCCCATAATCCGCCGGACAGTTGGCGCAAGCTCCTCGCTTGCGTTCTGGTTGTTACGTTAGCGTTGATCCATGCCGGAAGACGCAACGCAAGCGGCGCCTTCCAGCAATGGCTCACCCTGGCGAAAGTGCTGATCATCCTGTCGTTCTCAGCAGCAGCGGTCGCATTGATTGAGCCGCCTCAGTCAGCGTCTTTAGCGCCCGCGCCTGGCGACACAGATGTCGTGTTTAGCGGTGCGTTTGCGGTGTCGCTGATCTATGTAAGCTTCGCTTATACCGGATGGAATGCCGCAGCATACTTGAGCGGCGAGCTAAAGAACGCACAGCAAGCCTTGCCGAAGGTTCTCGCGCTCGCCACGGCGACTGTCATTCTGCTGTATCTTTTGTTGAACGCCGTGTTCTTAATGGCGGCGCCGATTGAAGCGATGACAGGGCAGGTGGAAATCGGCCTGATCGCAGCGCGTTTCGCTTTTGGCGATACCGTGGCGGACTTCGCCGGGCTCATAATGGCGAGCTTACTAATTTCTACGGTTAGCGCGATGACGATCGCAGGTCCGAGAGTTTTGCAAGTGATCGGCGAGGATTTCTCTGCGTTTCGGCGGCTAAGCGTCACTAACAGCGACAATATTCCGGCGACCGCCATTTACGTGCAATCAGGTTTGGCAATCTTGTTCATTGTGACGTCGAGCTTTCAGTCGATCCTAATTTTTGCTGGGTTCGCCGTGGCGTTGAACAGTTTTTTCACGGTCCTTGGCGTCTACGTTTTAAGGTGGCGCGAACCCGATTTGCCTCGGCCCTATAGGCTTACGGGATATCCCTTCACGCCGCTGGTCTATCTTGGCCTGACCGGATGGGCCTTGATTTACGTCCTGATCGATAGACCGGTTGAGGGCGGTTTCGCGATGATTGTCATTAGTCTCGGCGTCCTGTTCTATTACGTTTCCCGGCTTTTCGGCGGCGAACGCGATCCGGACCAGACCAACGAATCGGCGGAGCTTGCAGGGCGCGCCGGCGGCGGGCGCGACTGATCGCCAGAATCGGAACATTGTAAAAACGAATTCGAATAAATCGCTTAAAAACAGAGAAATAGTCCATATTGCATAATGAGAACAAAAATGGTACAAAGCTTTCCATTGACGGGACAGGCCCGGTCAGGCAACGGAGGCGACGATGCAACGACAAGGGTTGCGGCTGGTAGAGGCGGATAACGTGGATAAATCAAAAGCGCTGGAAGCAGCGATCTCGCAAATCGATAAGGCGTTCGGCAAGGGCTCGGTCATGAAGCTCGGCGACCGTGAGGTCGTAGACATTGAAGCGATTTCAACAGGCTCGCTCGGGCTCGACATTGCGCTGGGGATCGGCGGTCTTCCGAAGGGCCGGGTTGTTGAGATTTATGGTCCGGAGAGTTCAGGCAAAACGACGCTCGCGCTACACGTGGCGGCTGAAACCCAGAAGAAGGGCGGCGTCGCCGCGTTCGTCGACGCCGAACACGCGCTCGACCCGATTTATGCGCAAAAGCTCGGCGTCAATCTCGATGATCTGTTGATTTCGCAACCGGATACCGGCGAGCAGGCGCTGGAAATCGCCGATACGCTTGTGCGCTCGGGCGCCGTTGATGTCCTGGTGATCGACTCGGTCGCCGCGCTCACGCCGCGGGCGGAACTGGAAGGCGAGATGGGCGATAGCCTTCCTGGATTGCAAGCGCGGCTGATGAGCCAGGCGCTGAGGAAATTGACCGGTTCCATCTCCAAGTCGAATTGTCTGGTGATCTTCATCAATCAAATCCGTATGAAGATCGGCGTTATGTTCGGTTCGCCTGAAACAACAACCGGCGGCAACGCTCTGAAGTTTTATTCCTCTGTGCGCCTCGACATTCGCCGCATCGGCGCGATTAAAAAGGCGGATGAGGTTGTGGGCAATCAGACCCGGGTCAAAGTTGTTAAGAACAAAGTTGCGCCGCCGTTCAAGCAAGTCGAGTTCGACATTATGTACGGCGAAGGTATCTCGCTCATGGGCGAACTTGTTGATCTTGGCGTTAAAGCCGGCGTGATCGAAAAGTCGGGGTCCTGGTTCTCCTATGGCTCCGAACGTATCGGGCAGGGGCGCGAGAACGCGAAGCAGTTCTTGAAGGATAACCCTGATATGACAGCGGAGATCGACCGAGCGATCCGGGCGAACGCTGGCCTCGTCGCCGAAGAAATGCTCACCGGCGAAAATGAGAGCGATGACGACAAGGCTTTGGAAGCGTAACCCGCCGCGGAAAGAAATTATTTGGGGCGGCGCGTTTTGACGTGTCGCCTCTTTTTTTGAACTGATCTGGAATGGCTGGCCTGTGAACCTGAAAGCGAAGGGAGAAAATAATGATTGGGTATGTGACGCTTGGAACAAACGATATTGATAAATCGGCGACATTCTTCGATGCGCTTCTCAGTGAGATTGGCGCGGAACGGATGATGGAGGACGACACCTTCATCGCGTGGAACACAGGACCGCAAGCGCCGGCGATTTCCGTGATCAAGCCGCATGATGGAAACGCCGCCACCGTCGGCAATGGGGTGATGGTGGCCATCGCCGTTGACACCCCGGGGAAGGTGGATCAGTTGCACGCCAAAGCCTTGGCGCTCGGCGGCGCCGACGAAGGCGCGCCCGGCAAGCGCGGCGACAGCGGCTTTTACGCCGGATATTTTCGCGACCTCGACGGCAACAAGCTCAACGTCTTCTGCATGGTTTCCGCGTAGCGGATTTCTGTCGCTTGCGGTCTTCTCAGGACGCCTTACATTCTGTAATGCTGCATGGAAGCCCGCGCCGGTCCGAGCTCTCTCGGCATTGGCGCGGGCGATTTATTTTGAGAACCGTCCGGATTGTGAGAACAGTCTGGCCGCCGAGCAACCCGCCGACCAACGCACCGGATTGATGATAGAAAATAAGACTGCGCCGTCATGACCTCCCTGAAAGATATCCGCTCCGCCTTCTTGTCGTTCTTTGAAAGCCGCGACCATACGGTGGTTCAATCCGCGCCCCTCGTGCCGCAGAACGATCCGACTCTGATGTTCGTCAACGCCGGCATGGTTCCCTTCAAGAACATTTTCACTGGCGCAGAAACTCGCGACTATGTGCGGGCCGCGTCATCGCAAAAATGCGTGCGCGCTGGCGGCAAGCATAATGATCTCGATAATGTGGGTTATACCGCGCGCCACCACACCTTTTTTGAGATGCTCGGCAACTTCTCTTTCGGCGACTATTTCAAGGAAGAAGCGATCGATGCTGCGTGGACGCTCGTCACGAAGGAATTCAGTCTTGACGCAAGCCGGCTGCTTGTCACGGTCTATCATACCGACGATACAGCCTTCGATCTCTGGAAGAAGATTGCGGGTCTTCCCGATGACCGGATAATCCGCATCGCGACCAATGATAATTTCTGGGCCATGGGCGACACTGGTCCATGCGGTCCGTGCTCGGAAATATTCTATGACCATGGCGATCACATCGAAGGCGGTCCGCCCGGATCGCCCGATGAAGACGGCGACCGTTTCATCGAGATCTGGAATCTCGTTTTCATGCAATTTGAAAAGCATGGCGACGGCGCGCAGGTTGATCTGCCCAGACCTTCGATCGACACGGGTATGGGGCTGGAACGCATCGCCGCCGTTCTGCAAGGCGTTCATGACAATTATGACGTCGATCTTTTCAAAACGCTGATTAACGCCTGCGTCGACTTAACAGGGCGCAAAGCCGAGGGCGAGGATGCGCCCGCCCATCGGGTAATCGCGGATCATCTGCGTGCAAGTTCATTCCTGATCGCCGACGGCGTGTCGCCATCTAACGAAGGTCGCGGGTACGTCCTGAGACGGATCATGCGGCGGGCGATGCGATATGCGCACGGTCTCGGCGCGCGCGACCCCGTGCTTGCAAAGTTAGCGCCGGTGCTCGCCGATGAAATGGGCGCGGCGTTTCCGGAACTCGTGCGCGCGCAACCGCTCATCGTTGAAACCCTTCGCGGCGAAGAAGAAAAATTCCGTGGACTGCTGGATCGCGGCATGAAGCTTCTTAACGAGGAAGTGAGCGCGCTTGGCGATGGCGAAACGCTGCCCGGCGAGACGGCGTTTAAACTCTACGACACATTTGGTTTTCCCCTTGATCTCACCGAAGACGCGCTCCGCCGTCAGGGGCGCGCTGTCGATACGGCCGGTTTCGATGAAGCCATGAAAGCGCAAAAAGCGGCCGCGCGCGCCGCGTGGGCGGGGTCGGGCGACGCCGCCGACGAAACGCTTTGGTTCGACGTTCGCGAGGAGGCCGGCGTCACGGAGTTCCTCGGCTATGTGCACGATGACGCCGAAGGCGTTGTTCAGGCGATTGTGAAAGACGGGGCGCTCGTTGAGGAAGCGAAGGCAGGCGACAAGATTGAAGTGATCGTCAACCAGACGCCCTTCTATGCGGAGTCGGGCGGACAAGCCGGCGATGCGGGCGTTATTCGCATCGGTGACGAAACTGTTATTCGCGTTAGCGACGTCAAAAAACGCGCGTCCGTTTTGCACGGTCATATCGGCGTTGTTGAGAAGGGCGCTGTCAAGCGGGGAGACGCGGCGAATCTGAGCGTTGACGCCGCGCGCCGAAACCGTACGCGGGCGAACCATTCCGCGACACACCTTGTTCATAAGGCGTTGCGCGCCATTCTTGGCGACCATGTGGCGCAAAAAGGTTCGCTCGTCGCGGAAGACCGTTTGCGTTTTGACTTCTCCCATCCAAAGCCCGTAAGCGCCGATGAACTCGCCGCCATCGAAAAGGATGTGAACGCCGTCGTGCGCCAAAACACAGGCGTCGAAACACGCATCATGCCTTATGACGACGCCGTGGAGTCTGGCGCGATTGCGCTCTTTGGTGAAAAATATGACGATGACGTCCGGGTGCTGACAATGGGCGCAGAGCTTGACGATGCGGGTAAGCCCTATTCCGTCGAGCTCTGCGGCGGCACCCATGTGCGGCGGACGGGCGATATCGGACTGTTCAAAATCATCAGTGAAAGCGCTGTCTCGGCGGGCGTGCGCCGCATTGAGGCGCTTACCGGTGAGGCGGCGCGCCTCCATCTTCAAGGGCAGGCGGACATTGCGCGCCATATCGCCGATGCGGTGAAGAGCCCGGTTGGCGACGTGGCTGCGCGGATCGGGACGCTGCTCGCCGAGCGTAAAACATTGGAGCGCGATCTCGCCGAGGCGAAGAAAGCGTTGGCGCTAGGCGGTGGAACAAATGGCGGTTCTAGCGCGAACGGCGCTGACGACGTACAGGACGTTGCGGGCGTCAACTATGTGGGGCGCGTTCTCGAAGGTGTATCAGCGAAAGACCTTCGTGGACTGATTGATCAGACGAAGCAGAAGATCGGCGCCGGCGCCGTGGCGTTTATCGGCGTCAATGACGGTAAGGCGGCGGTGGCCGTGGGCGTCACCGACGATTTAGTCGATCGCATCAGCGCGGTCGATCTTGTGCGCGCGGGCGCGGCCGCCGTGGGCGGAAAGGGCGGCGGCGGCCGGCCCGATATGGCGCAGGCGGGCGGGCCTGACGGCGCCAAGGCGGGCGCGGCGGTCGATGCGATCGCCGAAGCGCTGCGCGCCGCGCTTTCTTAAATAATCTTTGTAAAGATTATTTTTTGATCTTTACGCTGCCGCCGCTCGATTTGTCGGCGGAAACGTTGGTCGGCTCGCCGTAAACCGAAACGCTGGCGCCGCTGGACGCCTCAGCGTCAACGCTCTTGCTGGCGAAAACGGCGAGGCTCGCCCCACTTGACGCGTCCGCTTCGACAGACTGGCATTCAAGACCCTTTGCCCGGACCGTGGCGCCGCTTGACCCTTCAGCGGTCAGCGTGTCGCAATCGCCGGCGACTTTCACAGAAGCGCCGCTGGACGCGTCAATTTCAAAGTCGCCGCCGGTGACGCCTTCTGCGGAAATCGAAGACCCTGACGACGCGTCAATTCCTTCAAGATCGGTCGCCGTTACATAAACGGTGTACTGAGGTTTTTTACGTCCCCAGCCGCCGCGCCAATCGCGCTTGATTTCCAGCGTGTCGCCCCGCACCTGGATGCGCAGATCGTCAAAGTCGCCGCGGTCGGCTTCAGCCCGGACTTCCTGTGCCGATCCGATCACAACTTCCGCCGTAATCCCCGCGGCGATGTCGATGGCGCTGAACGAGCCCACATCATAAGTGCGCGTTTCCTGGGCCGAAGCCTGGGTGAGCGCCGCACTTGCGAGCAACGCCGCCGCGCTCGCGCTTAAAGTTAAAAATTTCGTCATGATCGCCTCCCGCGTGTGGTCAATAGATGACGCTAATGTGCCGGGCTTGCGCGGCGGGCGCCAGCGTCCTTGCGACGAATGGAAACGAAAAAGCGGATCAATGGTGCGCCTCCTCGCCGGCGTGCGCGATGACGGGGAGAAATTCGGCGGCGAATTCGCGGACCTTCGCCGCGCCGATTCCGAAAACCTCGCCAAATGCCGATGCGCTGTCGGGTTTGCGTTTAGCCATATCCATCAGCGTTCGGTCGGTGAAAATAACAAAGGCCGGCACGCCCCGTTCGCGCGCAAGGGTCAGGCGCTTTTCCTTCAGCGCCGCAAGAAGCGTTTCGCTGACGCCGCTCGGCAGCGGCGCGCCGCCGCTTCGCCGCCGCGCAATTTTTGTCGATTTGCGCATTTCAAACCGCACCTCGCCTTCAGCGGCGGGCGTCAGACGCAAGGAGCCATACTGGGGATCGGCGTCGATGAAACCGGCGGCTGCGAGTTGGCGAATAATCGATCGCCACGCCGCAGCGTTATGGGTTTTGCCGCGCCCGTAAACGGCGAGGGCGTCGGCGTTCCGTTCACGCACCTTTTGCGTGTCGGCGCCGCGCATCACCTCGATCAGAAAAGCAGGGCCGAACATCTGACCGGTCGCGCGGATCGTGTCGAAAACGAGCGCGGCTTCCGCGCTCGCATCGACCATTTCCGGCGGCTGCCGGCAGATATCGCAAGCGCCGCAAGGCGAAATTGTCTCGCCGAAATGGGCGAGCAGCGCCTCGCGGCGACAGGTCACCGCTTCGCAAAGCGCCACCAGCTCGTCGAGCCGCCGGTGTTCGCCCATCGCCGCGCTTGAGGGCGCCGCATCGCCGTCGCCCTTCTCAATCATACGCCGGCGCCGTCCGGCGTCGCCGCCGCCATAGAGCATGACCGCGCGGGCAGGGGCGCCGTCGCGGCCCGCGCGCCCGATCTCCTGATAATAGGCCTCGATCGACGCCGGCAGCGCATAGTGAAAAACAAACCGGATGTCCGGCTTGTCGATGCCCATGCCAAAGGCGACGGTGGCTGCGACAATGAGATCGGGTTCGGTCAGAAAATCATTAAGGCGTTCGGTGCGCTCCTCGGGCGCGAGCCCGGCGTGATAGGCGACGGCGCGCAAGCCATGGTCGCGCAGGAGCGCGGCGATCTCTTCTGTCTCCTTGCGCGAGAGGCAATAGATGATCCCTTGCTCGCCCTTATGGTCCTCGAGCAGGGCGAGAAGCTGGTTCTTTCCCTGGAATTTCTCCGTGATCGCAATATCGATGTTCGGACGGTTAAAGCCGTGCACATGAACGAGCCCCTTGTCGCCAAGAAGGCGCGTTTTGATTTCATCGCGCGTGCGCTCATCGGCCGTGGCGGTAAACGCGGCGACGGGCGTTTCCGGGAAATGCGTCCGCAAATCGCCGAGCGCCAGATAATCCGGGCGGAAATCATGACCCCATTGGCTGACGCAGTGGGCTTCGTCGACGACGAACCGCGCGACATTCAGCGCCTTCAACGCAGCGATCATGCGCGGCGTCATCAACCGTTCCGGCGCCATATAAAGGAGCTTCATCTCGCCGGACTGCGCGCGCCGCCAGTCCGCGACGCTATCTGCGCGCGGCCGGTTGGAATGGATCGCGCCGGCGGCGACGCCGGCGCTGTTCAAAAGCGCGAGCTGGTTGTCCATCAGCGCAATCAACGGCGATACGACGACGGTCAATCCGTCGGCCATCACCGCGGGCAATTGATAACAAAGGCTCTTGCCCGCGCCTGTGGGCATGACTGCCAGAATATTGCGCCCCTCGATCACCGCGTCGACGATCTCTTCCTGACCGTCGCGAAAGCCGTCGAACCCGAAAACGGATTTGAGGATGTCGCTCTTGGAGGCGGGCGGGGCGGGCGTTTCGCTCATGAAGCCATCAAACATGACTCAAGGTCCTCGCGAAAGAGTTTTACGTCGCAGGCAGGGGCGCGCAATGAAACAGGCCGGCAGCCAGGTGCGGCGGCTGACGCGGCAGCCGCAATAATAATCGCGCGGCGACACGGCGGACGCCCCGCGCGCCCGGGCGCGCGCAGCGTAAAGCGCAAAGAGCCCGCGCGTCATCGCCTTCGTGACGCGGCGGTCAAGCCTGTGCGCCGGCGTCTGTGCGCCTTGATCGCCCAGGCGGTTCTCGCTTGGCGCTGGCTTTTGCCGTGGCATGTTCCTTCCTTTCATCGTCCAGCCTTCATCGTCTCCGCGGGCGGTCTTCCCGCGAGAGGGTTCGTTTCGTCGTAGAGAGGCCTGCGCGAGACGC
>JBCAXE010000031.1:0-42265 GCA_038534195.1 Pseudomonadota bacterium
CACGAAGCATTCGGGATGGTTCGCCGCGATTGACTTCGCGATGTTCTGCATCATGACAGTCTTACCGACGCGCGGCGGTGCGACAATCATGCACCGTTGGCCTTTACCGAGCGGCGCCACAATGTCGATTACCCGACCCGTCAGATCCTTGTTATCCGAATTCTCGATCTCCATCTTTAGCGCTTCGTCGGGATAGAGCGGCGTCAGGTTATCGAAATGGACGCGATGGCTGATGGCGCTGAGCGGTTCAAAGTTGATCGAGGAAATTTTCAAAAGGGCGAAGTAACGCTCTCCATCGGCCGGCGCCCGCACGGCGCCTTCGACCGTGTCGCCCGTGCGCAGACCAAAGCGGCGAATTTGCGAAGGCGAGACGTAAATATCGTCTGGCCCCGCCAGATAGTTGTCCTCAAGGCTTCTAAGAAAGCCGAAGCCGTCGGGCAGGACTTCCAACGTGCCGCCGCCGGAAATCTCGATATCACGGCTCGCCATATTTTTGAGGATCGCAAAGGTCAAGTCTTGCTTGCGCAAGGAGTTGGCGTTTTCGATCTCCAGATCTTCGGCGATCTCGAAAAGCTCTTTCGGCGACTTCTGGTTGAGCTCCTGGAGCGACATGTGGGTGATATCGGTGGCGTTGGTCATTTGAATTTCCATTTCTCAACCGGCGCGACGCAAATCAGGCGCAGGGAGAACAAAGAGAATAAAGGTTTGCGTTTCAAAGACCCTTGTTATGATTGCTCAAAGGCGTGGGTCTTTTTGAAGGATGGACGCCGCGAAATACCGCGACGCCAGGTAAATAGGTGATGCATCGGGGAGATGCAAGGCGCCTGTTCGTCGCGCGTGAAAGGAGAGGCGAATGGCGGGAACTGGCGAGGAATGGCCGCAGCCGGCGACGGCTTTTCAGGCTTCAAGGCTGAGATGAGCGAGGCGGAAACAGAAAATCCTGTGGCGGGGACGGCCGTCGCGGTCTCGGTCGACCCGGACGGTCCGCTGGCGGGTGTCCTCCTTCGGGGCGCGCCCGGGTCGGGCAAATCCTCCATTGCGCTCGCCCTCATTGAAACATGCCCGTGGCGGCGCACGCGCCTTGTCGCCGATGACGCGGTGATCTTATCCTTTCGCGGCGGAGGTCTCCTCGCGCAAACGCCGGCCGCGATCCGGGGCCTCATCGAAATCAGGGGTTTCGGTCCGGCGCGCATGGCGGCGGCCTCGGCGACACCTGTTACGGCGGTGTTCGACCTTGACGCTGCAAACCGTCGGCTGCCGGAGGAGGCATTGTTCTCCCACGCTGGAGGTGAAGCGCGTCTCTTCCCGCTGGCGCATGATTCTGGCGCCGAACAGCGCATTCGTCTCATATTGAGATCGATTTTAGCTGGACAAAAGCCGTAAGGCGCGTCCCAATAGCATCCTTGATTAAGACTGCGGAGATCGTCGTTGATCGGACTAGTGATCGTGACCCATGGCCGTCTGGCCGAAGAATTCGTCGCTGCCACAGAACATGTGGTCGGTCCGCAGGAACGCATCAAAGCGGTCTCCATCGGCGCCGACGACGACATGGAAAAGCGCCGTGCCGATATTTTGAAGGCCGCGCAAGATGTGGACGAAGGCGACGGCGTCATCATCCTGACGGACATGTTCGGCGGCACGCCGTCAAATTTGGCGATATCGGTTATGGAAAAGGCCAATGCGGAAGTCGTCGCCGGCGTGAACCTTCCCATGCTGATCAAGCTCGCGTCGATCCGCGCGGAAACCGATCTGAAAGCGGTGGTCACGGCGGCGCACGAAGCGGGGCGGAAATACATTAATGTCGCTTCGTGGGTTTTGTCCGGCGAGGCGTCCGACGAAGAATGAGCGACCCTCAAAGCGCGACGGTGACGATCCGCAACAAGCGCGGTCTGCATGCGCGCGCCTCGGCGAAATTCTGTGCAGTGGCGGGCTCGTTCGACGCAGCCGTGCGTGTCTCGAAAGACGGTTATGATGTCGGCGGATGCTCGATTATGGGCCTTTTAACGCTCGGCGCGGGTATCGGCAGCGACATAAAAATCACTGCTAGCGGGCCGCAGGCCGCCTTGGCGCTCGATACGCTTGTCAAGCTCGTGGAGGACAGGTTCGGAGAAGAGTATTGAAATCAACATGTTCTCGATGCTTGCCTGAAACGTGACAAGTTTGTAGTGTGCAGTATGACCGATTTCAGCGCTCATGCTACCCTCGAGAAACACGGACTGCGTGCCACAAGGCCGCGTCTCAGCGTAACACGCGTTCTATTTGGCGACGGTGAGAATCGTCATGTCACGGCGGAGTGGGTGGCGGAGAGGCTCCAGCATTCCGGTGAAGGCGTAGCGCTGGCGACAGTCTATAATACACTCCATAATTTTTCAGACGCCGGTTTGCTTCGCGAAGTACACGGCGCTGAACGCGGCGCGATTATTTTCGACACGAATACATCGCCGCACCATCACTATTATAATGAAACCACCAAAAAACTGACGGATATTCCTTCACAGGAAATCCAGGTGTTGGGACTGCCCGAGCCGCCGGACGGCGCAGTCGTTGTCGGTTGGGATGTCGTTGTTCGTCTTCGATAACGTCATCAAAGCCATGTGCGACTTTGAAACTCACTAAGATCGATTGACTTGGCGATACGGTCGCTTAACGATGCGGCGGAGCAGATTCCCGGACGCGACAATTCAGATGAGGAGGAGAGACTTATGTCCCTTAAGGGTTCTAAGACCGAAGAAAATCTAAAGGCCGCATTCGCAGGCGAGAGCCAGGCGAATCGTCGCTACCTGTATTTCGCGCAAAAAGCCGATATCGAAGGCCACAATGACGTGGCCGCCGTTTTCCGCTCAACAGCCGAAGGTGAAACCGGACACGCCCACGGGCATCTGGAATTCTTAGAAGAGGTGGGCGATCCCGCCACGGGTGAGCCGATCGGCGACACCATCGCCAATTTGAAATCCGCGATTGCGGGTGAGACCCATGAGTACACGGACATGTATCCGGGCATGGCGCGTACAGCGCGCGACGAAGGGTTCGACGAAATTGCGGACTGGTTCGAGACGCTTGCAAAAGCCGAGAAGTCTCACGCCGGGAAATTCCAGAAAACGCTGGACGAAGTCGCAAGCTAACAGCGCAATTTAGGAGAAAGGCGGTTTTACGACCGCCTTTTTTCTTGCCCTTTAGGGCGCGTAGCGCCTGCTCCTCGAATTCGGGAATATCGAATGTCGTCAGATAAGAAGGACGTGGCCGGCAGTCCCTCCGCGCGCGAAGGGTCGCTGGACGCGCCGGTGCGCCACCCCATCCCTTGGCGGGATGACGAATTTTACGACGAAGCCGTGTTCGACAAGGAATTTCGGCGCGTCGCCGACATCTGCCACTCGTGTCGGCGTTGCTTTAATCTGTGCGACAGTTTTCCAACGCTTTTTGATCGCATCGACGAAAGCAAGAATGAAGCAGTTGAGGATTTAACCCACGCGGACATCAAAGACACTGTGGATGGTTGCACGCTTTGCGACATGTGTTTTCTGACGAAATGTCCGTATGTGCCGCCTCATGAGTTCAATGTGGACTTCCCCCATTTGATGCTCCGCTATCGCGCCATCCAGCAACGCAAGGGCGAAACCGAATTCATCGACAATCAGATGGTGAAGACCGATCGCAATGGCGCGATGGCGCGTCCTGTGGCCGGCGTTGTTAATTGGGCGACGAACAAGAAACACAAGCGCGTGCGCACCTTGATCAACAAAATCGCCGATGTGCACCCGGACGCGACCTTGCCGCGTTACAACACGCGCACGTTGAAATCGCGCGCCGGAAGAAAACGTGACATCAACCGGGCGGCGCCCGCCTACGGCAAAAGAAAACTCGCGGTCTACGCCACGTGCTTTGGGAATTATAACAAGCCGGAGATTGGGGAGGCCGCGCTCAACGTTCTGGCGAAAAACGGCATTGACGCGGAAGTCGTCTATCCCGCCTGCTGCGGCATGCCGGAACTTGAGCAAGGCAATCTAGAGAAAGTCGCGGCCAATGCTGAAAAGGTCGCCGCTGCGTTGCGCCCGCTTGTGGAGCAGGGTTACACGATTATGGGGTTGGTGCCGTCCTGTTCACTGATGTTGAAGTTCGAATGGCCGCTCATTCTCCCGGACAATAGCGACGTTAAGGCGCTCGCCGCAGCGACCATGGATTTCGACCAGTATTTGATGGATGTGGCGAAGAACGAAGGACTCGCCGACGGTTTGAGGCCGATCAAGGGCGGCGTCACGCTTCACATCTCCTGTCATAGCCGGGCGCAAAATATCGGACAGAAGTCTACGGAGCTTTTGAAGTTAATCCCGAACACTGACGTCACGGTGATTGAGCGTTGCTCCGGGCACGGCGGGACCTGGGGCGTCAAACAGGAAAATCACGATACTGCGCATAAGGTCGGCAAGCCGGTCGCGCGCAAAGCGCTTGATGTGCACAACGCATTTGTGGCGTCAACGTGCCCGCTTTCGTGTGATCATATCCTGACCGGGATCGAAAAATTGCAGGAAGGCGCCGCGCCGGCGCGCTCATGGCATCCAATTGAATTATTCGCAAAGGCGTACGGCCTGTAACGACGTTAGTGGAGTGAACGTCATGTCCAACATTGTAAATCTGCACGGACCCCGCGACCGGTTCGAAATCACGCGCGCTGACATCATGGATATGTCGGACTACGCCAATATCCGTGCGGCCAAGCGCAAAGATATCGTTTCAGTGAAGAAGCACCGCCGCGTACCCATCGGGCCCTATGCGACATTCTACTTTGAGAACTACGACACGATGTGGCTCCAGATCCACGAGATGCTCTACATCGAAAAGGGGGGAGAGGCGCAGATCGCCGATGAGCTATCCGCTTACAATCCGTTGATCCCAAAGGGGCGAGAGTTCGTCGCGACCCTGATGTTTGAGATTGACGACGAAACGCTTCGCAAGTCGATACTTGGCCGCCTTGGCGGTGTTGAGGAAACTGTCTTTGTCAAATTTGGCGACGAAGAAATAATGGCGAAAGCGGAAGAGGATGTGGACCGGACAACGGCGGATGGCAAGGCGTCGTCAGTACAGTTTCTGCATTTTCCCTTCACAGACGCGCAGGCTGAGGCGCTCAAGGCGTTCAAAGGCGATGTAATGCTCGGCGTTCGTCATCCGAACTATCCTCACATGACATTATTGCAGCCTGAGACAATTGCGTCGCTTGTTCAGGATTTTGCATAAATAAAAACGCCGGCGTTAAAGGCGCCGGCGCAAGATCAATTCGTATATAGAATATTTTATGACTCGACTTGCAGCCCTGTCGCTGAAGTTTTGCCTCGCTCTTCCGTCAGTTCGTAGGAAATGCGCTGTCCGTCATTCAGGCCTTGCAAGCCTGCGGCCTGTACAGCCGTAATGTGAACAAAGACGTCCTTGCCGCCTTCGTCCGGCTGGATAAAGCCATATCCTTTCGTCGCATTAAACCACTTCACTGTTCCGCTCGCCATGTATCGTCTCCTTAGTCGGCGCCTCTCCTCAGAGGTGTAGATGCAATGCCGCGCGAACGCGCGTTATTGCTGGTAGGCAACTTGGTCTCGGGGTCTCTCGTCGGCGGGCCGAAGGGCGAAAGTCGAAAAGTGTCGGCCAAAACAAAGTCGCGCGGCGCGAGTAGAGCGCGCGGTCGCGTGGGCGTCAAGGTTTATCGGGCGACGACAACATGGTCATTCCGTAATTGCGACGAAGCGATGCCGCGCAGCAGAACTGATGAATTTTTAGAAAACTGTAACAATACTCCGTCGTCTGTTTGCAGCATTATGTCGGATAGCATCGGCGGATCGGACTCGGTGGTGATGATTGCAATTGCGTCGTCATCTGCCGAAAAATCTTCAATCACGTCGCGGCCGGTTTCGTTTTCGCGAAATGCAAAAAGGTCATTGCCGCCGCCGCCGTTCAGCGTGTCGGCGCCGTCGCCGCCGACGAGCCTGTCATTTCCCTCACCGCCGGAAATTACGTCGTCATTGTCGCCGCCGAACAAATCATCATCGCCGTCCAGGCCATCGAGAATATCATCGCCGCCAAAGCCGAAAAGCAAATCGTCCGACGCATCGCCAGTGATCGTGTCGCTTCCATCGCGGCCTGTCCGAAACTGCGGCGCGCCGCCAGAAGACGTGAATAGCGTCTTGCGCGTGAGCGGTGCGCCGTTCCTCGTCTCGAGTCGCAGAACGAAGCTGTTGTTCTCATACGCACCGCCATCTTCGTTTTCACGCCACATGCCATGACGTTCGTTTTCGCGTGCGAGTTTCGCGAACGCTTCATAGGCGTTAAGCGATTTTGTGCCGCTCGCCAGCGCCGCGAGCGCCCCATAAGCTGATCCGATATAGCCGGCGGCGTAATTCGGATAACCGTCCATTTGTTTCGGCGGAGGCGTGTCTCCAAATGAGGCGGCCGCCACGTCTTTCCAGGTGGCGCGAGCCTTTTGCGTTTGGGCGATTTTCGCGGCGAGCGCGTACGCCGGGGCGCGTTTCAGATCATAAGCGTCCGTCAGAAACCTCCCGGCCTGAAAATTCGACGTCCAGTCGAGCAGCGCATTTGCGGCCTCCGCCGTCTCACCCTCATGCTGTCGTTGCGCGGCGTAAAGCGCCAGCGTCATGAAGTCATTCTGCCAGGGACTGATCCGCTCCGGCTCGCGCTCAATCAGCTCATCGAAATACCCTTCGAGTTCTCCGGCGTCCTTGCGTGTGCGCTTGGCGACATACTTTTCCTGTATTGCTGTAAGGTTTTCAGATAGCGCTTTTTGGAAGTACGCTTTGAGCGGATCATTGTCCGGCAGGATATAGGCCGCGTTCGAAAGATCGCGGAGCGACCATGCCGATGAGCGAAGCTGCCCATTATCCATCGCCTTCAATCCGCCCTCGCGCAATTCCGGCCAGCGCCCGAAGATCGCGTACGCTGCTTGCATCGCGAGAAGGTCGCCGAAATACGCGTCGCCGGTCACAAGGTAGGGTATGTAAGTGAGACTTGGTTTGTGGGCGTGATCAATAGTCCAGTCGCCGGCGCTCGCTTTGAAAATATCAGGGTGTGGGCGATCGGCGCCATATTGGCCAGTGGTCCCGCGTTCATCAGCCCAGAATTTCAAATGCTGGTCAATTCGGATAGGCGCGCCGGTTTTGTCGTCGCGAAAATGCCACGGGATCGCGCCAGCCGCTTCAGCCGTTCCGATCATGACCGCTTTGGCCGCCTCATGCTGTGTGATCAGATAATTCGCCGTCCACTGAGGATAGACGCCGATATCCGGCCGGCCGCCGCTGCGCGGAAAATATTTCTGGATCAGCGACGCGGCGAGCGGCGCGTTCTCTTTGAGCGCCGCTAGATTATCCGCCACGACATCGCCCCGAACGCCAAGCGACCGGTCCAACGGCAGCACGGCGCCGGCGTCCGCTAAGGCGTTGAAATCAAACGCCACATGGAGCCGGGGCGCCTCGCCGGTCCAGAAGATTTTTCGCCAGACCGACGAGCGGTGGTGGGTCACATCGGCGCTGAGCGCCGGCGCGTCTTCGTCGCCGATCGCCACTGAATAAAAGAGATCACGGTCGCCAGCAGCGAATGACTTGTCATTGGCGAAAGCGAGGCTGGTTCTGATGTCGCCGTCACGATAAACGCGCACGCTTGTGCGTAACTCAAGATGCGGCGCGGCTGCATATTTCAGATGGAATTCTTTCACCAAAGGCCCGTCAAGCCACGTCTCTTGTTCAAAGCCCTGCGCCAGCCCGTCCACGAGCCGGCGCGCGTTATATTGAACTGGTGCAGTAGCGGCGTTGGTTGCGAACGATATCGACACCGGCGCATCGTAGCGCGCGGTCAATATCTCCAGCGTGTCGAGCGAGCTCGACGACTGAGAATCGCCCACAGTGTCAATGAACGCCGCGTCGAGCGCTTCGCCCGCCTTTACAGGCGGCGTTTGGACAGTGAAAATCGCATGCCGGATTGATCCGTCCGTATGGCGAGCTTTCACATCCACTTGCGCTGCGCTCTGTGGGCCCTCGAACGAAACTATCGCCCGACCGGAAAAATAACGGCCCGGCGGGAATGGATGAGCGAAAGTTATATAGTCTTCTGCATGATCTTCTCTCGTGTTGTTTTCAATCCGTACAACAAAGAGCGCATCCGCATTCTTGGCGATCGCCGGCGCCTTCAGAATAGCCGACTTTTTCGGCGACACCTGGACGCCCGGTTCAGGTTGAAGCGGTTTCAGGTCATCTGTGAACGCCCTTTGAGCTTTCGTCGTGTCGTCACCGGCGGTGACGAGCTTTTTGAGACGGTCGATCGCGGTCGAGCGGGGGGCGGCGGGCGCGCCATATTCCAGTCGTCCGCCATTTTCGTCACGGATGTTATTGTCGGCGATCAGTGGAGCGGTGGGGGTGTCGTTCCTCAACAGGCGGCCTCTGCGGTGCCGATTGATGATCGTATTGCCTTCGATGACGAGACGGGTCGCCGCGCCGCCGCGCGTCAGATCATAATTGATGATCGCCGGGTTATCGGACGATGCGGCTTGCGTGATCCTGTTGTTCAAGACCTGAACGTCGCCGCCTTTCGACGCGTCCAACGTATAGCTGGTCCGGCCGTCAGCGTCGTCAAAGCTTGAGCCGACTAGTGTGGTCGTTGCGGCGAGACTTTTCACATGATGACCGATTTTGGTGCCGACAAATTCGCTCGCTTCGATAGTCAGCGCACCGCCGGACGAAACATAAACGCCGTGCGAATAACCGTCGCCATAGCCGTTGCGCAGAAAGCGACTATTCCTGATCGAGATGACGCCTGACGCCTCGCCCGTCGCCAGAATGCCGTTCTCGTTCTCGACGAATTCACAATTGACGACGCTCAGATCCTTGCCGTCATGGCGGATGCCTGCGCCGTTATTGTCCGGCGAGGCGGCGCCGATGAAGGTGATGTTTTCCACACGGAGGGAAACGCCTTTCACCGGATTGAGAAGACCTTTTGCGACAGGACGTGATGAGAAAAAAGTCACATTGCCGTCGCCCGTCAAAGTCAGGTCGCGGCGGATCTTTAGGTCGCGAATATCGTATTGGCCTGCGGGAACCGAAAGCGTGGCGCCGTTTTCCGCCGCGGCGACCGCGCGGATGAGCCAGTCCGCTTCGCTGTTCGCCGCTGCGGATGTTCTTATCGCGAAGACAAGAATGAACGCGCTCAACCAGTAGAAAACCCGCATAATCATCGTCCCATGGTCTTTATGCGATGCTATTCCTAATTTTGGGCGAAGGCATGGCGAACGGCGGCGGCGAGTTTCTCGGACGGTAAAGCGCCGGAAAATCCCGTCTTTTCGTTGATGATGAAGGTGGGCACGCCTGTAACGCCAGCGGATCTGAGCGCCTCAGCCTCTCCGGCGACCAACGCTGCGTCCGTCTCGCCGTCCAATTTTTTGCGGACGTCCTCCGCGTCCATGCCCGCGTCAGCCGCGAGCGTACATAAGACATCGGTGTCCCCAAGATCGGCGCCTTTTTCCCAGAAGGCCGCGTAAAGACGCGTGGCGAGTGTCTCATGGCGCCCCTCAAAATGCGCCCAGCGTAGAACCCGATGAGCGCGTAACGTGTTCGGAAGAACTTTCGGGATCGACGGGTCAAATACAACGCCGGCCTCTTTGGCGGCGTCGATCAGTCGAACACGCATTTCGTGGCGAAAGGCCGCATCCGGGAATTTGCGTTCATAATAGGCGGCGCGGTCGATTCCGGCGATCGGCGTGTCGGGGTTCAACTGATAGGGCCGCATGCGCGTGATAATCTCGAAGTCGTCTTGCAATGCGGCTTTGGCGCACGCCCAGGAATGCAATCCAACGTAACACCACGGGCAAACGGGATCAGAGACAAGATCGACAACGAGCTGCGTGGTCACGCGCCAAATCCTCTGAGCCGCTCGGCCGTGTCCGTAATTTCCGGAAACTCCATCGCGACTTCCCTATCGAGCGCCTCATCGAGCGGGCGGTATTCTTCGTGGAGGCGATAGAGCTTTTTGTTTGCGCCGACGGCGCCAGGACTATTGGCGGCGATTTGCTGCGCGCGTTCTTGTGTGAGCGCATCAAGGGCGGCTTTGTCGCTGACGGACGCATTCGCGAGTCCCCAGTCACGCGCGTCGACGCCGGAAAAGGTGCGCGCCGTAAAGGTTAGCTCGCGCGCGCGACGCACGCCCACGGCGCGGGCGAGGTTCTGGCTCATGCCCCAGGTGGGCCGCAGCGCCCATTTGCAATGCGTATCGCCGAATTTCGTATCGTCGGTTGTCAGAATAAAGTCGCAATGCAGCGCAAGCTCGAGCGCGCCGGTAAAACAGGCGCCATGCACTTTCGCGATAACCGGAATGGTCAGATTGCGGATCGCGGATGCTGCTTCCATGGCGATACCGTCAAACACATCGCCGACCCGTCCCGCCTTCGGCTCAATCCCCTGCAGGACTTTTAAATCCACCCCGGCGGAAAAAGCGCGTCCTTCGCCCTCTAAGATGACGACGCGCGCATTGCGCTCCGCGTCCGCCAGGGCCGCGACAAGCTCTTTGAGTAGCTCAGGCGTGAATGCATTGAGCGCGTCCGGACGGTTAAATGCGATCGACGCCACATGATTATCGAGCGATGAATTCACTAACGCCATGAAAGCCTCCTCATTGGTTGGTCATTATGGTGGCGGCGAAGATCGACGATAACAAGGCCTCGGCGCACCCGGGTCTAAATGTCGAACGGCGTCTCGAACTGCGCCCACGGCGTCGCCTTGGCGTCTTTTTCGGAGAGCACGGCGTCGTCCCCGCCTAGGCCCCAATCAATGCCTAATTCGAGTGAATTCCACAAAACGGCGCCGTCATGTTCCGCCGCGTAAAAATTGGAGACTTTGTATTGAACTTCCGTGTGCGGCTCCATTGTCACGAAGCCGTGGAGGAAGCCTTCCGGGACATAGAGTTGCACGCCATTTTCCGCTGTCAGAACTTCTTTCACATGCATGCCGAAAGTTGGCGACCCGCGCCGCACATCGACAGCGACGTCAATGACGGCGCCGCGCGAGACACGGACAAGTTTCGCCTGAGCGGCGGGCGGCGCCTGATAGTGAAGACCGCGCACAGTCCCCGCCTCGGCGGAATAAGAGTGATTGTCCTGAACAAATATTTGATCAAGGCCAGCCTCGCCAAGGGTCCGCTGATTGTAGACTTCGCTGAAAAACCCTCGCTCGTCTGAAAAGCGGCGCGGCGTAATCACGAGCACGCCGTCGATGGCGGTTTTGGCGACGATGCTCATATTTTTTGAATCCTTATCATCAGGCTCAGCACCAGGCGGCGTGGTGAAAATAGGCGCCGGGCTCTTTCAACGTAAAGAATATTTCGAGAGGTTCGCCGCTATGGACCGGTGTTTCGAGTTCGAGAGTCAATGTTCCGTCGCTACGGGTAACGGGCAGGGGATCGCCCGCAGCGGATTTAATCGCTGACACGCGGTCCGGGTTTTCCAGGTTTATTTCCAGTCCGGATTTCGCTTCCGGCTCATAGTGCGTGAGAAACAATCTCGCGCCGTCGAAAAGCTGGCCGTCGCCGCCCATGCCAAATATCTGCGCACGGCCGCGCACCAGTTTTCGGGTGATGAATTTTTTCAACCGTTCTGACGGCGTCCGATCGAGGAAATTGTGAATTGCGAATGATCGGAATATTTTTTTCGCTTTTTCTGGCGGCGCATGGGCGCTGATCAATTGCTTTAGCTCTGCTCGGCGTTGGGCGTTAAAGGAGGAGGTCTTGGTTTCGTCGCCCCATAATACGAGCGACAACACTTCATCAATAAAGCCGAACCTTGCGCCCGATTCATAAAGCCTGATCCAAAGGTCCCAGTCCATGGTGTAGTGGAGATCGAGATCAAGGCCGCCAATGGCGTCATAGGCGCTGCGCTTAAAAAAGCAGGAGGGCTGCGAAATGATCCCGGCTTCAAGGATCCGCTGACCCGGTTTCTCCACAGCCCAGTGATAGCCGACCGTGCGCGCATGTTCGTCAAGGATCGTGCTGTGCCCGTAGACCGCATCCAGTGATTGGTCTGCGGCGAGCGCGGCGCGCGCTTTCTTGATCGCGCCGGGAAACAAGATGTCGTCTGCGTTGAGCCACCCCAGAATGTCGCCTTGTGTGTGCCGCCAGCCCTCGGCGATAGCGTCGGACTGACCTTTGTCCGGTCCGTGGCGGCGATAGGCGAGGATGTGGTCGTATCGGTCCGCCAGGGCGCGCACGCGATCGTCGCCTGACGCGTCGAGGAGCGCGACGGCGACCGGTCCTTCCTGCTGCGCGAGGCTTTCCAAGCAGGCGGGCAGGAAAGGGTGATAGGCGCCAATGGGCACTGATATGCAAAATTGCAAAGGCGAGCGCGAAGACATGAAGGCAGTTTCTCAAAAGCGGCGGCGGTCCCGCCGGCCCTTTAATCGTAACGAGTGGCGGGACTATGGCTTGATGCTTCACCGGACGCAATTGACCCCTTGCGTCTATTTTCCTCGTTAACCAAAGGGGTGTATTGATCGAAAGTAAAGCGTGGTAAGCGCACGCCGTAAGGGCCGCAAACGAGGCGGCCAGGGTTTTGCAGGCCCAGGCGGTAGATTCCGTCTGATAAGGTGACGAGAAATGGCTACAAATCTGGCGGCGCTGATCTTTGCGTTGATGGGGATCGCTCTCGCCGCCGTCCTCTTTCCCAAAATGCTCGACCGCAAATGGGGTTTTCGGCTCGCGCAGACTTACGCCGCGCTCGCCGCCTTGGCCTTTCTGGTGCCTAACAATCTTGCGAGTCTGGCGCTCGCAGGCGTAGTGATGGCGTTTTTTGCGCCAAAGGCGATTACTGAACGCGTTGCGTTCTTTGTCGCGACGCTGCCAGCGCTGCCGATTTATCACAACGCCACGGTGCCTTTTCCGGGATTGAATTATCTTATCGATATTAATTTCGGTATGATCAGCATTCTGGTTGTCCTGACCCCGACGCTGTTCATGAAAACCAAGGCGCCGCCGTCGAAATCGTTCGGGATGATTACAGCGATGGTGTTCGGCTTTGTCCTTCTTATCAGCTTGCTAGACTTTCGCATTTTGCCGTTCACAAGCGTGCTGCGGTCGTCGTTTACAAATATTGTCACGATGGGCGTCACATATTTGGCGATGAGCCGCGCGATAAGGACGAGAGAAGATTTCGACATGATTTTGCGCGCGATTCTAGCCAGCATCATTTTTGTAGCGGCGATCGGCCTTGTCTCATTTCTCCGGGAATGGAATTTTTATACGCAGCTTTTCGATGGGTTAGGCTTTGTCCGATTTGCAGATTACCGGTTTGGCTTGCGCGTTCAGTCGACTCTGATGACGACTTTGGTTGGGTATATGATGGCGTTTGGCGCAATCTTGGTCCACCATTTCATGACTCAGAAAAAGGTGCGTGGACTGCAGGCCTACAGTTTGCTCGCCTTATTCTTGTTCGTGCTGTTGGTTTCTGGCTCGCGCGGGGCGTACGCCTCTGCGTTGGCTATGTTTGGCGCTTATGCGGCATACCGGATTGTTCCAGGGTTGGTGCGTATATTGATGTTTCCGTCAGCGGCAATTTTTACAATAGTTATTGTTGGATGGTTTGGGTCGGGAAGAATTGATCAATTGACGGCGGTTGATCAGTACGGGACTTTCGAATATCGGATCAAACTATTTCGGGCTGGACTGAAGCAAATCCGGGAAAACTTCTTTCTTGGTTCAGGCAATTTTATCGAAAGCCCAAACTTTGCGCATCTTGTGCAGGGGCAAGGGATTATTGACATTGTCAACACATATCTCCAGATCGCGCTTGAATTCGGCGTCATCGCGCTCTTTTTATTCGTGGCCCCGTTCGTGATCGCCATTCGCGCGCTGTCGCGAAATTGCGCTTATGCGGCCCGTTTCAAGGATGCCGACAGCGGGCACGTTGCCAAATCCTCCGCTGTTATGATTGCGGCGCTTATCGCTTTTTTGCTCATGATCATGACCGTGAGCGACCGGTCATATCTTATCCACTACGCATTCATATTTCTTGGGTTTGCGAAAGCGTATGCAGGCGTTTGTCAACCGAAGAAAATAGCGCCCACGCCGCTGCATTCGCCACAGGAAGCGCCCGCTTAGCCGGTCGAAAAAGACATGTGTAGGGTCTGATGAACGTACTTCAATCCGCCCAAGGACATATTCGCACGCTCGCGGCAAGCGAGACCACGGCGCTTGTGGGTTTGAAGGTTGGATCGTCCGTCCTGCGGCTGGCGAGTAACCTTATTCTGACAAGGATTCTCGCTCCAGAAGCGTTTGGCGCTGTCGGCATTATTGTTTCAATCCGGTTTGTGTTGGCGATGGTCTCGGATTTGGGCTTCCGCGCCTTCCTTATTCGCAATGATCGGAGCGACGACGAATTTCTGAATACACTGTGGTCGGTGCAGTTGGTGCGCAACATACTGCTCACCGCTGTAATGATCGCCGGAGCCGCACTTTTCGCGAGAGCTTATGGCAATCCCCAATTGACGACGGCCGTTGCGATAACCGGACTGCTATTCCTTTTTGAGGGCGTTGCGCCGATGTCGATGTTCATCGCCGAACGCGCGCAGCAAATACGACGCATCAGCATCATTGAATTCGTTGAAGTCTGTCTCACCATCGCATTCACAATCGGCGCGGCGCTTCTTATGCGTTCGTACTGGGCAATCATTGTCGGCATATTCGCTGGCGCGTCGTTTCGTCTCTTCGTCAGCTTCTTTGTGCTGCCGTCACAGCGATTACGCTTTAAGATTGAGAAGGACGTTTTAGTCGAACTCTGGGCGTTCTCGCGGATCGTCATTCCTTCAAGCATTGTCTCAATATTTCTGACGCAGACAGACAAGTTTCTGATGGCGCAATCACTGCCGCTCGAGAAGCTTGGACTCTTCATGCTCGCCACAACGCTCACGCTTGCAGTTGTTGAAATTGTCAATTTGTACACAACGCGCGTCTTTTTTCCACTGCTGTCGCAGGCGAACCGTACCGAGCCAAATATGCTGAAAAGCCTTTATTACGGATCGCGGCTGCGGTTGGTATGCTTTTTGGCCTTTGGCGTCGGCGGGCTTATCGGCGGCGCGGAAGTTTTGATAACAGTTCTCTTCGACGATCGTTATCTAGAAGCGTCAACTTACCTCTCAATATTGTGTCTGGCGCCGTTGCTAAGACTATTCAGTTTTCCAGCAGAACAATGCCTAGTTGTGAAAGGATACATTGCAGCTACGTTAACCGGTAATCTCTTCCGTATGGGGTGGATCGTTGTGCTCGGCTTCGCCGCATACTATTTAAGCGGGCCGTTGGCTGTGATCGTGGTGATCAGCACGATGGAAATCGCGACACTTCCGCTCTACTGGCGCCGGCTTTCGCGATTTGGAATCTTGTCATTTTTTAAGGAGGCGCAGATTGCCGGTTGCGCGCTGGTCGGCTTTGCGATTGGGGTCGCGGCTACCCTATTGATGCGCCTTATTTTCGTCGCCTAAAGGCATCTTAATGTGCATGGATAAACGGGCGTTGATATGGACCGCGAGCTAATCGATTATACGCCTTGAGTGTAATTGCGCTGAAATATGACTGCCGAAGAGGGGTACTCCGTGTTGAAACAATCGCTTGATCAAATAATGAAGCGCGTATCGGTAATTTTGCTCGCTTTCATTGTGTCAGCGGCGGCGTGCGCCGAAGAGAACCCTAAGTCACCGGCGGCGGCGAATGCAGGGCCGACGACCGCAGACGGAAGGCCCCTCACTCAGTTCGGATCCGGTTTCATTGCTTATTGGGCGCCGGAAGCGCATCTTATCGATGAGTTAAAAGCCCAATCCTACCGGGCGTTTGGCGCCGATGTCGGATCGGCGAAGTTGACCTTTGATGATTTGGTTGCGGGCGGTCATATTGATACAGCGACGCAAACCTTTACGTCGTTACCGAACGGGCAACCAATCCGCCTCGGGATCATTCGCGGCGCAGCGCGCGACTATCCGCAGCTTTATAGCGGAAAGTATGTCATAACTTGGGAGGGCGACGGCGACGTGGGGTTCAGCTTCGGCGGGCCGCCACAGCAAAAACGCGTGTCAGCGAACCGTCTGGAAGGAACGTTCCCCGCTAGCCATGATCGGTGGACCGGTGTGAGCATTACGCGCATCGGGCAGTCCGGCGTGCGCAATATTCGTGCGTTCAAAGCGTCGGAGGAAGATGCGCTGGGCGCCGGGCAAGTCTTCTCAACGCGGTGGCGCGATTTCGTAGGGCGCTACAAAATCCTGCGGACGATGGATATTAACGACACCAACGCATCGGCGATTCGTTCGGTGGATCAGATCGCCGATGAAACGGCGCTCGTGTGGGCTGGCGACACTAAAACCATACAGCCGAAATCGCGCGTTCGCGGCTTTCCGCTTCGCGCGCAATTTGCACTCGCTGCAGCGAACAACCAGTCCCTATGGCTAAACGCGCCGCCGCTCCTCGGGGCGCCGGATATTTTCGATACGCCGGAATATTTTTCGCAGTTGAAAGTAAGAGACGAGAACGGCGTCGAACAGAATGTCATGCGCGATCGCGCTGCGCTTCATACGCCGGAGATCATTGCAAGCGACGAAATGGCGAAATACGCCGAGCGTCTTGTGGCGCTTCTTGAGGAAACAAATTATCCGGAGAACCAGACGTTCTATCTGGAGCTTGGCAATGAAGTCTGGAATTTCGGCGGGCCATTCGCAAAGGTGACTCATTACTATTGGGGGATCACCAAGGGCCTCCGACAGAAAGGCGAGATGCGCTTTGGCTACGGATATTTATCAGCGAAATTAGCGCACGAATTCGACAAAGCTTTGCAAAAAGCCGGACGAAACCAGGCGTGGAAGATGGTTATTGGAACGCATACGGCTTATCTGGAAAGAACGAGATGGTCGCTTGATGGGGTTTCGAAATATCTTGCCGACCAGTCGTTGAGCAAAGATGCATGGATGACGCGTTTCGGCGTATCGACGACCAGTTATTATTTTGGCGGCTTCCAATTCCGGAAAGGCGGCGCGCTCTTTGGCGCAAGAAGTGCGGACGAATGGCGCCGCAAATGGCTGGACGCGTTGCAGCGTAATCCGGAAGACTTGTCGCGCCGCATTGAGATGCACATAACCGAAGGGGCCGCCAGCGTTAGCGGCACGCAGGCCTGGATTATTAACCGTCGCCGCGCCCATCGCGATATCGCCGCCTCATTCGGGGCGGATTTTATCGGCGACTATGAGGGCGGAAGCCACGACACGCTTGATCGCGAGCTTAAGAAAATTCCTGAGGCGGTGGAGTTCTATCGCGCCTTCATGCGTTCGGAATATGCGGCGCGCATTCAGAAATCGGTGACGGATGCGCTCATTCGCGAATTTCCCGACGCGATCGTTGCAGATTTCTGGCGCATCGGGGCAACCAATGGCGCGCATGACCCATGGGTGGAGCAGATATGGGATGATTCGACGCCGGTGACGGACGTGCTCGATTCCTATTTGCGGGATGCGCCGGCGCCGTAAACGACGGTTCCGAAAACAGCGCCGCCGCGAAGTCGCGTCGAAGCTTTTATAGCTGTTCGAGGCTTAGGGATTTGCGATCGCCGGTCCAGGCTTCCCGAAACAGAGCGTCTGCGTATTTCTTCGCGCTCTTGTCGCCCTGCGCATGATAGGTCTGCGCCAGACCGAAGAGGACCCAGCCATTGTTCGGGTTTTCCGCAAGCGCTTCGACAAAGAGTTGCTCTGCGCGCCGGTGTTCTCCCGCCATGATGAGCGCAGCGCCCAATGTCTGTTTTACAGGATAGTACCAGTAGGGCGGCTCCATATAACTGAGGCCTTCCTGAAGGGCGACGGCCTCCTCCAGCGCTTCAACCGCGCCGCCGTAATCCTCTTCAGACAACGCGGCGCGCGCAATCACCACGCGGCGCGCAATATTGAGGATATCGAGGGCGGGCACCCCGCTATCCACGAGCCCTGAAAGATCACTTTGATTGATCAAAGCGCCGATCGCTTCGGCTTCCGCGCGGGCCTTCTCCGCGTCGCCGGCTCGGGCGTACGCTTCGCCGCGTGCATAGCGCCAGGCGCCCTGAAGGAACGGCATCGCGTCGCCTGGGTCCTCAAGCGCCATGATGTCGTCGTACCGGTTGAATTGGGCGAGTGTATAATACGGCGCGGCCTTAATCGGTTGGACAAACGGCGCCGCTTCAGCCATCTCTATCGGTAACTTCTCATCGAGTTTCGCAGCCATTGCGATCGCTGTCGCGGCATCGCCCGCCATCTGCGCAGAAGTGAGCGCAAAATGGACGTTGTGCGTGTAATAGCCGTACTCATAGAGAATGCTCGCGTCAGCGTCTGCGAGATAGGCTTCATCCGCCGCCACCGCGAGTATATTCGACGCCAATGATTTTTTGAAATCGCCGACCCGGTAATAAGTGTGCGACGGCATATGGATCAAGTGTCCTAGACCGGGTGTCAGATTGCCCAGTTTGTCCGCAAACGGTTCTGCGCGATACGGATCATTTGTCGCTTCGGTAATGTGAATATAAAGATGAATGGCCGCCGGATGATTGGGCGACCGCGCGAGCACGCCTTCGATAAGAGAGATTGTCTCGCCCGTGCGTCCCTTCGGCGTGCGGCCGTCAAGTTCCCAATAGTCCCACGCCTGCATGTCCATATTCGCCTCGGCGGCCGCGACAGCGATGAAGTCGTCGTCCGGAAAGCGTTTCGCCACATCGCCCATTTGCTGCGCGTACGCCTCATCGAGTTTTGCGCGATCGTCTGGCGGATTTGCACTGTAGCGGTACCCGAGAGCGGTTATAAGCGCCTGTTCTTTCTCCGATGCGTTGCTCCGTAACGAGAGTGCTTTTTCAGTTGCCGCCCAAGCCGGCGCATTCGCTTCCGGGGCCATCGGCGCGTTTATGTTAGGGCCGAGCGCGAGGGCCTCGCCCCAGAAACACATGGCGCAATTTGGGTCTGCTGCTTGCGCCGCCTTAAACGCCTTTACCGCTTCCGCGTGGTTAAAGTTCCACATGAATGCGACGCCGCGATTGAATTGCGTTTGGGCCTGTTCGATTTCGGTTGTGACCGCGTAGGCGATGTCGCCAATCTTGCCGCCAGCCGGAAGGCTTGCAGCCGGCGCGGTCTGACGCGCCGCCGCATAAGCGCTCGCCGCCTGGACGAAGAAGGCGCGCCGCGCCGCAAGCGCGTCGGGCCCGCCGCAAATTGTTGTGGCCGCAATGACCGGATTGATGAACGGCGCCGCTTCGGGCTGGCGCGTGTGAATGCTGACGCCTGCAAAAACGGCGGCGGACGCCCCCAACGCGAGTGCAAGTTTTAATTTCATGGTGGTCTCTCCCAGGACTGCTGCGTACGCTGCGCACAAAGCGGATGCGTAATCTGGGCATCCGGCCAGAACTGTGATCTACACCACTAAATGGAAGAAAAAGTCGGCAATGTCCATGAATATACGGTCAGCGAACTCTCGAACGCGCTGAAACGCGCGATCGAAGAAGGGTTTGGCTACGTGCGCGTCAAAGGCGAGCTCGGCCGCGTAAGCCGACCGCAATCCGGCCATGTGTATCTGGACCTCAAAGACGATAGAGCTGTTCTAAACGGCGTGATCTGGAAAGGCGTCGCCGGGCGGCTGCGAATTGCGCCGGAACAGGGCATGGAAGTGGTCGCCACAGGCAAGCTGACGACCTTTCCAGGACAGTCGCGCTATCAGATTGTGATCGACAGTCTCGAGCCGGCGGGCGTCGGCGCGCTGATGGCGTTGCTTGAAGAGCGAAAGAAAAAGCTCGCCGCTGAGGGATTGTTCGCCCCCGAACGAAAAAAGCCGCTGCCGTTTCTTCCTGATGTGATTGGGGTTGTGACGTCGCCGTCAGGGGCGGTTATTCGCGATATTTTGCATCGCCTGCGAGACCGGTTTCCAAGGCGTGTTTTGATCTGGCCGACGCTGGTTCAGGGCAAGGGGGCCGAGGAGAAGATCGCGCAAGCCATCCGCGGGTTCAACAAGCTTACACCCGGCGGCGATATTCCGCGTCCGGATGTGTTGATCGTGGCGCGCGGTGGCGGGTCTTTGGAAGACTTATGGTGTTTCAATGAAGAAGCGGCCGTTCGCGCAGTGGCCGAAAGCGATATCCCACTTATTTCCGCCGTGGGTCATGAAACGGATACGACACTGATCGACTATGTGGCCGACCGGCGCGCGCCGACGCCGACAGCCGCTGCAGAAATGGCGGTGCCTGTGCGCACGGAGTTAATGAGCGAACTTCTGAACAAGGAACGGCGGATGATTAGCGCGACCGCGCAGTCTTTCGACAGGCGCAGAACAGCGTTGCAGTCTGCGACGCGCGGTCTCGGCCGTCCGGAAGATTTGCTTGGTCCGAGCGCGCAACGCCTTGACCGGGCCGGCGATCAGTTGCGGGCGGGATTGCGCGCGCGGGTTGACCGGGCCGGCGCGCGTCTCGCCGGATTGCGGCTCTCAACGCGGCTTCTGGCGCGTCTGGCGAACGACGGCGCGGGCGAGGTGACGCGGCGGTGGGATCGGCTCAGGGCGACGCGCCCGCAAATCCTGAACCGCAGGGGCGATCGTCTTCGTGCGGCGAGCCAATTGTTGCGTTCCTTATCCTACGAAAATGTCCTCGAGCGCGGCTTTGCGCTCGTCCGCGACGAAGAGGGTGCGCTCTTGCGCAGCGCGGGCGCGGGTGCAGAAGGCGCGCAGGTCTCAATCCGGTTCGCAGACGGCGAACGCGGCGCTGTCCTTGGAAAGGGAGGCGCGCCCGTAAAGACCGCGGCTCCGCCCCGGCGCGCGGCGAAAAAAATCGGTTCCGCCGCCCAGAAATCCCTTTTCGACTGAGGGATCGCCGGATGAGCGGGTTTTACTTTGACCCGCGCCGCCGCATCGCGATAATGCGGAAAATGTCAGTAAATAGTGAGTTTCATTCTTGTGAACCCGTTTGATGGACTTGGCTCCGGCCGCGAAGCGGTGCTCGAATATCTCGATGCGGAATTCTCGATCGTGAAGCCGGGCGACTATGTGCGCTGCGCCGTGACGGGAAAGCGCATTGCGCTGGATGCGCTGCGCTACTGGAATGTTGATAAACAGGAAGCCTACGCCGACGCGGAAGCGGCGATGAAGGGGTTCGGCGTTGCGGCCGCGAAAGAGGAGTAAGCACCAAATGCGATTTCAAGCGATTGCCGTCACGGCGGCGACGAGCCTTTTGTCGGCCTGCGTTTCGGCGCAAGCGACCTCATCGGAACAATCTGCGGTAGATCAGTCGACGGCCTCGCCGGAGGCGAGCGGCGCTGTTGAAAAAATCGCGACCCCGGCCGGAACGGCCGTCGAACCGCCGCGACCGGTGAGCATTATTTATGCTGACGATGAAGATCAATCCGAAACGGAAAAGCTCGCGCGGCAGGCGGATTTCGCAGAAGCCATGTCCATGGTTGAAGAGCGCCAGCGCGTCTTTAAAGCCGACGGCGCGTCATATTCCCTTGACGGAACATTCGCTCAAGGCGGTCTCGTCTTCGGTCAAACCGCACCCGGCGCGTCGGTGCGCCTTGATGGCGATGCGGTGATGGTCGATGATGACGGCCGGTTCGTCATCGGGTTCGGCCGCGACAGCGCGCTCAGCGCGTTGCTGACCGTCACGACGCCGGAGGGCGCCGTCGAGCGGCAATCGCTGGAGATTGAAGACCGCGAGTTCAAAGTGGATCGCATCGACGGGCTCGATCAATCGAAAGTCTCCGGATTTACAGAAGCGCAACTCGCGAAAATCGGCGAAGACAGCGCGAAGAAGAAGAAGGCGCGGAGCAAGACCGCGCAATCGGCGCTTTGGGCCGTCGGCTTCGATTGGCCGGTGACCGGACGCATTAGCGGCGTCTTCGGCTCGCAGCGTATTTTGAACGGGGAGCCAAAACGGCCGCATTCCGGCGTCGATATTGCACGCCCGACCGGGACGCCGATCAAGGCGCCCGCGGACGGCGTCGTTCGCCTGGCGGAAGAGGGGATGTATTTCGAGGGCGGTCTTGTCCTGCTTGACCATGGCCACTGGCTGGAAAGCGCCTTCCTCCACATGTCGCGGATCGACGTCCAGCCAGGCCAGGAAGTCAAAAAGGGCGACGTTCTGGGCGCCGTCGGCGCCACGGGACGCGTGACCGGGCCGCATCTCCACTGGAGCGTGAAGTGGACGGGCCGCCTCGTCGATCCGCAATTGCTGGCGGGCGAGATGGTCACCGGCGATGCTGGCGGGCAGTAAATCTGCTTTCGCTTAACGTTTTTGTAATTGACAATCATTCTTAATAGCGCCATATGGAGACTGCGAATTAGTCGCAATCGCTGGACTGGCTGCTGTTATGTACGTCTGCATCTGTAATGCGCTGAAAGATAAAGAACTCGCCGCAGCGGCAAAAAAGGACGCTGTTTCGGTGGGCGATGTATTCCGCCGGTGCGGCACGCGTCCGCAATGCGGTAAGTGCTTGCCGGACGTGGCCAAGATCATCGAGAAAGAACGCGTCCAGGCGCAACCGGCGCTCGCCGCCGAATAGGCGCCGCCCCACGGCATTTCATCACTTTAAAATGGTGATTTCGGCAAAGACAGCCGAAAGACAATCGCCGCCGCTCGCAGGGCGAACGCCGCGACGAGCCCGCTGAAAAATGCGACCTGCTCGCTCGCGCCTGCAAAAGTGAGCGCAAGAAACATCGCGGAACCGAGCAGCGCGGCGGTGGCGTAGATGTCTTCCTTTAGCAAGAGCGGCTCCTGATTGGCGACCACATCGCGCAAGAGGCCGCCGGCGCTTGCTGTGATAACACCCATAATCAGTACAACGAATGACGCGTAACCAAGCGCCATCGCTTTGGCGGCGCCGGTCACCGCGAAGAGCGCCATGCCGAAAGCGTCCGCCCAACGCAACGGTCTGAAACCCTCCAAAATGCGATGCGCCAGAAAGGCAAAGAGGCCGCCCGCCAGCGCCAATAAAATAGTTGATGCGTCATTCAGCCAGAAGACGGGTGCGTCAAGGATAAGGTCGCGCAGCGTGCCGCCGCCAATGGCAGGCAGAAACGCGAGCACTATAACGCCGAAGAGATCCATGTTCCGCCGGACAGCGACAATGCCGCCGGAGAGCGCGAAGACGAAAACCCCGGCGCGGTCGGCGATGGTGAGAAGCAGTTCTGGCGACATGAGCGTGTCATTCGTTGCAGACAACGTCGCGCTTAGCCTGTTCCGAAACTTTGCACCAGACTTCCGGCGATCAGCCGCCAGCCGTCGATCAGCACGAAAAAGATCAGCTTGAACGGCAGAGAGATGACAATCGGCGGCAGCATCAGCATGCCCATGGCCATGAGGATTGATGAAATCACCATGTCGATGATGAGAAACGGAATGAAGATCAAAAAGCCGATCTCAAAGGCGCGTCGCAATTCGGAGATCATGAACGCTGGCGTCACGATATGGAGCGGCGCGGCTTCCGGGCTCTCCGGCGTGACGTTCGCCATATCGAAAAAGAGCGCCAGATCTTTTTCCCGCGTCTGCGCCAGCATGAACGTTTTCACTGGCGCCGCGGCTTTCGGAAACGCCTCTTCGATAGGAATTTCTTCGCTGATGAAGGGCGCAACGCCCTGCGTGTAGGCCTCGCCGAAAGTGGGCGCCATCACGAATGCTGTCAGGAACAGCGCCAAAGAAATAATGACCGGATTGGGCGGGCTCGTCTGAACGCCGATCGCCGTCCGCAGCAACGACAAGACGATAACGATCCGGATGAACGACGTCATCATGATCAGAATTGACGGCGCCAGCGATAAGACCGTCAGTAACAAGACGAGCTGTATAATGCGGCCGGAGAAGCTTGTTTCGTCGCCGCCAAAGTCCATCGTGAAAGATTGCGCGGCGGCGCCTTCAGGAAATAGGCACAGCGCAATAGCAGCAACGAGGGCGATACGCCCTGCGCCCGTCGCGGATCTGAGAGTGGCGATAATATGCGTCCGGGTCGTCACGCTGCGTTGCTATCTTTTGTCTCGGCGGCGGCTTTGGTCGCGGCGTATTTTTCCGCAAAAGGATTTGCGCCGCGCCCCAGGTCGGTCAGTTTTTTCATGGCTTCGCCGAAGGAAGGCGCAGCTTCGGGCGATGCGTCTTGTTCCGACGCCGGCATCGCAGGCATATTACTTTCGATAAGCGTCTCGCCGGAGCTGCTTAACAGGACAAGATGTTCGCGGTCGTCGCACCTTAAAATCACCGCTTTACGGCGTGCGTCGATCGCCATCGTCTCGACGACCGATAGTCTTTTATCGGCGCCGAACGAAATCCCTGCGCCTGAAAGGCCCGCTTTTCGCGCCAATAACGCCAAAAGACCAATCAAGCCGAGAACGGCGATGAGAGCAAAAAAGATTCGTGTAAGGTCGATCAGTTCCATGGCGGCTTGTCTTCGAACGGTGTTTCAAATCTGGACACCGCTAAAATTAAGCGCTCCCGATTAATGGCCGGTTAAGGTTACCGTTAAGGAACTATTCAGATCCGTCAGCGCCATAGAGGGCTGCGAGATCGTCAAGGGATACAAATTCTCCGCCGAGCTGATTTTGAAAGTAATCGAAGTACCGCTTGGTAAGGGCGAGGCTGTCGGTGATCGCCGTTTCGGACGGCGCATACTGGTTGCCGCCAAGCGTGAGCGAGGTCGAGTGCAGACTGAAGGTGAGCACCGGCGTTTTCTCGGCCAGCAACCGGCTTGTTAACCCCTTGAGATCTCTGAAAGACGCGCCTTCACAGGTGAGGCGCATGGGCGCGAGCGCTTTGCGCTCTTTGTTTGGCGGAAAATTTAAGCCAGGCGCAGCTTTCGACTGCCGCAGAAACTTTGGCGTCAGGATGATTGCGCGCGCCCCGCTGACCGGCGTCACCCAGACTTCGCCTTCATCGGTTTGCGCGATAAAGGGCTGATTAGACATCTTGGCGAAATCGGGTCCGCCAGCCGCGGATTGATCGAAGGCTGGCGACGGGCTGAAATCAAAAGTGACGCCAGCCGCCGCGAGATCGCGATAATTGTGTGGGCCGACGCCGTAGCGCCCAGCGCGATGGGCGCGCGCGCGAACGCCGATCTGTTCTTCAAATTTCGCCGCAAGAGTTAGAAGTTTTTCCTTATGCACCTGCGGCGGTAGGTTCATTTGAAAGGAGTAATGCGCGCCGCGAAACCCGTTGATCGGCGGCGTCACCCATTGGTGCATATGGAGTCCTGCATCGGCGGCCCCCTTTGCGCAAAGCGCCTTGAAAAAGGCGGCGTTCGCCGCGTCGGTTAAGATCGGAAAGGTTAGAAAGTAAAGAGGTCTCACGCCGCTCTCGCCGCACAATGACTGGAACCGTTCAATCCCGCCAGTATCGAATACGTCTTTATTATCGGGATGAAAGTCGTCCCAGTCGAAGGCTTCTTCCGTGTCCACCGTAACAAGCAGCTTCGGCCTCTCGTTGCGAGCCTCAGATGCGCGCGGCGCGTAGACGATCTTTTTGCGTCTCGCGTCTTCGTCGACGATTGACTTAAAGAGCGTATCAAGGCGCTCGGCGGTTTCATCCCAACTGAACTGTTCGGCGTATGCGCGCGTTTGCGACCGCGGCGGCGGATTGCTGAGCACCGCGGCGAGCGTTTGCGCGAATGCGGCTGGGGTCCGCTCCGATGCGAGCGCGCCGGCGGCGGGGTCTGCGATAACCTCGCCGCACCCCCAGATCGGCGCCGCAACAGCGGGCGCGCCGCAGGCCATGGCCTCAAGGAGAACATTCGGCCAGCCTTCGCGGGACGACCCCAGCGCGAGAACGTCCGCTGCGCTGTAAAGGCGGGCCAGATTTTCGTGCGGGATCGCGCCGAGAAACCGGACGCGGTCTTTGACGCCGAGGCGTTCTGCGCGCGCGACCAAAGACGCGCGCCGCTCGCCGTCCCCCGCAATTGCCAAGCGTGCGTCCGGCAATGACGCCAACGCCTCAATCACAATGTCATGCCCCTTGCGGTCGATCAGATGACCGACGCTGACCACAAGCGGAACGTCGGGCGGAATGGAAAACTCCGTACGGGCCTCACGCTTATCGAAGGGTTTGAATGTGTCGAGATCGACGCCGTTTCTGAGAACTCTCAGTTTTTCCGAAGGCGCGCCGATGTCAATCAACGCATCGCGCAACGCGCTGGCGACGCAAATTACGCTCTCGGCCTGATTGACCGCGTTCAGGATCATCGCGCGTTGCTTGTCGAATGACGGAATGAGGGAGACGTCAGTGCCTCTGGCGGTCAATATGAGCGGCTTGTTGAGCGCGCGGGCGACAGCGGCGGCGGCGACCCCGTCAGGATAGAGATAATGGGCGTCTATGAGATCAAAGTCCCATCCCGCGGTGAGCAATTCCCTGGCGCTTTTGAGGAAACATCGCGCGAGCGCGTGGGCCGCGTAGGTCATGCCGATTTTGGGCGGGATCAAATATCGCGGGTGGCAGACCTCCAGGCCGTGTCTTGTTTCCGTGCGGGGCGCCGCGGCGAAGCGCGCATAGCCGCCGAAACGCTTGGATTTGAAGGGAAAGAATGGGACCGGCGCAACCACACGGACATCCGCCCCGCTTTTTTCCACAAAAGCGCGGATCCGGTTCTCAACGAAGACGCCGTGATTGGGCGTCGCCGCGTTCGGATAGAGCGTTGTAAGTGTGAGAATTTTCAAAACGCTCCGCCCCGGCGAAAAACTTTCGAGCGCCTTTCGCCGCTCCGAACATCGTGAGAATTCCTTACGGCGAATTGAGATGCGCAAGGCGCATTTATGCTGTGAAATCTGCGCGGTGTTAACCAATACAGCCAGAATGTGAAAGCTTTCGTTAGTAAGGGCATGAAAGGCTGCATGTTCAAGAAAAGCGCCGAGAACCACTGACCGTGAGAGACGCCGTGAGCCAAGTTCATTCTCAAATCGATAACTGGAAAATGACGCAAGAAGCGAGCGAAACGCCGTCTGTCTCCCGCTGGCCGATTGCGTTGTGTTGGACGGTGTGGATCGGCGCCTCGCTGTTGCTATGGTGGTTTTTCTTGAGCGCGCTCGCCTAATCGCAGCGACGACAATTATTCGCCTGAGATACTTAATCGGTTGAAGAACGCCCGCTTAGATTGAAAAGCGAATTAAAGCTTCTTTTCGGTGGCGAAAATCAGAGACAAGTTGTAATAAATTACTTGGTTGCGCCGCAGCATCCGTCGGTGGGATTAACTTTTGGTTAGGCATGGCTCATGCTCCGCCACGACCAATTTGTGTCATTTGGGTACAGGCGGTGTGACGGAAAGTCGAAGGTTCTTGGGGGTACTTGAACTGTGAGTACGCTGTTTTTTTCAGCGCTTTTTGTATTCGTCCTTTGGGCGGCGCTGAGCCCTGCGCTTCATCCGTTACAGGTCGCGCGGATAAAACGTCCGGCTAAAGAGGCCGAGCGCAAGCCTTTTTCTTTATTCCGTGAGCAGACGACTGGTCAGGTGGATATCACCGCGTTTAATCGGACGGATGTAAAAGCGCCGGTGGTGTCGGATTCGTTCGACGGGCGGGGGATCGTCAAGCGCGTCTTCGATATCGCCGCCGCGTCTTCGCTATTGCTCCTGATGGCGCCGCTGCTGATCGTCACGGCGATCGCGATCAAGATCGAAAGCAATGGACCTGTTCTCTATCTTCAACGGCGCATTGGATTGAACGGTCGTCCGTTCAAAATTGTCAAGTTCCGCTCTATGGTGGTGGACGCCGAGAAAGACGGCGCTCGCTGGGCGGCGACGGATGATGATCGCGTCACGCGCGTCGGCCGCATTATCCGAAAGTTGCGGATTGATGAAATTCCGCAGGCGTTAAACGTCTTGCGCGGTGAGATGAGTTTTATCGGTCCCCGTCCAGAGCGGCCCGAGTTTGTCGAGCTGCTTGAGAAAGAAATTCCAAATTATCATCTGCGCCATGTTGTCAAGCCCGGCATCACCGGATGGGCGCAGGTAAAGTACGTGTACGGCGCGTCTGTTGAAGATGCGCGTGAGAAGCTGAAATATGATTTGTTCTACATCAAGCATTTCAGCATCGCCCGGGATATTCTTATTGTTTTCATGACGGTGCGCGTCGCCTTATTCGGCATTGGAAGTCGATAAGCGCCGAACACCATTTGGGTCGTTTGAGTTAATGCGCAGGCGTGAGCGAAAAAAGGCGGTGAGCGTCAATCGGACTCAATGGCGGCGTATCGCGGCGGCGGGGTCAATCGCCTGTGTCGCTGGGCTTGCGATGTATGCGCTTTCGCCGGCGCCGCCCAAATCGCCGCAAACGCCTGATTTGACACCAAAAGCATTCGGCGAGGCGCTCTATTCTTCTGGGGCATATGCGAAGGCGGCGCGAACGCTGCGTGCGAATTATCAACTCGCTCCGACCACAGAAAATCAAATCGCATTGATGAAGGCGCTCTACGCGTCAGGCCGATACGCGAGCGTGCTCGAGGCGGCGGCGTCCGGTGAAGGAACGGCGCGCGCAGTTAATCTTTTGCGGCTTGAAGCGCTAATCAAGCTGCATCGTTACGCTGAAGCGCGCAGTGAAGCGCTTGAAATGCTGGCGCGCAATAAGGCGGATATTGAAGCTTTGTTCATCCTGGCGCGGTGCGACTACGCGCTTGGCGATTTCGCCAGCGCCGGACGCCAATTGCAAACCGTGATCCGTGCGCAAAGCCCGCTCTCGCCCGAAGCCTGGCTTTTGCGCGCACGCATGGCGCTCGACGATGGCGACGAAGCGCTGGCGCTGTCCGCCGCCGCGCGCGCTGCCGATGCGGGCGCCGCTAAGAACAGAACGAATGCGGTGGTGATTGAAGCGATGATCCGCGCCGGGCGTCTGGATGAAGCGGCGAAGGCTCTTGCAACCCGCAAAAGGCTTTTCGCTGTCGAAGCGCGCATTGACGCGCAAGGTCTCTATTTGTCAGCTCTTTTGGATTTGGCGGGTGATGACAGCATCCGCGCCGCGCGCGCATTCAATGTCATTGAGCCGTGGCTGCAACACGAAATCAGGGGGCCGTTGGTTTTGGCCGCCGCGAACTGGCTTGCTGGCGACGAGGCGCAGGCGGCGACGCAGCTTGAGCAATATTTGCGCAATACGCCGAATGACTGGGTGGGCCTCGACTTGCGCGCGACGTTTGCCGCGGGCGGCGACAATTTCGCGGAACAAGACGCCGCGATCGACGCATTGGGGGCTCAGCGTTTTTGGCTCGGGCAATTGAGAGCGTATCAGCGGCGCATTAGCGCGGGCGACTATGATGCGGCGATTGAAATCATCGATGATGGCGGCGGACCGTTTGACAAAAACCTGTTGCAAACATCGACGCAATTTCTCTTCGGCGATTGGGCGGGCGAACAAGCTGCGGCGACATTTTTTATAGACGCAATTGCGTTTCGTCGTGATACGGAGCAAGCGCGAAACGCTTCCGCCTTGTCGCCGCCCGATGATGGCGGCAGCGGCCTTGTAGCGCGTACGCTGGAGGCGACGGCGCTGTTTCACGACAACAAACTTGAAGCGGCGAACGCGCTTCTTGACGGGCTTTTATCCGAAGCGCCGTCCTTTGATCGCGCCCTCACTTTGCGGACATTGACCGACGTGCGCGCCGGCGACGTTGACGAGGCCTCGCAGCGACTTACGGACGCAATGACCGGCGGCGATGCGCGATCGCATGTGCGCCTGCTCCTTGCGCGGCTGCTTGTCTTGCGCGCCGACGACGCGGTGGCGGTGGAATTATTGCGCCCGTTCGAAGGTGCGTTGTTGGAAGACGCGGACGCGGCGCTTTTTTACGCGGACCTGTTGCGCGAAACCGGCGCATCGTCGGCGTTGACAATGTTCAGCGATCGCGCCCGCGCGTCAAAACCTGAAGCGCCGCTGACGGCGTTGCTGGTGGAAAAATCAGGCCGGCCGGAAAAAGCGGCGGCGATATTCCGGGCGGCGTTTCTCGCGGCGCCGGGTGATGGTGCGCGCGCCCGCGCATATGGGCGCATTATGGAAGAAAACGGCCGGGCGCATGAGGCGGCGGCGCTGATTGGCCGGGTTTTGAAGCGTCAGCCGGAGAATGCAGGCCTCCTTGCGGAATTAATCCGGCTTCAGGAGGGGCTCGGCGATACGCAGGCGCGACTGGCGTCGCTCGAAGCGTTGCAGGCGATCGACGCGGCGCACGCCGAGCGGCTTCGCGATCCGGTTCGACCCGTCGCCATGCCCGAAGATGGGGCTGAGGCGCTACGTCGCGCGCGCCAAGCCTATCTTGGCGCGCCGGAGAACGGTGAGGCCGCATTCCAATATGGGATTTTGCTCTCTCGTGGCGGCGAAGATGCGAGCGGGATCTTTCGGATCGCTTGTTTTTGGGGCGCGCGCGCAGCGTGCGGGGAGGAGACGCCGTCCGACAGCTAAGACGGGTGCGACGATTGGCGAATTCGCGCGCGCGGCCTTTGCGTTAACCTTTTTCCACACGCTCAAAGGGCCGTAAAACCCTGATTGGCAAAGGAATTGCTAAATCGTTAGAATAAAGAGGCGAGTCATCTGTTAACTATCCGATCGACCTGATAATTTTTCACCGAGGGACTATTATGACTATCTCACTGACCTTTTTTCGCACAGCCGCACTGGCCATCGCCGGGCTTGCGCTCGCTGGCTGTTCGACGACGAAACTGCTCGGGGGCGAGCAACTGGCCGCCGCGCCCGCGACTACATCGGAAGCCGTCGAATCAAGCCCCAGCTATCTGATCGGCCCGCTCGATCAGCTCGAAATCTTCGTTTGGCGCGCACCGGAACTTTCAACCAATGTAACCGTGCGTCCTGACGGACGGATATCAACGCCGCTCGTCGAAGACATGGTCGCGTCAGGCAAGACGCCATCGATGCTCGCGACAGACCTTGAACGGTCGCTGCGCAAATATGTGAAGTCGCCTGAGGTGACGGTCATTGTCAGCAATTTTTCGGGATCGTTTGAACAGCAAGTGCGCGTACTTGGCGAAGCGCAACAACCGATCGCGCTGCCCTATCAAAAAGGCATGACTGTGCTTGACGTCATGGTGGCCGTGGGCGGCCTCACGGAGTTCGCAGCCGGTAATAAGTCCGTTCTTATTCGCGGCCAGGGCGATGCGCGCGAGTCCTACCGTCTGCGGCTCGACGATTTGATCCGCAAAGGGAATATTTCTGCTAATGTGCCTGTCTTGCCGGGCGATGTGATCCTGGTGCCTGAAAGCATCTTCTAGGTCGCTTTTAAGGGAGAGGTGGGTAAAGGGTTGGTTTGTGTTTGATTTTTCTGACTTACCTCAACCGATTGTACGATACGGCGTAGGCCTCTGGCGACGACGGTGGACCGTCGTCGCCTTCGCCTGGTTAACGGCGCTCGTTTGTTGGCTCGGAATCTGGCTCATCCCCGACAGTTATGAGTCGCGCGCGCAGCTGTTTGTGCAAACTGAGAATATTCTTCAGCCTGTGATGGGCGACGTGACCGCGAGCCCCGACTATGAGCGCCGCGTTCAGGTGGTTAAGCGTTCGCTGCTTACCCGTCCGAATGTTGAGGAGATTATTTACCGGGCCGGTCTCGACAAAACCATTGAAGCCTCATCGCCGATTGAGCGCGAAGTGAAGATGGCGGGAATGATAGACTGGATTGCGTCGCTCATTACGATCGAGAGCCCGCAACCGATGTATTTCCAGATCACCTTCGCCTATGGCGATCCGCAGGTGTCGAGCGATGTGGTCGCCGCTGTCCTCGATCTTTTCAGCGAACAGGATCTCGGCGCCAGCCTCCAGGAAAATGAAAACGCCAAACAAAAGCTTGAGCTGCAGATCGAAAATTTTGAAGCGAAGCTCGCCGCGAAGGATCAGGAAGTTGCGCGGTTCCGACGGGAAAACGCCGCTGAACTTGCGATCATCGCCGGTAATCAGCGACGTCAAAACCAGCTGGACGCCGATATTTCCCGCGTTGGCGACTCGCTTGCGGTTGCCAAGCGCACGGTGGGCACGCTGACCACGCTTCTGGCGGCCACGCCGCGCACCAGTTCCGGCGGCGAGCTGGAGGAAATGAAGGTGCAATTGGCGCAATTGCGCAGTCAATATCTGGAAAATCATCCAGACATTGCCGGGTTAAAGGCGCGCATCGCGGAGCTCGAAGATACGGCGAGCGGCGCGCTGCCCGATAATCCCGACTATATTCGCGTGCGGAATGAGTTGCGCGCCGCTCAGGACCAGGCGGCGGGACTCGCTGAGCGGGAAGCAAAGCTCCGCTCTGAACTCGAAGCGTTGTCGTTTACGATCGCGCAGGCGCCGGCGGTTGAAGCGGCGTTGCAGCGCATTGTTCGCGATTACGAACAGACGCAAAAGAGTTACGAAAATCTCGTACAAAGCCGCGACCGGCTTGATCTGACAACATCCCTTGGGCCGGGCTCGCGCGGCGTTGATTATAATGTCCTCGAACGGCCGACACCGGCTTACAAACCCACATCGCCGCCGCGCATGCTTTTGATCGTCGGGTCGACCCTGTTGGCGTTCGGCGTCGGCGCTGCCGCGGCGTTGGCGTTCACGCTTTTGGACAAGACCTTCACGCAAACGTCCGAGCTCCAGGAAGCTTTCGGATTGCCCGTTCTTGGCGCCGTGAGCGAGGTGAAGTCGGTCGCCGTCAAGCAGTCACGGCGACTCGATTTTGCGAAACTCGCCGTAGCGAGCCTTGCGTTGTTCGCGCTATGTGGCGCTTATGTTTATTGGGATGTCTTGCGTCTGCCTACGGATCGGCTGGCGCCCGAAGCGGAAACGGCGGCGATTGTCATCGACAGCGAGAGGGGGCGGCTCTAGCGATGGGATTGATCGAAAAAGCCGTTGGAGAATTGTCGCTCACGCCAAGCAAGCCGGTTAAGGCCGCCCGTGTTGACGCCATCGCAACGCCTGCACGGCAGTTTGATATTGATTTCAAAGCGCTTGTCGCGCAGGGGTTTTATGTCCCTACAGCGCGGTCGACGCCGTTGGCGCTTGAGCTCCGAGCAATTAAACGGCGTCTCTTACGTCGCACTGGCTTTTTGAACCGCACCGCCGACCAGCGTGTGTTACGCCAGACTGGGCGGCACCGCAATTTGATTATGGTGTGTTCGACGCGCCCGTCCGAAGGTAAAACATTTACCTCGATCAATTTGGCGTTGAGCCTCGCCTGCGAAGAAGAAATCGACGTCCTTCTTGTGGATGCGGACACGCCGCGTCCGAAGCTGCGCGCGCATTTCGGCATCGAGGAGACGCCTGGCCTTACCGACTGCATCGTCGATCCATCGCTTAACGCCGAGGCGCTTGCGCTCCGCGCGAATCAGGCGCCGCTTTCGCTTCTCACCGAAGGCTCGCAGGTGGATCGGACGGGCGATCTATTCGCGTCGTCGGATGCACAACAGCTTTTCACCAACCTGTCGTCCTTCCGGCATGACCGGATCGTGGTGATCGACGCGCCGCCGGTGCTCGCCACGACCGAAGCTGTGATCCTGGCGCGCCATGTGGATGAGATCGTGTTCGTGGTGGAGGCGGATTCAACGCCGGAGCCGGCGGTGGCCGCCGCCCTTGATGAGCTTCTGGAGGTTAATCCGAACGTGAGTCTCATTCTGAATCGGTGTCTGTTGGCGGGGAGCCGATCCCATTATGGATCTTATGAACGATATGAAAAAACGCCCGCGCCGCTGAGCGGCCGTCCGGAAAAGACGCCGGCGTTCGGGGATAAAGGAACGAAATGATGGTCTGGAACAAAAAAAAGAGTGGTTGGGGACGCAAATCCGGCAGGCCGGTCATCCTCGCGGCGCTTCTCGGGGCCTGCGCTACGGGTGCGCTCGCGCAGGTCGGATCGCCGCAGGCGCCTTTGAAATTCAGAACGGATTATCTCGGCTACGCCGCTAACGTGAGCCCGCGCGTTACGTTCACCGACAACATCAACCTGGCGCCCGGCGATCTGGCTGATGATGAAATCATTTTGTCGACGCTATTCAATGGCAGCGCGATCTTTTCTAATCGTCGTTTCACGGGGCTCATCAGCGGCGATCTTGATTTTTCGTATCTGACCGATGACGGCGACTTTCGCGTCAATCAGGATATCGGCGGCGCAAGCACGGCGACAATCGCTGACAACTGGCTTTACCTCGACATTGCAGGTCAAACCTCTCGCCAGCTCATTGGCGACAATGCGCGGTTCTCAGCAAATCGGAACGCAGCGCGGGACCAGCAGGCGAATGTGCACAGCTTTGCGGTCAGCCCGTATGTTTATCATCAGTTTCCGAACCAATCGACGGGCGAGCTGCGGTATCGCTTTTCTCAGGTTTTCGTCGATGACACGGAATCCGCCGCCTCGTCAGGCGTCAATGATTTCCTGAACGACTCGCAGACCCACGAAGCGTTGGCGTCATATCGAAGCGGCGCGCTCTTTGACCGGTTGCGTTTTACGCTGACCGCCTACGGCAATATCACGGACGAAGACGGGTCCGCGCTCCTGCCGCGCATTGAGTATGAGCAGGGGTCGGTGACAGCGGAGGCGCAATATGCGCTTGGCCGCAGCATCGCGGTGAGCGCCGCCGTTGGGTATGACGAGATTGAAACATTTGCGACACGGACGGAAGACGTCAACGGCGTTCCGACGGATGTGGAGCTTGATCTGTTCGACGACGATCTCCTTTCCGGTTTCTTCTGGCGGGCGGGATTCACGGCTAGGCCGGGACGCCGCACGCAGGTGCGGCTCGAATATGGGCGGCGCTATGATGACGATTTCATCGATGCGGACATTCGCTATGATTTCTCCGACCGTCTGCGCCTGATCGCCGGCGCCTCGCGCACCTTCCAGACGCGCGCGCAGTCAATCAATCGGCGCTTCCAGTCCTTGCAGCAACGCACGCTGCAATTCGCCGATCGCTTGCGGCAGGGACGCGACGAAGAAATCTCGCCGAAGGCGCTCATTGATTCGATCACCAATGTAGGGCAATCGCAAGTGAATGCGCAGGCGGTGGGCATCGGCACATCGAATGACGCCTTCGTTCAGCTGAATGGTGCGTTTGACCGTACGACCGTCAATCTCACAGCCAGCTATCAAGACACAGACTTTGGGTTCCGGCAAAATGAAATCTACGGGGTCACGGCGAGCGCTTCGCGCGAGCTTTCGCGGCGGATGCGCGCTTATGGCGATGTCTTCTGGCGTAACGCGGACACAACCGTTGACCAGGCGACCTGTGTCGATCGCCCGTTCCTGTTTGGGGTGAACCCTGCATTCTCGGCGCAGCCGGTTGAAGTGCTGTGTGCGCAGCTAGCGTTCTTCAATGGCCAGACCGACACTGTCGGCGGACGTATCGGCGCCGCCTATCAGCTTTACAAGAATCTTTCCGTCTTCGGAGAATATTCGCACTCGGAGCGTTTTTCGCAGGTAGACGCGCTGGAGTATAGCGAGAACACCTTTACTGCGGGCGTCACTTTGGACTTTTAGTTATGTACGAAGAGTATTTCAGCCTTTCAGGTCAGCCGTTCAAGCTGAACCCCGATCCGAAGTTTTTCTTCGGGAGCCGAAGCCACAACAAGGCGATGGCGTACCTTCACTATGGCTTGAGACAGGCTGAAGGCTTTATTGTGATTACCGGCGAGATCGGCGCCGGCAAGTCGATGCTGATCAGTCACTTGCTCGACCAGCTTGACCGCTCGCGCATCGCGGCGGCGCATTTGTTGACGCCAAATCTACGCCCGGAAGACCTGTTATCCCACATTCTCTCTGCTTTTCGTGTGGAAGCGGCTGGGGAAGGGAAGACGGCGCCGCTGGAAGCGTTTGAGGACTTCCTGTTCGATCAGCTCAATCACGGGCGCCGGGTTTTGTTGATCGTCGATGAGGCGCAAAACCTGCCGAGCGAAACGCTTGAGGAGCTGCGTATCCTGTCGAATATGGATTATGACGGCACGCCGCTTTTTCAGGTGTTCCTCGTTGGGCAACCGGATTTTCGCCCCAAGCTCGCCGGGCCGAATATGGAGCAGCTCCGCCAACGGATCATCGCGTCCTATCATCTTGAACCGCTCAGCGATCAGGAGACAAAGGACTATATCGAGCACCGCCTCGCGGTTGTCGGGTGGAAAGACGACCCGGTCTTTACCGAAAATGCTTTCGCATCGATCTTTGAGGAAACCGAAGGCGTGCCGCGGAAGGTGAACAAACTCTGCAACCGGATCCTCCTTTATTGCTCGCTGGAAGAACTCCACGAGATCAATCAGGCTATCGTGCGGTCCGTGTCGGCGGATATGGCTGAAGAGAATTTAGCGATCGGAGCTACCGAAGAACCTGCGCCCGATATGCCGGCGCCGGCCATAAATGGCGCTGCTGAAAAAGACGAGAAGGCCGCGCCGGCTGTGAAGCCGGATAAGCCGCACGTCGCGGACGCAGGACCGAGAATTGCCGAAGACGAACGCCTGGAACCGCAAGAAAAGCGTGAAGCGAACGGTGCGACGTCGCCGACCGTTGTTCCATTTACGGCGGTTCGAAAAGTGAATGCGGAAGAGGCCGCCGCGAAGGCGTCAAAGTCCGGTGAGGGGCAAAAACCTAAAAAGGGTGAGAAATCTGAAGTTAAGGGGGAGACGGAGGAAAAAATGGCAGGGGCGAAAAAAGAACCGGTTAAAACAAGAGCAGACGAGGGGACATCTGTCGAAGCGGCGGACACGGGGTCACTCAGCGTGCTCGACCGACTGAGACTGCAGCGCGAGGCGAAAGCGGAAACGAAAGACACGCCCAGCCCGGCGACGATCAGCGATGTGGCCGATGCGATCGCTGAGGCGAGCGCCTCGAACGCAGAGCCGGTGCATGAGCTTGATCGCGGCGATGTCGATGGCGACATTAACGGACCAGGATTTTACGAAGATTTGAAAGGCTGGCGTCAGTCGGTCGCGCAAACGCTCAATGAGACCCGTGATGAATTGAAAGGCGCGCATACCGCAATCGTTCAGGTGCGCCGCCAATTGTCTGACCGCCAGAAAAAGCGGCGCGACAACACATCAAAAGTCGCCGCCAGCCTGGCGCGCGCGGAGAAACTTTTGTCTGAGTTGCGTGATTGATCGTAAACGGAGTCTGCGGCGGCTGTAATCCCGCGCGCCGCAAACTTTGCAATGCTGGCGCGCGCTGAAGCACGATGAAAAAATCATACGCCATCTCTGTCGACGTCGAAGACTATTTTCAGGTCTGGGCGTTTTCTGATGTGATCGATCGCAAGAGCTGGGACGGATTTTCGCTCCGTGTGGAGAAAAACACGCGGCGTATCCTGGATTTGTTCGACTGTCATCGCGTGAAGGGAACATTCTTCACGCTGGGCTGGATTGCTGAAAAAGCGCCGGGACTCGTGCGGGAGATTGCGGACGCCGGCCATGAAATTGCGTCGCACGGCTATGACCATGCGAAGGTTTTCGATCAGACGCCTGTGGAGTTTCGCGCCGATGCTGCGCGAACAAAAAAAATTCTAGAAGACTGCGCGGGCGTCGCCGTCAACGGCTACCGCGCCGCCGGCTTTTCGATCGATCAGCGCACGTCGTGGGCCCATGAGATCTTGAGCGAAATTGGCTACGCCTATTCCTCTAGTGAACACCCGATCGCGCACGATCACTATGGCGACCCGAACGGACCACGCGCGCCTTACCGGCCTGTGCAAGGATCAGCCTTTATCGAAGCGCCGGTCGCCACCGCTGAAATTATGGGGCGCCGGCTAAGCGCAGCCGGCGGCGGCTGGTTTCGCGCTGCGCCCTATGCGTTCTCGAAACATCTGATCCAGCGCGCACAGGCGACGCAGGACGGCCCGACCATTTTTTATTTTCATCCGTGGGAAATTGATCCGGATCAACCGCGGATCGCGAGTGCGTCCGGCAAAGCGAAGTTCCGCCATTATCTCAATCTCCGCAAAATGGAGAAAAAACTCGGCGCGTTACTAGACGATTTTTCGTGGGGCCGTATCGATGAGGCGCTTGACCTGACCGAGCGGCGCGCCGCCGCCTGATGGACAGAGCGCCCGCAATGGAAACCGCTTTATCGCCTGCAGGCGGTTCTGAAGAAATCCGAATTGTCGATGATGTGGGCAAGGCGGCGTGGGGCGCATTCGTCGACCGCGCGCCGCAGGCGACTTTTTTTCATGATTGGCGCTGGGGCGATATCGTTCAGGAAGCGCATGGCCATGCGCCGTTACGCCTTGCCGCCATGCGCGGCGATGAAGTAGTCGGTATTCTTCCGCTTACGGAGGTGAAGAGCCCGTTCTTTGGCCGCTCGCTCATATCGACCGGGTTCACGGTCGGCGGCGGCGTCGCGGCGCTTGATGATCAGGCGGCTCATGCGCTCGCCGAGGCGGCGATAGAGGCGGGCCGCGCGCGCAAGGTGAGTTATGTGGAATTGCGCAGTGAACGCGCACTTTTCAGCGACTGGCGCTCAAAAGAACAGACCTACGCTAGCTTCATAAAAACAATGCCGCTCGACGAAGACGCGCGGTTGGCGGCGATCCCCCGAAAGCGGCGGGCGGAAGTTCGCAAAGCAATAAAACTCGAAGCCGAGGGACGGCTGCGCATTCGGTTCGAAAACGACGTTTCGGTTTTTCACGATATCTATGCGCGTTCAGTGCGCAATCTTGGCACGCCTGTTTTTTCGCGCCGATATGTCGCCCTGCTTACGGAAGCATTCGGCGACGCTGCGGAAATCGCGATTGTGGAAGGAGACGGCGCCCCTGTGGCGGCCCTAATGAGCTTTTATTTTCGCGACCGTGTCATGCCCTATTATGTGGGGGCTATCGACGGCGCCCGGCCGCTGCGGGCTTTTGATTATCTTTATTGGAAAGTGATGGCCCGCGCTGGTGATCGGGGAGCGCCTGTGTTCGATTTCGGCCGCAGCAAAATCGGCACGCCGCATTTTGACTATAAGAAGCTCTGGGGATTTGAGGCGACGCCGCTCGCCTATCAATATGCGCTGATAAACGCCAAAGAAGTGCCTGACGTGAATCCAAATAACGCCAAATTCGCATTGGTTTCATCGGCCTGGAAACGCCTGCCGTTGCCGATCGCCAACCGCCTCGGCCCAATCCTCGCGCGCAATCTCGCATGAGCGCGAAGCCGGAAATTCTTTTCCTTGCGCATCGGATCCCATATCCGCCGAACAAAGGCGACAAGATCCGGTCATGGCGACTCTTTCGTCATCTGGCGGAACGCTTTCATGTGCACCTTGGGTGTTTCGTCGATGAACTGGACGATTGGCGATATGAGGAAACGGTGCGCGCCTTTTGTAAGAGTGCGCGCTTTTCTGCTTTAGAGCTGAAAAAAGCCCGCCTGCGGAGCATACGCGGCTTTTTATCCGGCGCGCCGCTAACGGAACCATATTATCACGATAACGCCATGGCTGCGTGGGTGCGCGGCGTGCGTCAGCGGAAATTGGCTGCGGAAGTCGCTTTCTCTTCATCCATGGCGCAATATCTGGAACCCGCAGCGCCGGCGCGGCCGCGCATTGTGGATCTATGCGATGCGGACTCCGTCAAGTGGCGCCAATATGCCGAGCGGCGCGTCGGGCCAATGGCGTGGGTCTACGCGCGCGAAGCGCGCCGGCTCGGCGAATTGGAGCAGCGCATTATCGGCGATATGGATGCGTCATTCGCGATCAGCGCCGCGGAAGCAGCCGCCCTCAACAGTAAGAGCGATAAGCTTCACTGGTTCGGCAACGGCGTTGACGCTGACTATTTTGATCCCTCCAATTATGTTGATTGCGACCCGAAGGCTGACCTCGTCTTTGTGGGCGCCATGGACTATTGGGCGAATATCGACGCCGTCACATGGTTCGTGCACGATGTGTGGCCGCAAATTCGCGACCAAAACCCTGATCTGCGATTCGCGATCGTGGGCGCCCGACCGGCGAACGACGTGCTGGCGCTGGAGCGCGAGGAAGGCATTGAGGTCACAGGCCGCGTCGACGATGTGCGTCCCTGGCTGGCGCAGGCGCGTATGGTTGTCGCGCCCATGCGCATTGCGCGCGGCGTTCAGAACAAAGTGTTGGAGGCGATGGCCATGGGCAAGGCCGTCATTGCAACGGCGGACGCGGCAGAAGGTCTTGACGTCGACGCGGACCGCGATCTTATCATCGCAAATGATGCAGACGATTTTGCGCGCGCGGTTCTCGATCTCGCAGACGGCGCCCAAAAAGCGGCGGCGATCGGGGCGGCGGCGCGCCGGCGCATCCTCGATGACTACACCTGGCTGAAACAGCTCGCGCGGTTCGATGCTGTGTTAGGCCAAGTTCTGGCGCGCTAATTCAGAAGCTCATCGTCGTCTGCATCCCGCAGAAGTTCGGCGAGGTCCTCATCTTCGAATTCCTCATCGCTCGCCAGCATAGCGCGGCGATCCATCACTTCGTCATTGACGAAAAGCTTGAACACATCCGGACGTGAATAATGGCCTGCAATGTCGCAGGCCGCCTTTGCGGCGCGCACTATGTCGAGCGAGCCTTCCGCCATCACGATATCCTCGCCTTCGATCGGGCCGGCGATAATCTCGCCGCGCGGGTCGATAATGGCTGAATGCCCAGTATGCTCCCAGTCGCCAAACGCTTTCCAGCGGTCGGGGATATGCTCCTTTAGCCGCAGGCCAGCGGCGCACACCACATAGGCGGCGGCCTGACTGGCGAAGGCGCGCGAAAGCAGATGTTGGCGCGCCCAGCAATAATCGTTCGGGCTCGGAACTTTTTCCCAACCCGGCCAGATCGCTGCGTGTACTTGCGTGCCTTGGGCGGCGAGGGCGTAACCCGGCAACATCATCTGATGCTCCCAGCAGTTAAGAGCGCTGATCTTGGCGTAGTCGCGTTCCTGAACGGTGAGGCCCGCGCCGTCACCGTCACCCCAGATAATGCGTTCGGCGTGGGTCGGTTTGAGTTTGCGATGGCGGTTCAAAACCACGCCCTCGCGGCCGATCGTTAGCGCTGTGCAATAGGCGGTTCCTTCTGTGTAAGGATCGCGTTCGGCGACGCCGATGACGACATCAGTCCCTGCGGCGCGGGCGGCGGCGCAGAGCGCATCGACCTCTGGTCCGTCAAGATCGACAGAATTTTCCAGAAATGCGGCGCTCGCCTCCCAGGTGAGATCCTGAACGCCGCTTTCGATCCAGAACGGATAGCCCGGCAACCAGCACTCGCCGAAGGCCGCAAAGTCGGCGCCGTCAGCGCCCGCTTTTTCAATGAGCGCGCAGGCCTTTTCCGTTGAGGCTTCTTTATCAAAGAGGACAGGCGCAGCCTGGATTGCGGCGAGGCGGAATTTTTGTGTCATGACGGGGGTCCTATTTATTGCGTGGACAGCGGCGCAGCAGACGAGGCGCGCCGCCCGCCTTGCGTAGGCCCGCCCCGCCGGATCGTAAACCCCGACGCATTCACATCCTCGGTGTTTCGGCGACGGCCGACGCCTCTGGCGCTGATGCTGCGCTGCAAAACAGAATTTTGGTGAGTGTGATGCAATTGAGCGACTTGGCGCCTCAGTCCAGAGCGGATAAGTTGTGACTAACTCAAGGGGTCAAGGGGTCAAAACATGTTACGTATTCTATTACCGCTCGCCGTCATCGCCGCGCTTCTCTTCGCGCCCATTTTCGGCGATGAGGTCGAGGGGTCTGATTTGGGCGGCGGCACGGTCAATCTCACCGGCAATGACTATGTGGGCAACACGGTGAATTGCTGGATCGGACGCAATTTTTCGGTGGCGGGCGATTGCGCGCCGCAGGGCGGCAATAAGGGAATGGCGATTTTCGCCGCAGTCTTTGTGTCCGCGGTGGCGGCGGGGCTGGGCGTCCTTGGTCTTATCCCGTTTGTCGGCAGGATCACCAGCGCAATCACCAGCCTTGCAGGGGTCATCGTCATCGCCGCGATTGGATTTTACGTATTCTTGCAGATGGGCTCTGACGAAGGCCTGGAAGGTGTTCAATGGGGCTCATATCTCGCGGGCGGGGGCGGTCTGCTGACCTTAATCTCGGGCCTATCCGGCATGCGAGGCCGCTAAGGGATAACCGTTTCTCAGGGAGGAAACGGGAAGCGCGCTCTCACCGTAGAGCGCGCTTTTTTGCGCCCTAGGGCCATTTGGCTTCCGGCGGCAGCGACGACAGGATCGAATCAACATTGCCGCCGGTTTTGAGACCGAAGGTCGTGCCGCGATCGTAGAGAAGATTGAACTCGGCATACCGTCCGCGCTGGAAAAGCTGTTTTTCGCGGTCTTCGTCGGACCAGGCCTGATCCATACGCTTGCCGACCAGCGCTGGATAAATCTCTAAAAACGCCGAGCCCACA
>JBCAXE010000032.1:0-41838 GCA_038534195.1 Pseudomonadota bacterium
CGCCGTATTTTCGATTATTTGGGATGGGTCGAAAAATCAGCTGAACGTTTTCACCTACGTTGACGGCGTTTAAGTCGTCTTTAGTCGGAATAAAATAAGTGTAGGGGGCAGACCTTGCGATCGGGCGAGGATCATCCAATTCGTAAGTATTTTCACGAGCGTTCACCACTCAATACACGACCACAGACCGAATACTCTCGCCCTTATGCATCAGATCGAACGCGTCGTTGATCTTCTCCAGCGGCATGGTGTGGGTGATAAGGCTGTCGATGTTGATGCGGCCGTCCATATACATGTCGACAATTTTCGGCACGTCGGTGCGGCCTCTGGCGCCGCCGAACGCGGTGCCGCGCCAGACGCGCCCCGTCACGAGTTGGAAGGGACGGGTGCGGATTTCTTCGCCGGCGCCGGCGACGCCGATGATGACGCTCTCGCCCCAGCCTTTGTGACAACATTCGAGCGCCGCGCGCATCACATCCACATTGCCAATACATTCGAAGGAATAATCCGCGCCGCCGCCAGTGAGCTCCACGAGATGACCCACAAGGCCGTCATGCCCGTCATGGTCGGCCGGATTGACGAAATCGGTCATGCCGAATTGCGCCGCGATCTCCTTGCGCGCCGGGTTCAGATCGACGCCGACAATCTGGCGGGCGCCGACAAGTTTCAGCCCCTGAATGACGTTGAGCCCAATGCCGCCGAGACCAAATACGACAGCGGTGGAATTCGGCTCCACGTTGGCCGTGAACATGACCGCGCCGACGCCGGTGGTGACGCCGCAGCCAATATAGCAAATCTTGTCGAACGGGGCGTCCTTGCGCACTTTCGCAAGCGAGATCTCCGGCAACACGGTGTAGTTGGCGAAGGTCGAGCAGCCCATATAGTGCAGAATTTTCTCGCCCTTATAAGAAAAGCGGGACGTGCCGTCCGGCATCACGCCTTGGCCTTGCGTGGCGCGCACGCGCTGACAGAGATTGGTCTTCGGGTTGAGGCAATAGTCGCAGGTTCGGCATTCGGCCGTGTAAAGAGGGATCACATGGTCGCCCGGCTCCAGCGAAGTGACGCCGGGGCCGACTTCCAGAACGACGCCCGCGCCTTCATGGCCGAGGATCGCGGGGAACGCGCCTTCAGGATCAGCCCCCGACCGCGTAAATTCATCAGTGTGGCACACGCCCGTGGCCTTTAGCTCCACGAGGACCTCGCTCGCCTTGGGGCCTTCGAGATCGACCTCGACGATTTCAAGCGGTTTGTCCGCCTCAAAGGCGACTGCTGCGCGCGTTTTCATGGGGCTCCCTCCCGCTTATTGTCGGTTATGCGTTCTCTTCGGTCTCATACGCCGGCACAAAAGCCAACACCGTCTGAAACGCCGCCGCGGCGCCGGCGCCGCCCGCGATGCACAAGAGGCTACCGCTGATCAGTGTGCCGACGATCGGCGCCCCAAAGCGCCCCAGGAAAAAAATAATCAGCAAAGACAATGCGGCTTTGAAATAGAACCGCAATAGGTCGGAGAACGCGTCGCCTTCCGGTTTGAAATGGGCCGCGAAGCGCGGCCGGGCGATCCATACATACATCCAGCAGCCGAAGCCCGCCGCGATCACCGCCGCTATCAACGACCGGCCATGATAGAGATCGGCGAACACGCCACGCGCTTCATTGAAACTGAGGGCGGCGACGGCGGCGCCGATCACGCCGAAGGCGGCGGTCACCAGTAGCGTGGTGACCGGTTTTTCGGTCCGTGCGCTGCGGAAGCCTGCGTCGCCTGGCTTTACGGGTAAGCCGAAATTGCGGTTCATCGCCTTGTCTCTCCGTTGCGTCGCGCCGCTGTCGGCTTGCGCCTCAAGCAGATCCGATATGGTCTCTTACGGACGCAAATACATCCTCGAACATCTCAGTTGTCAGCCGCCCCGTATTCGTATTGTACCGCGAGCAATGGTAACTGTCGAACAGCTTGAAGGCGCGTCCTTCGAGCTCATGTGCGGCGCCGTGGCCGAACGGGGCGTCTTTTTGGCGAACGCCAAGAGCCGCGAGCGTTGAATCATGGGCGATGCGGCCAAGGCAGAGGACGGCGCGCAGCTTCGTCAGGCTGTTCAGACGCGTTATCAGAAACGACCGGCAAGTCTTTATTTCCGCAGCGATTGGTTTGTTCTGCGGCGGCACGCAGCGCACTGCGTTGGTGATCATCGCGCCCACAAGCTCGACCCCGTCGTCGGGCCGGGCGTCATAGGCGCCGCGGGAAAAGCCGAATTTGTGAAGCGTCGCATAAAGAAGGTCGCCGGCGTAGTCGCCGGTGAACGGGCGGCCGGTGCGGTTCGCGCCCTGAAGGCCGGGCGCTAGACCGACGATCAATAACGCCGCGTCGTCGCCGCCGAAGGAGGGCGCCGCGCCGTTAAACCAGTCCGGATGCGCCGCCGTGTTTTCCGCGCGGAAGGCGGCAAGGCGCGGACACAGCGCACAATCAGCCGGCGGTTCCGGCGTGTCGGCGGGCGGCGTCTTGGCGGGGGCGGCGGGCATGGGCGAGCCTAGTCGTCGTAATCGTCGAGCTCGTCGTCATAATCGTAATCATCATCGTCGTCATCGGCGGGCGCTTGTTTGCGGGCGCCGCCGGCGCGGCCGATTTCGTTTTCAATATCGGCGAGATCGATGAAGAGGTCGGCCTGGCGGCGTAACTCGTCTGACGCCATGGGCGGCTGTGATTTCACCGTGGAGATTATTGTCACACGAACGCCCTTGGCCTGTAGCGCTTCGATAGCCCGCCTGAAATCGCCGTTTCCGGTGAAGAGCACGATATGGTCGAGCCGATCGGCGAGGGTCATCATGTCGACCACAAGTTCAATATCGAGGGAGCCCTTGAAGCGTTTACGGCCCTGGCTGTCGGTGAACTCGCGGGTGATCTTCGTCACCATCGTGTAGCCGTTATAGTCGAGCCAATCGACCAGCGGGCGAAGCGGGGAGTAGTCCTGGCTCCGGTCTTCCTGAATGGCTGTGTAATAATAAGCGCGAACCAGGCTCGTCGCTTCGCGCGCTCTCGCCAGGAGACTTTTATAATCCATGTCAAAGCCGAGATTGCGGGCGGCTTTGTAGAGATTTGCGCCGTCGATGAAGATCGCCGTGCGTTCATGGGGGCGCATATTGAGGAAGGAGGGCATTAGTTTGGCTTTCTGATTATTATTGTGACTATGTGTTTATGTTACGCACGAACTCAACCTCTCTAAAGACATGATTCTCATCGCTTTTGGATCGAACATGCCGTTTTGGCGGCGCGCGCCGGTTGAAATTGTTCCAGCCGCCATTCGCGCGTTGGGCGGCGTTGCGGAATTGGAAGCGGTTTCAAGTCTTTACGCCTCGCCGGCATGGCCGGACCCGGCCGATCCTCCTTTTGTGAATGCGGCGGCGGCGATCCGCACCGACCTGCCGCCGGAGGCGCTCCTATCGGCGCTGCATACGATCGAAGCGGCGTTCGGGCGGCGGCGCAGCGTGAAAAATGCGCCGCGCACCCTCGACCTTGATCTTTTGGCGTATGGCGACCGGGTGATCGGCGCGGCAGGCGGGCCGGGCCTCATTCTGCCGCATCCGGCCATCGCGGTCCGGGATTTTGTGCTCGCGCCATTGTGCGAAATTGCGCCCGATTGGGGCCATCCGCAAACGGGCCTCACGCCGGGCGAGATGTTGGCCGCGCTCGCCGAGCGGACGGCGACACGGCTGGAGGGCCGCGGCGCTTAAGTTTTTGCGCCGCAGCAGTTGTCTTTCCACGCCGACAGGGATAAGTCAGGCAGTCCCGTTCCGCCCCAAGGAGATCCGCCGCTTATGGCTCGCGTCACCGTTGAAGATTGCGTCGATAAAGTTTCAAACCGTTTTGATCTGGTGCTCCTGGCCGCGCACCGCGCGCGGGTCTTGTCATCGGGCGCGCCTCTGCTTGTGGAGCGCGATAATGACAAGAACCCGGTGGTCGCCCTTCGCGAAATCGCCGATGACCATCTGAAGCCCGACGAGGTGGAGGAAGACCTCGTGAGCTCGCTCCAGAAACAGGTCGAAGTGGAAGAAAACGAAGAGCTGGATGCGGCTTCGGAAAAAGCGGACGCGCCTGAATTCGACAAGACGAATGAAGACGAATATCTGCAAGCGATCAAAGCCGCCGGCATGACCACGCCGCAATCGCTGCCGAAGGGATAAAGCTCAAAAGCGCCGCATCGCCCCCGTCACTCCGACCCCCCTTGCGGCGCCTCTGAAAGGCGAGGGCGGTATGGACAAACGTCAATCACAAAGTCCCGAAACGCAGGCGGTCGCCGCCAGCGCGGCCGACCCTGTGGACCAAACTCAGAAAGATGGGGGTGACCATGCGCAAGACGCGCGCAAGGCTGATGCGCCGGCGGCTCCACGCCAAAGCGGCGGCGCGGCGCAAACTGGCGCTGAACGATCGCAATCGAAAACGCCGCCGGTGGGGGCTGCAGCATCTGATGCGCAGGCGCATCTTCAGACGCCGTCCGACAGGCTGATCCGGCAATATGAGCTTGTGGACATGGTCAAAGCCTATGATCCGCAAGCGGACGAAGACCTCCTCAATCGTGCCTATGTCTACGCCATGAAGGCCCATGGCGGGCAAATGCGTAAATCGGGCGATCCCTATTTCACGCATCCGCTGGCGGTCGCCGCCATTCTGACGGAATTGCGCGCCGACCCGGCGAGCGTCGCGACCGCGCTGCTCCATGACGTGGTGGAGGACACGGACACGACGATAGACGACATGGAGCGGATTTTCGGCCCCGAGATCGCGCGGCTTGTGGACGGCGTCACCAAGCTCTCCCAGATCGAATTAAAGTCTGACGCCAGCAAGCAGGCGGAGAATTTCCGCAAGCTCGTGGTGGCGATGGCTGACGATGTTCGCGTGCTTCTCGTGAAGCTCGCCGACCGTCTCCACAATATGCGCACGCTGCAGCATCATCCGAACCCGGAAAAACGCCGGCGGATCGCGCTTGAGACGATGGAGATTTTCGCGCCGCTCGCGGGCCGTATCGGCGTCCACCGCATTCGCGAAGAGCTTGAAGAATTATCATTCCGCGAGATCAACCCGGAGGCCCATGAGACCATCAGCGGACGGCTTGATGAATTGCAGCGGTCGGTGGTTACGAGCGTCGTGGCGCTGGCGACGCAATTGCGTGAAAAACTCGCCGCCGCTAATATCGACGCGCAGGTCTATTCGCGCGAGAAAAGACCTTATTCGATCTGGCGGAAAATGTCGGCCAAGAACGTATCGTTTGACGAGCTCGCCGATATTTATGCGTTCCGAATTTTGACGCCGCGGATCGAGGATTGCTATCGCGCGCTCGCCGTCATCCATATGGGCTGGCGCATGATCCCGGAAGAATTCGACGATTATATTTCCGCGCCGAAGCCGAACGGCTACCGGTCGATCCATACCGCGGTGATCGGTCCGCCGAACCCCGAAGGCGGGCGCCAGCGCATCGAGGTGCAAATCCGCACCTTTGAAATGCATGAAGCGGCCGAACGCGGCGTCGCCGCGCACTGGCAGTACAAAGATCCGGGAACGGATGACGGCGCGTCGTCAATCGTACTCGCGCCGCTCATTCAGTACGACCCCTATGAAACGCCGCGGCGTCTCGTGGAAATGTTTCAGCAGGGCGAGGACCCTGACGAAGCGCTCGCCTACGCCAAGCTTGAGCTTTTTCAGGATCAGGTGTTCGTGTTCACGCCAAAAGGCCGGGTGATCGCGCTCCCGAAAGGGGCGACCGCGCTCGACTTCGCTTACGCCGTTCACACGGATGTGGGCGACAGTTGCGTCGGCGCCAAAATCAACGGCGCCCAGCGGCCATTGCGCACGCCCTTGCGCAATGGCGACGTGGTTCAGGTGCTGCGCTCGGAGAACGCCTCGCCGCCGGCGGAATGGGAAACCATGGCGAGCACCGGCCGCGCGCGCGCGGCGATCCGTCGGCGGATCAAGAAAATGCAGTTTGAAGAACAGGCTGCTATCGGCCGCCAGCTTGCGGAGAACAGTTTTTTTGGGGCGCACCTTGAGTTCTCGCGCAAAGCCGTGCGCGAAGCCCTCGACCGGCTCGGCGAAGCGAGCGTCGATGAAGCGCTCGCCAAGGTCGGGCGCGGCGAGCTTAGCGTCAATGATTTGATCGAAGCGGCCTATCCGGGCGCCTCGCATGAAGTAGAGGCGGAAATCCGGGCGCCGGGCGTTGAGCCGTTCAAGCCGCGCCTTGCGATCGAAGGGCTGACGCCCGGGGCCGCTGTGTCCATGGGGCGATGCTGCACGCCAGTGCCGGGCGAGCGCATCGTCGGCATTCGCGGCGACGCCAATGATATTACGGTGCATACGATCTATTGTGACGCGCTCGCCGAAGAAGACCCGCCGCAATCGCGATGGCTTGATCTCAAATGGCGCACGGGCAAGGGCGAGATAAAGGCCTATACGCAAATCTCCATTTCGACCCGCAATGAGGTAGGCGTTCTATCGGACATCGCAGCGATCATCGCGCGCTACGGCGTTTCCATCGCCAACATCAAACTGGAGTCCGGCACCAGCGATTTCGTGACGCTGCTTCTCGATATTGAGGTCACCGACACCAAACAATTAACGCAATTGCTGGCGGGCGTGCGCGCCTCGGCGTGCGTTCTCTCTGCGGAAAGAAACGAGCCCCATGAACACTGACGATGTATTGGCGGAATTTGAAAGCGTGGGCGCCTTGCAGAAAGGGCACTTCGTTCTTTCGTCCGGTCTTCACAGCGACACCTATCTGAACAAGTCGATCGTCTCGATGTATCCGGCGGTCACGGAAAAGTTGTGCCGCGCGCTGGCGGAGAAAGTAACCGCAAGCCTCGGCGAGACCATCGATTATGTGGTGTCGCCGGCGATGGGCGCGATCATCTATGGCTACGAGACGGCGCGGCATTTGAACGTGCCGTTCATGTTTGTGGAGCGCGTCGACGGTGTCTTTCAGCTGCGCCGCGGCTTTCATATTCCGGACGGCGCGAAGGTGCTGGTGGTGGAGGATATCGTCTCCACCGGCCTGTCGGCGCGCGAATGCATCGAGGCGATTTCGAAAGTGGGCGCGGACGTGCGGGCGCTCGCCTGTTTCATCGACCGGTCAGGCGGCGAGGCGGATGTGGGCGCGCCGATGATCCCGCTGGCGTCCATGGTCGTAGAGGCTTGGGCGGCGGACGATCTGCCGCCGCATTTGAAGGACACGCCCGTCACCAAGCCTGGCAGCCGCGGCGTCAGTCAGTAGGGGGAGATCCGCCATGAGCAAGCCGCCGCTGCGCCTCGGCGTTAACATTGATCACGTCGCGACCATCAGGAACGCCCGCGGCGGCGACCACCCTGACCCCGTGCGCGCGGCGGAACTCGCGCGCGACGCGGGCGCCGACGGCATCACCGCGCATTTGCGCGAAGACCGCCGCCACATCCGCGACGACGACATGCGCCGGTTGAAGGAAGAAGTGGACCTGCCGCTGAACTTTGAAATGGCGGCGACGGCGGAAATGCACAAGCTAGTGACGGAAATCCGCCCGTACGCCTGTTGCCTCGTACCGGAAAATCGCAATGAGCGCACCACTGAAGGCGGTCTCGACGTGGCGGGCCAGCATAATTTCATCGCGCCGTTTGTGCGTGAGCTGAACGACATCGGCGCGCGCGTCTCGCTGTTTGTGGACCCGGACAAGAAACAGATTGAAGCAGCGAAATCGGTGTCGGCGCCCGTTATCGAAATCCATACCGGCGCTTACTACGAGGCGTGTCTTGCGACGAACCCGAAACGTATCCAGCACGAATTCGATCTCATCAAACAGAGCGCCGCATTCGCTGCGAGCCTCGGCCTTGAAGTCCACGCCGGCCACGGGCTGACCTTTCATAATGTGCAGCCCATCGCGGCGATTGAAGACCTGGCCGAGCTCAATATCGGCCACTTCCTCGTCGGCGAAGCCGTCTTCATGGGGCTCGGCGAGGCGGTGAAAGAAATGAAACGCCTGATGCAGGATGCGCGGACGGGCGCGCATTATTGAGCGGGGCGCGGATCCCCACCTTTCGCCGGGGATTGCGCTGGCGCGCAATCGCGGCTCAAGCCTCCCCTTTTTAAGGGGAGGAGGAATGCGATCTCTCGCGGGAAGCGCCCCATCAATAGGCGCAGCGCTTTCCGCTTACAGAGTTCAGCAGCGACGCCAGACCCAAGCGCCGCCTCCCCTTTTTCAAGGGAGGAGGATCGTCGTTCTTCGCCTCAACTCTCAGAGAAGGCGTATATACCGTCAGAGACGCTTGCGTCCGGCGGCTTTTTCTTCTCCTCGAACCAATCATATCCCGTCTTCAAATTCCGCCAGAACGCCGCCCATTGGTCGCCGTCCGCCGCGTGCATGCGCGTCTCTGTCATTCGGAATGGAAAAATATGCACACGGAAGAAGGGTTGGCCTTGCGCAAGGGCGGCGTCCGCCAGCAGGTAGATTTCTTCAATCCCGTCATCGGTCATTGCGAAGCAACCGACGGAGACGCAATTCCCGTGCACCATCAGGAACGATCCGGTGCGCCCCTGCGCGCGGTCGTAGGCGTTTGGAAATCCGAGGTTGAACGATAGATGGAACTGGCTGTTCGGGTTCATGGCCTCGCGGGTCACATAGTAGAATCCTTCGGGCGCCTGTTTGTCGCCTTCCTTCAATTTGGGACCGAGCGCGCCCGACCATGTGCAAATGGGATAGGTCTTGAACAGCGCATAGCGTCCGTCGTCGCTGGCGAGCCAGACTTCCAGCTCATCGGACTCTTTGAAGATGCGCATGAATACCGGCGCCCCCCAGGCGTGGCCGGCCGCCGTCACCTCGGCGCTCAGCGCCGCTTCGGTCCGGCCCTTTACTGCGTCGATATGCGAGACGGACTCTCGCGCCCGCCCGCAAGAGGTCAACGCGGCGATGAAGAGCAGGATGTAAGCGACTGTTCGTATGGGTAAATTTTTTCACGCCTTCGCGGCGGCTTTATGGCTAAAATATTTCGATCAAGCGCCCATTTAGGGTGGAGCAATCCGATCGGAGGCCTTCATGATCATCGGCATCGGCAACGACCTTATCGACATCCGCCGCGTGGAAAAGACGCTGGAAAAACACCCTGAGCGCTTCGTCAATCGCGTGTTCACGGATGTGGAGCGGACGAAGTCCGACCGCCGCCTCAACCGGGCGGCGTCCTACGCCAAGCGCTTCGCCGCCAAAGAAGCCTGCTCCAAGGCGCTCGGGACGGGCCTGTCGCGGGGCGTCTTCTGGCGCGATATGGGGGTCGTAAACCTGCCGGGGGGCAAGCCGACGCTGGCCCTGACCGGCGGCGCGGCGGCGCGTCTCGCCGAAATCACGCCGGCGGGCCATGAGCCGGATATCCACCTGACCATAACCGACGATTTCCCCTTAGCGCAGGCGATTGTGATCATTTACGCTAGGCAAATCGGCTAATTCAGGGTTTATAGGGCGCTTGAATTTGCCCATAGATACGGGTCGCGTAAGTTTCAGGGGTGCTCAATGGCTGAAAAGAAACAAATGTCGGCGCAGGAAGAAGCGTGGGATCTGGCGAAGACGGTGTTTTTCGCGGTGGCGATCGCGCTCGTCTTGCGGATCATCATTTTTCAGCCGTTCAACATCCCATCTGGCTCCATGAAGCCGAACCTGCTGGTGGGCGACTTCCTGTTCGTCTCCAAGCCGTCCTACGGCTATTCGCGCGCCTCGCTCGTTTATCCGCTGACGCGTCTGCCTATTGAGGGGCGGCTGTTCGGCTCCGAGCCGGAACGGGGCGACATTCTTGTTTTCAAAAACAAGAAGGACGGCAACAAGGATTACATCAAGCGCGTGATCGGGCTGCCGGGCGACGTAATCCAGATGCGCGGCGGGGTTCTGCATATCAACGGCAAGGCCATCCAGAAAGATTTCATCGGCAATGTGGAGACCAACTGTGACGGCCGGCCGGCTACTATCCCGGCTTATCGCGAGACCATGGACAATGGCGTCACCTACATCGTTGAGGAATGCCATGGCGACAAAGGGCGTCTCGACAATGTGGGGCCTTATCTTGTGCCCGCCGACAGCTATTTCATGATGGGCGACAATCGCGATCAATCTCAGGACAGCCGCGTCGAAAGCACGGTCAGTTACGTCCACAAGGACGATATTGTGGGCAAGGCGGAGCGCCTCTTTTTCTCCGTAGACGGCTCAAACGCGAGAATCTGGGAAATCTGGAAATGGCCGTTTTCGATCCGCTACAGCCGCATCCTCGACAAGGTTGAATGAGCCCGGCTCCGTTTTCAGAACTTGAATCCGCGGTGGATTATTCCTTCGACGATCCGAGTCTGCTTGAACGCGCATTGACCCATTCGAGCCTTTCGGGCGGCAAAAAACGCGTGCCCGATCTGGAGCGCCTGGAATTTTTGGGCGACCGGGTTCTCGGCCTGTTGACGGCGGAAGAGCTTTGGCGGCGCCATCCGAAAATGCGCGAAGGCGATCTTGCGCCGCGTCTGAATGCGCTGGTGCGCAAGGAGACGTGCGCCAAGGCGGCGCTGTTCTGGGAGCTCGATAAGTTTTTGCGCCTGTCGCGGCAGGAGGAAAACGCGGGCGGGCGCCGCAAGAAGGCGATCCTCGGCGATGTGTGCGAGGCGTTTCTGGGCGCGCTTTATATTGACGGCGGGCTTGAAGCCGCGCGCCGGGCGTTCGATCCGTTTTGGCTGCCCAATTTCGAGGCGCTCTCGCGCCGCCATCGCGACGCCAAAACGACGCTTCAGGAATGGAGCCAGGAACGCGGCAAGGGCACGCCAAAATATTCTGTCGTCGAAGCGGACGGGCCGGCCCACGATCCGGCTTTCACGGTGGAGGTCTCCGTGAAGGGGTTTGATCCCGCGACTGGCAATGGGCGGTCGAAAAGAGCGGCGCAGACAAATGCGGCTGAAGCGTTCCTGGTGCGCGAAGGGGTGTGGACGGAGAATGACTGAGGCGCAAAGAAAATGCGGATTTGTCGCCGTCATCGGCGCGCCGAACGCCGGGAAATCGTCGCTTGTGAATGCGATGGTGGGCGCGAAAGTGTCGATCGTGACTCACAAGGTCCAGACCACGCGCGCGCGCGTGCGCGGCGTCTGCGTTGAGGGCGATACGCAGATTGTCTTTATCGATACGCCGGGGATATTTTCGCCCAAGCGCCGCCTCGACCGCGCGATGGTCGCCGCCGCATGGGAAGGCCTCGACGGAGCCGATGCAATAGTCCTGATGGTTGACGCGCCGAGCTATATTGCGGGCTCGGGTAACGACAAAGCGGACGGGGCCGCGCGCAAAGCCGCCGCCGACACCGACGCGATTATCGAGGAAATGAAGCGGCGCGACGCGAAAGCGATCCTCGTCATTAATAAGCTCGACAAGCTTCCGCGGGAAAAAATGCTGGCGTTAACGGCCGAGATGAACGCGCACGGCGTCTTTTCGGACACATTCTATGTGTCGGCGACCCGCGGCGACGGTCTTGAGGATTTGAAGGCCCATCTTGTTGGGTTGATGCCGGCGGGACCATGGATGTATCCGGAAGATCAGCTCTCGGATATATCGGACCGGCTTATGGCCGCTGAAGTGACGCGCGAAAAACTCTATCTGCGCCTCCATCAGGAATTGCCCTATGAAGCGACTGTCGAGACCGAAAGCTGGACGCGCACAAAGAAAAAAGAATTGCGCGTTGAGCAAACCGTTTACGTGGCGCGTGAGAGCCAGAAGGGGATCGTCCTCGGCAAGGGCGGTCGGACCCTGAAAGCGATCGGCGCGGCGGCGCGCGAGGAGCTTGAAAAACTGCTCGGCGAGAAAGTGCATCTCTTCATTTACGTGAAGGTCCGTGAAAACTGGGCCGACGACCCGGCGCGCTACCGCGAAATGGGTCTTGATATTGTGGGGTGATCGGACGGTCGATGACGGCGTCTCCCATTCCGGACTTTCTTGAAGGCGCCGAGCCCGTGACGTTCGCTGCCGGTGACACTGTCTTTCGGCCCGGCGATCCGTGCCGGAACTTTGTCTATCTGCAGAGCGGCGCCATTCGCGTCGATCTCCTGACGCGGAGCGGCAAGGCGGTGATGCTCTATCGGTTTGGGGCGGCGGAAACCTGTATCCTGACGACGTCCTGCCTGCTCAGCGCCGAAGCCTATAATGCGGAGGCCCATGTGGAGGAGAAGGCGGTCGCGTATCTTTTATCCGAACGCCAGTTTCATGAACGCCTCGGGGCATCGGAACCGTTCCGGCGGTTCGTGTTTTCCGCCTTTTCCGACCGCATTTCGGCGTTGCTCGCGAAGATTGAGAATGTGGCGTTCACGCCGATTGACGTGCGGCTGGCGGCGCGGGCGCTCGAGCTCGCCGACGCGGACAATATCGTCGCCGCCACCCATGACCGGCTGGCCGACGATATCGGGTCGGCGCGCGAGGTGATCAGCCGCAAGCTCGCCGCCTGGGAAAAAGACGGCTGGATCGAACGGCGGCGCGGGGCTTTCGTGATCCTTGATCCAGCGCAATTACAAAGCGCTGCAAAGGCTTGGTGATCTAGTCACCGTCGGGCGCGCCTCGATTGTGCTACCCTGCGGCCGCAACTTCATGGAGAAGAAAATGCGTTTTGCAAATGTTGGAACCATCGACCGTCTTTTGCGGTTGCTGATTGGCGCCGGGCTGATCGCCGCGCCGTTTTTCACGGGCGTCGCTGCACCGCAAAGCGGGGCCGGGTACGCCATGATCGCCGTGGGCGCGATCCTTGTACTGACGGCGCTTGTCAGCTTCTGCCCGCTCTACAGCGTCTTCGGCTTGCGCACAAAAAGCTGATCGATCCTTCAAGGGGCCCGCGTAAATGTCTTTGTTGTCGTTCTTCCGCGCGGGCTGGCGCACATCACGCGGCTATAAATCGATCGATGTGCGAGAGGCTCATGAGCGCGCCGCCGCTGGCGCGCTTGTGCTCGTAGACGTGCGCACCGCCAACGAATGGGCGACCACGGGCAGACCGGCCGGCAGCGTGGGGATAACCCTGCAGGACCCGGACTTTGTCGAAAAGTGCGCCGCCTCGCTCAACGGCGACTGCGGCGCCGCGATCGCTTTAACCTGCCGCAGCGGCGCGCGGTCGTCGCAAGGGGCGGCCAAGCTCGCCGCTGCATCGTTCACGGATGTTTCAAACGTGACGGGCGGTTTCCTTGAATGGCGCGCGCAAGACCTGCCGATCGACGAGCCGCCCTTCAGCTAGCGGGCGATGGGCGAACGGGATTGTCACGCGGCGCCAAAGAGACGATTGTCGCGCCATGGAATTCACCGACGACGGCGTCATTTTGAATGCGCGCGCCCATGGCGAAAGTCATGCGGTGGCGGATATTTTCACCGCTGGCCATGGCCGCTGGGCGGGGCTTGTCTATGGCGGGCAGGGGCGCAAGATGCAGCCCGTTCTGCAGCCCGGCAATGGCGTGCGCGTTCAGTGGCGCGGGCGCGGCGGCGACAGTCTCGGGCACTTTTCTCTCGAGCTGACGCGTCCGCGCGCGGGCGAGCTGATGCAAGAGCGCCTGCCGCTTGCGGCTCTTTCTGCGATCACGGCGGTGTCGCTCGCGTGCCTGCCGGAGCGCGAGGCCCATGGCCCGGCCTACGGGGCGCTCGCGGTTCTGCTTGATATGCTCGGTGAGCCGGACGTGTGGCCGGCGTTGATGGCGCGGTGGGAGCTCGGCCTTTTGTCTGAGCTCGGGTTCGGCCTCACTCTTGACCGGTGCGCATCGACTGGCGCGCGCGAGAATCTGATTTACGTCTCGCCGCGCTCGGCGTGCGCGGTCTCCGCTGAAGCCGGTGCGCCGTATAAGGACAAACTGTTAGCGCTACCGGCGTTCCTGCAGGGCGCATCGAGCGACGCCAGCGCCGAGGAGGCGATCGCGGCGCTCGACACGACCGGCTACTTTATCGAGACCCGGATCCTTCACGCCGCCGGGCAGGAATTGCCCGAGCCGCGGCGCAAGCTCATTGAGATGCTGCAGGCGAGGCCCGACGCGTGAGCGATTTGCGCACGAAAGCGTTTCGCCTCTGGTTCAAGGTATCGCGCGCGATGACCCTTGGGGTGCGCGGCGTCGTGGAAGATGAGGCCGGCCGCGTTCTTCTCGTGCGTCACACTTATACGCCGGGGCTGCATTTCCCGGGCGGCGGCGTAGAGGCTGCAGAGCCCGCGCAAACGGCGCTGCAGCGCGAATTACAGGAAGAGGCGGGCGTCGGCGTCACCGCGCCGCCGGATTTGCATAATGTCTATTCCAATCATGCGTCTTTCAGAAACGATCACGTGCTGCTTTATCGCGTGCGCGCGTGGCGTCCCGTAACCGCCGTCGATGGCGGGGAAATCGACGAGATCGTCTGGATCGATGCGTCGGCGCCGCCGCAGGAAACAAGCGCCGGAACGGTGCGCCGTCTCAATGAGCTTTATCGCGGCGCAGCGGTCTCTGATTTCTGGTGAAGCGCATCGATGACGGCGGTCACTGTGTCGTCCACATAGCGGCGCGTCTCGTCATAGCGCTGCAGTCCAAAATATCCTCTGGGGCCGGAATGTTTCATGGCGCCGATATTTTTGGCGACGACCTTTCCTGAGCGCCGCGCCTTATTCCATTGAGAATAGGAAAAAATCCGCCAACGCTCCGGAAAAAATATAGCGCCGAGCTTGTGGACCCCGTCGCGCGCGCCATAGAGGCGGTGGATCGCGCGCACGGATTTGATCCCTGGATCGGACGACATAACACCGCCGATAGCGATCAGGTCGATGGGCGCGCCGAGCGCCGGCTTCAGGAACGGCGCCGCCCCAAGGCCCACTTGCGCGCCGCCGCTGAACCCGATGATGGTGACGGGCGCGCCTTCGCCTTTCGGATAACCGTGGCGCTCCAACGCGTCAGCGATCACTTGTGCGGCGCCAAGGTTAAAGATCGGCCCATAGCGGTGATCGGCGGAGACAAGCACCTGGAAGAAGTTGCGCAAATTCGCAAGCGCCGACATGGCGCCGCGGCCCTTGAGGCGCATCGCCAGGAGCCGGCGCCACACCTTGTCGAGCAGTCTTGGCGAGGCGAGAAGCGGCGCGCCGGACGGCGAATAAGGGAAGATGTCGCTGATAATCTCCGCATCGGGAACATGCGCTTTCAGGGTCGCCAGAAAACGCGCTTCCTGGTCGGCGAGATAATGCCCGGCCATCGTGGATATGCCGGAGAGATAGATAATGAACCGCCGGTCGGCGTGGGCGGGCGTCGTTTGCTCAATTTCCACCGGGGCTGCGTCAGCGGCGTCTGCGTCGTTCCAGCCCGCCCACCAGCTCAGCGATTCAATCGGCGACAGCGCCGCGGCGATCACGAGCGAGAATACGCTGATGCTGACAATGATTGAGAGGGTTGAGGCGATCATGATTTGACCCGCCGTTCGCGGATGCCTTCTGAAAACTCCGCCAGCAACTGCTGCGGCGTGCGTTCAAGGAGCGAGCCGGAGACCACGCGCCGAAGCGCAGTGAGCGGCCCGCGAAGAATGCGGCCCGTGAGCGCGCGTATGACAAATGACGTGGTCCAGCCGAGGGCGCCGCAGATCGCCGCCGCTTCAAACGGCAGATCGCTCGCTGCATGCAATCCGAAGATGACGCAAGCGAGCACCCAGGCGTCGAGAAGGTAGCTGAAGGCGACGCCGAAATAGGGCGCAATCGCCAGAACGCCGAGAAGCCGCGGCGCGAAGCTCATGGCGATGACGGTGAAGAGGCCCGCATAGCCGATGGCGCTGACAATGCCAGCGCCGAACAAAGGGGCGATCATCACCACACTGAGCGCCCAGGTTATCGACGCCACCAAATAGACGACGCCGGTAAAGACGAGGCTCGCCAAAAACCGGTAAAGCGGCACGCGATTGATCACGAGGATAACGCTCTGGCCGATCATCTCCGAAATGCCCGAAAGAAACGCGATAAAGAGCGCCGCGCCCAGCGTCGGTTTTAGGGCGGCGCGGATGTAAGTCTCGCGCGCGAAATCAAGGACGCCCGCCGCCAGCGCGATGGCGAGCCCAAGAAAGTCGATGATAACTTGCAAAAAACCCGTCACTGCGATTGCGCCGTCACCCAAGCCTTGAATTTTTCATCACGGAGGATCAGAAGTAGTTCCCCCGCGCATCCAGTTGTAAGACGAACGATATCCCACAAATCGTCCTGGCCCTATCTACCCCGGTGCGATGCCACTTTGTAGGGCGGTGGGGCGATCTATTCCGGAGGCTATCTTGACCGACATCGATTTCGCCGACGCGCCCGTTTTGACGACGACCCGCCTACGTCTGCGGCCATGGCGCGACAGCGACCTCGCGGCCTATGCGGCCATGGGCGCGGATGCTGAAGTCATGCGTTATTTCCCATCGCTCATGAGCGAGGCGGAAACGCTTGACCATGTGCGCGATCTTCAGGAGCGGTTTCGCAAATGGGGCTACGGCTATTGGGCGATCGAGGCCGACGATCTGCCTTTCGCCGGTTTTGTCGGTCTGTCGCAGCCACAGATCGACGCGCACTTCACGCCCTGCGTGGAGATCGGCTGGCGGCTTGCGCGCGGCGCATGGGGCCGGGGCTACGCCAGCGAAGGCGCGCGCGAAGCGTTGCGGTTCGGATTCGAAGAAAAGGGTGTTGAGGAAATCGTCGCCATGGTGTCGGCCGCCAACACGCCGTCCTGCCGGGTCGCCGAGCGCATCGGCATGACGCGCGACCCGGCGGACGATTTCGACTACCCGGACGATGATCCGAATTGGGATTATCGCGCGTGCGTGCTTTACCGGATTGGCCGGCCCGCAATGGCGTGAGGCTGGGCGCTGAAGCCGGCTACAGCGCGTTTTTGGAACGCACCGCCCAAGCGGAATTGACGGAAGGTATCTATACCGACACGCGGGGCGTTACGTTCGCCGCCACCGGTGCGCCGAGGGCTGGCGCTGCGCGCAAATCCTGATATTCAGCGCTCATGGCCCGTAAGACAAAGTCAAAAAACCCGCCGCCGCCTCGCGATGAGGAGATTTTTCTCGAACCGCTCGATGAAGCGTTATCGCGCCGCTACCTCGCCTATGCGCTTTCGACGATCACGGCGCGGGCGCTGCCGGATGTGCGCGACGGGCTGAAGCCGGTGCACCGGCGCATTCTCTACGCAATGCGCCAGATGAAGCTGAACCCCAATGGCGGCTTCCGCAAATCGGCCGGCGTCGTGGGCGAGGTTATGGGGAAATTTCACCCGCACGGGGATCAGGCGATCTATGACGCCATGGTCCGGCTCGTTCAGGACTTTTCGGTCCGCATTCCGCTCGTGGACGGCCAGGGAAATTTCGGCAATATCGACGGCGATAACGCAGCGGCCATGCGCTACACCGAGAGCCGGCTGACGGAAGCGGCGCAATTGCTTCTGGACGGGATCGACGACGACACGGTGGATTTTCGCGAGACCTATGATGGTCTGCGCGAAGAGCCCGCGGTGTTGCCCGCCGCCTTTCCGAACCTTCTCGCCAATGGCGCATCGGGCATTGCGGTGGGGATGGCGACATCCATTCCGCCGCATAATGTGGCGGAGCTCATCGACGCATCGCTGCACCTGATCAAAACGCCCAACGCCCGCACCGAGACGCTCCTGAAATATGTCAAAGCGCCGGACTTTCCGACGGGCGGCGTTTGCGTTGAGCCGCCCGATGCGATTGCGGAGGCTTACGAGACCGGCCGCGGCGGCTTCCGTATCCGCGCACGCTGGGAGACGGAGGAGCTTGGACGCGGAAAATACCAGATCGTCGTATCCGAAATTCCGTATCAGGTGCAAAAGTCAAAGCTGATCGAGAAGATCGCAGAGCTCATTCAGACCAAAAAGCTGCCGGTGCTCTCGGACATTCGCGACGAGAGCGCAGAGGATGTGCGCCTTATTCTCGAGCCGCGCTCTTCCACTATTGAAGCCTCCGCCGTAATGGAAGCCGTTTTCAAGCTCACCGATCTGGAAACGCGCTTTTCGCTCAATATGAACGTCCTCGATGCGGACGGGGCGCCGCGGGTGATGGGGTTGAAGGAGGTGCTGAAGGCCTATCTCGACCATCGCAAGGACGTGCTTGTCCGACGCACGAAATTCCGCCTCGACAAGATCGCCAAGCGGCTGGAAATTCTCGACGGCTTCCTAATCGCCTATCTCAACCTCGACGAGGTTATTCGGATTATCCGTTATGAGGATCATCCGAAAGAACAGCTCATGAAAACCTTCAACCTGACCGACAATCAGGCGGAGGCGATCCTCAATATGCGCCTGCGGTCCTTGCGCAAGCTTGAGGAAATGGAGATCAAGACCGAGCACAAGGCGCTGAAAGCGGAGCAGAAAGCCTTGCGCGCGCTCCTGAAGTCCGATGATGCGCAATGGAAGAAGATTTCCGATGAGTTGCGCGACGTGCGCAAAGCGTTCGATCCAAAGTCCGCGCTCGGCCGGCGCCGCACAAGTCTTGATGATGCGCCGGAAGCCGAAGAACTTGATCTCGACAGTCTGATCGAAAAAGAGCCCGTGACCGTGATTCTGTCTGAGAAGGGCTGGATACGGACGATGAAAGGGCATGTGGAGGACAAGAAGGGCGTCAAATATAAAGACGGCGACCGGGAAGGCTTCGTTCTTCACGCGCAGACCACGGACAAGCTCATGCTCTTCGGCACCGATGGGAAATTCTACGGGTATGACGTGAAAGATCTGCCTGGTGGGCGAGGGCACGGCGAGCCGATCCGCTTGACGATCGATCTCGGCAACGACCAGTCAGTCGTCGCGGCGTTTCTCTATGAGGGCGAGCGCAAGTTTCTGGTCGCTTCATCCTCCGGGCACGGCTTTTTCGTGAAAGAAGAAGACTGCCTCGCCACGACGCGCAAAGGAAAACAGGTGTTGAACGTGCCGACCGGCCACGAAGCGGTGGTTTGTCGCTCGGCGGACGGCGACATGGTGGCCACGGTCGGCGACAACAAGAAGTTTCTCGTGTTCCCGGCGGCGGACCTGCCGGAGATGACGCGGGGCAAGGGCGTCGTCCTGCAGAAATTTCAAAAGGGCGGGCTCTCGGACGCGAAAGCTTTCTCAAAAAGGGACGGGCTCACCTGGATCGACCGATCAGGACGGGTGCAGACCGTAGAAGGCTGGAAACCGTTCGTGGGCAAGCGGGCGCAGGCGGGGAAAATTGCGCCCAAGGGCTTCCCGACCTCCAAAAAGTTTAGCGTTTAGGGCGCAGCTCGCCCTATTGGTGAAAACGCTGGCGTATCGTCAAAAAATTCAACGCTTTAGCGGCGAATTTTCGTGATCGCATGACTTTTGCTAGGGTTGCGCTAACGAGGGGCAAACCACCAAAGGATTATGTCAACGCCGTTCAGGATCATTGGATGCCTCATTTTGGGGCTTTTCGTCATGGGGCTGGCCTATGAGCGAACGGTTGGCGCGCGCGGCGAGGAGCCGGCGCCTGTCACCGCCGCGTCCGCCGCTGAAGCGCCTGTGGCCGAGACGCCTGTCGTTGATAATCCCGTAACGGACCCGCTCCCGGGCACCACGAAATTGGACGCTGCGGGCGTCGCGGACGCCGTTGAGCCTGAGCCGATGGGTACGCTGGCCGCCGAATCCGCCGCCGTCGATCCGGAGGAGGTCGCAGCCGCGCTCGATGATCCGGAAATTACTTCGCCTGCGGCGGAAGTCGCCGAGGAGGAATCTGTCATTGCTGCCGTGGATGAACCCGCAATCGAGATAGCGAACGAAATCGACGCTGAGGAAATTCCGTCAATCGATGCATTTGTTGAAGATCCGGGGCCTGAACCGGCGCAGACGGATGATCTTCCAACGGCGCTGTCAGAACCATTCGATCTTCAAGCGACAAACGAGGTATTTGCGCCGCTCTCTTCCGCGGAAGAAAACGCCGAAACCGCGACCGCGCTTGAGGAGGAGGCGCAGGACGCACCCGACCCTGTTGCAGCAGCAATTAACGCAGACGAAACTGTTGAAGAGCCCGGAAATACCGAGGCGCTTTCTGACGACGCGGCGGACACCAGCGAAATCGTGCTTGCGGAAGGGGCGATCCCATCCGAGTTACCGGTTATTTCTGACCTGACATCGATTGCGCCGCCTGATCCGACGACCCGGATCATCTACAGCGAGCGAGAGTTCATAGACAAGTTCACCGATCCGTCCGGCAGGGTGCTTAACCGGCGCCTTTTGCAAACGAACGGCGCTCTTAAGTTTCCTTACAAGATCATGCCCGAGGAGTGGGTCGCCGTTGGTGCTGCGTTTGACTATCCGGAGAATTGTGAAGCGAGCGCCGCGCAAACGGAAATGGTGACGGTGAAGTTCAGGGTCGATCCGCGCGGGCGTCCGCATCGCCCGAAATTGGCTGAGACCACAAACCCGTGCTTTTCGCGCAGCGCCGTGCGCGCCGTGCGCGATATGCGCTTCCGTGTGCGCGCCGCGCCCGGCTATTTTTTGGGCGGCAGCACGTTTCTCATCTGCGTTGAATACGAGAAAGTCACCGAGCAGGGCAGTTAGTTCTTTTCGCCCGGTTCTTGCAATCGCCCTCAAGACAGAGATTGTGGGTGAGCAATGTCGCCGTTCGTTCGTTGGTTTGGGTGTTTCATTTTGGTTCTGCTGACCGCAGGGCTCACCTATGAGCGCGCGGTCAGCACGGGGGCGTTTGCGCCAAAGCAAGCCGCCGCTGCAACGCCGCTGGCGCCAACGCGTGTTGAGCCGGCTGAGGCGGACGCCGTGCGACGCGCTGGCTTTGAAAAACTCGCCCTTTTAGAAGTGCCGGCGCCGCCAAATCTGAATGCGCTGTTCCCGTCCGCGGCGAGCGCCGTTGCGTCGGCGGCGAGCGACGATCCTCTTGTCTATCGTTTCGTGACCGCCGACATGATCGCGCGGCGTTCCGAGCCGTCCTATCCGGATGAGTGCAGGCGCGGGGCGGCTGACGAGGAATTTATTTCCGTCCGCTTTCAGATTAATGAGCGCGGTTGGGTCGAGGCGCCGCAAGTTGTTGATGCGACTAACGATTGTTTTTTGGGAGCGGCGATCCAGGCGGCGCGGCAAACGCGGTTTCAGGAATCAGCCGAAAGGCGCACCATAGGCGAGAGCTTTGTTCTGCGTTACCGGTTCGCAAAACCGAATGTCGCTGAGCGCGTTGAATAGGCGCTGAGGCACGCCCTCATTCCAGATCCAGGGCGACCCTAAAGCCGATTGCACGGTCGCGCGTGTCGCGCGAGATGCGACTTCTGTTGGCCGTGCGCAATTGCTTGGCGTTGCTGCGCCAGCTTCCGCCGCGAACGACGCGCCTTTCGCAATCGCCGCTAAGGGAGGCGCTCCCGTCCGTGGGGGCCGCGGCATAATTGTTCGTGTAGCAATCTTGCACCCATTCCGCGGCGTTGCCGTGCATGTCGTAGAGACCGAACCCGTTTGGCTCAAAAGCGCCGACAGGCTCGGTTTTGCCAAGCGGAACGCGCGAGGCGTCAAATCCTGCGCCCCAGGAATAGGCGGTGTCGGCGCCGCCGCGCGCGGCATATTCCCATTCGGCCTCCGATGGGAGGCGATACTTCTTGCCGGTCTTTTCCGAGAGCCAGGCCGCATATCGTGTGGCGTCGCGCCATGAGATGTAAATGGCGGGCCGGTCGTCGCGGCCGAACCCGGCGTCGCCCGGTTTGTAGCCGCCGCAACCGCCGTCATCGACGCAAGCGTTCCATTCCGCATGCGTCACTTCATGAGCGCTGATCGCGAAAGAGGCGACCGTCACCTCCCGCTGCGGGCCCTCATAGGGGTCGCGGCCGGGCTCGTTGTCAGGCGATCCCATCATGAATGCGCCGCGCGGCGCGGTCGCCATTTGCGGACACACGTCGCAATCACGGAAGGTGCTTTCTTTCGCCGCGATTTCTGTTGCGGTTGCGGCGTCAGGTGCGACGGCGTCCGGCTCTGCCGCTTCGGCGGAAGACGCGTTCGCCAGTGCGTCCGCTGATGATTGCGCTGCTGCGGGCGAGACGTCGCCGCCCTCAATTTCAGTATCCGCGCTATCGGCGATTACAGCTTCAGCCGGCGATTCCTGCTGCGGCGTCGGAGCGGCCTCTGTCGCTGGCGGCGTGCTTGCCGCCGCCGTGCTCGGCGCTTCGTCGCCGCCGCGCGTGAGCATGAAGAGCGCGCCGGCGCCTGCCAGAACGGCGACGCCGCCGAGGCCGAGCAATACCGGACTGACGCCAGATTTTGACGGCGGCGGCGCGGAGGGCGCCGGCGGTGCGGCCGAACGCGCGGGCGCAGCGGTCCGTTGCGCTGGTCGCGCCGCGGGGGCTGGTTTCGGCGCAGGAGGCGGGGCCGCCTGCGGCGTCGGTTGCGCAGTGCGTGGCGCTGCGTTCTGCGTGGGCGCGATGGAAGGGGCCGCAGCCGCGGCGCTGCGCTCCAGCATGGTCAGCCGGTTGCGCGCCAGATCGGCAAAATGCCCGTCGGGATAGCGTTTCAGATAGGCTTCAAAATCGGATTTGTCGCCGCCGTCCTTGATCGAGGTCCAGAAGGTGTTTTCGATGGTCAGATGGCTGTCGGACGATGCGCCCGCTCCAGTATCATTGGGGGCTTGCGGGGCAGGCGCCGCCGCTGCTGGCGCGCTCTTGCCAATCGCGGATTTGATGTCCTGCACAAAGTTCCGCCAGTTCGGATCGCTGCGGTCGCCATGCCAGTTGATAAGGTCAGCCGTCTGAACGAGTTCGAAGCGCAAGGGCCGGTCGCATTCTTCGATCATCGCCGGCACGAGCGTTGAGTCGCGCTCGCCAATTGTGGCTTCAGCCCGCACCCATTTGGAATTTACTGACCGCGACGACCACAAGACGGCGACCGCGCCCGCTTCGCGCAAGTTCTTCTCGGTGACCTCGTCATAGGACTGGCCGGCGCGCAGATTTGAATCCCACCAGACGCTGAGGCCTTCGGCCTCCAGCGAATCAGCAATCGCCCGCGCGCGATGCTGATCTTCCCGGTTATACGATATGAATACGTCCGCCAATGCGTCGCTCCCTCCACAGCCTCAGACCTTACCGTAGTGTCATAAAAATTGGTAGTGGGGTTGCTTTTAAAGCGAAATTCTCTTTCGGTTGCGCCAAGGACATTCGTTGGGGGAGAGAAATGATCGCCCCTGTTTCTCATGGGCGGCGAGCGATGGCTTACACCTTTAACACGGACCTCTTATTGAATGAGCGCGACCGCGAAGAAGCGCGCCAGGAATATCCGCATATCTTTTTTGCGCTGGATAACCCGCTCCTGCGTGAGGCGTTCTCCCCTTATGACGAGCGGGCGAACGTCTCGAAAACCCGCAGCCGACGATGGGGCGTGTTCGCGGTCTTCTTAGCGACCGGCGCCTTGCTGCTCGCGGGCGGCGAGATGTTGTTCCAGGGTTTACCGAAAGCCCAATTACGGCTGGTGGCCGGGATCGGCGGCGTCGCCGGCATTGTCAGCGTGGCGATCGGGATGTTCGGCGTCATGTTCAGGGCGCGGAAAATGCGCTGGCTCAGCGACCGGCTGGCGACTGAACGGCTTCGGCAATTTCACTTCCAGCAATATGTGGACGCGGCCGACGAAATCCTGAAAGGAGCGGGTGCGGAGGAAGACGCCGATGCGTACAAGACGGCGCGCATTAAAAATTTCGAACGCATCCAAAGCGATCTACTTGATCGGATTGAAGAAGAGCTAACCCACCTCGTGCATTCCGAAGATCCGGGTGAGGGCATGCTCTTTGACCAGCGTGACCATCAGATCGATCCCGCTGCGCCGCACCTGCAGGAATATTTCGACGCCTACGAACGGCTACGGTTCAAACGTCAGATCGACTATTGCGATCTCGTGCTGCGGGAAAAGAAGGGGTTCTGGAAACATGCGCCGGTGCGGCAAGCGCAGATCCTCGGAGCGCTTGCTCTTGGCTGCGTGCTCGCGATCCTCGGGCTGCACGCCATGGTCCTGTTCGGCGCCCTTGCGAATATTTATTGGATGAAAGGACCGCTTGTTCATGTGCTCGCGATCTGGGCGGCGATCATCGCCCTGACGGCGCGTACGTTTGAAGAGGGGTTTCAGCCCGAACGCGAGATCGAACGCATGCGCCATTACCGGCTGTCGCTGAAACGGCTTTATGAACGGTTCAAAGAAACCGACGATCCCGCCGAAAAAATCACGATCATGCGCGAGCTTGAAAAGGTGACGTATCAGGAAATGGTGTTGTTCCTGAAAGGGAACTACGAAGCGCAATTCGTGATGTGACGTTGCGGCGAACGCCTCCTCCCCTTGAAAAGGGGAGGCTTTCGCCAAGTGAGAACAACGTTCCGCCAGAGCAACGCACTCAATCGCAAGAGGGGCGACCTCGTGGTCGCAACCGCCTTGGCGAAAGGAGGGGATCAATTCTCGCAACTAACCGCAAAGTGAGAAATTCGCCGCAACCGCGCTTAGTCGAAATCCTTCAAGCGCAGCTTTGAGCGGTGAGGCGGCGTCAACGGTTCTTCTGGCCCCTGCATATACGCCTTCTGCCATTTCTGCGTTTGCGCCTCGCTGCCCGGTTTTTTCAGGTCTTCGTTGAACGTGTTGCGCGAATTGCGCCAGGCGAGAAATTCTTCCCATAGCTCGGGATCGTCGGACGGCTGGCGCCGCACGGGCGTAAACGTTTCAATCTCTCCGCGCTTGACCGGAAATACCGATGCGATCGGCTCGTTCTCCTCAAACGTGACGACAGCGTTCGGTACGCTGAATTTCCAGTTCATTGTGAACGTGTAGGGTGACCAGTCCGTTTCGACCACGGCGTTTAACGCCTGGATATAGGGCTTGATCCGATTGGAGGGGCCGCCGACCCAAAGGTCGTAACCGGGCGGCGTCTTCATCAGGGCGTTAATGTGAAACGTTAAAACGCCCTCGCCGAAATGGCTCGTAGCCGAGCGCGGCGGCTTTCCGTCCTGTGTGGCGAAAAGAATGTCATTCTTGCCGGTTCCGCCTTGCCATTTGGCCTGAAAGGTCTCGGTGCTCAAAATCTCCCAGCCATGGGTGTTGGCGATGGCGAGCGGCAAGCAGCGATAGGCGTATTTGTCAGGGCTCTCATCCATCCACTGGCGGCTGAGCGGCGCCGGGCGCATGCGAAAGTCGGCGCGTTCTTCAATGAAACACTCGATCAGCTTAGGGGCGTCGTCTTTTGTCATTCTCGTCCGGCGTTTTGAATTGGCGCGAGCGTACCCCAACTCGTCCTATCGGCAAAAAAGAATGCGGACCCTAACGAAGAATTCTTGTTGGCCGCAGCGCTCCGGTCCGGGGCGGTCTGTTGTTTCGCTACGGATCCACTGAGTGTTTATCCGCGCCGGGTCGTGAGACGACCGCCGTCAAGGTCTGCGCTCCGTCGCTCGCTCAGCTTTGTAAGCTTCTCCCCGGCCGTCTCCTTGATATCTGAACGATCTTCGCCAAGGGAGACATGGACGTCGGTTTGCGGGAAGGGAATGTTCACGCCCGCTTCGCGCAGAGCGGCGTTGATGGCGGCGTTAAGCGCGTGGGTGGTGGGCAGGCGCTTGACCGGCTTCGCCACAAACAACCGAACTTCGAACAGAAGGGCGCTGTCGCCATGGGCCATGAAGAACACCGTGGGCGGCGGTTTGTCGAGGACGTCGGGATGGCTGGATACGGCCTTAAGAATGATGTCGCGGACCTCGTCGATATCCGACCCATATGCGACGCTGATCCGGAGCAACAGGCGGGTGATGTCGTCTTCCAACGTCCAGTTTGTGACATTTTCCGTGATGATCGTCTTGTTGGGGAGGATGACCTGCCGGTTGTCGAAATCGGTAATGGTCGTCGCGCGGATGCGGATGCTGTTCACCACGCCGCGCAAGTCGCCGATGGTGATAATGTCGCCGACCCTGATCGGGCGCTCAAATAGGATAATCAGTCCAGAAACGAAATTGGCGACAATCTCCTGAAGGCCGAAGCCAAGGCCGACGCCGAGGGCGGCGACGACCCATTGCAATTGCGCCCATTGGGCGCCGAGAAGGGAGAAGCCCACGACGATCGCCGCAGCCACGATCAGATAGCGGGTGACGGACGCGATGGCGTAGCGCAAGCCGGCGTCGAGACCGAAAGGTTCAAAGAGGCTGATCTGAAGGAGGCCGCCGATATTCTTAGCGGCGAATAGGCCGCCGGCGAGTATGAACACCGCCGTCAGTACCGCATTGAGCGTGACGATTTCTCGAACCTCTGCGCCGTCCACCGTGACGACGCGTGTCCACAGCGACATATTTCCGGCGTAGCCGAGAGCCGGGATTAAGGGGCTCCAGATGAACCACAAAGCGGCGACGACGGTGGCCGCCGCCAGCAGTTTTAGGATTGAGCGCACTTGTTCGCTGATGGCGTCGGCGTCCGCAAGCGCTTCCTCGGCGGCGACGGCGATGGTTTCACCGCTTGCTTCGGCCTCCGCTTGCGAGGCGCGCGCCGCTTCTTGCCGGGCGCGTTTCTCACGGGCTTGGGCGTACGCGAAACGGCGATTGCCCACCATGAACATGCGCGCCGCAAGGCCGTAAAGAACCGCGCCCCCAAGTGCGAGCGCGCCGGACTGAAGCACTTTGAGCTGTAGATCGGCCGCGGTGTCGAAATAGCCGAAAAAGGGCAGGACGCCGACGAATAGAGGCTCGACCACAGCGACCGGAAGCAAGAGCGTCAGCAGGACTGATGTGGTGCGGCCCGGCTTGAGCGCCGAGACGACGCCGCCGCTGGGTTTCAGAAACTGAAAAGTGAGCGCGGCAAGCCCGAGCGATGCGGTTGCAAAGGCGATCACGCCGACGCCGTAACGGACGCCCGGCGCGTTTGCAAAGAACGTCAGTCCGAACAAGGGTATCGCAATGCTTTGCAGGCGGATGAACCAGCGCAGGTTCCCCAAGAGCCGGGTTCGCGCCTTTTCGGTCCAGTTGAAATGTTGCGCGAACAATCCATTGACGCGGCACATCTCACGGAAGATGAACAGAACGAGCAGGACGGCGCTGAGCAAGAGCGCTGTTTGCGCAAGGGCGCGCGTGAAATCATCGCCTTCGGGCGCTGCGGCCAACATCAACCAGCCCACGACGCCAACGGTAAGCGGAACAGGAAGCGCCAACAGGATCGTCACGAGGAGACCGAAAGGCGTCGTCCAGTAGGTGTCGCGGCCCACATGGCCGACATTGCCGGCGACGCGGTCCAGGGCGTTCAGAATTTTTGGTCGCAACCCGATGAGCGCCGCCAACAACAGCGCGAAGAATATCGATGCGCCAAGGTTTGCAAAGACGCTCTTCAGCAGCCTATCGAGCGCGCCCGCCCAGCCCGCCGGTGACAGCGCCCAGGCAAGACCCTTGGGGATCTCGCTCAGCCAGGCGCGATTGACCCGCTCGCTGGTCCGGAGCCAAAGGAGATGCCGGTCGATCAGGGCGGAGAGGGTCTGCGACTGCCGGCCAAGCTGGGCGAGGGCGAGGTCATATTCCGAGAGCAGTTCAATTTCGCGGCGCGCGCCGTCGATCGAGCGCTCAAGCAATTTTTGTCTTGCGGCGACCAGTCTTTCATGCGCGCCCGCCGTCTCCAGCGGCGCATCCGACGGCGCGGTTGAAACATCAGTGGGCGATCGATTGTCGGCGCTTTGCGCATCCAGCCATAAGATAAGCTGTAGTTGCGTATCCCCCCGGCGGCGCTCCGCCTGAAATTGAAGGGCGCTGATGTCGGCCCGCTCGGGCAAGGTTTGCCGGACCGAATTCAGGAGCGCGGCCGTGTCTGCGGAAAGCCTGCCGGCGTCAAGGACAAGATCGACCATGTCCGCGGACCGCGTGAGCGCATCTGTTTTTCGTTTGGCTCCAGCGATTTCCTGTTCCAATGCGGCGCGGCTCAAGACGCCGTCCCGCAGTTTCCTCGCCAAGTCGAGATTGGCCTCGGCGGTTGACGAAAATTCCAAATCGTCGGGCGATAGGCTCGCGACGTCCGCTTGCGCCGCGTCAATCGCCAATTGAGCCCGGCCGAGTTCTGATGCGTTCAGGCGACGACGCAAATCCTCGATCGTCTGGTCGCTGTGCGCAATCTCCGCCTCCGCGAGCGCGATTTGTGCGGCGACCAGAGATTGGCGCGCAGGGATGGTTTCAAGTTCGTTTTGGAGATCGCCGACAGCGGCGGTTCGTTCCGACAGGCTCGCCTGACCGAATAACCAACGGGCCTCCTCCAAGAGCGCATCCGGTTTTTCTCCAATATAGTCTGCGACGCCCGAAAGGCGCGCGGCCTCTTCGCGTGCGGCGGCGACTTCATCAGCAATTTCCGCGGCGCGGCCGTTGAGCATCAAGCGCTCATTGCGAAGTTCGGCGAGCCCTTCTACGCGCGTTCGGTGCGTCGCCGTTTGCAGCGTCAGTTGCGCTTGCAATGCTTCAACCGGCTCATCCGCGGTCGACGGATCACTCTTTTCGCGAAGAGCGCGCTGACGTGCGTCGATATCAGATAGCAGCTGATTGAGATTTCGCTCGACAGTGCGATAGGCCGCCACCCGGTCCGAGCGTTCCGACTGCGCCTCAATCAGATTTTTGGCGCGATTAAGAATGTCTATCGCGTCGGCGCGAGCGTCGTCATCGATGCTGCTGTCAGTCGCGATCGCCTCAATTTTTTCTTCAATAACCGCGATCGTCGGCGCATCATCCGCAGTCTGTGCAACACTCTCCATGAAAATAAAGGGACAGGCCAGCGACAGGAGGATCGCGACGATACGCGCCATACTGACATTTCTGTATGGCCGTTCTCGAGACACTATTCCTCCGAAAATCACGATTGTAACGCCCATGCTTACGTGCTGCAACGGACGGCCTGATTGACTTGCGTCAAACGGGCGGGGTGTCGGCGAAGTGCGCCAAGAATAGTCGGTTTTGAACAACCAAGATGTAGGGAATGTTTGTGTTCGCATTCTCCCAGTTGGTGGCGACTATGAATCGCGAATTGCGATTCTTGATCCATTACATGCGGCACATAGCGAGCGATCGCCGGATTGAGCGTCGCCGCAGTAGGCGGCGCAAATTTCGAATTCAGGCGGCAAATCGAAAGGATCAACAGGTTTTCGGCATTGTCAGATGCAAACCAGCTCAACTTTCTGGCGACTCACGACGGACGCATATGTTCAGCAATCCGCTTCCGGGCCATCATAATTCCGCGATGCGTTATTTGACCGCGGATGCAGGACGGCGCATTTATCGCATAGTATTTGCGGATTGGGGCGTTGTGTGGGGCATGGCGGTAGATGTTGATACGCATTGATGATTTGGCTGAACAAAATGCGGATCCATTTGATGTTTGTATAATCGGCGCTGGGGCGGCGGGCCTTTCCCTGGCGCGCAGCCTCGATCCCCGGTTGTTCAGGATCTGCGTCCTTGAATCCGGACGCAAAGACCCGTCGAGCGAAGCCCAATCCCTGAATGAAGCCGATTGCCTGGGCCTCGACTATGATCTTGCGGAATCGCGCTGCCGGGCGCTCGGAGGCACCCTGCATTCATGGCAGGGCACGATTGCGCCGTTGGACCCGATCGACTTTGAACCTCGAGAATGGATTCCACATAGCGGCTGGCCCGTGAGCGCCGGTGAAATGCGCGAATCCTATTCGCACGCTTACAAGGTGCTCGGCATGGAAGAGGTCGCGGCGCGGTTTGAAAATATTGGACCGGACCGACGCTCGGAGATCGAAAGGTTTGGCGTATCGTCGGAAGTATTTCGTCCAAAGCCGTTCATCATGTTGAAGCAGCACCTCGAAGGTCTGTGCCGCCGTTTGCGAAACGACGTTGTACGGCGAAGCAATGTCACATGCGTGACCGATGCGACCGTTGTCGAAATCGTCCCCAGCGAGGATCACGAGAGCGTTGTATCATTTGCGCGCGCGCGGAGCTTGCGAGGAGACGTCGAAAAACGTGTTTTCGCCAAACGCTTCGTGATCTGCACTGGCGGCCTTGAAGCGCCGCGCCTTTTACTGGCGTCGCGGCGGCGGCATTCGCAGGGTCTCGGCAATGAGCGCGATGTCGTCGGTCGCTATTTTATGGACCACCCCCGATTACGCAGTTCTGTCCAGCCCCTGCCGGAGGCGCGCTCGGCGCCGATCCTGCGGCATGTCGCGCTGGGAAAATACGGCGGAAAGGCGGGGCTGGTCGTAACCGACAAACTTCAACGTGAGCGCCGATTGGGGAATTACAATATTTTCCTGACCAATGTGAGCGTCGATCTGGAGCGTCAAGCCGCCAAGGCCTTGTCTCTGCAAGATCGGCCGTCTCCGAATGCGCGAGATTCTCAGCAAACGAAAAAGAGCGCGCGTATTCGCGCCATGCAAGCGCTTCGGCGCGCATGGCGGACAATGCCTGTAAAGATGCGTGTGGAGATAGAAAGCGCCCTGTCGAGGAGCGCATTTCGCAATCTCGCTGTTGTTTTGAAGATGGAGCAAGCGCCCAATCCTGACAGCCGCATTCTGCTATCAGATCAAAACGACAGGCTCGGCATGCCGCGCCTCGTTCTGGACTGGCGTCTTAGCGAAGAGGACATGCGGATGCTTCGCGATTTCCAGACAGTGCTGCAAGACGCATTATCGGCGAGTGGATTGGCGGCGGACGAAATAAATTTCCACGATTCTGACAGCGGGATGGTTTTTCAGGACTCATCTCATCCCATGGGCGGTACGCGGATGGCTGACAGTCCTCAATCAGGCGTCGTTGACCGCGACCTTCGGGTATTCGGCTTCGCCAATCTATATGTGAGCAGCAGTTCGGTCTTTCCGACCGCCGGAAATGCGAATCCGACGTTGACGATCATCGCGCTATCCTGCCGTCTTGCAAAATCGCTGAATGCCGAAGCCGAGCGACGGCTTGCGGCGCGAACATCCAAAGCTGACCTGCAATCCATTTCCCGTGCGGCGGGCAATGACGACCGCGGCGCGCCAATTAATAGTGAGCCCGGCGATACGGTGCGGTCGCCGGCGTGAGGCGCTGTCTTGCCTGGCCCTTTGCATCGATCAACGCTGTGATAAGACCGATGTCATGAGTGCGACAGCCCAGACAGAAATGTGGGAAACGCCCGCGGGTAATCGGCGAGGCCATATCGACCAACCATTGGCGGCGCCGGAAAAAAGCGCGTTCGCCTGGACGGTCTTGGTGTTGTTCGCTGTGAATGTCGGCTTGTCGATCGCCCTTGTCCGCTGGCAAGTGGCTTCCATCCCCGTGCGGTCGTTTTTCGCCCTCGCTTCTCTTGGGATGATTGCATTTTTCCGTTGGGAAATCGTCGTTCGCGCGATGTCCAATCATCGGATGAAACTCACGGTGATCGCACTGGTCGCTTTCTTCGGCGTGGTCTCGAGCGTCATTTCGCGCGAAGACCCCGCCGTTATATTTCGCCAGCTTCTTGAGATCCATGTTCAGTGCGCGATTGCTCTGGTCCTCGGCGCCGCAATGGTTTCGATTTGGGGCGTGCGCCGGGTCGCCTATTTGTTTATCGGGCTTGTGCTCGCCAGCGGCGGCGTCGCAATCCTTCAGTTTACGGATATTTCACTGGCATGGGATTTACGCGCGGGCCTGGGCGTTATTCAAAACGACCTCCCGACGACGAAACTCTGGTATACGAAACATTTTCGTGCGCTCGGCGTTTCTATGAGTCCGGTGATATTGGCGACGCAGCTTTGTCTCGCCTTCATCGCCTACTGGGCGCTGAGAGCGCACGAAACTCATGGGCGAATTCTTGCGAGCTTTGATCATCGCATAGTAATCGCTTTGGCGCTATTCGCCGCTTTATCCGTCGTTTCCGGCAATCGCTCTCCTTTGCTAGGGGCGGTGGTTTTCGCAGCGATCTATGCGGCGACCCGGGAGAGCAGGGTCATGCTTGCCGCGCTAGCGGCGGTCTTGGTCGCGGGTCCTGTGCTTTTTCTCATGCTGACGAATATGGGTGAGCTTGGACTACGGGTTGCGACGACCAATGACGGCTCATCGCTCGGCCGGATTACACTCGGAAATTACGGGCTGCGGCTATTCTTTGATCGCCCGCTTGGATACGGCCTTGGATTTGACCCCCGCGAACATTGGCCCGGCCATTGGGAATATCTGCAGCATTCGCCCAATCTTCAGGCGATCAGAAATTATGGCCTGCACAATTTTTTCCTGAATTCTTTGAACAAGTACGGCGTCCCGATAATCTTTGTCGCGATCTTTATTGCTTACCACTTAGTCCGCCGCTGGGCCCTGTATCTTCCATTCGTCGTTTACATGGTCCATGTCTATTTTCACAATGACGGACCGCTGCAATCGGACATTCTGATCTGGTATGTGCTTGCATTGTTTCCTTTACATGAGATGACGAGAGAGCATGGCAATCCTTTTGGCCGCCACGCTCCGGCGCGTGGCCCCGAGGCCGATGCGCAATCCTCCGGCGTGGTGCGCGCAATATGACCGTGGCCAGCGCAAGCTTTTTGATGAATTCGTTGTGCAGGCCGGGCTGGGATCTCTTTCTCGACGACCTTCGCCAGCAGACAGTGACGCCGGAGCAGATCGTCGTGGTCGTGGACCGCGTCACCCTTGCAGAGGAACGCGACGCAATGAGGCGTGCGCACCCAGACGTTGATTTCGTCTTCAACGACGCCAATTTGGGCGTTGCGGTTTCGGCAAACCGTGGACTGAGGAAATGCGTCGGCGATGTCGTCTTCCGGATCGATGACGACGATTCCTGCGATCCGCGGCGGGTGGAGCTACAATTGGAGGCGCTAAATGCGACGGGCGCTGATATCGCCGCCACATTTGGGCGCGGCGTGCGCGGCGAGCCGCGCAAAATAGCGATTGGCGATGATGCGCCCGAGAGCTGGCTGATCCGTTGTCCGGATAGCGATGCGGCGCTTAAATCCGCGCTGTTGCGCCGCAACGTTCTGATTCACTCATCAATCGCCATTCGGCGCGACGCGTTAGATCGCCTTGGCGGGTATGACGAGAGTTTTCGGTATGCGCTCGATTATGCGCTCTATCTGAACGCCATGAAACACGGCATGACCTTTACGGTTGTAGCGGAACCGCTTGTGACGCGTTTTTACTTGCGTGAATCGATCACGGTATCGAAGCGCAAGCAGCAGATGATGTTTTCCGCCGCCGCTCGCCTCCTTTACGCGGCGGATCAAGACGATTCCGGAGATTTTATTGGCGTCATGTGGCGGCGCGGCTGGCTTCTCGCGGCCCCGAACTGGGCGCGACGGGTGCGGCGGCGAATATTCGAGATTCTGGGCCTGGGCGCGTAGTTTGGCGCCTGCGATCGCACCTTTCTGTCGCTTTGGCCGGTTGTGCGCTGACGGCGTCCGTTTCAGGGGCGTCGCTGCGAGGGCGCCAGGCGCTCAATGCTTGTCCGGGGAATGTTCGCATTCGCGATAAATCCTTGTCTTGTATACCTCATTTGTTCCATACTCCCTCGTGCATGGGGGGTAGAAGCGCCCGCGCGACCTTGGGGTCACGGCAATTCGGACATTGGTCGGCTTCACAGTTGATCGCGTCCGCTTGATGCCGATATGGCGGCGGCGTCAAAGACGACGCCTTTCATGCGGAGTTGTCTGTGGAGTAGGGCCTTACCATGAATGCGCCTCATAATTTGGCGGGGCCGCCGAGCTATCCCTCCGCCCCGCGGAATGGAAACGAGCGCGCGGGCGTTTGGGAAACGCCGCGAAACCTCGTCCAGGAAGTTCTACGTTTGGTGTGGCGACGCTGGCGATTGTTGGCCGGTGTGTTCGTGGTGGTCACGCTGGCGGCGGCTGTCATTCAGCTCATGCAACCAAAGCAATATACGGCGCACGCCTCGATCATGGTCAGTCCGCGGCCGCAGCAGCAAGTCACTGCCTTAGATCCCGCTCCGCTTCCAACAGCGCCGGATACTGCGCTGGTAGACTCTGAAATTGAGTTCATTAATTCACGGCTCATCGCTGAGAAGGTCGTCGAGCGATTTTCGCTCGTCGAGGATCCTGCGTGGAATGCGGCCTTGCGTCCTGCGTCGCCAATCGGCGCGGTAAAGAACGCGATTAAGGGTGTCTTGCTTGGCGGCGTGAATAGTCAGCTTGCGCCGGATGAAGTGGCCGAGATCCAGCGTCAGAAGACCATCTCAGCGGTTGACGAGGCGATTAATGCGAACCGGTACGGACTGAGTTATGCGGTGCGGATCAACGTGACGGCGCGATCACCGCGCCAGGCCGCTGATATCTCGAACGCTATTGTCGAAATCTATCGCGACGCCCGAGACGCTGACCTGACCGCTGGCGCAAGGCGCGCCAATCTTTGGCTTTCCGAGCGTATTGCGGAACTTCGCGAAGACCTTGCGAAAAAAGAAGCGGTTGTTGAGGATTACCGAAACACGACGGGTCTGTTCGGTACGGAGGGTGAACTGCTGATCGAACGTAAGCTTCGCGATGCGCAACGCATGGTTTCCGAAGCGCGCGTTAATCTGACGGACAAGGAAGCGCGTCTCGCCCAGATTGAAGCGTCGTCGGAGGCGGATCGGCCCGTTGAGACGATCGCGGAAGCGCTGACGTCGGATGTCATCCGGGACTTGCGTCTTCACATCGCGGAGCTGCGCAGCAAGCAAGCCGATTTGGAGCAACGATATGGAAGCCGGTCGCCCCTTGTGCGTGACGGCCGGGCGGTGATCGCCAAAGTTCAACAACAAATCGATGAGGAGATTGAGCGGATTGCGGCCAACGTTGCGTCGGATGTGGAGGTCGCCCGCCGGCAACTCACGGTCCTGGAGGAGAACCTCAAAGAGATCAGCGCAGAAATGGTTGCGGATAACACTGCGCGGGTGCGGCTGCGTGAACTGGAGCTTGAAGCGGAAAGCGCGCGCGAAGTCTATAACGGTCTTGTCCAGCGGCGCCTGCAGATTGAAGGGCAGGAACGTTACACGACGGCTAATATCCGCTTGTTGCAGGACGCCGCTTTGCCCCTGAAGCCAAGCACGCCCAATGTGCCCATCGCGCTTGCATTATCGATCAGTCTCGGCCTCGGGACATCGATCCTGCTTTGTCTGGTGATGGAGCAGCTCAACGAAGACACGGCGCAATTCGCCGAGCAACTTTCTCAGCGTACTGGATATCCCGTCATCGCCTCGGTGCCGGAACTTGACGAAAAGTCCCTTGGCGACGGCGGTACGCCGACATCTTACATTGTGGAAAACCCCATATCAGCCTTTGCTGAATCGCTGCGTGTCCTTTTGCATTCAATTGAGACCAGGCGACAGTTAAAGAAAGCGACGGTCGTGTGCCTGTTGTCTGCGCTTCCCGGCGACGGCAAGACAACAATCAGCCTGTCGGCTGCGCGGCTCGCGGCTGCGTCCGGCAAAAAAGTTCTGCTGGTGGATTGCGATCACCGCATTCGCGCCCTCAACCGCCTGCTATCGATTGAGCCGCAAGGCGGACTGCATGAAGTCCTGTCGCAGAACTGGCATTGGCGTTCGCTGATCGTCAGCGATGAACATTCCGATCTGGATGTTTTACCCGCGCGCGCCTCGTCCACCGACGATACTTTGATTGAATTTGATCCGAAGCTGATGAGGCGGTTTCTTGATGATGCGTCGAAGGGATATGATCTCATCTTTCTTGACGCACCGCCGGTTCTCTCGGTTGCGGAGGCGCGCACGATCGCGAGCTTCAGCGATCAGACCTATCTGATCGCACGATCGGAAAAAACAAAAATCGCAACTGTCCAGGCGGCTATTTCACAATTGTTGAATAGTTCGATTCCGATACAGGGATTGATTCTCAACAGCGTGAATATGAACTTTCCCGGGCGTTTATCGTACGGAGACTCTTTATATTATCGCGAGTCAAGCCATTCCTATTATGAGCCGCGCCAGCGAAAATTCGTAGACGATCCAGATACTGAACACGCCGATCCGGCGCCGCCGCCCGAACCGAAACAGGCTGTCGCCGCCCGAACCGCCTTCGACCATTTGCAATACGGCAAGCTCAGCAATCTCGACTATGCGGCGGAGAGGCGCCGCTCGTCCTCGTGAACCGCATTGGCCGGCGGACGACCGTGGCCGGCCTTCTTGGCCTGTTTGTTTCTCCGGCATACAGCGCCGGCGAACGCCGGCCGGTCTCGTTGCGCGCGTTCGGCGCGGTCGGCGACGGCGTGGCCGACGACAGTCCCGCGTGGAACGAGTTCATTGAAGCCGCTGCGGAAACGGGCGAGGGGTTTGTCCCTGCTGGTCATTACCGGCTCAATCATCCAACGCGATTTTCTCCAAGCGGCGCTGGGGTGCGTTTGTTAGGAGCGGGGTCTGACAAGGTGCTATTGGATGCGACGCATTCCCCGCGCGCGACATTGTTTGCACTGGTTGACGCGCCGCTCCACATATCTGGTCTTTCGACTCGTAACCTCATGCTTGTCGAAGCGCACGAGACCATGACGGCGTCGATCTCCGCGCTTGCGATTCACGACTGGAAATGGACAAACGACGCCGCTGCGGGCGTCAGGGCCCTCTCGATTTTTACGCCGTATGAAACGCACCCCTATAGAATTGACGACGTTACCATTTCATCTGTTTCCGGATCAGGCGGCGTGTGCGGTCTTTGGCTGCGCACGGCGATGCGTTCTTGCAGGATCAACGCTGTCGACATCCGAAACATTCATGTGCCGGACTCAGGCAATTGGTATTATCAAAGCCGCCCTGACCGAATGAACGCTATCGGAACGGCCTGCGCAATCCATATCGGCGACGACCGAGCGGACGCCCAGAGGCAATTTGAGCGTTGCGAGATTGGGACAGTTTTGGTGGACGGCGTGCGGGACGACCGCCGCCTTAAGGGGAACGAAGAGACCGCTGCGAACTGCGACGGCGTTCGTATTCTCGCGCGCAATGTTGAGTTTGATAACGTCACCATTCGCAATGTCAGCAATCATTCGCGCCGCGACTGCACCGGATTGTACGCCAAGGTCGTTGGCTTGAAGGGTAAGACGCTAACCATTGAAAACGCCGGCCACCACGAAGCGTCGATGACGCTGAAGGGGACGGGGCGATCGCGCTCGTCCAGCGGCGCGCGCGGCGGCAAGGTGCGCCTTGACCGGGTGATGATCTCAAATACGCAAGGCTTTGTCGGCCGGCCGGCGGTCTATTTGCGGTGCGAAGATGTGGCGATCAAAGACATGGAAATCGTCGGCTGCGGCGGGGATGTTGAAGATCCGTATGCGCCGGGAAAGCGCATCAGCGGCGCAAGCGCTGTTGTGCGCATGTCGCCGCCATTGGGTGGTCAGGCGGCGATGGGCGACGTGCGCCTTGACCGGCTTGTTATGCGCGATTGCGTTCTTGGCGGTCTGTGGGAGCGCTGGGCTGTGGGCCTCGGCGCTTATCGGCGCATCCGGCTTGGCGAAGTCGTTTGCGACGGTCTATCGAACGCCGGGCGGTTTGCTCATCAATCCGCGGCGTACGGCCAGGACATCGCCGTGCTGGCGTTCGCTGAGTCAATGGTCGGCTGCGACGTGCTTGAAATTGGGCGGGTCGTCGCGCGCAATTGCCACGCGCCAGGCCGTATGGCGCGCGTTCTTCATTTGATGGGACGGGCGCCGCTTCGTGAGGTCCGGCTCGGACCGATCGATAGCGATTTGACCTTCGATGAGACGGTGAAAATCTCCGGCGATGAGCCAATCGGCGCCTTCGCGTGGCGCGCCGATTGTTTTAGGCCGACAATTCGCATCGAAACAGCGCCGCTTAGGAGCACTACCCTTCCGTCATCGAACAATGATTGCTAGCGCTCAAATGACCGCCGCCCCGAACCAAGTAATCTGTATTGGTGCTGTCACCGTGCGATGCGTCAAGCGATTGATCCTCGCTGTTTGTTCGCGCCGTCAAGGCGCGAAAGCATTATCATAATAGCGAGATGGCGAACGGGATAATATAAGGCGAAAACGATCATCGCCGCCCCGGCCGCCGGCACGAACGCCCCGGCGATAATGAGCGGCATGGCGATCAGCGCGCCGACCACATTGGCGGTCAATACATCGCGCGCTGAACGATCCTTGTTGATCGAATAGGATTGCGTATAGACCGCGTCGGCCAGTGCAATGCCCCACGAAAGGAAAAGAATGACGGTGACGTATCGGCTTTCGCGGAACGTCTCCATGGCGGGCACAAATTCAACGAGCGCAAGAAAAATCGCCGCCGCGACAGCGCCGAAGGCTGAAAAGCCGACGCAAACTAGCGCCAGCGCGCGCGGCGTCGGCATGGTGTCAACGTAGCCGCGCCAGAAAACGTAGGTCGCCGGCTTGAGAATGTTGTAGAGAAAACGCCCGGTCGAATAACCAAGCGCATAAACGCCGACCGCCGCAACGCCATGTGCGGCGCCGAGTAAAAACTTGTCGAGATGCTCCAGCATCCCAGGCGCCAATACGGCGAAGCTGATCATGCGCGCTTCCGCGGCCGGACGCACACCCAAGAGCGCGGAAGCGCGCCGCCATAGTAAGTCGAAATCGATGAAGCGCCGCGAGAACATGCTGAAATAAACAACGTTCACGGCGGTCATCGTCGCCAGTTGAGCGTAGACGGCTGTGGTCGTCTCAAGCCCGTTGGTCGTCGCCAATAAGAAGACCGATAACGCCGCGCCGTATTTGAAGGTTTCGGCGACAGCCAACCCAAAAAACCAGCGTTTCGACTGGAAGTAGGCCATATAACATTGCGTTGGCATATAGAGCGCCGACAGGCTCGTTATCACCAAAATGGGTTCCGAATAGTTGAACTCTATGCCGCCGAGAGTCGATCCGAGAAAGATCGCGGTCGCGCAGGCTGCAAAGAGAACCAGCGCAAAGGCGGCTTGATTGGCGAACAGCGCAGCGCCGGCTGCGCGGTCTTCCTGGGCGACGGCGCGGATATAGATTTTCTGAGACTCGCTCAGCGCAAGGAGATTGGCGATCGCGAATATCGATATCATTATCCGGAAGACGCCTGTTTCCTCCACAGGCTGACTGAATGAAAGAAACAGGATAATGAAGTAATTCACGCCGCCCGGCAGGGCTGAAGCGAAAATGGCCAGCGGCCCCATCCGCAAAAGCGTCATCCACCACGGCGCTTTGCCGGCTTGATTTTCAGTCTCGACGGTGCCGGTCATCTTGTCGCCGGGCCGGGGTTGAAAGAATCATGCGGTGAATAGAGACGGGCTTCCTGGCGGGCGTAATGCTGAAGGTTGAACATGCGCTCCACCATGGCATGCCCCGCGCGGCCCACATCGGCGCGCCGGTCACTATAGGCGAGAGCGATGGTGGCCGCGATTTCGTCGGATGACAAGCCTTCGGTGAGATAGCCCGTAACGTGATCGTCGATCAGGTCAGTGACCCCGGGGATCGGCGACCCTACGCAAACGAGACCGCTCGACATCGCTTCGATTAGCACCTTCGGAAGTCCCTCATGTCGGCTGGTCAGCGCAAAGACAGTGTAGCGTCGCAATACTTCGGGCAGCGTTTCGTTTGCGACCGATCCGAGGAGGCGTACCGGCGGTCCGGGTTTGGCCGCCAACTCAAGCAATTCAGGCTCCAGCGAGCCGCCGCCGACGAGGTCAATTGCGCGTCCCGCCTGTCGGCATCCCTCGACCAGGGCGATGAGATTCTTTTGCGGCTCGAAACGGCCCACATACAGGACCGGTTCATCGAAGTCGTATTGGTCTTTCGGTGCAAATAACGACGTGTCGACATAGGTGGGAAGCAAATTGACTTTGGCCGCTAACTTTTCACGAGCCCGCAAGGCGTCGGCGGCGTTCGTCGATGTGACGGCGATTGCGTCGGCCGCAGCGTAGGCCGCCGTTTCGACCGCGCGCGCCAGACGCGCCCTGAGCGCATGGTTGTTCTTTGCGAAACGGCGCGACAGCGAATAGCCCTGACGAATGAGAAGCCGGCGGTTGCAAACCCATTTGGCGAAGATCGCGGCCCAGGCGCCGCTCATCTGGTTGGTCTTAAACCAGTCAGCCTCCAAGAGCCGGCGCCGGTGCGCAACGACGCCGAAAAAACTGTAAAACGCAGCAGCGAGCCCTTTCATCGCGCCGCACCAGCGCGGCGGCGTCACCACCCTTACGCTGTTAAAGGTCTGATCTGCCCGTTGCGCATCAGCCAGTCTTTGCCGGTCAGCAAAGTCATAGGAAAATACAATCACGCTGGCGACAAGCCCGCTGCGAAGGAACTCGAGATAAAGCGCGATTTCACGGCTTAGGATATTTGCTCGTTCCCAAGCGCACAAGGACCCGCCATTCGACATGAACAGCGCCAGGTGTGGCGCGCTGTCCGGCGCGCGCCGGGTCGTCATGTCCGATGAGGTCATGGTCGTGCTTCATCACCGTCCTGTCGCGGGGACGTGTTCGACGAACCGTCGGCGCGCAACGAGCCTGCTATAGACGCCATAGGTGCGTTGGGCGACTTCTGTCCAGGTCAGGAAGCGGTCAGGCGACACAATGAACGCCTCGCGGTCGTCAAAAACCCGCCTGAGGGCGTTATCGAGCGAGGCCGCGTCATCGGGATCGAAATAGTGTTTGTCGTCAAGGCCGAAATCGCGGTTTTCGGGAATGTCGCTCAGAAGAACTGGGGCGCCCCAGCTGATGGCTTCGAGCACGGCGTTGGAATTGCCTTCGTGGATCGAGGAATTTACGTAAACTGCCGCGCCGGCGTAGAAATGTCCGAGTTTACTGCGCGGAATGCGCCCAACGAAACGCACGGCCGGGCTCGCCATCGCTTTGAGTTGTTGTTTATATCCAGCATTATCGACGCCGCCGGCGATCAGCAATTCGACAGGCGACTCTGTTTCGTCGCGAAAGCGATTGTATCCGTCGATCAGACCGTGAAAATTCTTTTGCTCTGTGAGGCGGCCGACCCCAAGCACATAGGGCCTATCGGGAAGATCAGGCGGGGGGCCATTCTTCACCGGAAGATCGACAGCATTAGCGATAATGTGGACGCGGTCGCGGACGCCTGCATCTGCAAGGCGGCTCGCCAGCGCAGGGCCGACAGCGACGATGGCGTCGGCGAACCGTAATTGCCATTCGCTGAACCGAAATCCTAGACGCGCAATCGCGCCCCATTTGCCGACAACATAATCAGCCGACCCGTAACGGACGACAGTTTTCACGCCGAGCATTTTATAGATGAAAAGAAAGATTGCAGCGCCCAAGCCCTGAAAGTGAACGATATCCGGGCGGACCTTTAACGCATAAAACAATCCATACACGTAATATAATATCTTGTCCGTTTTCAGGAACCGCGACGTCGGGGCCGGGACGAGCTTCACGCCCTTATAGGAAGCGCTGGAGATGTTTTTCGACAATCCCATCAGCGTCACATCAATCCCCGCGCTGGCGATCAGCGGAAAGAGGCACTCAGCATTCTTTTCCGCGCCGCCCTCAACGTCCGGCAACCCTCTTGATCCGATGACAAGGATTTTGGCTGGCGGAACAGCGCTATCGATATGACGGCTGACAAAGTTCATCCTGCACCCCCAAGCGCATAGATCGTCACAAGCCTCTGCCGAAATGAGGTCAGCGACACTAAATTTCTGAGTTGAGGACGCTGTAACGCCCGCCCGCCTGTCTCTATAAAAGGTTAACACAGCGTTAACCATATGTTAAGACATGGAACGCTTCAAAAGTAACCGTTTTATTCGGGGCCATGTAAGGCTTCGCGACCATTTGGAAATCCGCAAACCCGGATCGGCGTATCGCTTCGAACTAGCCGCCAAGAGTTCTGTTGCTTGAGCGCCGACGATCAATGTTGTACCCCGTCAGCATTCATGGGGCAGATTGAGTTGATTTAGTTTTGGAGGGTTTTGGTTCATCGTAGCTCTTGGAAGGAGAGTGAAGATGAGAAGTAAATCCGGTGCTGAAGGATCAGCTGAA
>JBCAXE010000033.1:0-40404 GCA_038534195.1 Pseudomonadota bacterium
ATTGATATCCCACTTTGCTCCTATCTCAATGTTTTCGAAGGCTTGCGGTTCGAGCGCTTCGTTCGTGAGGGTTAATGTCAGGAACTGATCGCCCGAGCGCGGCAGGAAACTTTCGCTGTAGCTTCCGTAAAGTGAGATGTTTTCCGCTGGTTTCAGGATCACGCCGAACCGTGGTGACAATTCGTTATCGGTGCGCGAAAGAAAGCCGTCATTGCCATCGGTATCGCCATTCGTAATCTCGATAAAATCAGTGACATCAATATCGAAGCGGTCCCAGCGCAATCCAACGATAATCTTTAGCCAATCGGTGATATCTACCTGATCTTGTGCGTAGACGGAGAGAAACTGAACCTGCGACTCGCGCGACCGGCTCAGATCTGAGAACGAAAATTCAGGTATGTTGAGCGGATCGCTGAACGGAATCACCAACTGGTCGTCGCCATTATCAGCGAAAACATTATCCCGCCGCGCGTTGAACGTTTGTTGATCGCCATATTCAGCCCCAAGAAGCAGGGTGTGGACAAGGCCCCTCGTGGAGAACTCGCCAATCAGGTTTCCCTGGAAAATGAGATTCTGACGATCGGTTTCATCGCGATACCCGTCTAATTCAACTTCAATGGGCGCGCCATTCGCAACAATAACTTCCTCGCTGGGAAATAAATTCTGATAGAGCTTTGCGTAATCGGCGTATTGGGCGGTGAAGTTGCCACGAAGCATTTCGTTGAATGTGTGGTCGACACTCGCGCGAATAAGATGCGCTTCAAGCGTCGCGAAATTTTCTTCTGGCGACCCAAAAAAGGTATTGTCGAAGCCTTCAAGAGGGACATCGGGATTTTCCGGAACGGCATTGGTTACGCCATTAACGTCGCGGGAAGGAACGCCGCGATCAATCACGCGATCGTCGTTTACGTACTCATATGAAAATATCACTTCCGTATCAGGCGAAGGGTCGATCGCGAATGTCGGATTGACGGCGACGCGCTCGCCATTGAAAAAATCCCGGTGATTTTGAAGGTCCTCATAAAACCCGTTCAACCGAAAGGCGGCTGCGTCCCCAATTGCGTAATTTACATCCCCGCTAAAGTTATAAGAACCGAATGTATCGATACTTGCAGCATAACCGACGAATTGTTCGTCTAGTTGCGGACGTTTCGTAACCCGATTAATGACGCCGCCGCCGCCGCCGCGACCGAAGAGGAGAGCGTTGGCGCCTCGCAAAATCTCAATCTGTTCTAAATTATAAAGAGGGCGGAAATACTGAACATCGTCCCGCACGCCATCAATGAAGAAGTCGGCGGTTGTCTGGTTGCCGCGAATGATAATCGCGTCGCGATGTCCTTCGCCCTGACTGATCGACAGACCCGGTGAAAAACGGGTGATGTCGCCGATATTGGTGAAGGCCTGCTTGTCTATTTGTTCGCTGTTTACGATCGATAAGCTTTGCGGAATATCGATTATTGGCGTCGGTGTTTTGACGGCGTTTAATTTGTCCAGCGAAAGGTATCGTCCTTCCACCACGATTTCTTCGATTACGCTTTCAGATTCTGCAGAAACAGGGCTCCAGATGACCGCGCTTGCGCAGATCAGCGCCGACGGAACAAGGCGCAAATAGCGCATGATGGAAGGACTCCTACTTGAGAATAATTCGCAAATTTTTAGTCGTGCTATCTTTTTTGAGAATGACTGTCAATTGCATTCTCAAAAAGAAAAACGCCGGTGATGACATTCGCCGGAGCAGTCCCTAAATCTTGGGCGCAAAGGAAAAGGATTGCTTATGGTTCAAAAGCTTAGCGATGATCAACGCCGGGAATTCCTTGGGAAATATTCGGGCTGGGCTTTGGTGGAGGGGCGTGACGCCGTCGAACGAGAATTCACGTTTGAGGATTTCAACGAGGCCTGGGGTTTTATGACACGCGTTGCGATCGCCGCGGAAAAATCCGATCATCACCCGGAATGGTCTAATGTTTATAATAACGTGAGAATTACGCTGACGACCCATGACGCCGACGGTTTGTCTCAACGCGACGTCGATCTGGCAGCTTTCATTGAAGAAGCGGCGGCGCATTAACGACGTCACCAATTGGCCTTGCATACGTCACACCGTTGTCCCCAACGCGCCTTTCTTAGGTCAGGGAACAGCAGTACAGCCATCATTGTAAAGGAATTCGGGGATTATCATGGCTTCAATCATCCTGGTCGATGACGACCAAAACATACTCACATCCGTTTCAATGGCGCTTGAGGCGGAAGGCCACAAAGTCGCGACCTTTGAAGATGGGGCGGCGGCGCTTGAGAAAATAAATGAGGCTCCCCCGGATTTGGTCGTGTCTGATATTAAGATGCCGACGATGGACGGCATGGAGCTGCTGCGCCGCGTTCGTCAAGGCTCCGACTTACCGCTTATCTTTTTGACGTCTAAGGACGAAGAAATTGACGAAGTGCTTGGCTTGACGATGGGTGCAGACGACTACGTCAAAAAGCCATTCTCGCAGAGGCTCTTGCTGGAACGCGTCAAAGCGGTTTTGCGGCGTCGCCAGGCGGCGGCGACGCCGACTGAAGAAGAAGAGAAAAAAATCATCCGCCGCGGCCGGCTAACGCTCGACCCGATGCGTCACGCCTGCACGTGGAACGATCAACCGGTGACACTCACCGTGACAGAATTCCTCATTTTAGAAGCGCTGGCGCAAAGGCCTGGTTTTGTTAAGAGCCGCGACCAACTCATGGATGCTGCCTATGACGATCAGGTGTATGTGGACGACCGAACAATCGATAGCCACATTAAGCGGGTCCGTAAGAAATTCCGTGTCGTTGATAAGGAGTTTGACGCTATCGAAACGCTCTATGGCGTGGGATACAAATACAACGACTAACAAGGGATTCTATGGCGGATGACGCCGGCACGATCACGCGGCGGCGCGCGAAGCTCACGGTTTCGCGGCTTACACTAACGATCGTCATCGCGAATCTGATTGGGCTCATAATTCTGTTAGTTGGTTCGTTCGGTCTTACTCAATACAGAGACGGACTGATCGAGGCGAAACTCGAAGGCGTCAGGGCGCAGGCGCAAATTATCGCTGATGTTTTGGCCCAAGTTGCGATCGATGAGAGTAGTTGTCAGCCGGTGGATGAGCTGGAGATCGCAAGCGCTGGGAACGCGAACCCGATTTGCGCGCTTTCACTAAGCCGGGAAGATGTGCAGGAAGTCTTCAACCGCGTTTGGGACTCCTTTGAAGGGCGTGTGCGCATTTATAACGCGCCGCAGACATTTGACGACCCGCCGGTGACCGACGCTTCGACCTTGCTCATCGAAGATGTGGTTCTCCGCGAGGATAACATAATCGCCGAACCGCTTCCGCCAATCAGTCAGCCGACTTCACTGAGCGCGCTTAACGACACGTATCGGTCTTTTTCAAAGTGGCTGAGTGATGTTTCGCCTGGCGGATTTCGTCGTGAGGCGGCATCCATGACAATAGAGAGCGAGTTGAACGACGCCCTGGCGTCGTCACCGTTCGCAGAAGAGCGCGGCGCGGCGTCGGTGCGGCTGAATGAAAATGGCGAGCTTGTCGCGTCTGTTTCCGTGCCTATTCGAAAGGTTCAGGCTATTTACGGGATCGTCACTGCTGAGATCGGCGGCATTGACGACCTCGTCGCGCGTGCGCGCTGGTCGATTTTGCCGTTCTTCGGCTTGGGGTGCGCGGCGGCGATTCTGTCATCCCTGTTGTTAACGACGATGATCGCTCAACCAATCCGTCAGCTTGCGCTTTCGGCGGATAAGGTGCGCGAAGGGATAGCGGCGGCGGGGCGCGCTCGAATTCCTGATTTTTCTACGCGCCGCGATGAAATCGGAGAACTTTCGGCTTCGCTCAAATCAATGACGCAAGCGATTTACAACCGCATTGAGGCGATTGAGAGCTTCGCAGCGGACGTGGCTCACGAGCTTAAGAATCCGCTCACATCGATTCGGTCCGCCACCGAAACGCTGGAGATTGCGAAAACGCCCGAAGCGCAGGAAAAATTGATGGGCGTTATCAAAAATGATGTGGCGCGTATGGACCGCCTCATCACCGATATTTCGAATGCGTCGCGGCTTGATGCTGAATTGGCGCGAGAAGCGCGCGAGGCCGTCGATTTACGCAAATTGATCGATGATATCGTTTCGCTCTACAGCGCAACAACCAAAGACGGTGAAGCGCTCGTTCGATATGATCCATCGGGCGCCCCCAGTTATATGTTCGGAAACCCATCCGCCCTCGGACAGGTATTTCGAAATCTCATTGATAATGCGCGTTCGTTTAGCCCAAAAGATGGCGAAGTGAGTATTCATCTCGCCGTGCTGGACGACGTGTTTCGAGTCTATATTGACGATCAGGGACCTGGAATCCCAAAGGAAACGATGGAGAAAATCTTTTCAAGGTTTTATACCAAGCGTCCTGCTGGGGCAGCGTTCGGGGACAATTCCGGTCTTGGTCTTGCCATTTCGCGTCAGATTGTGAATTCGCATGGCGGCAAGATCTGGGCGGAAAATATTGGCTCCGACGAAAATCCGGCGGGCGCGCGATTTGTGGTCGAACTGCCCGCCGCCTAAAACCCATAATTGACGGAAGCTTTTAACAGAGTGTCGACGTTTTGCCTTGTCAACGGCGGATTTGTCTCATAGCGAACAAAAAATGACAGGCTTGTTGAGATTGACTCAGTAAGCGTTGTCGAAAGCGACGTTAAAGACTCAACGGTCGTCGTCGGCGATGTCCACGTGGCGTCCACATCTTGCTCAAAAAGTACGCCTTCTCGAATCAGCCAATCGATTTCGGTTGATGCGTACAAAGCGAACTCTGATTGAATTTCCGGCGTGATGTCCACGAGCGAGTATTGATATCCGGGTCCGCCTTCGACTTTCCACTTAAACGGTTCTGACTTGTAGAGAAAATGGCCAACACCTGCGCCGCCGAATGCCCTGTAGTCGAAACCGGAGAAGGCGTCTTCTTCGTACGAGATGCGGCCGAATGCATAAGTTCTGTCGGAGAACGCAAGATCGAGCTGATAAGCGGTGAACCAACGGTTCTGTGTTTGGAGCCTTTGTGACGCTGGATCGTTGGGATCGGGGTTAGACGAGGCGAGATCGAGATCAGCGCTGATATTGTGCGTAAAGACACCATGGGTGCGCGCCGCCTCGATCCCCAAGCCCACGGCGATGTTGTCGGAATTCCCCGACGCGAGCGAGGCGCCGGCGCTGGCATTCCCGGTCCATGCCCCGAGACGCCAAATTCCATCAGATGCCGCCGTCACGCTGTCAGATGCAATTTCCTCAGGCGGTGACAACGCGTCAATGCTGATTTGCGCCGTTTCAGAAATCGCTGCCTCGTAATCCGGAAATACTTTGCGCGCCGCGTTGGCGACGGCTTCGATCTGCGCGGGGTCGCCGGTATCTATGGCTGCGTCGAGCATGCCTTGCACGATGTCAGGCAATGGCTCCAAAGCAGTTGATGGCGTCGAGACGCCGATTATCAGAATAAAAACTATGAGGCGCGTAATCATTGTCCGCTCCAAACGGGATGATTTTTTGGAGCATGGCGGCGTTAATCAATGATTAATCATGGTTCTTCGATGGCGGTCTCCGATTTTTTATTATCCGAAGGCGTTGTAATGGTGCGCAATTCCGACGCCGCACTCAAGAACCGTCTTTGAGATCTCGCGTAGCGGATTGATGATCGTGCGGTGAATCTCAGGATAGCCCTCAGTAAGCATTTCATTCGCATCAGAAGCTTCTTCAACACCGGCGAGGGCGTCCGCACTTGATTCTGCGAGAGGAAAGATTTCCGACAAAAGATCTGAAAGCGCGTCAAATTCAAGTCGCAGGGCGAGGTCCACGAGTGCGTTGTAAGAAATGTCATGCCGCCTTGAAAAAGAGGGCGCTGTCCCCACGAGCCGAAAGGCTTCCATGATCAACGCGATACGCACCGCATGGAGCAGCCTGAGGCAGGTTTTTTCCTCTTGGTCTGCGGCGTCATTGATTTCGAACAGACGATCAAAATACTGAAGGTCGCGGCTAAGATGATTTGCCAATCGCGTCATCGCGGTGCTGACGCGCTGATCGGCCAGTCGGCTAGCGATGATCGCCTGTGGGCGGCCGGGCTCCGGACAACTGCCGTCCGGCTGGATGCTCCAAAAACTGGCGTCATAGAGGCTGGCGTAGGCGCGCAGAACGCCCAAGTCAGTCAGCCTCCTCGCATGTCGCGCATAAGATTCGATGCCTTCAACGCGCTTGGACCCCTGTCTCCATTTTGAAAAACGTTCGGCCTCAAGGCCGGCCGCCACACCGATGCCGCCGTAAACGTTTGCTGGCGCATTCAACCCTTGCAAGATTGCGTTATTCGGGATCGCCCTCATGGACCTAGGGCTTGCGGCGATTGTCGGGTCGGCGCTTTGGCGGCGAACTTTGCGCGATCCCGTTCTGACCAAAAGGTTCGGCGAAAATGCTGTCAAGGCCACATGATAGTCCGTGTTTTCAAACAGCGCTTCTTGCCAGGATTTGACGCCGCGGTAAAAATCCCAGGAAAAATTTATATCCGAATAGAATGTATCAACTTTCTTTGAAACATCCGGGGACAAGGCCCATGCGAAAATTTGCGCGACGGTCGACCGGGCGAGCTGCGGAGTCTGGAAGTGCAAAAATCCGTCGCCGCCCTGGAAACTACTTTCCGCGTTGATCTTAATTCTTTCATGCGCGTACCGGCTCCGCGTCCATGGCGTCAATAGATGATCGAACCGTTCATTGAATCCGCCGGGAAAGGCGCCGCGTCCCATCGATTCGCCGTGGGTGTTAAACAGCACGACTTCGACGTCGCGGATGTTGCGCGCCGCTAATGCGCGCGCCAGAAGTATGTGCAATCGCTCGATGGCGAGATCAGCCGCGATCTGCCCCATGAAGCGCCCGCTATCTGAAAAACCCAGTTGAATCGCGACGCGTCCGCGCTTGCGAATATAACTGACGAACTCCTTTTCGTCGAGGAGACGCTCCATAAAGCGTCCACCGCGTTCGATGGCCTCCGGCGTTTCGAAGAGGGGAGAAATATCGACGATGTCGTCAACGCCGTAGAGCCGCGCGAGAAAGACCGCGCCCATGACCGTTGCCGGCGCTTCGCATTCTGCGATTAAAAACCGTATCGGCGTTTCTTCGTCCACATGTTTCTTAAACTGCGCGCACATCATAAACTGCCGGCGCGCTGTCATCTTCTCACTGAAGACCGTCGCCATATTGACATTACGTATGGTCACGCTTGAAGAGCGTTCTGCGGCTGTGGCGAGAATTGTCCGGTTGGAGAACTCCTCACCCTTCTTGAGGTCTAAGTCCGCTCTAAGTGTTGAACGGACTTGAGCGGCGTTTACACGAAGATGGATACGCGCGACGCCCAGTCCGTAAGCGGACATCTCGTCACAAACCTGGTGGAGCGATCGCTTAACATCCAGCGCGTCCGACGCGGCGATTATTTTTTGAATATCGGACCTTACGTTAGCAAGGCTGGTTAAACGATGGGGGTGAGGCGCAGTTAATTGGTTGGCTGCGCGCACGACGTTGGCTGGATCATCCAAATCATGCGAAAATAATTCTGCCTGCGAGAATGCGAGCTTTGAGGCATTTTTCAGCTCGTCTGCGATTTTTTCAAGATCTTCGGAATGACCGCCGCCCTTGATCGCAAGGATAGCCTCAGCGTAACGCTTCAACTGCGTCGCTTTTTCCTCCAGACGCAATCGAAATGTCTGTCCCCAGTGAATGTCATTTCGCCCGTCGAGGTCATACCCGACCCAGGTCGCAAGGCTAACAGGATTTGGTATGTCGTTCGGTTGAGCGCCAGCGAAGGTTTTCTCGGCCCATTCGCAAATTGTCTGGCGCAAAAAGCGGAGTGCGGTCTGCGCATTCGCAATCGACGCTTGCGACTCCTCATGTTCCTTGTGCAGCGTTAGGGGCTCATCGGGAAGGTGGCGCATGTTCTGGAGCGCCGCGCCTGTCTTGTCCGCGGTCGGCGCGGCACCTGCGGAGGCCAAGTCCGCGAACGTATCGCGCATCTCTTTTGGCATCGCGAATGTGGGATGAGCGGTGAAAACGACGCCGGCGCTGTTACGCGACAGTCCTTCCTTAAATTCGTCTATGGTTTTGAACGCCGCCTTATCCAACGCGTCAAAGATCAGTTTCCTCGCGTCTTCAATCGTGTGCGTGTGGATAGCGGCAAAACGCCCAATACGAGCGCTAACGGCGCGATTACACAATTGAGCAACGATGTCATTAATGGTTAGCGCCTGGATCGCGCCGGACGCCAGCCCTTGTGAAAGCGAATAGGCCAGAGACCGGACACCGTTCGCTAACGGATCATGGGAGGTTTCCTTATCAAATAGGGCAAGGTTTTCCTCACACCAGCGAACCCACGCCTCCCCTTGAGCGTCTTTTTCCGGAAATACATTCAAATCCATGTAAACTCTCTCATTTTCATCCACCCTATATGGGTGAATTCCCTGGCGTAAGTCATCACTAGAAGCGAACAGGCGCCGCGATGCGTTTCTGGTCGATACAGTTTTCGTTTCCGAGCAATTCTTTGCATTCGGGATAAAACATGATGCGGCGTGATCGCCGCAAATGATTTATTGCTAATTGGTACTTGCGAAATGATGGTGCCCAGGAGAAGACTCGAACTTCCACGGCCTTGCGGCCACTGGCACCTGAAGCCAGCGCGTCTACCAATTCCGCCACCTGGGCAGGGGAGCGAATTCTCGTCCTTAGGCAGGCGGCCAGGGCTTGTCAAATGGAATTCGGCCCGGTCTGCGGATGATTTGGCGCGTTGTTTGGGCTTTTGAAATCGGCTACATCGCGCATTCCACAAACAAAAAGAGGCGTGCAATGTCTGGGAAATTGGCGGTCGTATTTGGCGGATCGGGCTTTGTCGGCCGCAATGTGGTGAGGGAGCTGGCCAAGCGCGGTTGGCGGGTGCGCGTTGCTGTGCGCCGGCCGCACCATGCGCAGTTCCTTCGGCCCATGGGCGCGGTGGGCCAGATCCAGCTTTTCCAGGCCAACGTCCGTCATCGCGGGTCCGTCGCTGAGGCGCTGAAGGGGGCCGACGCCGTCGTCAATCTGGTGGGATTGCTCGCGCAGTCCGGCGCCCAGAAGTTCGAGACCGTGCAGGCCGGCGGCGCGGCGGCGATCGCGGAAGCGGCGGCGGAGATCGGCGTCGACAATTTCGTGCAGGTCTCGGCGATCGGGGCGGACGCGGCGAGCGACAGCCTCTATGCGCGCACGAAGGCCGAAGCCGAAGCCGCGGTGCGCCGCGCGATCCCGTCCGCAATGATCATCCGTCCTTCCATCGTTTTCGGCCCGGAGGATGATTTCTTTAACCGCTTCGCCTCCATGGCGATGATGTCGCCGGCTTTGCCGCTGATCGGCGGCGGCAAGACGAAGTTTCAGCCGGTCTATGTGGACGATGTGGCCGACGCCGTTTGCGAAGCGCTGGCGCGACCTGAAATGAAAGGGCGCACGTTTGAGCTTGGCGGGCCGAAAATCTATACGTTCAAAGAACTCCTTGAGCTGATGTTAAAAGAAACCGGCCGCAAGCGCTTTTTCGCGCCGCTGCCTTTTGCGCTGGCGCCGGTCGCGGGCCTCGCTGGTGAAATCGCTGGCGTTCTGCCCTTCATGGACGCGCCGATTACCCGCGACCAGATCAAACTTCTCAAGAGCGACAATGTGGTCGGCGTCTCCGGCGAAGAAAATATCGGCGATATCTCCGAATTCGGTATAACGCCCACGACGGTCGAATCCATCTTGCCGGAATATATGGTGCAATACCGCAAATATGGACAGTTTACAGAAGAAATTGCCTCTATGTAATCCATGGCTATCGCTCTCCGGCTTTCGCATGGTTCGTGGCCCATTCCTTCTTCCGGAGATTAAGCTCCGAGACGCCGCGCGCATCAAACCGCTTTTTCAAAAATTTGTAAAAGAACCAGTCGCGGCGCTCAAAAGGCGTCACGTGATACAAAAGCCGCTCGCCAAGCGTCCAGCGCACGCGCGCACGGTCGCTGCGCCGGGGCGAGGGCGCGCACCAATGATCGGCGCTATAAAGAAGCCGCCCACGCTTTGTGAGCCGGTGCATGATCTCATGATCCATCAGACAATAGGGCCACAAATCGCGGGAAAACCCGCCGACGGCTTTGAGGTCCGCGGTGCGAAAGGATTGTCCGTATCCGCCGCTATGGGTTTGCCGCGGCATCAGCCTTGAGACCATCGCGCCCTTGCGGCGCGCAGGCCCATGCCCCGGCGCGCCTTCGCGCGGCGTCCCGAAGGCGAGCGTCGCGACGCCGCCGGGGCCCGCCTTTTCGAACAGCGCATTCGCCTGTTCCAGATAATCGGGCGGATAGAACGTGTCCGCGTCGGCGGTCGCGACGAAGTCGGTCTCAACGAGCGCGATCCCTGTCTCAAGAGCAGACGCCTTGCCGGGCGTCTCCTCGAGCACAATCGTCACCGCGAGATGTGGATGGTCGCGCGCGAACGCGCCCGCAATTTCCGGCGAGCGGTCCGTAGACGCGTTATCCACCAGAATGAGGCGCGCGGGCAGCGTCTGCGCCGCGAGCGAGGCGAGCGTTTCTTCCAGAAATCCCTCCTCATTGTAGAAGGGGAGAACCACGGTCCATGCGGAAGGGTTCCGGCTTGCGTTCGCAGTCATCGCGTGTTCTGTGCTCCTCCGGAGTTGGCCCTACCATGGCGTTCGGCGCGAATAAAAGGGAGGCGAGGCCGTTGGCGTTTCATCTGTTGCACATGATCAAAGCCGGCGTCGGGCGCCTGCGCCGCCCGGCGTTCGACGCGCGCGCCGCCGTCGAGCTGACGCGGTTTGGTTTGCCGTTCTTCCCGGCGACGCGTTACGCGCTCGCGCCGTCGGCCTTGTTGACGGTGTTGAACGACGTGATCGTCAATAAGCGCCGCACGATCCTCGAACTCGGCAGCGGCTATTCCTCCATCTATATCGCAAAGGCGCTTGAAAGCGCGGCGCCCGATGGCGGCGTCGTCATCACGGTCGACGCTCATGCGGGCTGGCTCGACCAGGTCGTTGAAAAAGCGCGCGCCGCGGGCGTCGCCGACCGGGTGCGCGCCGTCCATGCGCCGCTGGCGCCGATCCCCGGCGACGCGGACGGCGCTTATTGGTATGACATGGCCCCGATCATCGAAGCGCTCGCCGGCGCCTCGATCGACCTCATGTTGGTTGACGGGCCGGTGGCCAGCGGCAAGGCGGTCGCCTATGCGCGCGCGCCGGCGGTCCCCATGCTGAAGGATCGGCTGTCGGCCGACTGCGCGGTTTACCTCGACGATATTCACCGCCCGTCCCATGCGGAAATCGCAAAACAATGGAGTGAGACGCTCGGTCTTGCGTTTGAGCACCATCACGCGCGCGGCGGTTTCGCCTATGCGGCGCGCGGCGAGAGCTTCGACCCGATCATCTAGCGCGCAAAACGCCGAAATTTTCAACGATGAACGCGCGATGTGACGTTCCTCACAAGGAGCGCGCGCACCCGTTCCCATATGCGCTGTGTCCATGGGGGACAGAGTGTGAAACAGGGGAGACTTCACATGACCAAACTGACCAAAATCGCCTTTGGCGCGGTCGCGCTCGCAGCCATCGCGGCTGTGACGCCGGCGCACGCGGGCGGAAGCGACTATAAATTGACGATCCATAAGGCGGACCTTGCGCATGACGCAGGCCTGCGCCGCACCGTCCGGTTGATCGAAAAATACGCCGACAGCCATTGCGGCGTGACGATTAAACAGAGCCTTGCGCTTCAGGACGCTTCGCGCGCTTGCGCGGATGCGCTCGCTGACGAGATCGTCGCGAAAATCGATAATCCGCAATTGACGCGCCGCCATGCGGGCCGCGTACGGATTGTTCGCCGTTAAAGCCGAAAAGGCGCGCGCGCTTCGAATCGTCACCGCGCGGCGCGCGCGCTCCACCCCGCAAGCGCCCAGCCGGCGAGAAACGAACCGCCGCCAAGGGGCGTGATCGCGCCGAACCATGACGGCGCGCCGAGCGCCATCGCGTAGAGCGATCCGGAAAAAAGAAAAACGCCAAGGCACATGACCAGCGCCGCGCGTCCGCGTCCGCCGGATAAGGCGAGGGCGAGCGCCGCCACGCTGTGGGCGAGACCGTAATGGCTCGCCGTCGCCCACCAGCCTTTGGCTTTGTCCGACAATTGCCCGTCGAGGCCGTGGGCGCCGAAAGCGCCGAGCGCGACAATCGCAAAACCGGTGAGGGCGGCGATGAAAAGCGGTCTGTTCATAGAAGTCCGATATCATAATTTCTGTTTCGCTTCACGCTTTCGCGCTGTTTTTTTTGTTCCGCCTGCGCTGTAGTTGTGGTTGCCCGTCAGGCCGTTTGGTTCGCGCCATTGTTTAGGGCGGCGCGCTCGCTCTTGGGGTGGTCGCCTTTGCGGCGTTTTTTCGGCTTGCGGCGTTCGCCCGCGGGTGTGGGGTCCATCTACCGTCTGGGTTCGATGCGATCGATGACGCAAAACCTGCAGCATTGTCACCAAGCGTCGATATGGACGCCATGCCCGCGCGCGAAGGCGCGCTTTCTCTTATAAAGGCCGCGTTCGCGGAATTTTTTTTGTTTGCCGCGTTCGCGGCCGGGCCATGGCGAGTCGGAGTTTGGTTGCTGGCCGTTCGTTCAACTCCATTACACGCAATCTCCGACTCCCCACGGCTCGACCGTGGGGTCCATCTATCGTCCAGGCGCTGCGCCATCGGCTCACCAATGCTCGCCGCGTCGTCACACCAATCCTTCGCGCCACTTCTTAGAGTCGCCGCCTTCGCGGCGGGGCCACCGCCCCGCAACCTTTCAATCACGCGATGCGCCCAAATCGCCCGCGTCATCGCCGCCAAACGTCTATCGAAAAACGCGGGCCGCACGCCTTTGGTGTTCACCAGCGAAAAATTAACGGCGGCTTCGCCCGCTTCCTCGGCGAGATCGAGCGTGAGCAACGACAGCCTGCGGTAGCGTTCGTCTAACGCCCGCTCAAAGTCGTCGGCGGACGCGCAATCCTCTTGCGCCGTATGATCTTCTCTATCCATCGCCGCCCAGTATAAAGGCGGCGGAAAGGGGGGAAGATAAGTTTCCCACAGTTTGTCCAGTTACCCCGAAACGATCGAGCAATTGCGCCATTTCGCAATGGGCGGGGCACGGAGCAATCCGGTTGATCGGAGAAAAAATTTCTCAACCGGGGGCTGAATGAAGCGCTTTTCCGGCGTTTAGTCCTCGCGGGATGACGGCGCGGGCTTGGTGGGCGCGTCGTCAGGGCGCTCACGCACTGGTGCGCCGGCGCGCAGATGCGACGCGCACGCTGCGTTCGAGGCGCAGGCGACGAGCCGCGCGCCCGCGCGGCGCGGTTGTTGACGGCGTTCCCAGATGAGAAAGGCTTGATCGATGAGGGTCATGACGGGCCTCCTTTCGTGGTTGCTGACGGAAGCGAGCCTGACAAATGCGCGCGCCGCATGCCAATGACGCTTGATCAAGAGACCGTGCGGGGGGTGTGAGCGGGGGAGCGTCGTCGTGTGGGTCTCACGCTTCGTCGAAAGGCGCCAATTCAGCTTGCGCCTTTTTGGTGAGGCTGGCGCGAATGATCTTGTAGGATTGAACAAGGCGGTGGCGGATTTCGTCTTTGTCGGTCTCCCACGGGAGAAGCACCCAGGAGCGATGAAAATAAGGCGCTCTGACGCCGACGCCCACGTCGATCAGCATTTGCGCTGTTTCGATGGAGTCGGTTTTGACGGAAACGCCGGGTAATTTTGCGCCGACGCAAGCAAACATTTTGCCGCCGACTTTCCACGCGTCGTGGCCGGGCCCTTGGTCGCCCGGCTTTTTCCATGGGTCGGAAACCTCCGCACCGGGAAATTTCTTGCAGACGGAATTGACAAACGCGCGCGTCATGGATGGAATTTCTCATAGGGGGCGGGGCCGCGCAATAGCGGCGGCGCCGTGCATCGACGGAGCGGCCTATGGCCCGGTTTGATTTTTTCGCCGCCTATATTCTGGCGAACAAAAAGAACGGGACGATCTATACCGGATCGACCGCCGACCTTGTGGCGCGGCTTGAGCAACACAAGTCCGGGGCCGGGTCGGTTTTCACCGGGAAATACGATGTCTGTCGTCTTGTCTGGTTTGAACGGTTCGAGAAAATGGACGAGGCGATCAGACGTGAGCGGAACATTAAGACGTGGCCACGCAAATGGAAGATCGAGCTGATTGAAGGGATTAATCCTGAATGGGAAGAGCTGCCGCTCTTTTAGGGTGGGGGCAAAACAATTCATGCAGGTTCGATATGCAACGCCTTTCACCACTTGCGACTCCCCATGGTCTGGCCGCGAAGGCGGCCATATTTAAAAAGCGCGCCTTCGCGCGCGGGCATGGGCCCATGGGGGCAACGGGGTTGATCGTTGAAGGGGGCGGGGTCGTGCGCGTCTCTTCCGTGCAAGCACTCTTGTAACGCATGAAGCGAGCCGAGAGGTGGACCCCATGGTCGAGCCATGGGGAATCGGAGAGGGCCGTTGGGCCGGCGCTCACAGCCAACGCCTGCGCCGGCGCATCGCCGCTGTTTCGATGAAATCCGCCTCCCGCCGCTTGCGACTCCCCATGGCTTGACCATGGGGTCCATGGGCGCAGAGAGGGTTTGTCCTTAGTGGAACGCAGGCGATCCGCCGCCAAAGACCAATAATCCAAGCGGCCTGTCTTCTACCTCACTGACAAGCCAAACACTCGTCATAATCCGTCTTCGCCGCCGCTTGCATCATCGCTTCGGCGCCTTCCGTTTTCGTCTCCGAGCCTGCGAAGCCGGCGCGCTGGACGGATTTTGAGCGGCAGTAATAGAGCGATTTCACGCCTTTTTCCCAGGCGGACCAGTGCAGCATGTGGAGGTCCCATTTGTCGACGTCGCCGGGAATAAAGACGTTCACGGACTGTCCCTGACAGATATAGGGCGAGCGGTCGGCGGCGAGTTCGATCACCCAGCGCTGGTCGATTTCGAACGCGGTTTTGAAGATGTCCTTTTCTTCATCGCTGAGGCACTCAAGATGCTGGACGGAGCCTTCCTGTTCGAGGATTGAGGTCCAGGTTTCGTCCGTGTTCGCGTCTTTTTCGTCGAGCAGCTTTTCGAGCGCCTGGTTCTTCACGGTGAACGAGCCGGACAGCGTCTTGTGCGTGTAGACATTGGCCGGGATCGGCTCGATGCAGGGGCTCGCGCCGCCGCAGATGATCGAGATGGACGCCGTCGGCGCGATCGCCATCTTGTGGGAGAAGCGCTGTTTCATGCCCGCTTCCTCCGCATCGGGGCACGCGCCTTTTTCTTCCGCTAGCGTGACGGACGCAGCGTCCGCGCCCATGCGGATATGTTTGAAGAGGCGGTTGTTCCACGACTTCGCCATGGCGCTTTCGAACGGCACGTTCATGGACTGCAGGAAGGAGTGGAAGCCCATGAGCCCGAGGCCGACGGAGCGCTCGCGCATGGCGGAGTATTTCGCTTTCTCCATGGAGGGCGGCGCGCGGTCGATAAAGTCCTGCAGGACATTGTCGAGAAAGCGCATCACGTCTTCGACGAATTGCGGCTCGTCTTTCCACTCGAAATATTTTTCGGCGTTGATCGACGAGAGGCAGCACACGGCCGTGCGGTCGTTGCCGAGATGGTCCTCGCCCGTGTGGAGCATGATCTCCGAGCAGAGGTTCGAGGTGGAGACTTTGAGGCCAAGCTTGCGCTGGTGCGCGGCCATCTGTTTGTTCACCGTGTCGGTGAAGAGGAGATAAGGCTCGCCGGTCTGGAGACGGATCTCCAGGATCTTCGTCCACAGTTTTCGGGCGTTCACGGTACGGAGCACTTCGCCCGTTTTGGGCGAGCGCAGGCCGAATTCCTCATCATTTGCGACAGCGGTCATGAATTCGTCGGTGATGTTGATGCCGTGGTGCAGGTTCAGGGACTTGCGGTTGAAGTCGCCGGAGGGTTTGCGGATTTCGAGGAATTCCTCAATTTCCGGATGGTGCACGTCGAGGTAACAGGCGGCCGAGCCGCGGCGCAGCGACCCTTGCGAGATCGCGAGGGTGAGCGAATCCATGACGCGGATGAACGGGATAATGCCCGACGTCGCGCCCGCATGTTTCACCTTCTCGCCGATGGAGCGCACATTGCCCCAATAGGTGCCGATGCCGCCGCCGTTGGAGGCGAGCGCCACGTTCTCATTCCACGTGCCGACAATATGGTCGAGCGAATCGCCGACGCCGTTCAGAAAGCATGAGATCGGCAAGCCGCGATCGGCGCCGCCATTGGAAAGGACAGGCGTCGCCGGCATGAACCAGAGCTTGGAGATATAGTCATAGATGCGCTGTGCATGGTCGGCGTCGTCGCCAAAGGTGCGCGCGACGCGGGCGAACATATCCTGAAACGACTCACCCGGAAGGAGGTAGCGGTCTTCCATCGTCTTCTTGCCGAACTCCGTGAGAAGCGCGTCGCGCGAGCGGTCGATCTCGATCTCGCGCACGACCTTGAGCGCCGGTTTGGCTGCGGGACGCGTGGTTTTCACGCGCGCGGCGGCGCCGTCTTCTGTCACTGTTTCTTTGTTCTGCGCGGCTTCGGACAAGGACATCAAACGCTCTCTCTTCCCAATGTTCTGGCCCGAAATTTTGGCGCGCGAAGCCTTTAGCCGAATAGCCCTCTTCAAGGCCGCTCGGCGCGGCGTCGCCCGATAGTTTTATTGTTCAGGCGCGTTTTTTTCTGAGACGCCGGCTGAACCCTCATGACCCCTGCCGACACAACATATAGTGATGGAGACGGTCCGACACGTCAATATGAAGTTGGTCGATGGGGAGATTTTTTTGGTTAAGGAGCTCTTAACGGGGCGCACGAGATGCGCCTAAAGGGTTAATCGCGCGGGCCTTTTTTGAAGCCCAAAAGGCTTCGTTTCGCCTCCGGGGCGCGGCCCGAATTTTTTGCCGCATATTGCGCATAGGCGTCAGTTCGCCACGTCCGGGGCGCCGCTTCGAACGCGGTTTCGACGAATCGGGCGCCCTCTTTCGGGCGGCGCCAATGGGGGACATCGTCGGTCTGGCTCGCGCTCACCGCGCGTCCGCCGGGCGCCGTCGCGGGCGCATCGCCGCTGAGCGCCTGACCGATCGGCCGGCCCATCAAGCGCACGCGGAAAATCTCGCTGAGGTCTTCGACGCGGCGCGCAATATCAGCGGCGCGCGGCGCGTTCTCGCCGGTGACGGCGCCGCGAATCTCGTTCAGCGATTCGCGCAGGCGATCGCGGCGGTCGGGCGCAAAGGCGAGATTGGAGAGCGCGCCCGCCAAAACCCCAGCGAGGAGAAAGGCCGTCGCCCCGCCCACAATCGCAAACAGAAGCCCCGGATATTGTTCAAAGCCACTGATGATTTCAAAATCGAGCCGCTCCAGAACTTCCGCCGCCGAATAACCGCTGACGTTTAAAAGAAGCGAAAAGCCGAACCCGCCGCCCGCAAGCGCGCCGATGAGGGCGCCGAGCCCAAGCCCTTCGGTCCAGGCGGCGCTGACCGCGCCCGCGGCCCCGCCGCCCGATCCGGAGAGATAGTCGCGATAAGTGTCGACCGCGCCGCGCATCTGTTCGTCGCTGTCGGCGGCGCGCGCATCGGCGAGAAAAGAGACGTCTTCATAGAGAAGCATCGCTTCTTGCGCGGTCACATGCGCTTCGGAGACTTCCGCCGCGACGCTGTCGTCGGAGCGGGCCTTGTCGGCGAGGGCGTCGCGATGGTCTTTGAGGCGCGCGTCATAATCCTTCAGCATCTGCGCGACGCGCAGACCGAAGTTCTGCGACTTCGACTGGATGTCGGCCTTTAACGAGATCGCGCGCGCAATCACCAACATTAAAAGCGCAATCGCGGCGAGACCGCCGGCGCCGCCGAGGGTGAAGAAGGTGGAAGCGATCGTCGACGCGTCGGCCACCGACATGCCGCTCTTGGTGACCCCGGCGCCGTCGATTAGCGCTGAGGTGCGCGCCTGATGAAAGTAAATGGCGACGGCGATCCACGCGGCGGCGATAAAGAGCCGCAACATGCCGGCCACCTGACTGGTGTCCGCGCTGGCGCGGGCGATGAGCGTGCGTTTGACGCCATTCGCCAGATTACCCAATTCGCTGATGCGGTCTGAATTTCGCCGGGCGCTCGTCTGGAGCATGGACGGCAGATCGCGCCCATGGCCGTATCGCCCCCCGTCACCGCTCATGGTTGTGTTCAGCGAGGCGTGGTCGCGCGGGGCGGCGCTTTCAAAGGAAAGGGGCAGAAGCGTCGCCCTATGGTCCGGCGGCGGCCCGGCCGCGTCGGCCGAGGGTCTCGCGAACCGCCGGCGCAACGGGGCGACGAGACGGGCGATCAGCCCGGAACCCGCGCTATCCCCGCCATTTTTCTCGTCATTCGCCATCAGCTTATCCCAACATCCCCGTTCGGTAGGAGATCATAGCTGAAAAAGCGGCGGAGTCCCAGAAGGGTGGCGTTGGGGATATTTGATATAGGCGGTCGATGTCCTTTGCGCTCGCCACTGGTGGTGAGCACACTTTTGGGCATTTGGTTTTCAAGGAGCCCGCCGCCTCACTAAAATGTTAGCCGCGAACTGATCCGTTCCGCTTGACTCTCACGTATTCAAAACTAATTAGATGCGCATCCTTATGCCTGCAAAGATTTGCAGATATGAAGATTTGATAACGACCTTGTGAACGGCTGTGTTTCGCGCTGCGCGGGCGGGGTCGCTATCGAAGGTCGCAACCGCAACGGAAACGAAAGCCTATGCCGAGCCGACAGCTCATTGCGAAAGAACTGGCGGAGATTTTCAAGGTGATTGCGCACCCTGATCGCATTCGCTTGATTGAAGAGCTGCGCGGCGCGGAGAGCGACGTCAATTCATTGGCGAAGACTTTGGACTTGCCTGGACCGCGCGTCTCCCAGCACCTTTCGCTCATGCGCGCGCACAAGCTCGTGGACGAACGGCGCGACGGCCGGCGCCATCTCTATTCCCTCATCCAGCCGGAAATTGCAGGTTGGATTGTCGAGGGCGTCGATTTCATCGAAGGCCGCAACACCGGAATCAACAAGACTGTCATTAAAAACGCCAGACGTCTTTGGACGACGTCGGCTTCTTAACGCCCTTAAAGGAGAGAACCTAATGCCCCACTTCGCCGCTGGTGTCGTAAAATTCCAGAACGAGGTCTATCCCCAGAAGAAGGAATTGTTTGAAAAGCTGAGCCAGGGTCAATCGCCCGAGGCGCTTTTCATCACCTGTTCCGATTCGCGCATTGAAACGGCGATGATCACGCAAACGGATCCGGGCGAGCTCTTCATTTGCCGGAACGCGGGCAATATCGTGCCGCCGCATACGAACCGTACGGGCGGCATGACCGCGTCGATCGAATTCGCCGTCGCCGCCCTGAAAGTACCGCATATCGTTGTATGCGGACACACCGAATGCGGCGCTATGAAAGGCGCCATGAACCCGGAAGGCCTCGACGCGCTGCCCCATGTAAAAGAATGGCTGAGCTATTCGCGCGCCGCGGTTCAGATCGTTCAGGAAGCGGGATCCGCGTCGTCCGATCAGGAGAAGATGGACCTGCTGCTGGAGCAAAATGTCATCCTGCAATTGCAGCATCTGAAAACGCACCCCGCCGTCGCCGTGCGCCTCGCCAAAGGCGATCTGGAACTGCACGGATGGGTCTACGACATCAAGACTGGTGACGTGCGCGCTTATTGCGAAGCCGACAATAAATTTGAATCCGTCAACGATCGGTATGCGTCTGAAATCGCCAAAATTGCGACCGGCGATTGCGCCGCTTAACCGTTCAAGGAGAGACCCTTATGTCAGATACAACAAAGGCCGGCTTTTTGAACGGCTATTTCGACACCTCAAACATGAAGGGCGATATGTTCGGCGGGCTGACCGCGGGCATCGTCGCCTTGCCGCTGGCGCTCGCCTTTGGTGAAGCCTCCGGCGCGGGCCCGATCGCCGGTCTGTGGGGCGCGATCTTTGTGGGCTTTTTCGCCTCGCTTTTCGGCGGCACGGGCTCGCAGATTTCTGGTCCGACAGGACCGATGGTCGTTGTCTTCGCCGGTGTCTTCGCGTCGTTGAGCAGCAACCCTGCGCTCGTCTTTTCCGCGGTGGTGCTTGCGGGCGTCCTGCAGATTTTGTTCGGCGTGCTCCGATTGGGGCAGTATATCCGGCTTGTTCCGTACCCGGTAATTTCCGGCTTTATGAGCGGTATCGGCGTGATCATTATCGCCCTGCAGCTCACACGGCTTTTCGGCCATGAGCCGGACGGCGGCGGAACCATCCCGGCGCTGACCGCGATCCCCGGTGCGGTCATGAACCCGAACTGGGCGGCGCTGACTATCGGCGTCGTTAGTCTGGCCACAATTTTCTTCTGGCCGAAAAATCTTGGCAAATGGGTGCCGGGCGCGCTTGCGGCGTTGATCATCGGGACCCTGTTGAGCCTTGTATTAAAAGGCGCACCGATCCTCGGCGACATCCCGACCGGGTTGCCGTCATTCGTGATGCCGACCTTCACGCAAGACACCTTCCTGATCGTATTGGAAGCGGCGTTCATTCTCGCGGTCCTCGGCGCGATCGATAGTCTGCTCACGTCCCTCGTGGCCGACAATATGACCCGCACGCGGCACCATTCCGACAAGGAATTGATCGGTCAGGGCATCGGCAACTCCATCGCCGGTCTCTTCGGCGCCATTCCGGGCGCCGGCGCGACGATGCGGACCGTTGTGAACATCCGCACCGGCGGTCAGACCCGCATTTCCGGCATGTTGCATTCGCTCGTGTTGCTGGCGGTGGTTGTCAGCCTGTCGCCGCTCGCCTCGCAGATCCCTCATGCAGTGCTGGCGGGTATTCTCGTCAAGGTTGGCTACGACATTATCGACGTTTCTTACCTGAAGAACGCGCACCGTGGTCCGCGCTGGGATTTGGCGCTGATGGCGCTCGTCCTTGGGCTGACGGTATTCGTTGATCTGATCACGGCTGTTGCGGCTGGCGTTGTCCTCGCGGCGCTCGCCTTTGTGAAAAAGATGGCTGATGATCAATTGAAAGCGTTCGGCGAAGCCGAACCGCGCGTCACTACGGAGGAAGAGCGTGCGCTGCTGAAAGAGTCTGGCGGCCGCGTCAACATGTTCGACTTTGGCGGACCGTTGAGCTTCGGCGCGGCGGCGGACGTCGGCCACCAGGTGCGCGAGAGCGTGAAGGAACATCAAAGCGCGATCATTCTCGACTTCTCGCGCGTGCCCTTCATCGACGTCTCGGCGGCGCGCGCCGTAGAGACCATCGCTTGCGATGCGCGTCAGGCCCACAAGACGGTCTATGTGTCGGGTATGAATGACGAAGTTAAACGCGTCCTCGCCGGACTTAACGCTGATCATTGTCTGCCTGTGGACACCCGGTATGAGCATCGTATTGATGCGCTGAAAGCGGCCCTCGCAGAAGTCACGGCCGCCACAGCAAAAAAAGAGGACGTGATGAGCGCAGCGGCGAGCTTGTCACCCGCTGACTAAGCCGCGCGTTAAAATCAAATCGCACAATTGAAACCGGCGCTTTCGAGCGCCGGTTTTCATTTGCGGTGAAGAGAATAGACAAGCCCTTTCAGATGCGATTATGTGACAAATGTCACGACGCCTTCAGGAGAGACCATGTTGCGCCTTCATAAATTTTTCGCCGCCGCTTTATTGGCGTGTTCCGCCGCCGCCTGTTCCGGCGAAAACGATCAGTCGGGCGCCGATATCGCGGCGGACGCGCCGCAAGCGGCTGCAACGCTCTCCATCCCTTTCGAAAAATATACGCTGGAAAACGGACTAGATGTGGTGCTGCATGTGGACCGGTCCGATCCGGTCGTCGCCATCGATCTGGCGGCGCATGTGGGCTCGGCGCGCGAAATCGAAGGGCGCACCGGTTTTGCGCATTTGTTCGAACACCTCCTTTTTCTCGATTCTGAAAATCTCGGCTATGGCGGGCTCGATGAAATGAACACGCGCATCGGCGGCGAGGGGACGAACGGCTTCACGACCCACGACATGACGCAATATTTTCAAGCCGTGCCGGCGGATGCGCTGGAGAAAATTATCTGGGCCGAAGCCGATAAGCTCGGCTATTTCATTAACACGGTGACGCAGCCGGTCGTCGACAATGAAAAACAGGTCGTCAAAAACGAAAAGCGCCAGCGCGTCGACAATCAACCCTATGGGCACAATTTCTATGTCATCAACAAAGCGCTGTACCCGGAGGACCATCCTTATAATTGGCAGGTGATCGGATCGCTCGCCGATCTCGACGCGGCGACCTTGCAGGACGTGAAGGACTTTTACCGCCGTTGGTATGTGCCGAATAATGTGACCGTGACGATCTCCGGCGATTTTGACGTGGTCGAAGCAAAACGGCTCGTTGAGAAATATTTCGGTGAAATTCCCCGCGGCGAAACGATTGAGCCGTTGACGCCGCGCGCCGCGACGCTGACGCAGGCGCAATCGCTCTACCATGAAGACAATTTCGCCACCGTGCCGCAGCTCACGATGGTCTGGCCGGCGGTGGAACAATATCACCCGGACAGTTACGCGCTGGAAGTTCTTTCCGAATATCTCTCATCCGGTAAGCGCGCGCCGCTCAATGAAGTGCTCATCGACGAGGAAAAGCTGACCTCTAGCGTCTCCTCCTTCAGCTACACCAAAGAGCTGGCCGGCGAGTTCTATTTGTTCGTGAGCGCCAACGCCGGAGAGGATCTCGACGCTCTTGTCCCAGCGATTGAGAAAGGCTTTGCGCGCTTTGAAGAGAACGGCATCTCGGAAGAGGACCTCGACCGGATCAAAGCGGGCCTTGAAGTCTCGTTTTACGGTCAGGTGCAAAGCGCGCTCGGCAAGGCGATCCAGCTTGGCGAGTATAATCTCTTCACGGATGATCCAGGCTTCATCTCCAACGATATTGACCGCCTGCTCGCGGTCACGACCGATGACGTGATGCGCGTCTATGAGACCTACATCAAAGGCAAGCCGCATTTATCGACGAGCTTCGTCCCTAAAGGCGCGCTTGAGCTGGCGCTTGAGGGATCGACAATAGCGGATGTGGTGGAAGAGCCGATCGTGCAGGGGGCGGAAGCCGACGTCGCATTCGACCCGAGCGTGCGTGAATTCGAGCCCACGCCGTCCGCCTTTGACCGCACGGTAGAGCCGCCCTTCGGCGCCGCTTATGAATTGCCGTCGCCCGTAGTCTGGCGTGACAATTATGCGGGCGGGGTCACTGTCTATGGCATCGAAAGCGATGAGACGCCGCTCATCTATTTCTCGCTCTTCATTGATGCGGGCCGGTCACGCGGCGATGCGGCCAAGCCCGCCGTTGCGAGTCTGACCGCCGATCTTTTGGAGAAGGGCGCCGGCAATAAGACAACCGCAGAGCTTGAAGACGCGATCAAGGCTCTCGGCTCGTCGATCTCTATTTCCGCCGGTCAGTTCGGGACCTATGTGACGGGCGACACAATCGCGCGCAATTTCGACAAGACGATTGCGCTGGTGGAGGAAATGTTGCTGGAGCCGCGGTGGGATGCGGAGGAGTTCGATCTCCTCAAACGCAAACGCCTTACTGAAATTGATCAGGCGGCGGGCGAGCCCGGCGCCATCGCCTCGCGCGAAGCGGCCAAACTTCTCTACCCGGAAGACCATATTTTCAGTTACATGGCCTACGGCACCAAAGAGAAACTGGAAGCGGTGACGCTTGATGATCTGAAGGCGTTCTATAACGAAAATTACGCGCCGGCTGACGCCAAATTGCGCATTGTCGGCATGGTGGACAAGGCGGCGGTCAAGTCAGCCTTCGCCGGGCTCAATGAGCGCTGGACAACGCCCGCCCCGGGGCCGGTTACGCTGCCGCTCGCAAAGGCGGTCGAAAAATCGACGCTCTATTTTTATGACGTGCCGGGCGCCAAGCAGTCCATCTTGCGCATTCAGCGCCCGTCGCTGGCGGCCACCGATCCGGACTATCCGCTGGCGAACGCCATGAATTTCCTGCTCGGCGATATCTACACCTCGCGCCTCAACACTGAACTGCGGGTCAATAAGGGGTATACGTACGGCATCGGATCGGGCTTTAGCGGCGTCGAAGACAGGGGCGTCTTCCGCATCAACACGAGCGTGCGCTCGAATGTCACAAAGGAATCGCTGGAATTGATCCGCGATATTGTCAGCGGCTACGGCCCGACCTTCACTGATGAGGATCTCACGGTTCTGAAGGGCGCGCTCCTGCGCGGCCAGGCGCTGCAAAATGAAACGCTGAACGCCAAGCTCGGCGTCCTCGGCGCGATCAGCGCTTACGGCTATCCGGACGATTTTCAGGCCGAGAACGCGGCGCGCATCGAGGCGATGACGCTTGACGATTTCAAGGCGCTCACCGCAAAATATCTGCGGACGGACGCCATGGACTGGCTTGTGGTCGGCGACGCGGAGACGCAAGTGGCTCGCCTCAACGATTTCGGTTTCGGCGATGTGGTCATGTTGGAAGCGTCTGAATAGTTCTCGTGCAAAGCACCACGGTCGGTCATCCGCCGACCTGATCGCGGCGTACACATATCATTAATCCGCTTCATGTTGCGCCGCGCTGTAATCCCGGCGTAGCGCGCATAGCGGCCAAGAAACCGCACTGCTTATTCTTCTTGCGCTGGCGATCATTTACGATCTCCTATTTCTGCGGGAGAAGTGGACAATAAAGGTAATCGAGCCGTGACGACATTCACTGATTTGATCGCGAGCATGACGCCGAACGGGGAGAACGCGTTCGTGTGCGATGTGCCCGCTAGCTGGATGCAGGGGCGCACGCTTTATGGCGGCCTGTCGGCGGCCCTCTGTCTGGAGGCGGCGCGCCGCGCCTTGCCCGACTTGCCGCCTTTGCGTTCGGCGCAGATCTCGTTCATCGGTCCCGCCGGCGGCGAAGTGACGATTAAACCCAGCCTCTTGCGGCGTGGGCGGTCGGTGACCTTTGCGGGCGCGGACATCTATGGCGAGAAAGGCCTCGCCACGCGCTGTGTCTTCGCGTTCGGCGCGGCGCGCGCCTCGCGCTTCGACCAATCGTTCATTGAGCCGCCCGAGGCGCCGTCGATTGCGGACTCTGAGGTCTTTATCCCGCCGGGCCTCGGCCCGTCTTTTGCGGACAATTATGAAAATCTCCTCGCCAAAGGCGGACGGCCGATCTCCAATTCGACCGAGCATGACCATTTCATCTGGGTGCGCCATAAAGATCAGAAAGCCACTGACATTGTGGCGCTCCTGGCGCTTGCCGATATGCCGCCGCCGGCGATGATGCCGATGTTTTCAGAACCCGCCCCGATCAGTTCGGTCACGTGGCTCGTCAACATGTTGACCGACCACCCGCAAACCGAAGACGGCTGGTGGCTGATGGAATCACGCGCTGAAAACGCGAGCGAAGGCTATTCCAGTCAGGACATGCTGGTCTGGAACACGAAAGGCGAGGCGACGATCGCCGGCCGCCAGAGCGTCGCGATCTTCACGTAAGGGAGGCTTCCATGCGTCTCGGCGCCATGGCGTATATCGTCCGCGACTATGACGAAGCAATCGGCTGGTTCACCGATAAGCTCGGCTTTTCTCTGAAGGAAGATACGGAACTAAGCGCGCAAAAGCGGTGGGTCGTTGTGTCGCCGCCAGGCGGCGGCGCCGATCTGGTCCTGGCGCGAGCCGCAAAGCCGGAACAGCAAGACCGGATCGGCGATCAGACGGGCGGGCGCGTCTTTCTTTTTCTCTATACCGATGATTTTGACCGGGACTTTGCGCGCCTTACCGTGAAAGGCGTTCAGTTCCTGGAAAACCCGCGCGCGGAGGCCTACGGCAAAGTCGCCGTCTTTGAGGATCTCTACGCCAACAAATGGGACCTTGTGGAACGAAGGGGGTGAGGGCGCCCAAGGGTTTGAGGCGCCGCTGAATTGAGGCATAGTGCGGCCCAATCGAAAGGTGCGCCTCCCGGTGATTTTCAGTTTGCTCGCTCTTCTTGTCGCCGCCGGGGCCGCCGTGTGGCTGCTCTTGCGGATGGCGCGGGGCGACGCGCCGGGCGGCGCCGGGCGCAACGACGTTATCTTTAAAGGCGTCGCCTTTCTCGCGTTGATCGCCGTCATGCTCGCCGCCAAATGGTGGCCGCTCGCCTTCATGACCATGCTCGCCGCCGGCGCCGTTATGGGCATTGAATTGTGGCGCGCCAATGAAATTCGCCAGGACGAAGCGATGCGCCCGCCGCCGGCGCCGGTGAAAACGGCCATGAAAAAGGAAGAGGCGGCCTCTGTTCTCGGTGTCGCCGCCGACGCCACCGCCGATGAAATCCGCAGCGCCCACAAAAAACTCATCGCGCAATTGCACCCTGACAAGGGCGGCACCGATTATCTCGCCGCGCAAATCAATGACGCGCGCACAATCCTCATGAAAGAGGCGGCCCTTACGGAAGCGGCTAAGACAAAAGAAGAAGAGCCCGCCGACGGCGATCCGCCGCCTAACCCGAACGGCGACGGCTAACGTATAAGGCCTAAAGGAAGGCGGAATGGGCGGGTCATGGGCGATCTTATTTTGGTGTTGGGCGATCAGTTAAGCCCGAAGCTCTCCTCCTTAGCGGCCGCCGACAAAAAGACCGCCACGGTTTTAATGGTCGAGGTCGCGGAAGAAGCGACCTATGTGCGCCACCACAAAAAGAAGATCGCGTTTCTCTTCTCCGCCATGCGTCATTTCGCAAAGGCGCTCGAAAAAGACGGCTGGTCCGTCGATTACGTAAAGCTCGATGACAAGAAAAACACGGGCTCCTTCACCGGTGAAGTTGAACGGGCCCTGAAACGCACAAAGGCCAAACGCATCATCGTCACCGAGCCTGGGGAGTATCGCGTCAGGGCGGCGATAGAGGGGTGGTCTGACCAGTTCGGCGTCGCGGTCGATATTCGGGATGATAACAGGTTTATCTGCAGCCATGCCGAGTTCGCCGCCTGGGCCGAAGGCCGCAAGCAATTGCGGATGGAATATTTCTACCGCGACATGCGCCGCAAGACCGGCCTCCTCATGGACGGAAACGACCCCGTGGGCGGTCAATGGAACTTCGATGCGGAAAACCGCAAACCCGCCAAGGGCGATCTCTTCATGCCGAGCCCGAAAAAGGCGCGCAAGGACGCGATCACGAAAGAAGTGCTGGCGCTGGTGGAAGAGCGCTTCGCCGATCATTTCGGCGACCTTAAACCGTTCTGGTTCGCGGTGACCGCCGATCAGGCGGCGGCGGCGCTTGACGCCTTCATCGATGAAGCGCTCCCTTCCTTCGGCGATTATCAGGACGCGATGGTAACCGGCGAGCGCTTTCTCTATCACTCGGTTTTGTCGCTCTACATTAATGCAGGGCTTCTCGATCCGCTTGAGGTTTGCCGGCGCGTTGAAAAAGCGTACGCCGCGGGCGCGGCGCCTCTGAACGCCGCGGAAGGGTTTATCCGCCAGATTATCGGCTGGCGAGAATATATGCGCGGCATCTATTGGCGTGAAATGCCGGGGTATACGGAGAAAAATTTCTTCAAGGCCAAACGCAAGCTCCCGGATTTCTACTGGACCGGCGAGACCGACATGCTCTGCATGAAGGAAGCGATCACGCAAACCAAAGAGGAAGCCTACGCCCATCATATTCAGCGGCTCATGGTCACCGGCAATTTCGCCATGATCGCCGGGATCAATCCGCACGAGGTTCATGAATGGTATCTTGCTGTCTACGCCGACGCCTATGAATGGGTGGAGGCGCCGAACGTAATCGGCATGAGCCAGTTCGCCGACGGCGGCTATCTCGGCTCCAAGCCTTACGCCGCTAGCGGCAACTACATCAACAAAATGTCCGACTATTGTAAGGCCTGCCGCTATGACGTGAAGCAGAAAACGGGCGACGACGCCTGTCCCTTCAATCCGCTATATTGGGACTTTCTGGTGCGGAACGAAAAAACGCTGCGCGGCAATCCGCGCATGGCGCAGATCTATCGCACCTGGGACCGGATGGGCGACGACAAGAAAAAAGACTATCTGAAGAGCGCCAAAAAAGTCCTGGCGGGATTGCAGGCGAGGGGACCCTGTGAACGAAGCCAATAAAGACCGTATTGCAATTATCGGCGCCGGCGTTGCGGGCGTCGCCTGCGCGTCGGCCCTCGCGCGGGCGGGGCGCGCGGTGACGGTTTTTGAAAAGAGCCGCGGCGTCGGCGGGCGCGCCGCCACGCGCCGGACCCGCGATGGGCTCTTTTTCGACCATGGCGCGCAATTCTTCACCGCGCGGGACCCCGCGTTCCGCGCCTTCCTCGATGAATACGCGCAAGCGCACGCCGCATGGTCGCCCGCGGGCAAGGACCGCGAAGAGCCGTGGTTCGTCGGCGCGCCCGCCATGAACGCCCTTTTAAAACCCGCAGCGGCGGGGCTCGATGTGCGCCTCAACACGCAAGTCTCCGAGATCGCGCCCGAGGGCGACGGCTGGCGGCTCCGCGCAGGCGAGACCGATTACGGCGTCTTCGCGCGCGTCGTGGTCGCCGCGCCGGCGCCCCAGACGGCCGCGCTCGCCGCAGCGGCGCCGGCGGTGGCCGCCGCAGCGGCGCGTGTTGAAACCGCGCCCTGCTGGGCGCTCATGCTGGCGTTTGAAAGGCCCATCCGGCTCGGCGCCGACGTGATGCGCGCGCCCACAAACGACATCGCCTGGATCGCGCGCAACAGCGCCAAGCCCGGCCGCGGGGGTGGGCCCGAGACCTGGATCGTCCACGCGTCCCCCGCCTGGAGCGCGGCGCACCTGGAGCTTGAAAAAGAAGACGCCGCGGCGGCGCTCCATCGTCAGCTCACAGAGCAAATCCCGGAATTCTCAGCCGCCCCTCTCTACAAGGCCGCCCACCGTTGGCGCTACGCCATGACGACAAAGCCCTTCGGCGCGCCTTACGCCGCCAATGAGACCGGAACCTTCCTCGCCGCCGGAGACTGGTGCCTCGGCGCGCGCATCGAGGACGCGTATAGGAGCGGGGTCGCGGCGGCGGAGGTGGCGGGCGGTTGAATCGGGTGCTTGATGCGCCTTATTTGCTGATTGAAACGCAAGCGATCAATCGGAGAATCCAAGATACAGAAAGAATCATACCTGCAATGTGATGGATTGCTCGGACAAGCCAGGATCACTTGGGATTGTACTTTCGATCAGGCGAGTGCGCCCACTGTGTCACCATTGAAAAGATTCTGTTGAAACACAATTGCCGATCGAATACCGAGTCCAATTATGAAGGGGATTATCCCGAATTGTTTTATGGCGACCGTGGTTTACGATATCGGATCGTTCGCAACATAAAACTTCAACTTTTCCTTTGAAATTTGTTCGTTTGTCACATCGACGATTTTGCCGTTCTCCATTCTCAGGATGCGATCTGCGATACGGATGAGCTCTGGTCTGTGTGCGATTACAAATTTTGTCATCGGCATTGATTTGAGAACAATTCCTATTTCCTGTTCGGCGGCTTCGTCGAGGTTCGCCGTACCTTCATCCAGGAACAACATGTCAGGATCGCGATAAAGCGCTCTTGCAAGCAAGAGACGTTGACGCTGCCCGCCCGATAACGCCGCCCCCATATCGCCGATATAGGAATAATATCCCATCGGCATGGCGTCTATCTCCTTGGCGATCCGCGCATCTCGAGCGGCCTTTCTCACGCGTTCTTCATCAAGTTCGGGATCGAAAAAAGCAATATTTTCCGCGATGGTTCCAGAAAGCAGACTGTCGTCTTGCATGACGACGCCAATTCGCGAACGAAAATGCCGGAGCCCAAGCGCTGAAAGGGATTGCTGGTCGACTATGACTTGGCCGGATGCTGGCGTCAGAAGTCCAAGCATCACTTTGAGAAGCGTGGTTTTTCCGCCGCCGGAAGGCCCAGTCAGTGACACGAATTCTCCAGGTTCGATCGTAACATTCACGTCTTCAAATACGCAGGGCTCTTGCGCGCTGTAACGAAAACTTAGAGTCTTAAGTTCGATCGCGCCCGACAATCGTTCGTGATTTGCTTTCGCGGCGCGATCCAGGCCCTCTTCACGCGGCGTTTGTACGATGTCTGTCAGCCGATCCACATGAAGGCCAAGCATTCTGAATTCAATTCCCTTTTCAACAAGGCCGAGAATGCGGTCCACAAAATTTTGACGGTAGGCCATAAAGGCAAAGAGCATTCCGATGCTCATTTCACCGTTTATGACAAACAGCGAGCCAGCGAAGACGACGATAATAATTTGCAATCCAAAGGCGATAGAATTGCCGAGCTTGAGAAGAATGGATAGTCGCTCTTCCGCGACAGTGGCGTTTACGACACGTGTATAGGCGTTCCGCCAGCCGGCCTCCCGGTCGGCCTCTCCGCCAAATAATTTTATTGCGCGCGCGCCCTGAATCGTTTCCATCAGGAAGGTTTGCTCAACCGCCTTATCAATAATTTTCTTCTCATTACGGCGGCGCATCATCGGAAACATGATAGCCGAAAATATGACATACAAGATCGTCATTCCAAAGACAATTAGTGCAAGACGCCAATCGTAATAGATGATCAATGCGGCTGTTGTGAGGGCCAAGAGGCCATCAATCAGCGCCGCTACAACGCTCTGCGTCATTGCCTCCTGTATTGGTTGTACTGACATCATGCGAGAAACAACATCGCCCAGATGACGCTTCTCAAAATAGGAAGTAGGCAGACGGAGTAAATGTCTTAAAATATTTCCAGCCATTTGGAATGTTAGCGATTGCCCAATTAGGAGAATAACCCACGAGCGAAGCGCTTCGGTTATGGCGCTGATGAGATACAAGAAACCAAACCCAAGCGCCAGGATCAGAAGAAAACTCTCGTCGTACCGTAGTATCGCTTCATCTACGGCAATCTGCAGATACAGCGGCAACGCAAGAATAACCCCTTGGAAAACGATCGAAAGGAGTGCGATCTGGATGAGCGCGCGTTTAAGGCCGCTCATCCGGCTCCAGAAATCGGACAACCGTGTGCGCGCCACCATGGACCGTGGTCGGAAGTCCACGGTCGGCGACAATTCCAGGGCGACGCCTGTGAAATGGTCGGAGGCTTCTGCAATTGACATGTGAACGCGTCCCTGGGCGGGATCGTTGAGTATGATTTTATTGCGCCGTACTTCGACTAGCACGACGAAGTGGCTCATGTCCCAATGCAGAATTGCAGGGCATTTGAGATTTGCTAAACTATTCAACTCGAGCTTTACGGCGCGTGCGCTGAGATTGAGTTCATCAGCGATCGCGATCAGTTGGCGCAAATTGGCCCCTTTGAGCGACGGCGCATGGGACTGACGTAATTGAATCAGATCTGTTTTTAACCCGTAGTGAGACGCGACCATGGCTAAGCATGCTAAACCGCATTCGGTTGCTTCGCCCTGAATAATGGGCTTCATCGCCTATCTCTCCGGAAACTGAAAACGCGCAACGCCTCATGCTCCCGATTGGAAAAGTCGCCACAATCGGCGACGTTCAAGAAGAATATCCGCTTTCAGGAGCATGCCGGCTTGTAGGGGACGTAGGTCTCCATCAACACCGATGGACTGCGCTTGGAGATCGGCGACGACGCGATAGACGGGATCCGTCGATTGAATTGAAATGGGCAATTCGCTTGTATTGAATGGCGACGCCGAAACGGTCCGTACGATGCCGGGAAGAACGCCGAACTTTTGATGCGGAAATGCATCAATCCGAACGTTGACTGATTGGCCAGGCTTTATAAAGCCCGCGGCTCGGGTCGGTACGAATAGTTCAACCTGAAGGACGCCGCCTTCTGGAATGAGCGTCATTAATAAGCGGTCTCGGTCCGTCGCTTGGCCGACTTTAACTGTTGCAGCGGCGATAGAAGCAGAAATCGGCGCCTTTAGAACAAGACTGCGGCTGGCTTCATAGTCCGTTCGTTGTCGCGCCAACGTTTCCAACTGTCCAATGAGCGCAAGTTTTTCAGCCTGTTTTTCAGTGAGTAGCGCTTTGAGATTTCCTTCAGCCTGCTGTAGCAGTCGATCAAGAGCAAGCTTTTGGCGGGTAAGTTCCGCTTGACTTTGTGTTAAAACGAGCAGCGTTTCCTCATGCGTTAATACCTCCAGTTCTGATGCGTTGTTTTCAGCCAGAAGGGCGCGGTATCGATTAAGTATTTCGCTTGCGATTTTGATGCGCGCCTTTTGCGCTGTATGTTGGTCAAGGATTGAGGCGCGCTCGGCTTTTAGAATTTTTACGTTTTCGAACAGTTGATTTTTTTTGTTTTCGAAGTCGCCATCGAGTGATTCAAGATGGCTAGATATTTCATTATACTGAACAGTAATACTTTCCAACTGGGCGTCAGTTGCACGCCGGCCGTCAGGCAAAGTGTGATTAACGCCGAGTGTAAGAAGTGCGGCGCCTGCTTCGACTTGCTCTCCTTCTGTCGCGTGAATTCCGGTGACAATTGCCCGCTGCGGGGAGGAAATCCTCACTAGCCCTTGGTCGGGCGTTAGCCAGCCGATCACGGTTTGTTTGCGGCTGTACGAAGCGAAGATAAGAAACAGAACAATGCTGGCGAACAAGACGGCGAGCAGTAAGGTAATCGCCCAGTGAGACAAAGGCGTATCAAGACGCACATCGCCGTAAAGTCTTTGGGTCTGTTTTTCTGTGACTTCTTTTCGAAAGATCGACATGACGACGAGTATGACGGACTATGCTTCGATCGACGAGCGAAATTGTCGAGAGCTTTGGAGCGCAAGTATCGACGGCGTCGTCGGATTTGCATTCCTGAGCAGGCCGTATCCGATACCGGCAAAGCCCGCCATGAGACCGAGGGGTTCCACTTGGCGGGCGAACCCGGTTCGCCAGCCAACAACGTTTCTACTTTTGAGGATGCCGGCCGCTAATTGCTCGCACGCGTCCGACAATTGATGGTCGTTCAATGCTGACGCAATGAGCTGGAGGCATTCCAGGTTTCCAAAATCGCCATGACAGAGACTATGGTTTCGACCAAAGCCTTTAGCCAGAGTCGTATCGGCGGCGAGGCGCAGTTCTTGGTCAAATTCAGGCGCCTGCGCGCCCAGCATCTCTCTCATCAAAAGTCGACTGACGCCGATGCCGGGCGCGCCGTGACACCAAGCGACCACGTAGTTTTCGTCGATTTCCGTGTCGGCGCCTGGACGGAGACCTTCTCGCACATCCAGCCAGTTTCGCTCCGATGGTGAATATAAACTGCGATCATAGCGGAGAGCCCTATGCGCAGCGTGTTCGTAATCATCGCCATCGACATGTTGAGAAAGGCGAAGTAAGGCGACGGCGATGCCGGCTGCGCCATGGGAGAAACCGCCAAGGGGCCGCGAGCCAGCGATCGCAAGCCGCCATCCGAGCCCTTCACCGCACGTCATTGCGTTATCTAACAGGTGTGCGCCGCATGCGCGGGAATATTCTATTAAATCCGCATGCCCGTCATCAATGAGGTTCGCCGCGCCCAAGATAAAACCAGCCGCTCCGCCGACAACGTCGTAGACGTCGTCTTCCAGCGTCAGAAGATCGGGGGGCGGAAGGAGCGCCTTGGCGTCGCCAATAATCTTCGCGTCGTCCCACAGGGCGCTAAGATGTTGGGCGGCATACAAGATGCTTCCCCAACCGGTGAAAGCGCCGATGCCGGTGACCTTTCGGCGCCCTGATTGCAGAATAAACATCGCATTCCGCCATGCGTCTTCGGCGAGGTCGCGATAATTTGAGTTTCCAGTTTCAGCTTCTAGGTAAGCCAGAAAGAGAGCGATCCCAGGGAGGCCAGAATAGAGGTCTTCGCCAGCGTCACGATAAGCCCATCCGCGCTTTTCGCCGGGAACGCAAGTGAACCAGGTTGCAGAAGTGTCGCCGCGAAAGCTGAGTTGCGCCAAATAGTCCGCTATGTCCGTTGCGGCGTTTAGAAAGGCGGATGACGGCGCCCGATCCCCCGAAAGGTTGATTGTGTAATCATTGAAACCGCCGGCGCTTGCATTTGCTTCAATAACCAACAGACTTTTTTCACCTAACCAGCTTTGCCGGGCTCGATCATCGGGGCCGAATCCCGCCAGTTTTTTGCGAATTGTCTCACGTGCGGATATTGGGAAGACGTTCGGGACAATGCCGCCATTGCATGTCTTCAAATCGCGCCCCGAGACAGTTGTTGAAAAAGCCGGAATGTCATTTCGCCAATAGGCGTCGCGTTCGGCTTCAACAACGCGGGTTAACACGGGATAGCGGATTGTGTCGGCCCAAAGCCGATCAAAAAAGAGGTCTCGCTCCAGAGCATTCCGCAACATGTCGGGGTGAAACGCATCAGATAGTTGCAGTCCATAATAGAACGTTGGTCGTAAAATGATGCGAATTTGGGCGTCGTCAAATTCGCATAATGGCCCATCGTCGGCGACCAACGCGTCGCGATGCGTCAGCAATAAATTGTAGATGTCGTGGAAACCGCTGAGAATGTTGGGAATATAAGCGCAAATATCTATGGCGTCGCCGTTCAATGTCGCCATATGCTTGCCCGGTTGCATTGGCGCTTTTTTTCGGACCAGTTTCATTTCATCCGTTCCCGGCTTTTCCAATAGGAGCAGTGGGACAGAAGAGAGTTGTTTCGGCGCCGTCAGCCCGCCGATGTCGACACCGTCACGGCCATGTTCTGTTTTCCAGATTTGTTGCGGCAGGAGGCCGGGACCGAGGACAGATTTGAAGGCGTCATTACCAGGCGGCGCGTGATCGCCTAAAAAACCTAGGAGCGAAAGGTCCGGTTGGATAAGCGTCTCGAGGTCAACCAGCATAGGGTGTGGACCTGCGGCGATGATATTTTCGTGATGGAAATCACTTGCATTGAAAAGATAGAGTATCCCGAGATAGGCGCCTTGCCGATAATAAAAATCTTGGACTTCGCGTTCGTTGGTGCAAGCGGCGTGCTCGACATATTCGATCCAACCGTGATCGCCGCGGGATAAGATTCGTGGAAGCTTCAGTTTATTTTGTAATCCTCGGTGATTTATCCACGTAACGAACGCGCCAAAAGCTTCGTAGATTTTTGTCGATTGAGGGCGATAAACGATTTGGTCGCCACTGGCGAATGTAAGAATAGAGACAGACCGTCCATCGCGATGGTCGTCGCCTGCGGCCAACCTAATTGAAGATAAGGTCTGCGCCTTGTTAGCAAAAAAATGGGTGCGAATATCCGCGGCGTCTTTACAAAAATCAGACAATAATTCAGTTACAAACGATTCCCATTGCGCAACAGTATTAATAAGTGCGCGCACCAGTACGGGGTATTTGCGGGTCAAATATTTTCTATAACGAGACGTTGCGATTAAATCGCAGAAAAATTGAAACCGCGCTTCGGGACTCTCCCCCCTTAGAGCACTAGTTTGTCGCGCTTCACCAAGTTCATGCAACAATGTTCGCTGCGCCATACGCGCGATTTTACCGGTAAGGTGAGAAAACAAGGCGTCAGCGACATCATCTACGTGTAGCGACACGCCGGCGGCTGTCTGCGCGCATTTTTCGTGAATGCGACGATACGCATCGCCCAACATCGGGCCGATAATCGCAGGGAATTCTTCAAGATGTTCCGCGTCGGCGGGCGTTATACGGCGCAGCAATGAACGCCAGTCGTCAGGATCGCCGCCGCGGCTATCGCCAATTTGCTGCGCGCCACGTGATCGGTAAATCTGAAAAAATTCCTGAAAACGTCGGTCGTTTCTTAGCTCTGATAGGCTGGGCGTCAGCGATAAAATATCAATAAAATCGTCAAATGAAACGTCAGCGACGCGTAGACGTTGCATAAAATGATCGTCGTCGCCAAAGGGGCGTTGAGCGCGCCAGCGATGGATGAGATCGAGTAGATCTATCTCATTTTCGTCAGAAGCCTGGTTTGCGCCGTCACCATTATCCCCAACGCTTAAACTCTCAGAATGCTGTCCGTCGACCCGCGCAAAAAATAATGTTCTGCGCTCGCTCAAATTTAGCGCATTGCCCCATATGCTCATAGAGCGCCTCGAGAAAATATGATCCGGGTCGGCCGCCAAAGCGACCAACCCAGCAGTCTGAGAACTAGTAGCAATGCCGCGGCGGGCAAGGCGTCGAGAACGGCGAAGGTCCGCCGCAACCGCCCGATACGCTGGCCAGCGCCTCGTCATCGAGGTCGAGAATATCGCCGGCCGCACTTTCCTTCGGTGCGGTCAGTTCATCTCTTTTCTTAGGATCACGTAATGCTTTCAACAGGTCTTCTTTTTTCACAAGTCCTCCTTCAACGACCGTGAGGCCGAAGTTGTTAAGTGTAAAAAATACTAGACTTACTTAAGGCATGAAGGCGTTATAATGATCGGTAAACCGATTATTGTGTTTTCGTATTTGCACACGCCAACACTACGCCCTCATCTCCGACTATACATCCTGCACTTCGCTCGACAAGTTAAAAAAAAGATCATGTTACGCCCGGAGCGTGTAAACCGTGCGGTGTACAGATCGTTTTGAATGCGCATGATTGCTTGGCGTTAGGCGGTAATACAGGGGGCAACTCAAATAACTATCGATTTATTGCGGCGATATGGCGCGCAACGCGAAAGCTGTTTGCTAGAATTGTTAATGTTGGCGGCGCGCCGGCCGAGGTCGGCATAAAGGAGCCGTCAACCACATAAACGCCCGGTGTTTCGTGTAACTCACAATTGACGTCAAGAACCGAATTTGCAGGATCGCGGCCGGCCCGGCACGTTCCCATTACTAAGTACGATGAAGTTGCCCCAATGTCGGTTAGTTTTACCGACGACGCGCCCAGATCGTATAAGAGGTCGGCTGCTCGCGCGCCCAGCCATGCGCCGATTTCCCGATGAAATGGGTGAGGGTCAAGATGAATCCGCGCAACCGGGAGCCCCCAATGATCCGCTACCGTATCATCAAGCTCAATATAATTGCCGTCTGTGGACAGGTAATCATGAAACGCCTCGAAGTGGATGCGCTTCGCAGACACGTCGCACTGTGCGACATCCCCGTTTGGCAGCTGCCGATCAAAATCAAACCGGATGATGCCGCCCTTCGCAAAATCGCACACGCCGGGCGGCAAAAAATAATAATCCATGACTGAACGGCCGATAAATGGCGAGGCGAATGCGCCCTCCTTAATATTGGCGCGCGGAATATCCCCGAATCCCATTGTGACCGCGTGAAATTGTAGATTGCGGCCGACAAGACCGTGGTTATTTCCCAGCCCGTCGGGGTGTCGCGGGGATTTTGACAGGAGAAGCAGTCGCGCCGACTCGATAGATGACGCGCAAATACAAACGACGCCGGCTTCGACCTCAATTTCTTGGCCAGCTTCGTTAATATAGACGCACCCCTTCGCGCCGTGAGGTCCAACAAGGATTTCGCGAACCATGGCGTTCGCTTCCACGCGGCAATAGCCCGTCGCCTCAGCGCGCGGAAGCAAAGCGGCTTGCGTCGAACCGCGCGCATTCGTGGGGCATCCATAGCCCGCGCATGTTTCGCAATAGGAACAGGCCGGGCGTCCCATATAGGCGGCTGAATTTATCGCGCGCGGGGTCGGGAACGCTGTCAATCCGCGAGCGGCGCAGACATCGTCAAGCGTCTCGGCGATCGGGTGGCTTTCAAGCGGCGCCAGCGGGTAGGGCGCTGAACGGCCGCCTTCAAAAGGATTCGCGCCGCCGGCCCCGCTGACGCCGACTTCTTGTTCGGCTTCACAATAGAAAGGCTCAAGCGCGTCGTAATCGAACGGCCAGTCCGCTAACCCATACCGCTCGCCGTAAGCAGACCCCATGCGAAAATCACGGGGATGAAATCGGAAGAAGTAAGCCCCCATGTGAGAAGTGCCGCCGCCGACGCAGGAGGCGACCCAGCCGAGCGTCGTGCGTTGCGGCGATCGCGTCTTCGGCGTGACGACCGTATGCGGGTCATTATCGATCGAAGGGGTGAAAACGCCATGGGTTATTACAAGTGGGTCATGAACATAATCGTCGGGATCAAAGCGCGGTCCCTTCTCCAGAACGAGCACGTTCATTCGTGCTTGCGAAAGACGCAAGGCAAGCGGTCCCCCGCCTGCGCCGCTTCCGACAATGACGACATCATAGCGCATAATTTCCAAGGCAACGCTAGCTGAAAACGTGTTCGCGACCTATAGTCCGACATTCAAGAAAGCGGCGACTGAAAGACGCGGGGTATGAAGAAGGAAAATTCGTCTCCCCATTTGCAGGACGATGTGCGCGCAGACCGTCTGCGCAAAATCGCAAATGCATATCAAATCTCATGCGCTGTAAACGCCGCCGCTGCTTTGCGGCTGGATGCGTATTTGCCGACAGAAGGCGTTGATATTGCAATTCTTGCGGACCGTGTCGGCGTGAGCCGCGATCCGTTTCGCAGACTGCTCCGATTTTTGGCGGCATTGGGCGTCGTTACGATCGACGCGCAAAAGCGCGTTTTCAAGACTGACCTAACGCCCATGCTGGCGTTCTCAAATTCAATTGCGGAGGGCCCCGCGGCGATATCAGCTTGGCTCGCTCTTCCCGACGCGTTGCAGGAGGAAGGCGTTGTTCCTTTCGATCGAGCCCATGGGATGTCATTTTACGACTTTGCGTCAAAAAACAGCCGGCAAGCCAAAGGCTGGACCAAACGAAACCGAGATCTTGCGCGCCGGTGGGCGCAACCCGTAGCAGACGCCCTGCCGCTGCAGGATGCTGAAACGTTTGTGGATATCGGCGCTGGAGGCGGCGCTTTGTCCGAGGCCCTCCGCGACCGTTTTCCAAATTTGGAAATTACAATTGCGGACTTGCCGTTTGTAATTGACGAGTTAGCTGCAGCGCAAAAACAACCGGGTGCGAATATAAATATCAACCATCATTCATTTGATATTCTGGAAGAAACGCCGCCGCCGGCTGACGCCTATATGTTTTCCCGCGTTTTGCTTAACCTCAATGACGAGGAGGTTGTGCGTGCGCTGGAAAATTGCCGGAAAGCGATGCGACCGGCCGCGCGTTTGTTTATCGCCGAAATCCTGATGCCGCCGGATGGCGATCCGCAACAATTCGCGCACGCTTCCCATGATCTTCATCTGTATGTGCTCTGGGGCGGCAAACAAAGAACGGGTGATGAGTATACTGAGCTTTTGGACCGCGCCGGTCTGAAATTTCTTGAGACTGCACGTGTTGATAAGAATGGACGGTTCTTCTGCGAGATAATTATGGCTGAAAGCGCGTGAAACGGCTTCATGCGGCTCTTTTCCTGGGCCGGGGCCGCTAATACTGAAGGTCTCTGTCTTTTATTTCATTTCCTCACAGCGGCTGCCTGCGCGGCGCCGCATCACCAATCTTCGTCGAACGGCAACCCGGCGGGTCCTTCAATGTCCAGTTCGAAATAGACTTCGGACGGAAATTCGTCCGCCGTACAATAATTGTGCGCGACATTTCCCGCGCCCCGACGCGCGCCGCCGCGCCGGCACAAAAGCGTGATCTCCGCTCTGCCGTCGCCGAGATCTCGCCAGTCGACGCGCGCGAAATTGCCGCCGCCATCATCGCTCCATGACATATCGGCCGCGCGGGCGACCCATCCGTTGCTCAATGTTCCGCCGACAATGAGACGGCCCTGCAGCAGATGCTCGTCATATCGTCGCGCTGGATTGATGTGATAGCGAATATCAGTGTGATCAAGCGTAACGGTGAGGGGATGGCGCGTGGTCGCCGACTGTTTGACCTGATTGCGCACGATGATATCGCACAATTGGCTGGTGACCGAGCGCGCCATCACCGGAAAGAAACGAACGCCGATGACGGACTGGGTCCACGCCGTGATCTCGCCTTGCGTTTCGCGCGCGCCTTCGCACCGAAGCGCGACCGATCCCGGTCCGTCCGAAAGAAAGAGGTCGCCCTCAATGATGATGTCGATCCCGGGCTCAATGCGGTCGGGACTGACGCGATAGATTACCAGCCGATCCGGACCGATATTGACGGTTGTGGTGGCCGCGCCGTCGTCCGCGTAGACCCAGAGCCGTCCCGTGCGGCGACCGTCATCGAGAAAGTTCTGCAATTCGGCTGGAATTTGCGTCGCGATCTCTTCATCCGTCCAGCGATCAACTGGCAATTGCAGGAACAGCCCGGCGAACTCGAGCATCACGCGCCCGGAGCCGCCGAAGCCTACTCAACGCACCGAATATTCTAATGTCCGGAATTGCGCGCGTGGCTGCCGTAGCTATGCAAAGCGACGACTGGACGTTTCTCGCCAAATGCGGACATTTGCGTTTAAATGTAAATTTAAACAGTGCTCGATGAACCTGATGATCAAGCGTCGTTATTCATCGCGATTCTTAAGAACCGGCGCGAACAAGAAGAA
>JBCAXE010000034.1:0-37219 GCA_038534195.1 Pseudomonadota bacterium
ATTAAATTTTGGGGCGTCTGAATTTAACGGTCAAGAAAAAAAGCATGCCCGACCGGGAGACCTTCGCGAACGGGCGAATTTGGGGCTTGTCAGCGGACGCTAAGGGGCACTTCAATAATGCGCGCGCCGAGCGCGGCCGTCAGACCTACTGTCCGGAATTCCGGCGAATAACCGTCCTTCAAGATGAAGCACCGGATGGATCCCCGACCAACCGGCCTTTTCGACCACGCTTTCACAGGAACCGTCGCAATTCCCATCCTATCGGTCTTCCGACGCATTTTCCCGGCGCCGCTATGGCATTCGACACTTGCGCGCCTCACCCCAGTTCCGGAGCGCTTATCCTTAACCGAAAAGATGATCATAATCGGCTCATTGCCGACAGCGGCGCCTGGCCGTTGCGAGGGCTCGGGACTGGCGAAAGCGGACGGCGGAAAGATCAGCGGAACAATAGCCGCCAGTATGAGTGATCGGTTTTTCATAACGCCCTCCTCATCCGCAACAATCGGTGAATATATTGTTGATCGTATCGCAACATGGACGCGTTTCGTAATGGTGACGCCGATGCTTTCTTTTCTTGTGCGCTTTCAGGCGGAATATTTCGACGTCCGCTTCAATCTCGGATAAAATAATAGAAAGATTGGCGAACCTGTTCTGTGATTTATTCCAGAGCCCCTCGGTGCGCTTGCAAAGTCTCTCGTCATGTTTGTTTCGCTCAAGGCACCGCATATAGGCGCCGCAGCTTTGCGTAACGAAGCGATAACTCGCTTCCACTTCGGCGTCATATTTGAATAATTTCTGCATAAGGATGGTACTTGTCTCTTCGTCGTAAGTGCCGTGCTTGTTCTGGTATGGCGCCAGCGAATATTTCAGATCATTCGACGTCGTCAGCGTCGTTTGCTTTTCTTCCGCGAGCGCGTCAACATTGCAAACCTGTTGTGAGACTTCCAGTTCAAATCGGTTGAGTTCGCTCGGCGTCACGCAGCCGCTTAATGTCAGCGCCGCCGCGGCCGCAAGTAAAAGTGTCTTCTTCATGGTGTTCCCCTTTCCTGTGAGATTAATTGTTGGGATTGCAGCCGCGACCGACACGGTCCAACGCTTCCGGACGATTCAAATCGCCGCTCAATTTGCGCCAGCGCTGCTCAGGCTTATCGCTGCTATATTTGCGCGCTGCTCTCTTCGCCGCCGGGTGGCCGCCAAGCGCTGCTTCTTTCAAATAGCTGTCTGCGCGCTCCGCATTCTGGACGGCGTCGCAAATCTGCACGCTGGAAAGCACTGTTTGCGTCCCGTAGAGGAGCGCTAAATTCCAGGAGGCGTCTGCGTCGCTCCGCCCGGCCGCCATCTCCAGCCAGTTCAGCGCGTAGTCTGTATTTTGTCGGACGCCGAGCCCTCCGGCATACATAATTCCGAGCACATTCTGCGAGGCGATGTCCTTGGCAATTTGGGCGCCGGCGCAAATAAGTAAAACCGTTTGTTCCGCCGTGAGAACGCCCGTTTGATCGAACCATAAATCCGCCTGAAATTCGCGAACCGCGCGGCGCGTATCGGAACCGTGTTTGTTGTCCACATTACCTGGATAATAGGCGAGCGCTTTTAGCGCTTGTTGTTTCTGTTTCATTTCAATCAACCCACCAAGTGGATTTTTATCGAAATCCCGCGCGATGCGCGAAAGCGTTTCATCCGTGTAATCACAGGTCATCGTCTGAAATTGTATGCGTTTCGCGGCGTAGATCGCCGCCTGCGCGCCGACACCGCTACCGAGCGTGATTGAATGACGATAAAATTCTCGGGCGCTATCCCAGCTTTTCAACGCGCTGTCCGCATCGCCGCGCCGAAGATAATAACGCGACCATTGTATAGCGGATCGCGCGTCTTCCGCTTCCATGCAATAGCCGTCCGACCATCGCCGGCAGGGTCCGCCTTCAGCCACTGTCGGCGCAACAAGGACAGTTGATTGACCGTCGGTTGTTTCGGCCGCCTCTAAGTAGCCGTCGCTCCATCCGTCCTGCCAAGCGAAGTAAATCGCCGCCGCGATGATCGCCATCACCGCCAAAATAATCAACAACTTCACAATGTAATAGAAGATTGATTTCGGCTGTTTCCCGCCGCGCCCTTCGCCGCACGTGCACCGCCTGCCGTCGCCGCATGTGCAAGGCCCCCGCTGACAATAAACAATGGTGCTGTTTTTTTGATCGGAACTGCAATTCGAGTCCGGCGGGCATAATTCACGGCGGCGAATAGGTCCGTCGCGGTGATCCACGCATTCCGCTCTTGCAAGGTCGTAACCGCCGGAGCGTTGATCGATTATCATTGCCTAACCCCCTCGTCGTTGCTGCAATGGGGGCATGATTGGTGAATTTGAGGGCGTCGTCAGTGACGGTCGTCACGCTTCCAAAAAAATCATTGCGAAGAAGAAAATGAAGGTATTGTTGGGATTGCTGATGCCCTGTGCGCGAGTAGGCGACTCAGAAATCTCACCTGAGATGTGCTCCGCAGCTTCAACACTTTGTTTTGGTCGGTCCGGCTATTTGAATTTCGCGCAGAACGTTTCCAGAAACTTATATTAGAGCGTTCGGCACGCTATTGATAAGAATATCCATAATAGGTTGTGGGCGTGAACGGCTCCAGTTCGTATTGTTCCTGAAGGAACGCCACGATATCCGTCATTTCAGAGACCGTCATCACATCGTTATACTTCCGCATCACGGACTCATCCCCGACAGCGACGCCTTCAACGATGTATTTCTGCGAAATTTTGTGGGACGGATTGATCACGGATGTGACGAGCTGACCATATGTCTGGATGCGCGTGGTTCGGCCGCCGAGCGTCACTGTCATCACTGGATCGACGCCTTCGCGAAGGTCATCGCGTCCAGCAACCGCATGACAGTCCGTACAATGAAATTGAACAAAGGCCGCTTCGCCGGCGGCGATATCGCCCTCTGGAAGCGTGAAGCCGCGGCCTGATTTTGGTCCGCCATCGCATGCGGCGAGCGCTACGCCAGTGGCCAGCCACACGGCCCAATATATCTTCCCGGTCATTAATCAGCCTCCCTGAATTCCCCCTAACTCATTCCGTCATCAACTTTTCAGTCTAAGTCGAAATTAGCGGCCCACATTGATTGAAATCAATCAAAAATTTCTACACCTTTTAAGATAAAAGATGAGCGGCGTCGCCGCCTTCGTCAAATCCGCGGCATCATGCGTAACAAGAGTGCGTCCCGTTTGACGAACTGATGGTAAACTGCGGCCGCCACATGCAGGACCAATAGAGCGAGAATAACGTCTGCGGCGAAGCCGTGTACGGAATTCACCATCCCGGCGACCATCGGGCTGTCTTCCGGCCATTGGAAAATCGGCCCCAAGCCGAACGGGCGCACAGGATACGAGACAAGCGTCGCCAGGAAAAACCCGATGGCGGGGGTTATAAGAAACAGGGCGTAAAAAATTTGGTGGATCGCGCGCGCAAGCGTTTTTTGCCACGGCTGATCGAATTCAATGTCGTGAGGGCGCGGGCGAACAAATCGCCACAGCCAGCGTACAACGCCGAGCGCCGCAATCGTGAGACCCAGACCCGCGTGGAGCCGGATGCGTTCTTCCATAACGCTGTCCGGAACCTCCTCAAAAGAGCTCGTGAAAATGAGATAGACGAGAATGAGCGCCATTATCCAATGCAGACACTGCGCGACAAGGTCGTAGCGTTCTGCTGGCGGTGATTGCTGCGAGGATAATTCTTCAGGCATTCTGCTCACAAACAAAGTGTTAAAACTCACCAAATTCATCGTATATCGACGGGGCTGACCTCGTATTTTCCAGCGCAGAACGATCGTCAGTGGACAGCCAAATTAAGAGCGCAAACCAGAAACATCCGGCGATGAGCGCGATTATTGAAAAGAGGGCCATGTCGCTATTCTATTTTTCGTAGGTAGGCGGCGTGAATAGACGATGTCTGCTGGGCGCTTCTCCCCTTGCAAAGGGGAGGCTTGAGCCGCGATTGCGCCTTGGCGCAATCCCCGGCGAAAGGAGGGGATCAACGCGGGGCGTAGCGCGGGCTGCGGCGTGTGCGGCGATCCCCTCCTTTCGCCGACGGTGCGGCGGCGATTGTGGTCCCCTCTCTGGCTTCTGCATATGTTGATCTGTCAGCGATCCATTTTCCATTGGCGAAAGCCTCCCCTTTGTAAGGGGAGGCGACGCGCACTCCGCTTCGCAGATGACACCGTACGGCGCCTCATCGTGGGTGAATTGACGAAAATCAACGCCGATTATCATAGAGCCAGCTCTCTGTTAGAGCGTATCGATAACCGCTTTCAGTTTGTTCTGCACTTCAGTCGCAATCTCACCGAGAGCGTCGTTTTTGACCGCCGCCATGGAGGCGATCGGGTCCACAGCCGCCACCTCGACGCCGCCCTCCTCCAACGCCTGAACGATTACGTTGCAAGGAAGCATGGCGCCGATCTTGTCTTCGGCCTGTAAGGCTTTGTGCGCAAAACCGGGATTGCAGGCGCCGAGAATCGTATAGGGCCGAAAATCGACATCGATTTTCTTCTTCAGAGTCGCTTTCACGTCGATTTCCGTAAGGACGCCGAAGCCTTCTTCAGCGAGCGCCGCGCTCACCCGCTCAATCGCATCATTGAACGGCATATCAAGACGTTTCGCAAAATAGTATGACATTTGATCATGGTCCTCTGGGTTATGCGCCCGGTCGCGTTGAAAATAGCTGAGAAGGTCGCTCAGCTTCATTGCCATTGGTTCAGTCACTTAGCGCTTCCAATTAGTCCAAACGCGAAAGAAACTTGTCAATCCGCTGCGGCGTCAATTCCGGACCGGTGACGGTCAAACCATTTTCCAATTCAAAGAGCATTGAAAGACCGCTGCGGCGCGCGCCTTCAAGCCACTCCCGCTCCATGGCGATTTCATAGACGGTGATAAACCCGCAGATCTCATCCATCCGCCGAAACTTAACGCCGCAGGTGCATTCATTGCTGATCTGGCGGGGACGAAGGCGTTCGCCGTTTGAAAGAACGACGGCGGTGATCCGTTGCGGGCTCGTCTCGCCCGGGTGAAACCCCTGAATGCCGAGCGTGATATTGTCGCGAGCGTTAACGCCAAGCTCAGCGAGATACTCCGTTGTCTCCCCTTGCCCCTCATAAACCGAGCATTGGGCGATGGGCGTGTAGGAGGCGTCGCCGACGCTATTTTGCGTGGCGCACGCCGAGGCGAAGCAAGCAATCAGAATAATGGTCGCAATGCGCGATGTGAGAAGAATTTCCATCCGCCGCTTTCAGCGAAATCTGGCCGGACTCGCATTGACTGGAATCAACCTTCCACCAGACAATCAATGATATTCAACCATGCTCTGATTGGCTGCGGTGATATTGTTACAACATCGCAGTCTTACGCTCGGATTAACTTGAGCGTCTCGCCGCCTTGCAATACAAATCGGGTTCAATTATCGGGCCGGGATGCAACACGTTGATTTGGCAGGCATTGGCGAGGCGTTCGTCGATGAAATTCTCGATACGGTGGAAACGCCGATCGCGCTCTTGGGCGGGAATGGGGCCATTCTTCGCTTTAATCACGCTTGCGAACGACTGACGGAATATTCCGAGGCCGAAGCGATCGGAAAAAAAGTTTGGGAATTCCTCATCCTTGATGAGGAAATGGAGGCCGTAAAGAAAGTCTTTGAAAGGACTTGCACCGAAGACGTTTCGACGCACTACATAAACTACTGGAAAACGAAGAGCGGTCACCGGCGATTGCTCAAATGGTCGAACAAGACCTTGCGAAAGCCGGACGGCTCCGTCGCCCTCATCCTCGCTACGGCGATCGATATCACTGAACTAAAATCGATCGAACATGATTTGACGGCGAACCAGGCTTTCCTGCGGTCGATCATCGACGCATCGCCTATCGCAGTTATCACGATTGATGAAAGTGCGCGTATTCTGACGCTCAGCCGGCAAGCCGAATTGACCTTCGGCTGTAAGGAGGAGGATGTATTAGGGAAGAACATTCACATAATGATGCCGGAGCCCGACCGGTCCCGCCATGACGGTTACATGGACCATTATATGGCGACAGGCGAGAAACGGATTATTGGCCGCGCCAGAAAAGTGACTGCTCAGCGTCTCAACGGCGAAAAGTTTCCGGCGATCCTTCACGTGAGCGAGTTCAAAGACCGCCAGCGAGTCTTTGTTGGGTTCGTAGAAGACATTTCCGAAAAAGTGGAAACCGAACGCAGGCTTTCCGACACCCAGTTTCAGCTTCAACATGCGAGCCGCGTCGGCGCCATGGGGGAAATCGCCACTTCAATCGCCCACGAATTGAACCAGCCGCTAACCGCCGCCGCAAGCCTCGCGGGCGCTGTGTCGCTTACGCTGAAAAAGGCGAATGACGAAACCTCTGGCGAAGCGATCGCCTTACTTGACGATGTCGTTAGCGAAATCCGCCGCGCAAGCGATATTATATTCCAAATGCGGGAATTTATCCGTAAACGGAAAACGGCCAAGAGCCTGCATGACGTTAACAAAATTGTGGAAGACGCCGCGGCGTTAGCCATCATCGGCGCAGAGGCTGACGGAATTGAAGTGAAGTGGGACCTTTCTCCCGAGACGGGCTCAATGTCGCTCGATCGCATCCAAATTCAACAGGTCGTGACAAATCTCATCCGAAACGCCATCGACGCCATGCGCGGATCTCCAAGAAAGGTCTTAACGATTTCAACAAAAAGAATAGACGAAGACGTGTCGGTAAGCGTCGCCGACACTGGGCCTGGCCTGGCGGATGACATGAAGGACAAGCTTTTCGAACCTTTTGTATCAGGAAAAGATGACGGCATGGGCGTCGGCCTGTCGATCTCCAAATCAATAATTGACGCACATCAAGGCGAGATCGGTGCAACAACTTTAGAAAGCGGCGGTTGTGTATTTTCGTTCATACTGCCGGCGGGGGGCCGGGAAGATGCTAGCGGTTTCGCCTAAGGGCGCAGTGTTTTTGGTTGACGACGACGTCGCGGTTCAACGCGGCGTCGCTGCTCTATTGAGAGCCGCCGATTACAATACGCATACGTTCAAATCCGGCGATGAATTTCTGGAACGTTTGCCGAACCTAGATTGCCAGCATGCAGTTGTCCTTGTCGATGTCTGCATGCCGGGCATTCAGGGCTTGGAGCTGCAGGAAGAACTGAACAAGCGAAACGTCCCATTGCCCGTTATCGTGATGACGGCGCACGGCGATATCCCGATGGCGGTGCGCGCCATGCGCAACGGCGCCATCGATTTTCTGCAGAAGCCATTCACGGTCGATGAGGTCACGAGCGCATTGGATCGGGCGCTGGCGCAACCTGCGCCGCCATCCCCGCCTTCACCTGAAAGCGCGCCAAAAGACCTGGTCGCTCGCTATGGGACGCTGACACCCCGCGAAAATGATGTCTTTCAGGAACTCGTCGGCGGCGCCACCAACAAAGAAATCGCGCGCAGCCTCGACATAAGCCCTCGTACGGTCGAAGTGCATCGCCAGAAGGTCATGACAAAGATGAACGCCGGCAATCTTGCGGCGTTGGTGCGGATGGCCGTTTCGCTCGGCGTTGACGGGACGCCCTGACCGCCAAAGACGTTGAGAAAGGTGTTTTGTGAGCACGCTTGAGCATGATCATACGCCCGGCGCCATCGCCGAACGGCTCGCAGAACCGCCAGGCCCAAGCTACTTGCGCGACTGGGTGCTCGGCGGCATCGACGGCGCGGTGACCACATTTGCAATTGTTGCTGGCGTCGCCGGCGCCGGACTTTCCTATTCGATCGTGATCATCCTCGGCGTCGCAAATTTGATCGCTGACGGTATCTCAATGGCGGCCGGCAACTACAGCGGCGTAAAGGCGGAGAACGACGACTATCAAAGACTGCGCGAGATGGAGCGCCGGCATATCGCCCGCACGCCCGGCGGCGAGCGCGAAGAAGTGCGTCAAATATTCGCCGGTAAAGGCTTTGAGGGCGACGACCTTGAGCGCGCCGTCGAAGTCATCACCGCCGATGAAGAGCGCTGGATCGATTTTATGCTCACGGAAGAATTCGGCTTGCCGAAGGGCGCGCGCCCGCCCCTGCCTGCAGCTGCGGCGACATTCTCGGCTTTTGTGATCTGCGGCGCCGTGCCGCTCATCCCATATGTTTTCGGCGCTTCTCAGAGTTTTCTTTTCGCAACCGTCGGCGCAGGCCTCGTGTTCTTCGTCATCGGCGCGCTGAAATCGAGATGGTCGACGGCGCCTTGGTGGGCGTCAGGAGCAGAAACGTTCGCAATTGGCGCCATCGCCGCGAGCGCCGCCTACTACATTGGCGATTTTTTAGAAAAATTTGGCGCGTAGACGCTTTCCCTAAGTACTTCTACTTATGGACCTCTACGTAGATGCCCGAATGCGCGGTTAACGCGGATATCGGCCAAAATCCCGGCGTTTACGGGCGCTTCCTGATCGTGCGGCGCAAAAACCCCTTGTAAGGTGCGCCGGTTCCGTAGGTACTCAACCGAACTGTGAACGGGCCTCAGTCATGCTTTTATCCGTACGGGTAGCGTAACGGGTAATCTTGAACACAGGGAGATTTTTTATGACGGCTCTCGTCAAGACTGAAGCGTTCGAAATCGGATCGTCGCCTCTTCAATCCGACATTGCAATCGACGTCGCCGGCCTCACGGCCGCCGCCTCCGTGAAACGACTTAAAGCTGGCGAGACGCTTTATGTGGAAGGCGATCAAGCCCCCTATTGTTATCAGATCATCGACGGCGTCGCGAAGGAATATAACACGCTTGAGGACGGCCGCCGGCAAGTCGCTGATTTCTACACCGTCGGCGAGCTGTTTGGAATTTCTGAAATAAACGAACATCTCCACACCGCCGAGGCGATTACCGATTGCGTCGTCCGGTGTTATCCGCGCGACGCCTACCTGCGCGCGGTCGCGGCCTCTCCGGAACTCTCACAACAGTTTGTAGATACATTGATGACGCGTCTTCATCGCGCCCGTGAGCGCATTGTGATGCTCGGGCGGATGAGCGCTGCGCAGCGGGTCGCCGCATTCATGCTGCGGTTATCCTCCGAACAGGAGACGACCGATGATGTCCAATTCGTCATGAGCCGCCAGGATATCGCCGACCATCTTGGGTTGACGATCGAAACTGTTTGCCGCGTGCTTTCCGCTTTTAAGAAGAGCCACATCATCGAAATGAAGACTGCGCGATTGTTCGACGTGCCAGACATCAACGCGCTCGACAACGCTGCGCATGGTTCAAACTATCTGCACTAACGCCGCAACAAATAATTAAACCAAAAAAGCCCCCTGTCGCAAAACAGGGGGCTTTTTCTACGCTAGGCTACTGACGCGACTTCCTCTCACCCCGCTTGAATTGCGATTTTGCGTTCATGGTCCTTCGCCTCTTGGGACTTCGGCATGTGGACTGTCAGAACGCCTTTTTTAAATTTCGCCTGAACGCCGTCTTCATCGACTTCACATGGCAACGGTATGGTCCGCGTGAACGAGCCATAAGCGCGCTCCGAGCGGTAGTAATTCTTTTTCTTCTCTTCGCTTTCATGTTTACGCTCTCCGCGAATGGCGAGCGCGCCGTCCCTTAGCGTGATGTCGATATCTTTTTCTTCCATGCCCGGAAGATCCACTGTCACCTCCAGCGCGTCATCGGTCTCGCTGAGGTCAACCGACGCAAGCAAGCCGACGCGGCGGTCAAATTCACGCCCGCTGCCGATCTGCGGCAGAAAATCATCGAAAATCCGGTCCATTTCTTCATGCATGCGCTCAAAGGGGCTGAGAGCGCCCGCCCGAGCCGCCTCGCGGCGGCGATTTTTGAAGGGAACAAGATCATTTAGTTCCATCGTTGTCTCCTTGATCCATAGAGTGGCGCTGTGAACGCCGATGGCCGGATCATAGGCGCGGCGACCACTGCGCAATTGACAGGCGTCAACCGAGCGCAAATTTTGTGGGCGTTGGCTTCAGTGATCGAGATCGCTGACGGTGAGGGCCTCTCGCAATGTGTCAGCCTCCGTCCGGTCCGCATTTACCGCATGCCAGTTTCCGTAATCCACATTTCGCTGGAGTTGCTTTTCGAGAACGCTTGCTGTCGCATCGGAAGCGCCGTTGAGGCGGGCGGAAATCCGCTCCATCAACACGTCACGGGGCGCAGTGAGCCAGAGCCCCGTAAAGGGAACGCCCGCATGCCGCGCCACGTCTTCAGCCTCTTTACGAAACGCCGGCGTCAGGAAGGTCGCGTCCAAAACGACCGACTGACCGGCGCGCAGCGCGCGCCGGGCATCTTTGAAAAGGCGCCCGTAAACGGCGACGGAATGCGTATCGCTGTACCCCTCCATGGCGAGCGGCTCTTCCGGTTCCTGATTAAAAAGGCGCTTGCGGACAACGTCGCTACGCAACATCACAGCGCCGCAACGTCCGTTGATGCGCATGGCGAGCGCGCCCGCGAGCGTCGATTTACCGGTGGCGGAGTAACCACCAACGGCGACCAATCGCGGCTCGTGCTCTCCGATCAGGAATTCAAGCGCAAGGTCAAGATAGCGCTCCGCCATGCGTTTGTTCATGTCTGACTGCGTTGGCAGGCTAAGGACCATGGCCCGCACGCCGGCGCGCATGGACTGAAAAAGCGGCAACAAGCGCAAACCGCCATAGTCGCGCGTTATGCTGAGATATCGGTTTAAAAGGAAATTCGCATGTTCGCATCGATGGTGATGGGCCAGATCCATGAGTGTGAACGCGAGATCGTAGAGAACATCGATGTTCGCCAGATCGTCATTGAATTCTATGGCGTCGAAGGGCGTCGGTTCGCCCTTGAATAGGCAAATATTGGCGAGATGCAGATCTCCGTGGCAATGGCGCGCCCACCCGTGGCGACGGCGTGATTCAAGGAAACGCGCCTGTTCTTCGAACGCCTCGAAAGCAAGTGTCGTCCAGCGGGCGATATCGCGTTCGCGGCGTCCGCCGATGGCGTGTTCGTGGAGCGATGTTGAAATCTGATCGAGGAGAGCCGGAACGCCAGCTCCCGGCTTGAAGTCATTAACGACCTCCGCGGTCTGATGAAACGACGCAATAACGTCCGCCAACGCTTTGACCGCGTTGGTCTCTAGTTTGTTGCGCGAGACGAGTTCGTCGAATTGCGTATCCGTATCGAAACGCGCCATTTCCACAGCCCAATCAATAGGCGCGCCGTCGCCGCGCCAGGCCATGACGCCGTCATTGCAGTAAATGGGGACAACGCCGAGGTAGATTTCCGGGGCTGTGCGCCGGTTGATCGCCACTTCTTTTTCACACGCCGCCTTGCGCAATTCCGGCCGCGAGAAGTCGACAAAATCAAAACGCACTGCTCGCTTAATCTTGTAAGCGCGATCACGCGTCAGGAAGATGTGCGACAGATGCGTATTGATCTGCTGAACGACGGAGCCTTCATAGCTTTTCGGCGATGATAGAAAATCGACGAGAGATTTTTGCGAGTCGCAAATCAAATTCCGCTCCCGCTCTCTAGTGCGCCAGCAACATCGGTATCTCAGACTCGCGCAGCAGATACCGCGTAAAACCGCCCCAGATAACTTCCCTCAAGCGGCTATGCGAATATGCGCCCATTACAATGAGATCTGCGTCTTTGTTGTTTGCAAGCGTCAAAAAAGCCTCTTCCGGATCCTCGCCTTTGCCAAGCTTGGCGGAAAGGCTCGTGGCGTGAACGCCGTGCAGCTTCAGATGCGACGCCGCATGCCCCGGCGGCTCGCAGCCGTAACGGGTCTCACCGACCGAGGCGACGATCACATGGCGCGCTTCTTTCAGGATCGGCAGCGCGGCGGCGATTGCGCGCGCGGCCTCCCGCCCGCCGTCCCAGGCGACCACCACCGTCTCCGGAAACTCGAAGTCAGACGCAGCGCTCGGCGCGATCAACACCGGTCGGCCGGATTGAAAAACCAGCTCCTCGATTAGCTCGACCTCGTCTTGCGGCGCCTCGCCGGCCGACTTACCGAGGACGGTCAGATCGGCGATCCGCCCTCGTTTTGAAAAATCATAGGACGTCGCCGGATCGACATCGCTCCACGCCGCCGTCGCGCCCTTGTCTTCGGTGTGTTCGGCTTCATCGTAAAAGCCGACCTCATACTTTTCGCAATAATCCTCATAGAGGACTTTCAACTTCGCCGCCTCTTCATTGGCGCGCTCATTCAGCGTCTCAATGGTGGAGCGCACATAATTGACCGCGATAGGATAATATCCGCCGCCTAATTGCTGCACCGTGATCGGCGGGCGCATATAGATTACGTCGATATGCGACTTGAACCGATCAGCGAGCGTGACAGCGGCGCTGAGCGCAAGCGGCCCTGTTTCATCTTTCAGGAACGGGACCATAATTTTTTGAATTGCCATGGGCGGACATCTCCATTTTTCAGCGCCACGATAATAACAACGCAAGCCTCAATCATTGACGCGGATCAAGGGGTTGCGCACCGCGACGCGACTTGATCGAAATCAGTTTCCCCGTCCTCGCCGCCGCGTACTGTCACACGCATAACGCGTTTTATCGAGGAGAATTCTCTAATGGCGAAGAACAATTCTGGGAAATCGGAACAAAAAGAAGTCGGGCAAATGCCGATGTTCGATCCGGCCGAATTCACGAAATTCGGAACCCGTAATCTCGAAGTGGCGACCCGTGCCGCGCGCGCCTATTATAACGGTATGTCGAAACTTAACCGGGAAATGATGAACTTCGTCAATGCGCGCGTCAAAAAGGATATGGAAACCGCGCGCTCCTTCATGACGTCGAAAAACACCGAGTCTGCATTTCATACGCAAGCGGAGTTTCTCGAAGGCGCCATCCGCGATTACGCCGACGAAACATCGAAAATCATGCATATGGCGGCGGATATGGCGCATGACACGCTGGCGCCCGTCGAAGAGCGCGCCGAAGAAATGTTGCATGATTTCGATGATCGCGCTGAAGTCATCAAACAAAAACCTGCTGCCGAATAAACGCGAAACACTTCATTGGTCGCGCAGCTTCAAACATTTTGAATTAACCGAAACGTGTGCCGCGCGATCATTAATTCCTCGTTGGTGGGAATGACCCAGGCGGACGGCGCGCTTTCCGCCGTCGTCAGACGCGGGCCGCCCGCATGATTGGCGTCTTCATCAAGCGAGAAGCCGAGCCACGCACAGCCTCTTAACACTTGATCGCGGATATAGGCGGCGTTTTCCCCGACCCCCGCTGTAAAAACAATCGCGTCGACGCCTCCCATCGCAGCGGCAAGCGAACCGATTTCTCGAACGATGCGGCGGACAAAATGAGCGATGGCCTCGTCTGCTTCTTTTTCGGCGCTGGCGAGAAGCGCGCGAATGTCGCCGCTGAGGCCGGAGAGCCCGAGAAGACCGGACTCATTATAGAGACAATCCGCGACATCCTCCGCACGCATCTTTTTTTCCTGAAGGAGGTGTAAGACGACGCCCGGATCGAGCGCGCCGCAGCGGGTCGCCATCGGCAGGCCGTCGAGCGCCGTAAAACCCATGGTCGTGGCGATGCTCTTGCCATCGGCGATGGCGCACATGCTCGCCCCTGCCCCAAGGTGCGCGACGATCACCCGATCTTTGGGATAATTGCCCAGCGCATCGGCGAGCGCGTCTGCGATATACTCGTAGGACAGCCCATGGAACCCGTAGCGAATAACGCCTTTATCCATGAATTTACGGGGGATGGCGAACATTTGTTCGATAAGCGGCTGCGTCCGATGAAACGCCGTATCGAAGCACGCTGTTTGTTTTGACAACGGGCAAAGAACGGTCATCGCCTCGACGCCCGCGAGATTGTGCGGTTGGTGGCCCGGCGCCAGCGGCGTCAACGCAGCGAAACGGCGTATCACCTCATCATCCAGCAATACTGGCGCGGCGTAATCGGGGCCGCCATGAACGACGCGGTGACCGGCGCCGATGACCTCAGCGCCGTTCAGCGCTTCATCGAGCCATCCGAGGAGGAACGTCCACGCTGTTTCGTGATCGCGCACCACTTCTGGCTGAAAGGTAACGCCGCCGTCAGGGACCGTTGTTCCGCCTGCTGAGAATGTAGCGTCGCCGTCAAGATCGGAAAGGCTTCCGCGCGCGCTTGGCTCTTCAACGAGCCGTCCACGTTCAGTATCAAAAATGGCGAACTTGATGCTGGAGGAGCCAGCGTTCAGGGTCAGGAGCTTACTCATGAAGACGCCGCCGTTTGTTTCAGATGAAAGAGCTTTGCAATCGCGCTCGCCGCGGCGCGCGGTAACGCGCCCTCGGCCCGGCTTGTGAGAATGATTGGGACCCGCGCGCCAAGCACGATGCCGGCGGCCACAGCGCCCGCGAGATAATCGAGCTCTTTGGCCAACATATTGCCGGCTTCCAGATCGGGCACGATCAGAATATCCGCGTCGCCGGCCACGGGCGATTGCAGCCCCTTCGCCGACGCGGCTGCTTTCGAAATCGCGTTATCGAAGGCGAGCGGGCCGTCGATGACACCGCCGGAAATTTGTCCGCGATCGGCCATCTTGCAGAGCGCCGCGGCGTCGAGCGTCGACTGAAGTTTCGGATAAACCGTTTCAACCGCGGAAAGGATCGCGACCTTGGGCGCTTCAACGCCAAGCGCGCGCGCAAGGTCAATCGCGTTCTGGACAATATCGCGCTTGTCGTCGAGATCGGGGGCGATATTGATCGCCGCATCGCTTATGAACAGAAGCTTCTCATATGCGGGCGTGTCCATCACATAAATATGGCTGATCCGGCGTTCGGTGCGGATACCGCCCGTCTTCGAGACCGCCTCGCCCATCAGCTCGTCCGTGTGGAGCGCACCTTTCATCAACGCTTCAAGCGCGCCCTCCCGCGCCAACGCCACCGCCTTGGCGGCCGCCGCGTGACTGTGCGGCGTATCCACGAGCTCTACCTGCGACAGATCGAAGGCGGCTTCGTCAGCCGCGGCTTCAATCTTCTTTTTCGGTCCGATCAGAACAGGCGCAATGAGGTCCGCGTCCATGGCGGCGGCGACACCTTCTATGGAGATTTTGTTAACTGGGTGCACAACGCCCGTGCGGACCGGCGCGCCGCGACGCGCCTCATCGATCACGGCGTTCAGCAACGCGCCATATTCATGGAGAAACGCCTTTGGCAAATCCGTCAGCGGTCGTTTTATTTTTGTATCAGGCGCCAGCACGACAGCTTCCCCGGCAATGACGATATCGCCCTTCTGGTTTCGGCCCTCGCACGCAAATACAATTTCGTTGCCATCCCGCTTCTCTTGAACAACAACACTCACCGTAACTTCGTCGCCGATCCGCACCGGGTTCAGAAATTTCAATCCTTGGGACAGATAAATCGCGCCAGGACCCGGTAATTGCGTGCCCAAGAGCGCTGAAATAATCGACGCGCCCCACATGCCGTGCCCGATAACATCCTGGAACATCGACGTTTGCGCATAATCGGCGTCGATGTGCGCCGGATTAAAGTCGCCTGAGATCGCCGCGAACAGTTTGATGTCTTTTTCCGTCAGGACGCGCTTGAGAGACGCGCTGTCCCCCACCTTGATTTCCGCATATGTCCGGTTTTCCAACTCAGGCATCGCCCCGCTCCGATTACGATGTTAGCGCCGTCGCACTCATCAACTATTTCATCATCACATAGGCGCCGGGCGCCGCTGTCATCTCTCCGCCAAGGGGCGCTGTGTGCGGCGATGACGGATCATCGATCCATCGTTGCTCAGGGGGCGTGATTTGCTCCGACGAATGAGCGACAAGCCAATTGCGCCAGACCGGCCACCAAGACCCTTCCTGCTCCTGCGTTTCGGCATACCACATATAAGGGTCCGGAATGCCGCCGTCGCGAGGCGATGAGCGCAAGCGATAATGCCTGTTCTTGTGGCCCGGCTCACTGACAATGCCCGCATTGTGCCCGCCATTAGTGAGCAGAAACGTGACCTCCGTCTCGGCTAATCCATGAACTTTATAAGTCGATCGCCATGGCGCCACATGGTCGTAGGTTGTGGCGACCGAAAAGATCGGCGCCGTTATATCGGAAATCGCCGTGATGCGTCCGTCCACGCGGTGGCGTCCCTCCGCCAGGTCATTGTTCAGGAATAAATAACGCAAATACTCCGAATGCATTTTGAAGGGCATACGCGTCGCGTCGGCGTTCCAGGCAATAAGATCGAAGATCGGACGGCGTTCGCCCAACAAATACTCATGAACAAGACGCGACCAGATCAGATCAATCGATCGCAAGACCTGAAAAGCGCCGGCCATCTGTTTGGAATCGAGATACCCCTGCTCCCACATGATATCTTCAAGGAACGTCACCTGACTTTCATTGATGAAAAGCGTCAGCTCGCCCGCTTCGGAAAAGTCGAATTGGGACGCGAGAAAAGTCAGGGTTTCGAAGCGATCATCGCCCTGATCAGCCATGGCCGCCGCGGTAATTCCAAGGAGCGTCCCGCCCAGACAATAACCGACGCCGTGAACCTTGGCGTCGTCAGTAATCTCTTCCACTGCGTCGAGCGCTGCCAGAACGCCAAGCGTGCGATAATCATCGAAGCTTAGCTCGCGATCCTCCGGTCCCGGATTTTTCCATGAAATCATGAAGACCGTATGCCCCTGCGACACGAGATATTTGACCAGTGAATTATGCGGGGAAAGATCGAGAATATAATATTTCATGATCCACGCCGGAACGATCAGAATGGGTTCTTTGTGAACCTCTTCCGTCGCCGGTGAATATTGGATGAGCTCGATCAGGCGATTGCGAAAGACGACCTTGCCGGGCGTTGCAGCGACATCCTCGCCGACTTTATAGTTTTCCGTGCCCACAGGCGGCTTGGCGCTAATCGTGCGCTCCATATCCTCCAAAAGATGCCGCCAGCCCTGCAGCAGATTGGCGCCGCCCGTCAGCGCGGTCTTCTGCAAAACTTCCGGGTTCGTCCAGATGAAATTCGAGGGCGAAAACATGTCCAGGATCTGCCGGCTCGCGAACTCAACAACGCGCTCATGTTGCGGCGTGACGCCGCGAACGCCGGTCGTGGCGTTGTGCCACCATTGCTGGGTGAACAGAAATCCTTGAGACATGAGATTGTATGGCCACTGATTCCAGGCGGGATCGTCGAAGCGCTTGTCCTGCGGTAAAGGTTCAATAGCGCTTTCGCCTTTTGTCGCCATCGGGCCGCAATTGACGGCGAAGTTACCGTATCGCGTCAGCTTTTTCTGCGCTTTTTGGACAAGCTGAAGCTGTTTACCCGGCGAAAAGGCCAGATGGGACGCCCAATCGAGATAGGCCGCCGCAAGCGCGCTCGGCGACAAACCGAGCGTCGCCCGGCCCATGGAAGCGTGCGCAGCCCTGTCCATGATCTCCACAATCGCCGTAGACGCATAGGAGTCCTGCGGCCACGCCTGGTAAAATTTCGTCAAATCAAACGATGATGGAAACGGAAAACCGGGCGTTAGGAAGGTCGGTTTGCGTTTTTGCGGGCTAGGTTCGCCGTCCTCGGCGTTATCGGGGCGTTCAGACTTTGGCGGCGCCGACTTCTGCGTGCGCGCCTCGCGGAGTTTATCAAGTGCAGGGGCGTCATCCATAATCTGCCTTTTACGTTAAATGGTCGCCCGGAAACAGTTTGGCGGGATGAGGATCGGGGAACGCAGGGATTGTCGGGCGTCACCTCATCCGTATGCTCAACTGTTTCCGGGCGTCTCAAAAAGACCCCTGAATAACAGGGTCTTATTGATCTTTATCTTGCGGCGGCGAGCGCGCCGGTCTTTTTCGCGACGGCTTTGAGGACTTCGCCGGTCAACGTGACCGGCGCATGCAACGCCACATCCTCAAGGCTCAACATGCCCACGACTTCCTTATTGTCGTTCATGACCGGCAGGCGGCGAACCTGATTTTGCTCCATAATCCGTACGGCGTCTTCCAGCTCTTCATTTTCGACGCACCAGAAGCATTCTTCCGACATAACGTCGCGCACGCGCACATCGGCCGGCGCTTTGTTTTCACCGACCACACGGATAGCAATATCGCGATCCGTCACCATACCGATTAACTTACGGTCCTCAACGACGGGAAGCGCGCCGATATTTTGCGTCCGCATTTTCTTCGCTGCATGCGGCAGTTTTTCATCGGGCTCTGCAATCCGGATCCCGTGCGTCATTGCGTCCTTTACCAGCATCTTACTCTCCTGATCTTACCCAACGCGCAATTTTTCAACGACGTGCATAACGCCCGGCGCAGACCATGCCGCGTTGGCGATGAGCGCTTTTTCATATGGGGCTCTGACATCCCCTGTAATCGTGACCTTGTCGCCGTCCACAGCGATATCGATATTAGCTTTCTCCAGTTCCACGCTGCGATGGAGGGCGCTTGCGATTTTGTATTTGATATCGCGTTCGGAAATCTCTTGCGCAGGCGCTTTCCGCCGCAGTGTGATGCGGTTATCGACCCCTTTGACGCCGCGCATGTGGACGATTTGGTTCTTGAGGGTTTCGCGCTCGAAATTCCAATCCACCTCGCCGGTGAGCGAGACAAATCCCTCCCTCACTTCCGCAACAATATCGGGGTCGGGCACGATCATGTTCCATTCGAGCATGTTGGAAATACGCTCGGCGAGCGTTTCGTCTGTTTCCGTGTCATCGCCCGGCAGTTGAACCTCGATATCTTCCGCCACAGCGTGAACGCCTTTCACGCGGCGCGCGGCGGTCTCAGCGGCGTATCGTTCCGCATAGGAAGCGACACTGCCAGTCAGTCGAACGGCGCCGTTTTTGACCGTGACGCCGATATCGGTCGATTTCACCCGGGGGTCCCAGGCGATCTCCTCCTGAATATCGTCTCGAATGCGCTCGTCTTCGTTCATGCGTGCCTCCGTATCGAACCGCCGCCGCCGACAATGCGGCGTTGCGTTCTTATGCTCACGGCGAACGTCCACCGACATTGAGCTAGGTCAAATTGAGCTCGGCTAACGCGCCTTATCTTATTGGCTCGTGGGGGGCCTTGCGGCTTATCTGCAAGAGGAGATTATTATGGCCTCAGTTGATGAAGCAGCGGGGACGCATTCGAATGGCGGCCAACCCATCTATCGCACGAACGGCGTCACAAAGGTTTATGGCGACGGGCCGGCGGCGGTTCACGCGCTGCGCGGCGTTGATCTTGAAGTGCCGACCGGCGAACTTGTCGTCCTGTTGGGGCCGTCAGGCAGCGGAAAATCAACACTTCTGAATATCCTCGGTGGTATCGACCGCGCCACGGACGGGGCGGTTTTTTTTCAGGATAAAAATCTCGCCGCCATGTCAGATCGCCGCCTTACGGCCTATCGGCGGGCCCATGTGGGATTTGTATTTCAATTTTATAATTTGATGCCGAGCCTTACCGCGCGCGAGAATGTAGAGCTTGTGGCGGAAATCTCGCCGGACCCCATGCTGGCGATGGAAGCGCTTTCACTTGTGGACCTCGATAACCGCGCCGATCATTTTCCATCTGAGTTATCCGGCGGCGAACAACAACGCGTCGCCATCGCAAGAGCGATCGCCAAAAAACCGACGGTGCTTTTTTGCGACGAACCCACCGGCGCGCTTGACAGCAAGACAGGCGTCACGGTGCTAAAAGCGCTTCAGACACTGAACCAGGAATTGGGCGCCACGACGCTCATTATCACCCACGCCGCGGCCACCGCCGCCATGGCGGACCGGGTCATCCACTTCGCTGACGGCGACATTCGCGAGATTGTAGAAAACGATAGCCCGGTTACCGCCGATCAGATTAGCTGGTGACGCGATGGGTCTGACATTTTCCGTCCTCGACAGAAAACTTCTGCGCGATTTGTGGCGCGTGAAAGGTCAGGCGGCGGCGATCATTTTTGTCATCGGCGCCGGCATCGCGTTGTTCGTGATGTCCAGCGGCATGATGCGCGCGCTCGATGAAACGATGCGCGTCTATTATGAGCGTCAACGTTTCGCCGACATTTACGCGCCGGCCAAGCGGGCGCCGAATTCTCTTCTTGCGGAGATCCGAACGCTTAATGGCGTCGCCGGCGCCGAGGGCCGGATTCGCGGCGCCGGTCTTGTGGCGTTGCCGAATGTGGACGCGCCAATCAGTGCAAGCGTCATCTCATACGACATGGGCGCCGCCGCGCCCATCAATCGCATTCATCTGGTCGACGGCCGCATGCTTCGTCCCGGCTATCACAATGAAATCCTGCTTCTGGATTCTTTCGCCAAAGCGCACGATCTCGGACCGGGCGATGATCTCGCCATTACCATGTACGGCGTGCGGCACACATTTCAGATCGTCGGCCTCGCGCTGTCGCCAGAATTTATTTATGCACTCCCCCCGGGCGATTTCGTCATCGACGACGCGCGCTTCGCTGTTCTGTGGACAAGCCGGGAGACGATGGAGGCGGCGTTTGATCTTGACGGCGCTTTTAATGAAGCAATCCTCGTCATTTCCCGCGATGCGCGCGAGGCGTTGCTGATCGATCAGCTCGACAAGCTTTTATCGACCTACGGCGCTACGGGCGCTTACGCGCGCGCCGACCAGCTTTCCAATCGCTTTCTTGTTGAGGAACTGGCGCAACTCAGGACCATGGGCCGCGTCATGCCGCCCATCTTTTTGGCCGTAGCGATCTTTCTGTTAAATATCGTCATTACGCGGCTCGTTCAGACGGAACGCGAACAGATTGGCCTTCTAAAAGCGTACGGTTACACCGACCGCGAGGTTGGCGCGCATTACTTCAAATTTGTCGCCGTTATCGCAATGGGCGGGGCCATTGTCGGCTGGCTGGGCGGGCTTTATCTCGGCCAGCTAATCGCGGGCGTTTATCAGAAATATTTCCATTTTCCTTTTCTTCTGTTCGAGCCTGAATTTCGCACTTTCTGGCTCGCCCTTGTCTTCAGCAATGTGGCGGCGATCGCCGGCGCCTTCGCCGCCATTCGCGGCGCGGTGACCCTCTCCCCCGCTGTCGCCATGCGTCCGCCCGCGCCGCCGAAATTCAAACGCGGCGCAGCGGCGGCGCGCTACATCTTCAATTTTCTTGACCAGCCAAGCCGCATGATCGTTCGGCGGCTGTCGCGGCAACCGGTTCGCGCGGTGCTCACCACTGTCGGCATCGGCGCAGCCATGGGTCTGTCTGTGATGATGCGTTTTAATACAGACGCGACCGATTATATGATCGACGTGAGTTTTAACGTGATCGACCGCAGCGACGTCTTTGTCTCGTTTGTGGAGCCGCTATCAGAAAAAGCGGTTTACGAACTCTACGCGATCGACGGCGTTGCTTACGTCGAACCCTTTCGCGCAAGCTCGGTGATGTTTTCCCATGACCGCATTGAACATTTGGGCTCGATCACCGGACTGCCGGACAATCCGGTTCTTAATCGCGCCGTCGACAAAAATCTCCGCACGGTCGATATTGACGGTGCAGGACTCGTTCTGTCAGAGCAACTCGCCGAGATGCTCAACGTGAAGATCGGCGATACGATCGCGGTTGATGTGCGCGAAGGCAGGCGCCCTCAACTCACGATCCCTGTCACGGGCATGGTGGAAGCCTTGATCGGCACTCCCGCTTACATGACGACCGACGCCTTAAACCAGCAGCTGAAGGAACCAGGCCGGATTTCGGGCGCGTATTTGAAAATTGATCCGGCAATGCGCGACCAGGTCTATGATGAGCTTAAGAATATTCCAAAAATCGCCGGCGTCAGCCTGCGCCGCGAGGCTTATGAGAATTTTCAGAAAATGATCGACGAAGGCCCCGGCACCTTCCGCTCGATCATGACGGTATTCGCCATCATCATCGCGGCGGGCGTCGTCTATAACGGCGCGCGGATCGCCTTCATTGAGCGCCATCATGATCTCGCCAGCCTGCGCGTCCTCGGATTTACAAAAATCGAAACCGGCTACGTGTTGCTTGGTGAATTATTCCTCCTTGCGATCTTCGCACTGCCGATCGGCGCCGTCTTCGGCTATTTGCTATGGTCCTATCTCGCCGATACGCTGAGCACAGAGTTGTATCAGATTCCGACGATCTATCGGGAGGACGGCCTCGGTTACGCGGCGATCATTGTTTTGCTGTCCGCCATCGCGGCGGGCGCCTTCGTTCAACGCGATGTCAATAAACTTGATATCGCCTCAGCGCTGAAAGCGCGGGAGTAATCTATGCAGGGCGTAAAATCGCGCAGCCTCGTTATCCTTGGCGTTCTCGTTATTGTCGTGGCCTTCTTCGCCTACGCCTTCTGGCCGCGCGCTATCAACGTCGATATGGCGGTGATTGAACGCGGGGCGATGATGGTCACCATCGACGAAGAAGCAAAAACCCGCGTACACGATGCATTTGTCGTCTCCGCCCCCGTCGCCGGCCGGCTGTTGCGGGTAGACGTTGAGCCCGGCGACCCGGTCGTGGAAGCGGAGACTGTCGTAGCGCGGCTGACGCCGGCGAACCCCACGGTTCTTGACATACGCACACAGGAACAAGCGAAAGCCGCCGCAGACGCCGCCGAAGCGGCACTCAGTCTGGCGGAAGCCGATGTCCAGAAAGCGACGGCGGACGAAGTCTACACCCGCGCAGAGGTCAAACGCGCCCGCGATTTGCGTCCCACGGACGCCGTTTCGCAATCCCAGCTTGATGCATCCGAACGAGCCTGGCGCGCCTCCGTCGCCACGCTCAATATGGCGAAAGCGAGCGTCGCCATGCGCGAGGCGGACTTTAATAATGCGCGCGCCATGTTGATGACCTTCTCCGAAGCCGAAGAGCTGAGCAGGAACACCAATCCGCATCCGAAGGAAGTCTTGTCGCTCCGCGCGCCTATCTCCGGACGCGTCCTACGGCTTATTCAGGAAAGCGAGACCGTTGTGCAGGCCGGCGCCCCCGTCCTCGAAATCGGCGATCCCAGCGGTGATCTTGAAGTTGTCGCCGAGCTGTTATCCACCGACGCCGTCAAGGCGGAACCCGGCGACCGCGTCATCATCGAAAAATGGGGCGGAGGAACGGCGCTCGACGGCGTCGTCGAACGCATTGAGCCCTGGGGTTACACGAAATTTTCGGCGCTTGGCGTGGAAGAACAACGCGTCAACGCCATCGTCCGTTTTGCAGGCGACGAAAACACACGCAGTCCCCTCGGTCACGGCTATCGGGCGGAAGTGCGCATCGTCATCTGGGAGGACGACGACGCCCTGAAAGTTCCCGCAAGCGCCCTCTTCCGGTCCGGCGAAAAATGGTCCGTGTTCAAAGTGGACAACGGTCGCGCACGGCTTACCGAGCTGGAGCTCGGTCAAAATAACGGGTCAGAGGCCGAGATTATTTCCGGCCTCGCCGAAGGCGACCGAGTTATTCTTTACCCTGGCAATCAAATCACAGACAGCGTGCGGGTTAAAAAGCGGGCCCTATAGAGCATGAACCGCCACGCCCTCACCACTTCTTCAAGTGCTCTTTAAAATAGTCAAAGAGATCATTTTCTGACAGCTGCGTCACTTCCTTGTCGAAGACGCCGATCAGTTTCTGGGTGGTTTCCGGCGTCAGTTTTTTACGCAGTTCGCCAAGCGCGCGCGGCGGCAAGGTAAGCACCAATTGATCAAACTTTTCGTCTTTCACCGCCGCGTTTAAATTGGCGGCGATCCCATGGATAAACTGATCTTCAAGATCTTCGTCAAGAGTTGCGGCGTCCATGGCGAACCGGGCGCCAGAGCCGGTTTTCTGACCACGACCGGCCCGCTCGGTTCCCAACTCGCGGGACGCCTTGCGCACATTTTCCGCCTCTTCGCTGTCGATCAGGGTCCATTTCTCCGGCTCATTGCTGCCGAGACTTTCAAACATCCGCATGCGGGCGCCGTCGGCGATTAAAAACCAGGTTGTTCGTTGTGACGTGTACATATGGACAGACGCTCCGTTTCAATTGGACGATCACCTATAGAGGAGCGACCCCGCGCGCGAATTGACGTGCGTCAAAGCCTTAAACGCCTGCGAAGCTTACGCTTTTCCTTCCATCGTCGCCGAGCCCGGATTATTTCATGACCAAAAAGATTTGTCTGTTACAGGGACATCCGCACCATGACCCGTCCCATTTTTGCCGTGCGCTTTTAGGCGCTTACGAAGAAGGCGCGCGCGAAGCGGGCCATAGCGTCGAAACGATTGATCTTGCGAAAATCGAGTTCCCGCTTTTGCGCGATCCAGCAGATTTCCCTGATCCGCCGCCATCCGTTATTCGCGAAGCGCAGCGGAAAATAAAGAACGCCGACCATATGTTCGTTATCTACCCGCTTTGGCTCGGGTCAATGCCCGCTCTTGTCAAAGCCTTCTTCGAACAATTATCGCGCCATGAATTCGCTCTGTCTGAAAACGAAGACGGCGGATGGCCGCGAAAAATGTTGAAGGGAAAATCAGCGCGTGTCGTTGTGACCATGGGCATGCCAAGCGCCGCCTATAAGATTTTCTTCGGCGCCCATGGCGTGAAAAGCTTTGAAAGCGGCATCCTCGGTATGGCGGGCTTTAAGCCGATCCACGACACGCTGATCGGCGGCGTCGGCGAGATGAGCGATAAGCAATCTGAAAAACATCTGGCGACGATGCGTGCGTTGGGCGCGCGCGGCGAATGAGGCCGACGACCGCGGGCGACCGACACGGCGTTCGGGACGCTTAAGCGTTTCATTATGCCCGAAACTGATCCAGGTTTAATCTACGCTCTCGCGGTCTCGTTGGCCCTGGGCCTTGTAATCGGCGTCGAACGCGAATGGCGCGAGCGCGATCTAAAAGGCGGACGGCGGCCAGCTGGCTTGCGCACCTTTGGCCTCATCGGCCTCAGTGGCGGCGTCGCCGCACTGATCGGCGCTCAGTTTTCCGCTATACCCGCCATCGGCCTCGCCCTGACGTTCATTGTCATGATCGTCGCATACTGGCGGCGTTCAGAAGACGGCGCCTTCATGGGCGTGACCACGATATTCGCCGCTCTGATCGCCTATGGCTGCGGCGTGCTCGCGGCCATGGGTCTTGAAGTGCCCGCCACAGCGGCGGCCGTGACCGTCGCCATGGTGCTCGGCTCCAAGGAGCGCCTCCACGGATTTGTCCGGCGCCTCGATCAAAAGGAGATTTTTGCGGCGCTGCAATTCCTTCTCATCGCGGGCGTTATTCTTCCGTTGATCCCCAATGAAGCGATTGGTCCGTACAACGCCATTAATCCCTTTGAAATCTGGTTGATGGTCGTCCTGATCAGCGGCTTGTCGTTTATGGGCTATGCGGCGCTGCAAATCCTCGGCGCCAAACAGGGCATTATCGGCGCCGCCATCCTCGGCGGCCTCGTTTCCTCGACGGCGACCACCGTATCGCTCGCGCGAATGGCGCGCCAGCGGCCACAGTTGAAAGCCGTCCTCAATGTGGGCGTCATCGGCGCTTCAACAATCATGTTTGCGCGCCTCATCCTTATCACTGGCGCCATTTCTTTCTCGCTGATGCTCAAAATACTGCCGCCCGTGGCGATCATCCTTCTGATTTCTGTCGTCAGCGGCCTCTATCTAGCCAGACGTTATGAGAATGACGCGTTCGATGCGCCGGAAGTGGCGAACCCGCTTGACATTGGTTCGGCCCTCGTCTTCGCAGGTCTGATCGGCGTCATCATGGTCGGATCACGGATGCTCGAAGCAACCTTCGGCGTTGAAGGAATCTACGCGATTTCCGTCGCGTCAGGCCTCGCCGATGTGGACGCCATCACCCTCTCGCTGAGCCGGTTTTCCACCCAAAATCTGCCGGAAACGGTCGCAGCGATCGGTATTCTCCTGGCGGCGGCCACGAATACATTTGTGAAGATCGCCCTCGCCGCCTTTGCGGGCGGCGGCGCGTTGCGTCCGGCGTTTGTAAGTCTGATCGCGGCGATTATCGCTGGAGCGATTACAGCCTATTTCGTTTTGTAAGCTGGAAGACGGAGATACGCCGGTCCCGAGTTACGAGAACCGGCGTCCTCTCCCTCAATTTAGGCCACGCGCAGATTGTCTACTACTTGCGTTACGCCTGGCGCGGCCCAAACAGCATCCTCCACGAGCTTACGCTCGTACCAGGCTTTTACGTTTCCGTTGAGCGTCACTTTCCCGCCTTTCACGTCAATCTGTACGTGAGACGCTTCAAGGTCCGCATTCCGGTGGAGCGCACGGTTGATCTCTTTCGATACGTCGGATTCGGCGACCCGCGGCTTCACATTGATCAGATTGCTCACCGCCGTCACGCCGCGCACATTGGCGATTTGGTTGCGCGCAACTTCGCGCTGATAGTTCCAATCGACTTCGCCAGTGAGCGTAACAAAGCCGTCGCGGACTTCCGCCTTCACGGTTTCGCGTGGAATGGACGTGTTCCATTCGATGATGCTGGCGATCCGTTCAGCGATCTCATCGTCCGTTACCGATTTGTCTGAAGGATACTTTACCTTCATTTCTTCTGCGATGGCGTAGACGCCTTTCACGCGCTTGGCGGCGCGTTCTGCGGCCAGTTTTTCAGAATAGCTGCTGACCGTACCGGTGAGCGTCACCGCGCCGTTTTTCACCGTGACGCCGACTTCCGTCGACTCAATCTGCGGCTCCCAGTCGATTTCGGCGAGCACATCGTCCCGAATTTCTTCATCCGTCCTCATCATATCCTCCTTATACTGACGGGCATAGGCATAAATCTACAATATCGCGTTGCTGTCTCATTGACGCATATCAACCGCCGGGCCGATCCGTTTGGGCGCAAGCCTGTCGAAGATTTTTTGATAAGCGCGAAGCTCGTCCGCAAGTTCGCGCCAATCATCGCGCGTCAGAAAGCGGCCAAGCATTGGAAACAGGACGCGTTCGTCGGCATCAATTGCGTTTCGGGCGCGCGTTGCGTAGTCGGCGACGGCTTTGCGCAGGCCCGCCCTTTTCTGATCAGACGGCGTGTGGATTTTAGAAACGAGGCGCTCTCTGGCGGCACGCACGGCGGCGTGATGCGTGTCGATATTCAACGCCTCAGCATCGTTCCCGTCCGAAGGTCGCCGCGCCACTGCCCGCCGCCAGGCTTTTCGCTCCAATATGTGATGAAAATCATCGGGCGCATCAATAAACTCGTCGACAAGCGACGCAACAAAGTCCGTCCGAGCCGACCGCGCGCCGCCCCGTGAAAAGTGCGCCTCCAGAAAATCAATACCAGCGGCGGTTTTTCTATGATCGCGCTTCCAGCGCCCGAGCACATGCGCCGCAGACGCGCCCAGTCCCTTGTGAGATGGCGTCTTCATCACGCATCATCTGTTCGTATAATCTATCGGATATTCATACTTACGAATGCGTTCGAGAAACCGCATCCAGTTCTCATCGCTCTCTGCGTCGCCTTCTTTTCGGCTCTGTTCGACTCTTCGTAACGCTTGCAGCGACGCGTCGCCGCCCCACGCCATCATGTTCAAGGCTTCTGTTTTTATTTTCTCCGTCGAGAACATTATTTCCTCCTGTTTAGAACCAAGAGAAAACAAGCCTTGTTCCGGACGCGCATTGATCATGATCAAAGTGGTTGTATCTAACCGGAATTTAACCCAACGGCGTGTTTCGTTCCCGCTCTGACGGACTGCGCCGAAGGATGTGAACAAGCCAGCCGGCGATCAATCCGACAGCGAAACTCGAAAATATGACCACCGACAAATGCGGCCGCAGAACCCAGAACAGAATCGACACGTCAATTCGCGCCATATTCTGAAGGGCGAAGAATATCACGCTTACCGCAATCGCCAGCACAGTCCATTTGTAGATCGCTTTCATGGCGCACCTCCCGATCTGAGGAAAAGCGAATGACGTCTTGCGCATTGATCTGCATCAGAGGCTGTCGGGCCGCGATGCGTTATTGACGCCGGTCAACGTGTTCCGATCGGCGCCTTGTAAAAAAACCGCGCGCCTGGATAAAATCAAAGACCATTCATGACGACTTCGCCAACGCAAACTTGGCACGCGATGTCGGTGGACGAAACGTTCGCCGCCCTCGGCGGGCGATCAGGCGGCCTCAGCGCCGCTGAAGCGAACGCGCGCCTCGCGAAATATGGGCCTAATGAGCTGCCTGAAACCGGCCGGTATTCGCGGCTGCGCATAATCTTGCGGCAATTGAATAATCCGTTGACCCTGATCCTCTTCGTGGCGATGGCGGTCTCCTTCGGGCTCGGCGAAAATACCGACGGCGTTTTCATTTTGCTGGTCGTCGTCATTAATGTGACGGTTGGCGCATTTCAGGAATGGCGCGCGGAGGCGAGCGCGGCTTCTCTCAAAAAGACCTTGCTCATTTCCCCGACGGTTATTCGCGGCGGCAAAAGTATCAAAGTGGATATCGCGGAGATCGTCCCCGGCGATATTGTGCGCCTTGAATCCGGCGTGGTCGTCCCAGCCGACATGCGGCTTTCCTCCTCGCACGATCTCAAGATCGATGAATCCCTTCTTACGGGCGAGTCGAAGCCTGTTGAAAAAGCGCCGGAGAGCGCTTGCGATGCGGAGGTCCCGCTCGGCGACCGGATCAACATGGCCTATGCGGGCGCGATGGTCACCGAAGGCCGCGGCGCAGGCATTGTCTGCGCAACGGCGGCGCACACCGAGCTTGGCGGCATCGCGCAAGCGTTGTCAGGTCGCGGCGGGCGGCCACCTCTTCTTGTACGGATGGAAACGTTCACCGCCTGGATCGCCGTCCTCACGGTCGTGATTACGATCCTGCTCGGCGCCGGCCAGTATGCGCGCGGCGCGGCTCTCAGCGAGGTGTTTCTCCTGACCGCCGCCCTCGCCGTGTCCGCTATTCCGGAAGGGTTGCCCATCGCGATCACGGTGGCGCTTTCGGTGGCGTCGAGCCGGATGGGCAAACGCAACGTTATCGTTCGCAGCTTGCCCGCGGTCGAAGCGCTCGGTTCGTGCACATTGATCGCCGCCGATAAAACCGGAACGCTCACTGCTAATCGGCTGACGGCGAAAAAGATCATTCTGGCTGACGGGACCGCGCTCGATATTGAAGGCGAAGGCCTCGAGCTTGAAGGCGCGGTGAGCCTTGCAGATGGCGCGCACTTGCCGGCGGAAACGAGGGAGCGTTTGGACCGCCTCACCATAGCGGGCGTTCTGACCAATGAGGCGGATCTTACTGTCACCAACGGCGCGATCGAAGCGCGCGGCGATACGGTGGATATCGCATTTCTGGTTCTGGGTACGAAAACCGGTGCTGACGAAGAAACTCTGCGCCGGGATTATCGCGCGCGCAGCGCAATCCCTTATGAATCCGATAACGGATTTTCCGCTTGCCTCAATCAGAACGACAATCGGTTTCTCGTCTCCGTGAAAGGCGCGCCGGAAGTCGTGTTGCCCATGTGCTCAAATTCCGACGCCGAGACGATCGACAAACATTTACACGAGCTCACGTCTAAGGGATTCCGCGTGATTGCTCTCGCCGGGCGAGAAAGCATCGACGAACCCGCTGCATTTTCGGCCGAAAACCTTCAAGACTTGGAATTCCTTGGCTTTGTCGGCCTGATCGATCCTCTGCGCAGCGAAGCGCCCAACGCCGTCTCGGAAGCCGTGGACGCTGGCGTCGATATCCGGATGATCACCGGCGATCATCCCGAAACGGCGCTCGCCATCGCGCAACAATTGGGATCGCGCTGGGCGCCGGGGGCGGTGTTAACGGGCGCGGCGCTGAAAAAACTTGAAGGCGAAGAGCGTGCGGACGCGATTCTGAGAACCCAAGTCTATGCGCGCGTTGCGCCCACCCAGAAAAATCTCATTGTTTCCGAGCTTCAAGACCACGGTCATTTCGTGGCTGTGACGGGCGACGGCGTCAATGACGCGCCCGCGCTCAAGACCGCGCATGTGGGCGTCGCCATGGGCGCAGGGGGTACAGACGTTGCCCGCGCCGCATCGGATTTGATTATCACAGACGATAATTTCGCATCCATTGTGGCCGGCATTGAGGAAGGCCGCGCAGCCTACGATAATATCAGGAAAATTGTCTGGCTTTTAATCAGTACGGCGATCACCGAAGTCGTGGTCTTTGCTCTCGCCTTGTTCGCAGGCCTGCCGGTGCCGCTGACGGCGGTTCAAATTCTGTGGCTCAACCTCGTGACGGAAGGCATTCAGGATGTGGCCCTCGCTTTTGAGGGTAAAGAGCCTGACATCATGCGCCGTGCGCCGCGCAAACCGAAAGAGCCGATCTTCAACCGGCAAATGGTCGAGCAATGCCTTATCGTCGGGCTCTATATCGGCGCCCTCGCCTTCGCGATTTTCTATTGGCTTTATCAGGTGCAAGGATTCACTGATGAAGCGTCGCGCAATCTCGTGCTTCTTTTCCTTGTGTCCTTCAACAATTTTCATACGTTGAATTGCCGGTCGGAAACCCGGTCCGCCTTCTCGATCCCGCTGAGCGCAAATCCGTTTCTCATCGCCAGCATCTTCGCCGCGCAAAGCCTGCATATCGTTGTTATGCATATTCCGCTGACGCAGCATGTGCTCGATGTGAGCCCCGTCACCCTTCAGCAATGGGCGAGCGCGATTGGCCTAGCCGCAACGGTCTTCGTATTGGGGGAAGCCTATAAGCTTGTTATTTCCCGCCCGCGCGCCCGGCGCGTCGCCGCGCAGGCGGCCCCCGCGTCGCAACGTCTGGCGCCGGCGCCTTGATCCCGCTCAATGCATTACCGTTGAAACGATAAAGAGTCTGATGACGTTGAAAGCGGCGAGGCTGCCATAGAGTTCCCAGAAGAACAAACCGGTTCCAAACCACGCGCGCCTTTCACTTCAATGAAAAAACAGCGGCGGCGCTGGATCGGTTTTTTGATCGTCGGGCTCGTTGCTGTTGCGGCGCTTATCTTTGTCGTCCTGAATGTGGGCGATATTGGCGGCTTCGCCGTGCAAGCCGCGCGCGCTAAGCCGGGATGGCTCGCCGCCGCCGCCGCATCCCAGCTTCTCACCTATGCATGCGTCGCTGCTGTCTGGCGACGAATCCTGGACAGCACCGGCCACACTGTCGGCCTCATGCGGCTTTATCCGCTCGCGATTGCAAAGATGTTTTCCGATCAGGCGATCCCCTCAGGCGGCGTCGCCGGGGCGGCTTTCGTCTTTCATGCGCTCGGCCGGCGCGGCGTCCCTTATAGCGACGCCTTCACGGTTTTCAGTTTTACCGCAATCACTTTTCTCGCCGCGTTTATGGCCGCTGCGATGGTCAGCCTTACCGCTATCGCCATGGTCGACAACGCCTCACCGATGCTGTCTACAAGCATCGCGGCCTTCGCTGCGGCCATGCTGTTCCTAATCCTGTGCGCGTCGGCGATCTTACTCATGGGCGTAAAAGCGCCGGCGTTCATAAAGAAGCTTCCTCGGTATGAGGAGTTTTCCGATTGGGTCAATACGACAGCACGATTTGTCACAACCGAGCGCGCGCTCTTCGCGGAGGTGACGCTCATGCATTTTATCGTCCGCCTCTTTGACGGATTGACATTGTATCTTGTTTTCCTCGCCATTGGCGGCGACGCGTCCTACGCCGCGTGCTTTTTCGCCGTCGTCATCGCATCAGTCGCAGCGACCGTGGCGCCGATGCCGATGGGGCTTGGCACGTTTGAGGCCGGCATGATGGCAACACTGAACGTTTTTGGCTTGCCGATTGAAGATGCGCTCACAGCGACCCTGATCTTCAGGGGCCTGACGCTCTGGTTGCCGTTAATCCCGGGATTTTATGTCATCCAACGTGAAATCCTCAGCAGGAAATCACAAGTTGCGAACGATCGAGCCATCGCGCCAGCGGACGGATAGGTTGATTGAGATCAACGCGTCACTGTCTTTCCGATCATAAAGTCAATTCCTAAGGCCCTCAGTAACGATTGTCTCGCGCGTCCGGTGCGCACGTGGCGCTTCGCCGAGACAACACCATGTAAAGGAGGCATTCATGACAAAAGTAAAAGAAGCCATGCACAAGAAAGCGGAGTGGCGAGACCCGTCAACGCCTGTGTCGGAGATCGCCAAGCTTATGCAAGATGAAGATATCGGGGCTGTCCCGATCGGCGAAAACGATCGGCTCGTCGGCATGGTCACCGATCGCGATATCGCCTTGCGCGCCGTCGCTAACGGCGCCGACATCGCCAAGACCACGGCGCGCGACGTCATGTCCGAAGGCATCGTCTATTGCAAAGAAGATGAAGATATCGAAGACGCCGTTGAGCTTATGGAGAAAAAGGAACTCCGCCGGCTCCCCGTAATCAACGCCAAGAAAAGGCTCGTCGGCATGTTGAGCCTTGGCGACATCTCCCATGCGGCGAAATATGAGACGTCCGGCGAACTTCTCCAATCGGTGTCGGCGCATCATTAACGCTCCCTTCCCTTAATCCGGCGCGTTGGAGGATTAGCGACAATATGAAAGGCGGGTGTTGATGGCGGCTTTTGAAAATCGCGAAGAGGCAGGAAGGCTTCTGGCCGAACAGCTTAAGCGCTATGCAGGACCTGACGCCGTCGTCTGCGCCCTGCCGCGCGGCGGCGCGCCCGTCGCCGCGCCAATCGCCAAAGCGCTCGGCGCTCCGCTATCGATTTTGTTCGTAAAGAAAATCGCCGCGCCGGCGCATCCGGAAGTCGCGATCGGCGCCATTGTGGACGGCGACGATCCGACCCTCGTGCGGAAAGACGACGTAATCGCCGCCCTGAACGTGAGCGAGCTTTACATCACCACCGAAAGTGATGCGGCGCTTGGCGAAATCGAACGCAGGAAGCGGCTCTACGAAGACTTCAATCCGCCTATCGCCTTAAAGGACAAAACCGTCATTATCGTCGATGACGGGCTTGCGACGGGCGCGAGCATGGAGGCGGCGATCGATGCGGCCAAAGCTGTAAACGCAAAGCGCGTCATCGCCGCGATACCCGTCGGTCCGTCTGAAACGGTTGCCCGGCTCAGGGAAGCCGCCGATGAACTCGTTTGCCTTGATACGCCGTCGCCGTTCTTATCAGTCAGCACGAGCTACGACGACTTCCCGCAGTTGGAGGACGCGGAAGTGATCAAAATCCTGATCGAAGCGCAATCGCCCGCCAACGATGAACGCGAGCCGTCGCGCGTCGCCAAGCTCTGAACCGCCGGCCGAAGCCAGAGCCTTCAGAGCGTGACTTCCTCTGTATGCCCGAATTCTTTTGAGTAATCGATCAGCGAAATGACCTTTGGGTCAATACGGAAATAAGCGAGCTCAAACGTATCGTCAGGGACATAATTTTCGGCTTCAGGAAATTTTTTAACAAGCAGCCTACCGAGCTTTTCAATTTCGTCAGCGTCTTCCACCCGATTGGCGACGGCGCCCATGGACAAGCTGCGGATCGCGTCCCAGGACTCATATGATGCGTCAATCGTGAGCGAGACCTTGTTATTCTTTTCGATATTGCGCGCCTTTTGCGAGTCGGCGGACGTGCCGAAGTAAATCGTCATACCGTCATTCATATAACTGACAGTCGTCGCTTGCGGAAATCCGTCCTCGCGCACCGTGGCGATGGTCATATCGTTGGTGTCGTCAATAACCGACTGGATGAATTTCTCCTGATCAGGGCTCATAAAGCGTACTCCCATTGCGGCGCGCACACCCGATAAGATGGCCGCCGCCATCGCATTGACGAGAGTCAATCATCCGTACTAATTTTATAATTCGTAGAGCAATTATTTTATAGGAATTCTCAATCAGAAATCTCTGGCAGCACGTGAGCTAACCCGTTGACCCACGTCAATTGAATGGTCGCATGGGCCGCCCATACTCTGCGCCAACCACGAAGCAGAGCGAGCAATCGCGCAATGTTATGGGGACTAATCGATGGCCACACGAAAAAGAACAATGTCAAAATGGATTTTATTTCTCCTCTTACTGGCAGCGTTACTCTTCGCGACGGGCGTCCTTCGCGCGCAAATTTCAACGCAGGCAGGCGAAACCATCGATACTGGCGGGGCGCTTCCTGACATGGCGTTCTTTTCCGCCGGCGATCTAACGGTCAATGCAAAGTCAACGGATGATATCTTCGCGGCGGGCGGCGACGTTACGCTCAATGAAGCGCAAGCCGATCATATGATCGTCGCAGGCGGAGAAATCACAGTCTCGCAAGTGGCGTTTCACGACCTGATCGTCGCGGGCGGCGATGTTGATTTCGTCAGCGGCACCGTGACCGACGACGTGGTCGCGGCCGGCGGCGATCTTCGGATTAACCCGCAATTCGTAATCAAAGGCTCGGCGATGCTGACCGGCGGCGAGGTGACAATCGATGCGCCGGTGGGCGCAGAGTTACGCGCCGCCGCAGGCCGTTTGCGCCTAAACGCAGATGTTGCAGGCGACGCCCATCTTGTGGGCGACGACATCACCATTGCGCCAAACGTCACCATCGGCGGTGATCTTCGTTATCGCGCAAACACGTTCGAACTGGACCCGAGCGTCGTCGTCTCCGGAGAAGTAATTGAACTGGAGCCCGCGACGCCGCCTGACGTTGAGCGTTGGGGCGTGCAAGCGGCGGCGGCCATTACGGTCTTTGCGCTGGCGTTTCTCGTAGGTCTCGCCATCCTTGTCATTGTGATCGCGCTTGTACTTCCAGGCTTGATGAATGGTTCCACAGAAATGATCCGGACAAAGCCGTTACAAACGCTTGGCCTCGGATTTTTAATCGTCGCAGCCGCTCCCGTGGTGATCGCGCTTCTTCTCGCGACCGTCCTCGGCATCCCGCTGGCGATGATGATTGCGGCGATCTACATCGCCGCCGCCCCACTCGCTGTCGCGGCCTTCATTTACTACGCGGGAATGATTGCGCGGCGGGCGATCTCAAAACCGGAGGCCCTTACGCCGGGCGCGGGGTCGCGGATCGGGTGGACCGCGCTAGCGGCAGTCGCTTTGGTTCTCTTGGGCCTCATCCCGATCGCTGGCGGCTTCTTTTGGCTCGTCGCCTACACAATCGGCATGGGCGCCGTCATGACCTGCGGCGGGAAAGCTATGGCGCGCGCGGATATCAACACGGCATAGGCCATCGCGAGAAATTCGGCTCCGTAAACTTTTCGCCAAAGGTGCGACCGATCATTTGCCCGCACGCAGGCGATTAGTCTTTACGCAAATCTTTAGCGCCGCAAGATTCACGAACGACCAATTCGACCGGTAGTGTTTCCGGTCCCGCAGGCGTTCCCTGCAACGTCGCAAGCATTTTTTGCACCAGGATTTTTCCGCCATGCTTTATATCCTGACGAATGGTCGTGAGACTGGGGTTCACGTACGCGCCAGCCGGCACATCGTCAAAACCGACGACGGAAACATCGCGCGGCACCTCAACGCCCTGCTCTCGCAACGCCGCAATCGCAGCCAGCGCAATCATGTCGCTGGCGGCGAAGATGGCGTCGAAGGCGGGATACATGGCCGCGAGCGGGGCGACCGCCCGGCGCGCGCCTTCAATATCGAATGGCGCATCGACAAACTGGCCGTCGCTCGGCTGTAAACCTGCCGCTTCAAGAGCCGTGCGATATCCCGCGAAACGCTGTCCAATTTCAGGCAACGTTGTGTCGCCAAGAAAGACAATCGATTTTCGACCAAGCGAGAGCAGATGTTGGGTCGCCATAAACCCGCCGCCGAAATTATCACTTCCAACAACGCAATAATCCTGCGCGTCATCGATCGCGTCCCATACAACCACGCGCCTTTGCGCCCTTGCGAAATCCCGGATCTCGGAGCGGTGGCGCCCTTGGCCCACAAACACGACGCCGTCCGCCCGCCCGCCGAGAAAGGCGCATCCCGGACGTTCGGGGTCCCAGGGCGTCGATTTCGTCAGGAGCACGTCATATTGATGCGTCGCTATTTCGTCCGTTAGCGTCGCCAGCATATCAACGAAAAACGGATCTGAAACTTGCTGCAAGGTTCCCGGCTCGATTGGAAAAACCACTTCGATGGAGCGTGTTTGTCCGAGCGCGAGATTGCGCGCCTGCTCGTTAACGGTGAAGTTCGCCGCTTTGGCGATTTTTAAAATGCGCTCGCGCGTGCTTTCAGCAACGAGCGTGCTGCCGGATAAAGCGCGCGAGACAGTGGATTCCGATACGCCAGCCATCGCCGCGATCTCACCCATGGTGGTGATCGCTTGCTTTTCAGGTTTCGCCTTCGATAATTCAGTCGTGTCCGACATAATTTATTTTTAACACCAGCGTGTCGTGCATTATTCTGCGATGAAGCCCCCGAACGCCGGGACTATAACCCCGTCCTCACGCCGCGTCGCCGGCAATCCGCAGTCCAGCAGATTTGTCAAACCCTCAAGGTCGTCCCACGGAACAAACACTTCCTCACGCGACAGATTAAAACCGCAAATAAGACGACGTTCTTCATTCGATCGCGTGAATAATAACATGATCTCCGGGCCGTCGAGGAACGAAATCTCACCAGTGCGGAAAACAGGGTTTTCCCGCCGGAACGCAAGGAAACGCTGCGTAAAACTTAAGACCGAGTCTCGCGCCGCCTGCTGCAAGTCCACAGCCATGGCCCCATGGCGCGGGTCGAGAGGCAACCATGGGGGCGATCATCGGAGCGGCATGTGCAAGCGGTTGCCAAGATGCGGTGCTCAAGAAGATCTGCGAAATCGAATTTCAAGATGTGCCGGCGCTTCTTTCGCCTTCCTGGCCTTCAAAGGGATTTTTTAGCGGGCGAAAATTCGTCAACTTGATTCACGAGATCATTCCATATGACCGCATCGAGGATTTTCCGCATCCATTCGCTGCGATTGCGGTTGACTTAGTCGAACCCAGAAGGGTTGTCCTCTGTTCCGGTCCGATCGATATTGCGCTTCGCGCAAGCAGCTCGATACCGGTCCTGTTTAATCCAGTCGAACGGAACAATGAGATTCTTGTTGACGGCGCGCTTATTGACCCGGTTCCCGTCTCGGCGTGCAGAGAGCTTGGCGCCGACGATGTCATATCAGTAGATTTGTTTGCAGACCGTTCCAGAGCGACAAAATACAAGCTGGATGCAGGCGGAAGAACCACCCATGAATTGGCTAAAATCTCGTCGGCGGCGCAGAATATTAAGGAGCGAAAAAAACCAGGCGAGGCTTATTCGATTGCAGACATCGCGATTGAGTCTTTGGCTGTCGCGCAGCGTGAGCTTGCGCGGCTCCAGTCAGAAATATCAAAACCGGTCTTTACCTTCGCCCCGCCAGTTAGCGACATTGACGTACTGGATTTTCATCGCGGCGAGGAAACAATTGATCGCAGTTACCAGTGGGCGCGGGAAAAAGTTCCGCAG
>JBCAXE010000035.1:0-36356 GCA_038534195.1 Pseudomonadota bacterium
CTGCGTTAGCGGCGAACATCTCTAACCTCATTCAGTCTCCGAACACGCGGCGCGTCATGGGTCAGCGCGGACACGCAAGGTTGAAGATGCGATATTCCTGGGACCTGCAAAAGGAACTCTACCTAAGTGTCTTCGATAGACTCTATAAATCAGCGTGAACGCCAGCCGTTCGTCAGCGTTCTCGTTCCGCATTACAATGATCTTGCGGGGCTGGAGCAATGCCTGGAGAGCCTTGCAGCGCAAACATACGCTCCTGAGGATTTTGAAGTAATCGTTGCGGACAATGATACGCCGGGCGGGGTTGATGCTTTGGCGGCGAGACTTCCGGGCGTAAATTTCCTCACGGTGCGCGAGCGCGGGGCTGCGATTGCGCGCAATAAAGCGATGTCGGCGGCGCGCGGCGAGATCTTCGCCTTCATCGATGCGGATTGTGTCGCCGACCCGCGATGGATCGAAAACGGCGTCGTAAGCATGGCGTCTGCTGACTATGCGGGCGGCCATATTGAAGTCACCTACATCGAAACCGGAAGACCTTCGGCCACAGAAGCATTCGAGAAAGTGTTCGGGTTTCGGCAAGCTTGGTATCTAAAGCGTAAACGGTTTTCCGCGACAGCGAATCTGTTCGTCCGGCGCGGCGTCGCTGAGGCGATTGGACCATTTCGCAACGATATCGCCGAGGACCTCGATTGGGGTAACCGCGCGGATTCGTTGGGGTTTCGTTTATTTTTTAACGCTAAACAAATCGTCAACCATCCTGCGCGCAAGGATTGGAACGCTCTGGTCGCAAAATGGGACAGGTTAACGAAAGAGCGTTGGAGCGGGTTCGGACAACCCGGATTAATCCGATGCGCGATGTGGACAGGTCTTGCTGCGGCGACGGCGCTTTCAGCGGGACCCCACATGTGGACGGTGCTGACAAGCCGGAAGCTTGACCGGCTGCAAGACAAAGTTGCTGCGATCGGCGTGCTTATTCGCATCCGGCTGTGGCGCGCGCGGCGAATGCTTTCGCTGCTGACGGCGTAATTTCCCGCACGGTCGGGGCAGGAGTTAATTGTATGCGTACGGCGCAAGTTTCGGTTTTGTTTTTCTGCGTTTTTGCCAGCGCCGTTTTTGCCTCACAAAGCGCTCATGCGCGTTCGGCGGCGAAAACCGTAGAGAGCGGGAAGACGCAAGTCGTTGCAAAGGCGGCCGGCCGTGAGATTACGCTGACGGAACTGCATGTGGAAATGGCGCGTCTTAATTTATCGCCCAACGACCCAGCGTCCGAACGGATTGCCGTGGAGAATATCATTAACCGCACGCTGCTTTCGCGCGCCGCCCGTGCGTCCAGTCTGCACCGGCGCCCCGAAGCATTGGTGCAAATGAAAGCGGCCCAAGAACAAGCGTTAGCTGATCTTTATCTCGGCATCACGTCGCAGCCGCCGGAACCGACGCGACAGGAGGTTGAGGATTTCATTTCGGATAATCCAGCGCTGTTTGCAAAACGGCGCTCTTACGTTTTTTCTGTATTGAGCTTACCGACCGAAGCGTTTGACGAAGAAAAATTGACGCCGCTTTTTGATGAGACGCGCGACTTTGCAAAGCTTGAAAACACGCTCCGAGTAAAGAACGTAGACTTTACCGTGTCGAACACCGCGCAACCATCGACCGCGTTTCCCGATGCGATCAGAAAGCAACTGGCGCAATATACCGTGAAGGATAACATCGTCTTGAAGGGCGAAAGCCAGACGCAAATCATGAAAATCATGAAGGCGCAGCCGTCGCCGTCGCAATCGTCGGAGTGGCCGGCGCTGGCGCGTCGTCTGATTCTCGATCAGGAAACGCTGTTGCGCGCAGAGAAACTCGTCAAGCGGCTCCGCGAAGAGACCACCGTGAGCTACTACCGGGACACCGCAAAGCCGGTCGCGGTGGCGAGCGAGGCGGCGACGCCCGCTATCGTAAAGCCTTAGCGAGAGCCACGGATGGGCGTTCTCGCATTCTTCACTGTCTTCGCCGCGCGCAAGTGGCTGATCCTTTGGTCGATTATGACCACGGGCGCCATCGCCGCTGCAGCGGGGATGGTTTTCCCGAAGCAATATGAGTCCACCTCGCTCGTCCAGGTTGATGCGATTCAACGCAATACGTTGACAGGTCTTGTCGAAACGCGCGTGCGTACCTCGGAATTTCTCGGCCAGCAGGCTGCGGTCGCGCGCAGCCGCCGTGTCGCGGTTAACGTCATCGAAAATCTAACCGCCCAGGGATTTTTTTCACTGGCGGACTTTGAGGCGGAATGGCGCGCCGAGACCAAGGGCGAGATCGTCCCCGGAAATGACGCCACCCTCTGGGCCGCCGATCGTTTGCTCGAAAGCCTCACGGTGACGGCGAACGCGCAGGAGAGCACGCTTGCGATCCACTTTCGCAGCGAAGACCCCTCCCAGGCCGCGCGCATTTCAAACGCCTTTTCAGAAGGGTACATGCAGGCAGTTCTCGACCAGCGCAAAAGACGCGCGCTCCGTAACGCTGCGAATTTTAGTGATGAACGCCAAGCCATGGAGGCTGGTCTTGAGAACGCTCAAAGCGAATTGACGATCTTCCGCGAAGATTCCGGTATTGTCGCTCTGGGGCTGCAACGCCTAGAGGCGGCGGAAGTCGAACTTGCCGCATTAACGGCGCGCCTGGCCGAAGCGCGCGCCGACCGCGCAGAAGCGCAGTCGCTCTTAAGTCAGGCGCGTTCTGTGGGAGAAGCTGGATTACTGACAGTGCCGTTGCCGGGCGATGTTCCCTACGCACGCCAGGCGCAAGCGCGTCTTGGCGCAGTCGTCGGCCAAATGCGGCGCATCGCCGAGCGCTATGGGCCGCAATACCCGGACTATATCGAAGCGAATAACGAGAAACTGGCGCTCGAACGCAATATTATGAACGCGATCGAAAGCCGCAATGACTATCACGCCAAGCGCGCTGCTACTCTGGAGTTCGCCGTACAGAAACAAAAAGCGACTGTCGTCAAACTGCAGGAAACGAAACAAGCTTACGACGTCTTAGAGAAAAAAGTCGAAGCGAGCCGTCAGACCTACGATCTCGTGGCGACGCGGTCATTGGAAGAGTCGCTTCAGTCTCGAGTCGATAGCGTCACGACGTTCCTGTTGGCGCGCGCCGTGCCCGCGAGCCAACCGGCGACGCCGCCTCTTTTCCTGATTGTCTTACTTGGCCTCGCGGCCGGCGGCGCGCTTGGCGTTACGGCGGCGATTGCTCTTGAATTTCACGAAGGGCGTGTCCGCTCTGCGGGCGCAGTCAGGCAGGTTTTACGCGCGCCGGTTCTCACAGAGACGCCTCTGAGCGGTTTTGCGCCGAAGCGCAAAAGCAAGCTGGCGGGAAGGGCGGCGTAATGAACACTCCTTCACTAAATCTCTTAAATCCGCGACGAATGCAGACTGCGATTGAAGGACATCTTAGTGACGACTTTGGCCGCAATGAACCGCTCCTTGGCGATTGCCTGGTCTATTTGGGGGTCTTGACTCCCGAACAGATCGACAAAGCGCTGACCGAGCAGCGGCGCAATGGCGGCCTCTTCGGCGAGGCTGTGATCCGGCTGAAGATGGCGAGCCGTGATCAAGTCTACACCGCTTTGGCGTTGCAGGATGGGTATCTGAATCCCGTGATCAGTCCCGTTGTTCTTCCGAAAGGGCTCGCGCTCCTCCGTCGCCCGAATGATATCGCCGCCGAACGCATTCGGCTCTTGCGGACAAAATTGCTCACCATGCAAACGGCCGAGCAGCTTTCTTTGTTTTCAATTATTCCAGCCGCCTACAATGTTCGCGCTGAATTTATCGCCTGCAATCTGGCGGCGGCCTTCGCACAGCTCGGCCGCAAGACGCTTCTGGTCGATGCTGATTTGCGCAAACCTCGGGTGCGGCGCTTTCTCAATCTGAAACCGCACAAAGGTCTGGCTTCGGCGCTCGCGGGTAAGGCGGCGCTCACCGAAATCGTTCAGGAAACGATCATCGCCAATCTGTTCGCCATGACCGCCTCGCCGCAAAAGAACAATCCGCAAGAATTGCTCGCCGCGGATCGTTTGCCGACACTCTTTAAGGAAATGGCGCAGAACTTCGACAACGTTATTGTTCTGTCTGCGCCGAATGGACGCGAAGGCGACGGACAATTCGCATGGTCCGCTACGGGCGCCGGATTAGTGGTCGCGCGCCGGAACGTGACCAGGTTCCATGAATTGAAAATTCTGCAGTCAACTTTGCGCCAACTCGACGTATCGGTCTTCGGCGCAGCTATGACGCGGTGATGCGATGGGCAAAGCGATTGGCTTTCCCCGTGTAGCGCAAGTCGTGCAATTGGCGCCCTATGGACCAGCGTTCATCGTTCTCGCGGGCTGGCTTTTCTTGTTCGGGCCCGTCTACGCGGAGTTCGCAGACGTTGAATGGCGGCGCGAAGAAAACGGCCATATCCCTTTTATCATGGCGATCTGTATCGGGGCCGCCTGGGCGCGGATTACGGGCGCCGCTTTTGATTTTCGGGCGAGCTGGAAAGAGTTTGTGATTGGCCTCCTGATTCTTGGGATCGGAATAGGCCTATTCAGTATCGGACGTATTACGGAAGCGACATTATTGCTTTCGTTTTCGCAGACGATTATCGCAGCGTCGCTTGCGGTCGCTTTATTTGGATATGCAGGCGCCAGAGGGCTCTGGTTTCCACTTTTGTTGAGCCTTTATCTCATCATCTGGCCGGGCTGGATGTTAAACGCCCTGACTGCGCCCTTAAAGCAATCGATCTCGGACATTGTCAGCAGCGGCCTGTACCTGGCTGGCCTGCCGGTCGCTCATTCCGGCGCCGTCATTACAGCGGGGCAATATCAACTCTTGGTCGCCGACGCCTGCGCAGGATTAAACTCCCTTATCTCACTGAGCGCCGTGGGCGCCGTCTATCTTTATGCAGTGAAGCGCAAATCAGTTCTCGCAAACGCCGCCGTGATGCTTACGGCGATCCCGATTGCAATCCTCGCCAATATTATCCGTGTAGCAATTCTTGTCCTTCTCACCTACTTCCTGGGATACGATATCGGGCAAGGATTTTTACATCATGCGGCTGGGTTGGTCATGTTCGCGTTCGCCCTCTTGATGTTTTTCGGTGTTGACGCTGTTGCGTCGAAAGTGATCGGCGGGTCCTCATGACCAACGCGACGAACATTTCCTATATGCGGGCCTCTTTTGTGGCCGTGTTGATGGCCATGGCTGCGGTGGCGACAGCGGTGGTGCGTCCCGCGGCCCCGATCGAGGTCGCGGCGCCCGATCTCGACCAATTGCTTCCTGAAAAGATCGATGAGTGGCGACGCATTCCACTCAGCGATGCGGTCCTTCCCGCGGAAGCGTCGCTTCTTCCCGGCGAAGCGGTCGCATACCGCGCCTACCGCAACACTTTAGGGCGCGTGGTCACGCTTGTTGTCGCCTATGGCCCGCCGCTCGGCGACTCCGTCAGGCTCCACCGTCCCGAGAGGTGCTATACGGCGCAAGGGTTTCAGATTTCAAGGCGCCGCATTTCCCAGCTGACCGTCGATGATCAGAAGATTGCGACTGTTCATATGCTGGCCCAAAACCCGACGCGCAATGAAGCGGTGAGTTATTGGCTCCGTTCAGGACCGTCCTTTATGACGCATGCGCAATTTCAGCAGTTTCTTTTGTTTAAACGCGGTATTGCGCAACCGCTGGACGGCGCCTTGATCCGTGTATCCACGAAAGGCGCTGACGCCGCCCAATTCGCTATCCACGAAGAGTTCTTGCGCGCCTTCTATAACTCCTTAAGCCAAGAGGCCGCTGTTCAATTACTGGATGTCGATGGTCGCGGAGGCGCTCGGTCATGAAGGAGACGGCGCGCTGGGGCGCGGTGATTGTCAACTACAATTCGGCGCGTTTCGCCCTTGATGCGGCGATGAGCGTCCTCGGCGAACGGCCGGACGCGCATGTCGTCATTGTGGATAATGCGTCCACAAATGATTCAATGAATGTATTCCAGACGGCGATCCGGGACCGGCGGCGCAAAGAGCACCTTCCCGCTAATCCCGTTGTAGATCACGAAATTCGTTACGCGCTTTTGAGCGACATTCATGCGGTCATTGCTGAGGATACGCGCGGCGAGGTCACGAAAGCGCAACTGACAATTCTGCGCGCAAAGGAAAACAAGGGGTTCGCCGCCGGGTGCAATATCGGACTTCGCTTCCTTGAACGCATGGATTGTTGCACCCACTACCTTCTTTTGAACCCGGACGCCGTGATCGGGAAAGGCGCCATGAGCGCTTTCGAAGACCGACTTGCAGATGAGCATGCGGGGCTTTGCGGTGCGACCATTTTGCTCGCAGGCCAACCGGGCCGCGTCCAGGCTTTCGGCGGGGCGGCGCTGAACCCGCTAACGCTCATGGGCCGCAATATTGGGCAGGGCGATCTCCTGTTTTCCGCGCCGGCCGCCTCCAAGGTGGAAGCAAATATTGATTACCCCCTCGGCGCATCTATCGCCCTGCGCCGCTCTTTTTTGCACGATGTCGGATATATGGATGAGCGATATTTTCTCTATTACGAAGAAGCCGATTGGGCGATGGCGGGCAAGGCTGTCGGCCAAACCGTCTGGGCGCGTGAGGCGTACGTCTTTCATCATTACGGTGTCGCATCAAAAAGCGTTTTTCCAACTGAAAATAATCCCTCGCAGCGTTCGCCCTTGTCCGAATATCACATGATCCGGTCGCGACTACTTTTTTGTTTAAAATGGCGTCCGTGGCTTGCGCCAATTGTCCTCGCGACCGGCTTGGGTCAGTGCCTGATGCGCCTGCGCCGCGGTCGAATTAAGGCGGCGGTTGCTTTGGCGCGCGGGCTCTTGCCGGGCGCGCCGCCTCGATATCTGTACGTCAAATAAATTCATTGTACAAATTTATAAGTTCACGGTGTTTGTTTTGCTGATGGTTCATGATATCGCGAATTCAGCCGATATTGAGTTGCTGAATGCGCCAGAGCGAAACGCCCGAAACCGATACGCCGCCCGCTGACGCGGCGGAGCCAGAATCAACGCCCGACCAGTCAGCGCCTGCTGAGGACGCGCAATCGCTAACGGACGATTCCTCCGCCTTGGAAGAGCTCGTCGGGATTGATCAGTACCGTCAGAAGGGACTTGAACTTCTCGAATGGGCGCGGGTCAATCTTCTGACCCTGGACATGGCGATCCAGGGGGCGGTTCTCTTCCTCGCGCTTTTGCCGGCCGCGATTTTTGGGCCGCGCCTGAAAAAGCTGATCGAGACGCAGGTTTCGCCCCGTGCGCCTTACGGCGTCTTGCGCCGCGCTGCAAACGCATTCGCGGTGATCGCGACGCCGATCGCGTTATATGTGTCGCTGCAGGTGATGACCGTTGTTCTGCGCGCGGCGGGGCGCGAGACGGCTATTATCTCAGCGGGGGTCAGTCTCTTAACGGCGTGGATCATCATCCGGCTCGTGACGCTCGTTATCCGCTCGCCCTTGTGGTCGCGCGTCGCCTTCTATGTGGTTTGGCCGCTCGCCGCGCTTGATGCGTTCGGCGTCTTGGACAATGTGGTGACGCAGCTTGATGCGCTGGCGATCCCGCTCAGCACGAATGACGCCGGCGTCACCGTGGATATTTCCGCGCTCGATATCGTGCGCGGCGTCATCACCTTCGCCATCCTCTTTTGGCTGGCCGGCCTCGCCGGAAATTTCCTCAAGGGGCGGATCAATAGCGCCGACGAATTGACCGTATCGTTCAAGGCGCTTTTGTCGAAAATTCTGGATATCTTGCTGCCGGTCGTCGCGTTGCTTATCGCGCTTCAGCTTGTGAATTTTCCTTTTGGCGCGTTGGCGATCTTTGGCGGCGCCGTGGGCCTTGGCGTCGGGCTCGGCCTGCAGCGCACGATCTCCAATTTCGCCGCTGGCTTCACACTGATTGCCGACAAGTCGATCAAGCCCGGCGATGTCATTGAGGTCGGCGAGACATTCGGCTGGGTCACGGAGATGAATGCGCGCTATGTCGCCGTGCGAACGCGAGACGGCACCAATCATCTGGTGCCCAATGACCGTTTTATTGAAGACGGCGTCATCAACTGGTCGCACAGCGATCGCGTGGTCCGGCTTCATGCGGGGATCGGCGTTTCCTACTCCACGAAGGATTTGCGGTTCGTCAAAAAATTGTGCGAGGAGACGGCGCTATCAATCGATCGGGTGCTGGAGAAGCCTTCGCCCATGTGCAATCTGATCGAGTTCGCCGACAGCTCGATCAACTTTGATCTACGCTTCTGGATCAATGATCCGAGCAATGGTTGCGCAAATGTTCGCAGCGAAGTCTTGCTCGCCGTTTGGGACAAGCTTCAGGAGCACGGGGTCGAAATCCCGTTTCCTCAGCGCGATTTGCATATCAAATCCATGCCAGCGACTTTGTCTGACGTCGTGGATGCGCGCAGCGAGCTCGCGTCTCGCGACGGCGATGTTTTGACGGGAAATCAAGGGGAAGCGCCCAATTCTTCGGGATAATTTGAATCCGCCCGGTTCCGCGGTATGCTCTTCAGGTTGGGCTCGCGCCCGTTTCAGGGTGCGTGCGGGCGCTAGTGAGGAGACAGGTTTCAATGGTAGGTAAAAGTATTTTCTTGGGCTTCGCGCTCATCGCTTTGGCGGCGTGTGCGACCGCGACCCCTTATGCGCCAGCGTCAAAAGCGGGCGGTTACGGCTTTTCGGAGCAGCGCATCGAAGATGATCGCTTTCGGATCACTTTCCGGGGCAATTCGTCGACAAGCCGAGAGGCGGTTGAGAATTTCCTTTTGTTCCGCGCAGCTGAATTAACCGTCGAGAACGGTTTTGATCATTTCATCGTCGTTGAAGGCGACACTGAAGTCCGCACGTCCTATTCGACGTCGGGCGCCGGGTTCGGCGCCTATGGCGGCCCCGCTTTCTTTGGCCGCTATGGGTACGGCATTCCGGGCCGCTATTATGCGTTCCCTTATTACGCCTACGGGTTTGGGTGGGGGGCGCCGTATAATGATTTCTATACGCGCGAAATCAATCGCTACTCAGCGATCGCGTTCGTGACCATGCATCGCGGTGAAAAACCCGCCGACAATCCGCAAGCGTTCGACGCCCGCGACGTGATTACAAATTTACGGCCCTTGATCCAGGAAAGCGTCGCCGGCTAGACGACGCGCAGCTTCTGGTCCTCATTTTCGGCTTCGGTCTCGCGAACGACCACAAAGCCGCGCGGCGTATGTCTGGTGACGACGCCGCGCGCGCGGCCAACGTGGATTGACGTGCCGACGGGCGGCTTGCGCGGCGCATCGACTGCGATCCCATCCACGGACTGGTCGATGATCTTTACAAAGAGCGATGTCCCGTCCGGCAAACGGCACACCATACGCTTGTCATGTTCATTGTGCCGTAGCGCATTGCGGCGATCGCCCAGCCCTTCGCTGAATTGGCGGTTCGATCTCAGCATCAGTTGTTCGGTCAGTAAGAGGCGCCGTTTGCGCGAAAGCATAAACGAGACCGCAATCCCGTCTGGGAAGGTGCGCGCGACGCGGCCCTCCAGAATATCAAGGCCGTCGATGGCGACAACAACGGCGTCCCCCGGGATCGCAGGCGCATCGATCTTGATCGCCATATCGCCGGGCGAGATGTTGATGAGACGTGCGTCATATTCGTCGATCGCGTTGATCGTTACGCGCGCAGTCAGGTCCAGCGCGATACGGCGATAACGGCGAAGTTCTTTCTTAAGCATGCGGCGACCCCATTGAATTTGCAGCCTAAAACGCTCACCTCAAGCCTTCTCTAATTGGGAGGCTAAAGTTTTAGCGGTTGCTTCCTTTGACCCCAGGAGTTGCAAATCGGGCGCCGTTTTCGCGTTTTCATGAATTTCATTTCGCCGCCTTTAGGTCCTCTTAGGGAGCGGCTATGAAGGCGCTCATGGTTAACGCGCCGATCGCTGAACGAAGAGGAAAACGCCGGAGATGTTGAAAAGTATGAGCAAAATAATCGCCGCCAGCGCCTCATTGGTCGCAACGCCGGCCTTAGCGGACGAGACGAATGATCCGTTTTTGTGGCTGGAAGACGTCGAAGGAGAAAAAGCGCTCGATTGGGTGCGCGCCCAGAACAAGCGCTCGCTGGCGGAGTTGGAAGGCGATTCCCGCTTTGAGGCGTTCCACAAGGCGGCGCTCGATATTTACAATTCTGAAGAACGGATCGCCTCTCCGTCGCTTTCGGGAAAGATGGTGCGCAATTTCTGGCAGGACGCGACCCACGTCCGGGGCCTTTGGCGCCAGGCGACCCTTGAAAGCTATCTCACCGGCGATCCGCAGTGGGAGACGCTGATCGATTTCGACCGGCTCGCAGACGAGGAGGGAGAAAACTGGGTCTTCAAGGGCGTTGATTATCTCGCGCCCGATAATGACCGGTGCATGGTGTCGCTTTCCCGCGGCGGCTCGGACGCGGTTGTCCGCCGCGAGTATCTCATCAGTAAAAAGTCGTTTGTCGAAGACGGGTTTGTGCTCAAGGAGTCAAAAGGCGCCACGGCGTGGGTAGATGAAGACACACTGCTTGTGGGCGTCGACTTCGGCGCCGGCACGATGACTGACTCCGGCTACCCGCGGACAACGCGTCTCTTGAAGCGCGGTGCGGGCATATCGGAAGCGCCCGTTGTTTTTGAAGGCGAAAAGGAAGACGTCGGCATTTGGCCGTACACGATCGTTCGCGATGGAACGACCTATGAATTCATCACGCAGTCTAGAACGTTTTTTGAGCGTGAACATTTCATCCTTGGCGCCGACCAAAAACCATCAAAGCTCCCCTTTCCGGCGAAGTCGAGCGTCGAAGGCGTGTTGGACGGCTTGATCGTTGCGTCGCTCCAAGAGGATTGGCGCCATAAACGCAAAGGCTTCAAGTCGGGCGATATCGTCGCGTATGACGTTAAAAAAGACAAAGCCGAGTTGGTGTTTTCACCCAACGAAAAACAGGCGGTCGGCGCGATTGCGGCGCCTGAAAACGGCCTGCTTGTTCAGCTCCTGGATAATATTGCAGGCAATGTGAAAAAAGTTAACCGTTCGCGCGGCAAGTGGCGATCGGAAGATATATCCTTGCCGGGTATCGGCGACGTGAGCCTCGGCAGCGTTAATACGTATGGCGATGATTTCTTCCTTTATTTTGACAGCCCGACAGATCCATCGACCCTGTTCTATGTTGATGAAAAGGGCGAGCGCCTGGAAGTGAAGCGGTCGCCCGAATTTTTCGATGCGGCGGGCGTCGTGACGCAGCAACATGAAGCGACGTCAAAAGACGGAACAAAAATTCCGTATTTTGTGATTGGCCGCGAGGACGTCATCAAGGCGGGCGATGCGCCGACGATCCAATATGGGTATGGCGGTTTTGAAGTCCCGGTGACGCCGGGATACTCCGGAACAATCGGTAAGCTCTGGTATGAAAATGGCGGCGTTTATGTGATCGCAAACATTCGCGGCGGCGGCGAATTCGGCCCGCGCTGGCATCAGGCGGCGCTTAAAGAAAACCGGCAACGCGCCTTTGACGATTTTTTCGCCGTTTCAGAAGATTTGATCGCGAGGGGGATCACGTCACCTGAAAAGCTCGGCGCTTATGGCGGATCCAATGGCGGCCTCTTGATGGGCGCGGCCATGATACAGCGGCCCGACCTCTATAAAGGGCAGGCGATCGGCGTGCCGCTGTTGGATATGTTGCGCTATGACAAGCTCTTAGCTGGCGCGTCGTGGGTCGGCGAATATGGCGATCCGGATATTGAAGAAGAGCGGGCATATATTCTGAAATACTCCCCCTACCAAAACCTCAAGGCGGACGCCGATTATCCGCGCGTCTTCTTCTTCACGTCGACGAAGGACGACCGCGTCCACCCTGGCCACGCTCGAAAAATGGGCGCCAAAATGGAGGAGATGGGCCACCCGTTCCTTTATTATGAAAATATTGAGGGCGGACACGGCGCCGCGGCGAACCGTAATCAGGCGGCGTATCGCACGACCTTGCAGTATATCTATTTCATGCGTCAGCTCTCTGACGAAAATTCCAACGAGGAGTGATTTGTTACATGCTGAAAAGCCTCGCCATTTCTATCGTCACGCTCAGCCTTGCGACTGCGGTTCACGCTCAGGAAGGCGATGATCCGTATTTGTGGTTAGAAGAGATCGAGAGCGACCAGGCGCTTTCGTGGGCGCGCGCGCAAAATGCGCGCACCAAGAAGGAATTGCTCGACGGGAATGAGACGTTTGATACTCTTTATAGGGAAGCGCTTGAAATTCTGACTTCTGATGCGCGGTTGCCTCTGGGTCAAATTCACAACGGCGCTGTCTACAATTTCTGGCAAGATGAAATCCATGTGCGCGGGGTGTGGCGTCGCGCCAGCACAGAAAGTTATGTGGCCGGCACGCCGGAGTGGGAAACGCTCATCGATTTTGATGTTCTCGCAAAGGAAGAAGATGAAAACTGGATAAGAGGCGGAACCGTTTGCCTCGCCCCGGAATATCGCCATTGCATGGTGGAGGTTTCCTACGGCGGCAAGGACGCAGGCGTTTGGCGCGAGTTCGATACGGTTGAAAAGACGTTCGTGGAGGGAGGGTTTTTTATTCCCGAGGCGAAATCGAATGTGGCTTGGTTTGACAAAGACCTGTTGATTGTCGGAACTGATATCGGCGACGACGCGCTGACAGAGTCGGGGTATCCGCGCCAACTGCGCTCTTGGGAACGGGGCGAGACGTTAAAGGACGCGCCTGTCATCTTCGAAGGCGAGAAAACGGATGTCTCCGTCGCGCCGATCGTGGAGCATGACGGTGAGAAGACACACCTATTGGTGCGGCGCGCGCTTACATTTTTCGAGTACGAATACACGCATGCGGAAGGCGCAGGCGATCCCGTTGTTTTGCCGACGCCGCTGAATGCGACGTTTCAGGGGATCCTTGACGGGCGCGCCGTCTTTTTCCTGCGCGATGATTGGTCTTACGGCGACGCCGCGTTCGAAAATGGCGCCGTCATTTCCTATCATGTGGACGAGGGCGTGGCGGAAGCCATCTTTTCGCCGTCGCCGTCTCAAGCGGTCGAAAGCGTGGGTCTTGGTAGCGACTCTATCATTATTCAGTATCTTGATAATGTCGCCGGTAAAGCGGCGCGCTTTAAGCGCGAGCTCAGCGGCGACTGGGTGCAGCAAAACATCGATCTGCCGGAAAACGGCATGGTGTCGCTGGTATCGTCGGGCGGCGGCGTTGATGACGCCTTGCTTTCGTTTGAAAGTATGACGACACCGGACTCGCTCTATTTTGTAACAGCGCAAAATGATGTGTCGTTGATTCAGGAAACGCCTGCGCTCTATGATGCGACCGATGTCGTGGTTGAACAAAGGTTTGCGACATCAACGGATGGGACGAAGGTCCCATATTTTCTATTGGCGAAGAAATCTGTTCTTGAAGCGGGCGACGCTCCGACAATCCAGTACGGTTATGGCGGTTTCCTCATCGCGGAATTGCCGAAATATTATTCCGATCCCGGACGTCCTCAGCATGGAGCGTTGGCGGGCAAGTTGTGGGTGTCGCGCGGCGGCGTGCTGGTGGTCTCCAATATTCGCGGCGGTTCTGAATTCGGCCCGCGCTGGCATCAGGCGGCGCTTAAAGAAAACCGGCAACGATCCTTCGATGATTTTATCGCCATCTCGGAGCATTTGATCGAGACAGGCGTCACGACGCCGGAAAAGCTCGGCGCCGTAGGGCGTTCAAATGGCGGTCTTTTGATGGGCGCGATGCTGACGCAGCGACCCGACCTTTACGCAGCGCTTGATATTGGCGTGCCGCTGCTCGACATGAAGCGGTATAATAAGTTGCTCGCGGGCGCCTCCTGGATGGGGGAATATGGCAACCCAGATATCGATGACGAGTGGGCGTATATTTCGCTCTATTCCCCATATCAATTGGTGGAGGCCGGCCAAGCCTATCCCAAAGTTCTCTTTTACACATCGACAAAGGACGACCGCGTTCACCCCGGACACGCGCGCAAGACCGCGGCGAAAATGGGCGATCTCGGCTACGACTTTTTCTATTATGAGAATATCGAGGGCGGTCATGGCGGTACGGCGAACCAGGACCAACTCGCCTACCGCACGGCCCTTGAATACGCCTATTTCGCACATATGTTGATGTCTGGGCAGGCGGGAGAAGGCACATCAGACGAATAAGCGCCGATATTGTCAGCCGCGCATGGCGAAAGGTGGACATCAAGCTCTCGCTTGATGATGAAATGCACATTTTGCGGTGGCGCCGCGGCTGGTTCGTGGACGAAGTCTTGTTCGATGATCGCAGGGTGGCCACGTCGACAGGGCTGTTCGGTAGAGAGACGATCTTCGGTCTTGGCGTGAAAACCGACGCCGGCGAAGAAGTCAGATTGCTCTTCACCATTGATCCCGAAGAGAGCTGGTCCGATTGGACCGGTGAAGGCCGCCCGCGCGGCGTCAGGCTGGAAACAGCCGATCAGGCGCTCGTCAGTTTCGGCAGCCTCGGGCCGGATTACGCTGAGCCGTTCCGCCAACTCTATGACCGCGCTATTAAAGCCTTCGGCCTTTCATAAACTGCGTTAATTGACTATCGTCGCACGTCAAACAATGCTGACGCGTCAATAGCGCATTATTTATGAGACGAGGGGCCCTATATGGCGTGGTGGTTTGAAACGAAGCTCTGGAAACGCGTTTTTCTGGGCCTCATTCTCGGTGTTGGCTTCGGGCTCGTTGTCGCGCAAACAATGGGCGCCGCGCCCGGCGAACCCGGCGAGGCGCTTCTCGCTCAGGTTAAAATCGTCGGCGATATTTTTATCGCACTCATCAGGCTTGTTATCGTTCCGCTGATCTTCTTCACGCTCGTGGCGGGCGTGCTCGCTCTTGGCGATCCCGCAAAGTTGGGCACTATCGGTATAAAGACGATATTTCTTTATCTCGTGACCACATTCTTCGCCAATTCCATTGGCCTTGCGATGGGCGCGTTGTTCCAGCCGGGGCGCGGGGCGGACCTCGGGGCGGCCGATCCGCGCGAAATCTCGACGCAAACCGCGGGATTCTTCGAGCGCATAGTGGAAATGGTCGCGAAAAACCCGTTTGAAAAATTGATGACCGGCGATCCGATGACGCTTGTCTTGACCGGGCTGCTAATCGTCACTGCGATCTTGATCGCGCGGCGCCCGGCGACGCTTGACGGCGAGGGCTCAGTGAACGGGGTCGGATTGGCGACGTTCTTTGTCCTGTTGTTCACAGTCGGCGTGGCGGCGGCGTCCGGGGAAATTCTCGCGGTGATTTTTGCGTCAATCCTGTTCGGGATCTTCGTGCTCTTCATGCGCGGCGCCGGCGCGCCGATCGCCCGGTTTTTCGCATACGCGTCGGATCGCGTTCTCGGCGTCACGCAAGTCATTATGGAGCTAGCGCCCTTTGGCGTCTTCGCCCTGATCGCTTATGTGGCCGGCACGCGCGGCATTGAAACCTTCACGACGATTTTCTGGTTGGTGATTGCTGTCTATCTGGGCTGCTTTATCCATATGATCGTCACCTATGGCGGGATCATCAGGTTCGGGTTGCGGTTGCCCGTCCTCGATTTTTTCCGCGGTATCGCCGATGCGCAGCTCGTCGCTTACTCGACCTCGTCTAGCTCCGCGACCTTGCCAGTGACGATTTCGAGCGTGAGCGAAAATCTCGGCGTCAGTAAATCCGTGGCTGGATCGGTGTTGCCCCTCGGCGCCACTATAAACATGGACGGAACGGCTCTTTATCTCGGCATTGTCGCGCTCTTCACCGCGCAGGCCTTCGGTTATGCGCTGGAGCCTTATCATTATGGAATGATTGCGGTGACGGCGGCGCTGGTCTCGGTCGGAGCGGCAGGCATCCCGTCGGCGTCATTGTTCCTGTTGGCGACGGTGTTGCAGGTTTTCGATGTGACACCGGAGCATACCGCGCTGGTTGTGGGCTTCATCTTCCCGTTTGACCGGCTTCTCGACATGATGCGCACGGTTGTGAACGTAACGGGTGACGCGGCGGTGGCGACGACCGTGGCGAAATGGGAACACGAGCTTGACGAAGACGTGTTCAGAGCGCGGCCGATGCATTAATTCCGGCCAAATGTGCTCCGGGCGTGGCCTTCCGCCGTATGTGGAGCATGTGGACGGTCAGGATCATTTTGGCGGCGGGCGGCGCATTATTGTGCGCCGCGATTGTCTGGGCGCTGGGCGCTGATCCCCGAGGGCTGGGCCCCGTCCTCCGGGAAATGCTGGGCGAGCCCTGGAGCATCGTGACGCTCGTCGACCTCTATTTGGGCTTTTTTATTGCCGCGACGCTGATGGTGATTGTGGAGCGCCGGTTGATCGTCGGCATATTGCTCGCTGTTCCGGTTTTTGTCGTCGGCAATGTGTGGACCGCGCTGTGGCTCTTCTTTCGATTGCCGTTGATCCTTGGACTGTTTAAGCGCAGGGACCCTGACGACGCTTGACGAAACCGCCCTGAATGGCTAAGTGCGCGAGACTATCGGGAAAATACGTCTTTCCCGCGTCCGCCAGCACGCCCTTCCTCATCGAAAAGGAAACGAGGCTGGGGATGTCCCGCCGTCAGGGTAACGCCCTCACGGCGGCGAAGTGCATTTGGCGAGCCGGTTTCCCAAATGCGTGCGAACGCTGTGCGAGCAGCGATAACCCGCGTTGAAAGGCGCAGAGACGGTAAATGTTTGAAAGCCTGAGCGAACGGCTTGGATCGGTCTTTGAGCGCCTCAAAGGAAAAGGCGCGCTTGAAGAGAAAGACGTGACGGAAGCGCTCCGGGAAGTGCGTATTGCGCTTCTCGAGGCCGACGTCGCGCTGCCAGTCGCCAAGAGCTTCATTTCGAAGGTCAAGGAACGGGCCGTTGGGCAGGAAGTTCTGCGCTCGGTCACACCGGGCCAGCAGGTTATCAAAATCGTCCATGACGCGATGGTCGAGATGCTGGCGGGCGACAGCGGCGACGAGGCGGCGGGCGAGCTAAATCTCGCAATGGCGCCGCCGGCGCCGATTCTCATGGTCGGGCTTCAGGGGTCGGGTAAGACGACGTCCACGGCGAAGATCGCCATGCGTCTTGAAAAGCGCGAAAAGAAAAAAGTTCTCATGGCGTCGCTTGATACGCGGCGTCCTGCGGCCATGGAGCAGTTAAAGATTCTCGGCGACCAGACGGGCGTCGCCACCTTGCCGATCATCGACGGACAGGCGCCGGCGCAGATCGCCAACCGCGCCATGGAGGCGGCCAAGCTCGGCGGTTATGACGTCGTCATGCTCGACACGGCGGGCCGGCTGTCGATCGACGAACAGCTAATGGCGGAAATCGCCGAGGTGCACAGTCTCGCAAACCCAATCGAAACGCTGTTGGTGGTTGATGCGCTAACCGGTCAGGACGCGGTGGAGACCGCCAACCGTTTCAAAGAACGCGTGCCGGTCTCCGGCGTTGTATTGACGCGGATTGACGGCGATGGCCGCGGCGGCGCGGCGCTTTCCATGCGCGCTGTTACTGGCGCGCCGATAAAATTTATCGGCGTCGGCGAAAAGCTGGATGCGCTTGATACGTTTGATCCGAAGCGCATGGCCGGCCGCATCCTCGGCATGGGCGACATTGTCTCGCTGGTCGAAAAGGCCGCCGAAGACATGGATATGGAAAAGGCGAAGCGCCAGGCCAAGAAAATGGCCAAAGGCGACTTCGACCTTGATGATCTGGCTGAGCAATTTCGCCAAATGAAAAAAATGGGCGGCCTTGGATCGATCATGGGGCTAATGCCCGGCATGGGCAAAATGAAAAAGATGGTCGATCAGGCCGGCGGTTTTGACGACAAGGAAATCGTTCGCCAGGAAGCGATCATCAGTTCCATGACGAAAAAGGAACGTAAAAATCCGAAACTGATGAACGCGTCCCGTAAAAAGCGTGTTGCAGCAGGTTCCGGCACAAGCGTACAGGAAATCAACAAGCTTCTGAAAGCCCATCGCCAGATGTCCGACATGATGAAAAAGCTCGGCAAAGGCGGCATGAAAGGGCTGGCGTCGCAGATGATGGGCATGGGCGGCGGCATGCCGGCGATGCCGGAAGGCGCGCCCGATCCGGCCCTGTTGGAAGGCCTTGGCGGCGGCAAGAAAGGCGACGCCGACATCGATTTCGATGCGATCAACAAAGCAATTTCCGGCCAGGGCGCAATGCCGCCAGGGTTGGGCGGTCTCCCGGGCTTAGGGAAGAAAAAGTAATCCGAAACGCTGCGCGTGCGCGCAGGAAGTACACTCACATTGAATTGAAAGGAAATTCGAAATGGCGTTGAAGATCAGACTCGCTCGGGGCGGTGCGAAAAAGCGGCCCTACTATAATGTTGTCATCGCGGACGTTCGCTCGCCGCGCGATGGGCGTTTCATCGAAAAAGTCGGCAGCTACAATCCGCTGCTTGGAAAAGACGACCCGAAACGCTTTCAGTACAATGAAGAACGCGTGAAACATTGGTTGTCTGTGGGCGCGAAGCCAACCGATCGCGTTGCGCGCTTTTTGTCGGCGAACGATCTCGTGAAATGGGAACGCAGCAACAATCCGAATAAAGCGAAGCCTGGCCAAAAAGCGCAAGAGCGCGAAGAGGAAAAGCGGGCCAAGGAAGAAGCGGCCAAGGCGGCTGCGGAAGCGCCGGCAAAAGAGGCTCCCGCGGAGGAAGCACCCGCTGAAGAAGCGGCGGCTGAGTAAGATCCGGACGCTTACCAAACGTCGATCGCTTGTAGCGTGTTTTGTCCCGTTATTGTCTGGGCTATGATGCAAGCGATGCGAGGAACGTTCTATCGCTAATCTGATCAAATCTGTGCGCCCGGCGGTCTTCTGGCCGCCGGCGATTGTGCTCTTGGCGGCGTTATTTGCGAGCACATTAAACTTCGATGGCTTCCTCGCCTTTATGACGTCAATCAACACGGCGATGCTGTCTCAGTTCGGATGGCTCTTCAGCATCGCAACCTTCGCTGGCGTTGTCTTGTTGGGCGGCGTTTTCATCTCGCCTTTGGGCGGCGTTCGCATTGGGGGTGAAGATGCGACGCCCATTCTCCGTCGATGGAACTGGTTTGCGATCACGCTTTGCACGACGATCGCGACCGGCATTTTATTCTGGGGCGCCGCCGAGCCGATATTCCATGTGAGCGGCCCGCCGGACTTTGCGAACGTCAACGGCGATCCGGATGCAGCGGCCCGTTTTGCGCTTTCCACTGTCTATCTGCATTGGTCAATCACGCCATATGCGATTTACGCGACCGCCGCGCTCGCCTTTGCGCTTGCGTTCCACAATCTGAAGGGAAAATATTCGCTGAGTGCGCCGTTGAGCGTGTTGATCGGATCGCGCGCGAACGGCGTCGCAGGGAATCTTCTCGATGCGTTGGCGCTTTATGCGCTTGTGGCGGGCGTCGCCGCCTCCCTCGGCGCAGGCGTGATGACTCTGGCCGGCGGGTTGGAGAAAACGCTCGGCGTCGCCGATACGATTTGGTCCAGGTTGGGCGTGACGGTCGCCATCGTCATGGTTTATGTGGCGTCGTCCGTAAGCGGCCTGCAACGCGGTATAAAATTTCTGTCGGATATCAATGTTCGCATCTTCTTCGTCCTCGCGGCGTTTATCTTTCTCGCAGGACCTTCGATGGAGATCATGACGCTCGGCGCCGAGAGTCTTGGCGCCTACATTCAGGATTTTGTTCCGAGAAGCATCGGGCTCGGCGGATTGTTGAACGACCCGTGGACCAATGATTGGACTGTCTTTTTCTTTGCGAACTGGCTCGCCTGGGCGCCAATTACGGCCATGTTCCTTGGGCGGATTGCGGTCGGCTACACGGTCCGCGAATTCTTACTGTTCAATCTTATCCTGCCGGCGATTTTTGGAATTGTCTGGATGACGATCTTCGGCGCTTCCGCAATTACCGCTGACGCGAGCACCGGTGGATCGTTAGTGGCCGCGTTGAATGCGGCGGGGCCGGAGTCCGTTATCTACGCACTATTGGATTTCTTGCCGTTCACGCAATTTGTCGTTTTCGCCTTCATTTTGACGACGTTTGTTTCATTCGTTACGGCGATGGATTCAAACACGCATTCAATTGCAGGCGTTTGTATCAAGTCGTCTGAGCCAACCGTCATGGACGGGCGCGCGGCGGTGAGCGTGAAAATATTCTGGGGCGTCCTGATTGGCGCCATCTCATGGGTGATGACCTCAACCAATGGCATCGACGGAATTCGCATGCTTGTGAATCTCGGCGGCGCGCCGGGATTGCTCATTATGCTCGGATCAGGGTTTGTCCTGATCCGATTGATGATGCGCGGCGCTGAGGCGCTTAACACGCCAAGCTGAGGACACGCTTCACTCTGACGCCGGCGTCAGTCGTAGGACTTTGCCAAGCGGCTCTCCACGGACCTCGGTTGTGACATAGACGGCGCCGTCCGGGCCGACGCGTACATCGCGAACGCGTTCGGCTTCATCCACAAGGTACCGTTCTTCCGCGACCGCTTCGCCATTCTCGATATCGACACGATGGAGCGCCGACCCCGCGAGGGCGCCGACAAGAAGGTCGCCGTCCCACTCTGCGAAGACGTCGCCGCGATAGACAGCAAGGCCGGAGGGCGCAATTGAAGGCGTCCAATACTTAAAGGGCTGTTTCGTTCCTTCATATTCCGTAAACGGTGTTATGCGCGCGCCATTGTAGTCAATGCCGTAAGTCGCCAATGGCCAGCCGTAATTTGCGCCAGCTTCAATTATGTTGATTTCATCGCCGCCGCGAGCACCATGTTCGTGCTCCCATAGAATGTCGCGCTCAGCATCATATACGAGCCCTTGCGGGTTGCGATGACCTTTTGAAAAAAGTTCCGGCAGGGCGTCTGCGCCGAAGTCGGGATTGTCCTCCGGAATCGAGCCATCCTGATTGATCCGGACGATGGCGCCGAAGCTGGACGCCATGTCTTGCGCTTTTTCCTTATAGCGCGACCCTTCGCCGATTGAGATATAGAGCTTATCATCACCGCCGATAACGAGCTTGGCGCCGTAATGGTGCCCTGTGTCCTTCAACGGCTTTGCTTCATATAACGTTTCGATATTATCAAATGACGCGCCGTCATACGTCGCTTTGATAACTCTAAGCGCATTCTCTTTTTTCGTGCCGTGAGCATAGGAAAAGAACACTGTCCTATTGGCGGAAAAATCCGGATCCGGAAGAATATCGAAATAACCGCTCTGGTTCCAGACGAGCGCGCTTGGGGTATTCGCCACCGGCGTGTCCAAAAGTTTTCCGTCCCTGATGATCCGGATACGCCCGGCGCGTTCGGTGACGAGCATGTCGCCGTCCGGCAGAAAGGCGACGCACCAGGGGTTTACTAGGCCCTCTGCGATCGTCTCAACGTTTAAGGACAAAGCCCCGCGCGGCGCGGGATCGGCGAGCGTTGTCTGAAGCGTTTTGTCGCCGCCGCCTTTGGCTGCGCCTTCTTGAGCGCTCGCCGCATTCGTTTCTTCAGAACAACCGACGGCGGCGAGTGACACCGCCATGGCGGCGAGGACGGGAAGGCTTGAATAGCGTTTCATGATCGCTCCTTATGGTGCATGGGAGACCGGAAAATCCCTTGGATAATGGGGTAAGCAGAGCAGGGGCTCGACGTCAACTATCGTCCTGTGACAAAAGATGGTGTCGGGCGCGCCGCCCGGCGAAGACTCAGGGGCAGTGGAGATTTCCGGCATGATGAACGCCATTCGAACCGTATTCGCCTTTTTTGCGGCCGCGATAACCACCTATTTGCTGGCCGCCATATTCTACACGCAACAAATTCTGGCGAAGCAGGCAGAAATCGGTGCGAATTACACGCCTGAGGAGACGTTTGAGACGTATCTCGCGAATTTGACCGGTTTGGCTCCGGCTTACGGCCTCGTTTTGACGATCGGATTGCTCATCGCCTTCATTGTCGCCTTCGGGATCAAGCGCGTAATTCGCCCGCTTGCGCCGATCGCCTATCCGGTGGCTGGCGCTGCAGCGGTCTTCACCGCGATTTACTTAATCGAAAATGTGATGGCGGGCGGCGGCGCTGGGGCTATCGGCGGCGCCAGGACGACAGTGGGGCTGGCGTTGCAATGCCTCGCCGGCGCCATCGGCGGGATCGTCTTTGCCGTTCTTCGTCCGCACCAAAATTAATCGAACGGCGGCATAAGGAACACGCTCATGTGCAAGTCATTGAAATCATGGTTGATCGCCGTCTCAACAATCGTCGCAATCATCTGTCCATTGAGCGCAGCAAATGCTGACAAGCAAGCCTCACAAGAGCTTCAGGAAATTCTTGATGCGCATTGGGCGTGGGAGCTTTCCCAAAATCCGACTTTTGCGACCACGCTTGGCGTTCATGATTATGACGACAGGCTGGGATCGCGATCGCTTGCGGCTTATGATGCGAAGATCACGAAGTCGAAAGAGTTCGCGGCGGCGCTGGATGCAATCGACGTCAGTGACTTAACGCCCGAAGAAGCGATCAATCGGGACCTGTTGCTGCTGATGCTCAATAATGAGATTGAGGGCGCGCAGTTTGGCGGCAAGTTTCTTTTGATGACGAACCGGTATGGACCGCATACGGATGTGGCGCGACTGCCGAACAGGCTTCCATTTTTCACGCTTGCAAATTTTGAAAGTTATGTGACCCGGCTGGGCGACGTTCCCCGATACCTCAATGAGTCAACCGAAATATTGAGGGCGGGCGCTGAAGCGGGATGGACGCAGCCTTGCGCCCCGATGGCGCGTGTTGAAAGCGCCATTCGTTTCCACGCAGTTGAAGACGTTTCGCAGAGCGTCTTTCTGAAGCCATTTGAGAAAAAACCAGCGACAATCAATGAGCGCGCGTGGCGGCGGCTGAAGAACCGGGCGACAAAAACAATTGAAGGCGACGTGCTGCCGTCGATAAGCGCCTTCGCCGACTTCTACCGGGATGAGTATTCAAAATCGTGCCGCGCCGATGTGGGCGCGTCTGCTCTCCCGGACGGGAATAAATATTATGCGCATCGCGCCCGCGTTTTCACAACAACGGATCAGACGCCTGATGAAATTCATCAACTGGGATTGTCCGAGGTCAAGCGCATTCGTGCGGAGATGCAACGGATCATCGATGATGTGGGGTTCGACGGCGACTTCAAATCCTTTCAGGAATTGCTTCGGTCCGATCCGAAATTTTACGCGCAGACCGAAGAGGACCTTGTCAACGTTGTTTCCACGATTTCAAAACGTATTGACGGTGAGCTGCCAAACCTGTTTACGCGGCTGCCGCGCATGCCTTATACGGTGAAGCCGGTTCCGGCGGATATCGCCGAGGGCGCCACGACCGCCTATTATGAACGCCCCGCCGGCGACGGGTCGCGCGCGGGCGTTTACCGGATCAACACCTCGTTTCTTGATCAGCGCCCGTTGTTTGAGCTGGAAGCGTTGACGCTCCACGAGGCGGTTCCAGGCCATCACTTCCAGATTGCGTTAGCGCAAGAGCTTTCGCTGCCGGAATTTCGAAAATATCGTGGCTTTACGGCGTTTACGGAGGGCTGGGGCCTCTATGCGGAGAGCCTTGGTCTCGATGTAGGTTTTTACGAAGACCCGTATCAGAATTTCGGCCGTCTTTCCTATGAGATGTGGCGCGCTTGTCGCCTTGTGGTCGACACGGGCATGCATACGAAAGGATGGACGCGCGAGCAGGCGATTGCGTTCATGGTGGAGAATACCGCGCTCTCAACGCACAATATTGAAGCCGAGGTTGACCGCTACATTACGTGGCCGGGTCAGGCGCTCGCCTACAAGATTGGGCAGTTGAAGATTAAAGAGCTTCGCGAAAAGGCGAGCCAATCGCTCGGTGAAAGTTTCGATTTGCGGCGGTTTCACGATACCGTCCTGAAAAATGGCGGCGTCCCTCTATCCGTTCTCGAAGCCGAAATTGATCGATGGATCGCCAGTGAAGAGAACAGTAAATAAGACCCCCAAAATTCGCCAATGCAACATGATCTTGCGACACTGATTACTGAAACGGCGCGCCGAGAGCGCGCGCGCGATTTCATTTGGACCGTCGCAATCATTACCGGCGTGACGGGCGTCGCGGTGACGGCGCTTATGATGGGTGTTCGCTTCCCCATCATTTGGCTGCCGTTTTTGATGCTCGCGTCATTCCTTGCAGCCCTTTGCGTGCGATATCTTTTCTCGTCGGGGCGCAACTGGGCCGAGCCGGTTGAACGGGCGGTCCATGCCGAACTTAAAATGAGCGAGGTGGAGCTTTCAAAATTGCGCCTTGTGCGCGGTGTCGCTCAGTCTCTGCCTGAGCCGCTTTTCATCCTTGATGAAAAAGGCGTGATTGAGTTGGCGAACCCAGCGGCGGAGACATTTCTAAATTTGGAGAGTCTTGAAGGCAGGCATCTCGCCTCTGCTTTGCGTGCGCCAGACGTTCTTCAGGAGGCGGAGAAAATTCTGGCTGGCGCAAAGGCGCATGCGGTGGATTTTAACACGCTTGGCGACGTTCCGCGCTCCTGCCGCGCTTTCGTTGCGCCGTTGGAAGACGAACAGGGCGTGCGCCGGGTTCTCGTGTTTGTGCGCGACCTGACAAGCGAGCGCCGGGTTGAACAAATGCGCGCTGATTTTATCGCCTCGGCAAGCCATGAATTGCGCACGCCGCTCGCCTCATTGCTTGGCTTTATTGAGACCATGCAAGGCCGCGCAAAAAACGATCCGAAAGCGAGCAAGAAATTTCTGGGCATCATGCGCTCACAGGCTGAGCGCATGCAGCGCCTTGTTGCGGACCTGATGTCGCTGTCCAAAATCGAACTCAACGAACATGTGCCGCCGAACGAAGCGGTCAATCTTATCGACGCCGCGCAGGACGTGATTGAGAGCTTGGGTCCGCTCTTGGAAAAATCTGAAGCGATTATCGACTTTGAAACGCTGGAGAATGAACCCGTCATCATTCAGGGCGACCATGACGAGATCTTGCAGGCGATTCAAAATCTGATCGACAACGCCGTGAAATATGGCGGCGACCCGGCGCTGGTCAAAGTGCGCGTCGGACGCGGCGCCGCGCCGTCGCTGAATTTGAAAGATGAGGTTGCGCACAGGGCTGGCGACAGCGCCGCGCAACTTGCCGCCCATCAATCCATTGACGTTGACGAACTCGCCTATGTTCAGGTTCAGGATTTTGGCCCCGGCGTCGAGCGTGCAGACCTGCCGCGACTTACGGAACGATTTTACCGCGTCAATATCGAGCGCAGTCTCAAAAGCGGCGGCACGGGTCTGGGGCTTGCGATCGTGAAGCACATCGTCAGCCGCCACAAAGGCGGCTTTCAGATTGAGAGCAAACTCGCGGCGGGCTCGGCGTTTACATGCTACTTCCCGGCGAAGCCTGCGAGGAAAAGGGCTGAGCCGAAACTTTCAGCTTGACTAATTGTGGACGGTTGACGCACATATTGCGCCTTTATGTGCGGACGCACAAGAATCTGTCACAAAAGGACGGCATGTATCTCCCCTCTTCAAACACTTGCGAATGGAGATACAGGACGTGGCGAGCATTCCCATGCGATCTAACAAGGACGGCGATTTGACGCTTGATATTGCGCTTTCACAGATGGCGGCCCTTGTGGAATCGAATTTGGCGGGTGCGATCGAGGCGTTCGAGCGTCGTGATATCGCCAACGCCGAAGCCTTGATCGCCGCCGACAAACGTGTCGACGATCTTCACTCGACCATTGAATTGCAGGTGATGGCCGCGTTGGCGGAAGGTCCGTTTGACGCGCTGCGCTTGCGCGAAATCATGATGATTATGAAAGTCTCGGGCGAGCTGGAGCGGGTGGGCGATCTCGCGAAAAATGTCGCTAAGCGCACGCTCGTTGTCAGCCGGGAAAAGTTTGTGAAGCCTTCCATGGGCGTGAACCGAATGGGGCGCTCCGCTCTCAGGCAGTTCTCCCATATTTTGAACGCCTACTCGAGCCGGAACCTCGCCGCCGCAAAAGCGGTCTGGGGCGGCGACGACGAACTGGATGAGCTCTACAATTCTGTTTTTAAAGAAATAATTGTCAACATGATGGAGGATGGAAAGCGCGTGAACGCCTGCACGCAGATGGTCTTCATCGCGAAGAATTTCGAACGCGTCGGCGATCACGCGACCAACATCGCCGAAGCACTGCATTACTTCATTACCGGCGAGCCTCTTGCGGAAGAGCGACCAAAAGGCGATGACACGTCCGTAACAAAAGTGGCGCCGCCTGTTAGCGATACCTAGGTCGGCGCAAGCTTAGCGGGTGAGACGGCTGCTGTGGCGAAAACCAGGATTTTGATTGTCGAAGACGAGGAGGCTTTATCGACGCTCCTCGACTATAATCTGCGTCAAGAGGGTTTTAAAACCAGTGTCGTCGCAGATGGCGATGAAGCGCTTCTTCGCGTTGAAGATTTCAATCCGGACCTGATTGTTTTGGACTGGATGCTGCCGAACACTTCAGGAATCGAGATTTGCCGCCAATTGCGGTCGAAATCCGAAACGCAGAATATTCCCATCATCATGCTGACGGCGCGTTCGGAAGAAACGGACCGCATTCGCGGTCTTGAGACGGGCGCCGATGATTATCTAACCAAACCGTTTTCGACCGATGAGCTTATCGCACGCATCCGGGCGGTCCTGCGGCGTATTCGCCCAGGCCTCGTGGAAGATGAAGTCAGCCATGGCGATATTCGGGTGGAACGCACGGCCCATCGCGTCTGGCGCGACGGCAAGGAAATTCATTTGGGGCCGACCGAATATCGGCTTTTGGATCATCTCATTGAGCATCCGGGGCGCGTCTTTTCACGCGAACAGTTGCTGAACGCAGTCTGGGGCTCGGACGTTTTTGTTGAAGTGCGCACTGTCGATGTGCATATCGGCCGGCTTCGAAAAGCGCTCAATAAATACAAGCATGGCGACCCTATCCGGACCGTTCGCTCGGCCGGCTATTCCCTCGATCGGGTGACAAAATAAAACCCGCAGCGGGCGCTGCGGATTTTTTCTTAAATCTGAAATATCGCTTATCCGACGGCGCGTTTTTTCTGCGGCGGCGCAATCGTTTGCGGTTGCGGGCGGCGTTCGGGCTTGCGTTGATGCGAGGGTTGGAAGGCCATATGCGCATGGTAAGGGCAATAGGATTTCCCGGTCGAAGCCGGTTGGCCGCAGAAATGGAACTCATCGGACGCAGGGTCGCCCACCGGCCATTTGCACATATTGTTTTTCAAGGTCGCAACGGTTGTAAGATCGCCGCCCGCAAGCACAACCGGCGCCGTGAATTCCGGGTCGTTCATCACGGTTTTCGAAGGCGCTGCGCCCATCAAAGACGGCGACGCCGTTTCTTCTTTTGGTTCGCTAAAGGTCCGGCCGCGCTGCGGTTTTGCAGGCGTCGCGCGTCCTGAAAGACCCAAACGATGAACTTTTCCGATCACCGCATTTCGCGTGACGCCGCCCATTTTGCTGGCGATTTGGCTCGCCGAGAGACCTTCGGCCCATAGCTTTTTGAGCAGTTCAACGCGTTCCTCGTCCCAAGCCATCTAATTTACCCTCCTGCTTAATGATGCAGCCGTTCAACCAAAGGCCGCACAAGCCCCAATTCTATATGTTGACAATGTAATCGGCATAAGCATTCCTGCTTCCAGATATAGTACCTTTAAGCTGCAAAAATACAACATGGCGCCAGCTAAAATTTTTGCACACTAGATTTTGTGCCACTAGATCAATCGTTGCGCTGCGAAAAATTAAGGTGCAATCCTGTTCCGACAGGGGCCGGAGCGCCCTGACGGTTGAAAGAAAAGGGCTATTTCTCATGGATGGCGCGCCGCTGCGACCAGGCGATACAAGCACCAAATCAGCAGGGCCGATGATGGCGCTCGGCGAGCGGCGATTTGGTCCGGTGAATTGGCTGGGATTGCAAACTCTTTATGTCAAAGAAGTGCGGCGCTTTTTGAAAGTGGCGTTCCAAACAATTTTCGCCCCGGTAATTTCAACGCTCCTGTTTCTGATCGTTTTTATGCAAGCTTTCGGGCGTGCGGGAACTTATGTGAACGGCGTTCCGTATATTGAATTTCTGGCGCCGGGGCTGATCATCCTGGCGATATTAACGAACGCATTTGCAAATTCGTCCTCATCGCTGATTATCGGTAAGGTGCAGGGGTCGATTGTTGATGTTCTGATGCCGCCATTATCGGCTGCCGAGTTAACCGTCGCCTTCGTCGCGGGCGCAGCGACGCGCGGCTTGCTCGTCGGTTTCGTCACGGCGCTGACGAGCGCCGCCTTCATGGCCTTTTCCGATACGCCGATGGGGTTTAAAGCGCCATTGGTCGCCGGTTATTTTGGCCTCGCGTCTGCGTTGATTTTCGCCATGCTTGGCGTCATGGGCGGCATATGGGCGGAAAAATTTGACCAGCTCGCCGCGATTACGAATTTCGTCATTACGCCGCTGACTTTTTTATCCGGAACCTTTTACGCGATTGGCGGACTGCCAGAACCCTTCTTGACGTTCAGCAAATTTAATCCGGTTTTTTACCTTATCGACGGATTTCGATACGGCTTCACCGGCGTGGCGGAAGCGCCGCTTTATATGGGCGTTCTGGTGACGCTTCTGCTCATGTCTGGATTAGCGGCGGGTTGTTACTATCTATTCAAATCCGGATACAAGTTGAAGAGTTAGAGCGCCCGCGCCCCATGTCAGATCACGACCATTATTTTGCGTCTTTCGATGACGATTTTATCCTGCCTTTTAAGGTCGGCGACCATGCAATCCGTGGGCGGGTCGTGCGTTTGGGCGCGCAGATTGATCAGATTTTGTCCCGGCATCCCTTCAATGACGCCGTGAAACAGTTGCTTGGCGAAACGGCAGCACTGACAGCTTTGATGGGCTCGTCGCTAAAATTTGACGGCCGGTTTATTCTGCAAATCCAGGGAGACGGACCAACGTCAATGCTGGTGTCTGATTATGCGACGGGCGGCAAGTTAAGGGCGATGGCGAGCGTCTCCAACGGGATCGCCGACGAAAGCGCCTTCCGCGAGTTGCTCGGAGAGAAAGGGCATATGGGGGTGACGATCGATCAGGGCCCCGACATGGAGCGCTATCAGGGCGTCACGCCGCTGGAGGGCGATACCCTTAGCGGGTCCGCCGTTGCTTACTTCAATCAGTCTGAACAAATTCCGACAGCGGTCAAGCTCGCGGTGGGCCGGATCTCCATACCGGGCGAAGCGGACCAATGGCGCGCTGGCGGTATCATGGCGCAATTTGTGCCGGGTGAAGGCGGCGATCGCGATCGCGGCGAGGCGGTGCTGCAGGCGCCTGAAGATCGCGATGCGTGGGAGCGCGCCGAAGCGTTCCTGCAAACGACGCAGAACGATGAGTTACTTGATCCGAACATCAGCGCGCAAACGCTTCTTTATCGCCTTTTTCATGAAGACGGCGTCCGCGTTTTCGACCCCCAGCCGGTGAACGCGGTCTGCTCATGCAACAGCGGAAAAATCTCGGCGGTGCTGGCGCGTTATTCAAAATCGGAATTGGCCGATATGGTCGAAGACGGTTTTATCCGTGTGACCTGCGAATTCTGCCGGACCGACTATTTGTTTTCTAACGAGGGTGAGCCTGCGCCAGCGCAATAGCAGGTCTTTTGGCGCCCATCGCGCCAGGGCGGCAGCTTATTGCTAAGCGGCCCCAAAGCTCATCACGGCGAAGCCCGCGCCACGGAGGGAATTTGGCGATGAAAAAGAAAGAATATGAAGCCGAACTGGAGACCCTTGAGCTTGAATTGGCCAAGCTCCAGGAAACCGTTTCGCGCAAGAATATGAAAGTCGCGATCATCTTTGAGGGGCGGGACGCCGCCGGTAAGGGCGGGCTCATTAAAACCATCATGAGACGGATGAACGCCCGAATCTGGCGCGTCGTCGCGTTGCCCAAACCGTCGGATCGCGAACAAACGCAATGGTATTTCCAGCGGTACGTGGCGCACCTGCCAGCGGGCGGGGACATCGTTCTGTTCGATCGATCCTGGTATAATCGCGCCGTCGTCGAGCCAGTGATGGGATTTTGCACGAATGATCAGTATGAGGCGTTCATGCGCGAAGTTCCCCTGTTCGAACAGATGCTTCTCGATTCAGGCGTGATCCTTCTGAAATACTGGATCCACGTAACGCCCGAAGAGCAGGAAGACCGCTTTCAGGACCGCGCCCACGATCCGCGCAAGCGGTGGAAATTATCGCCGATCGATCTCGAAGGCCGCAGCCGTTGGGTGGAGTTTGCGAAGGCGCGCGACGAGATGTTCCGTCGCACGAGCACCGAGACGTCGCCGTGGCGCGTCGTGGAAGGCAGCGACAAACGCAAGGGCCGACTGAATTGCATCCGCTCGATCCTTGATCTCGTGCCGTATGAGTTCAATGAACCGGCGTTCGAGCCGATTTCATTGCCGCCGCGGCAAACGGCGAAGTCGGCGGGCTATGAAGAGGCGCCGTTGGACAGCCTCAATCTCGTAAAGGATTATTATTAGACGACACGCTTCAAAACGGCGTTCAGCCGCGTCTGTAGAACGATCGAATAGCCATTGTCTTTGCATAAAGCGCAAGCGGACGCGCCGCCCTGTTCATGGGCCGTTTCCAGGATGATCAAGGCGGGGAAGAGATGGCGTCCGGCGGCTTTGAAGAAGGCGTCAAGCGCCTGATGCTCGTGGCCCTCAATGTCCATCTTCATGGCGTCGATCCGGGGATAGTCCGTTTCCGACTGGATGATCTCCGCAAGCGGCGCCCCCTGAACGACAACGCCGCCGTCTTTGTCGACGCGGCTCATGCCGCGGCTTTCCTTGTTCTGGGAGAAATGAAGCGGCGCGCGTTTGTCTGAAACCGCATAGGGAAAGACACGCAAGTCGGCGGCGGCGCCGGACGCCGCGATATTGGCGCCGAGGCGCTTTTGCATTTCCGCATCAGGTTCAATGCAAGCAGCTCTTAAGTCGATCCCTTGCGCCATTGCGGCGGCCCGCGCGAACAGCGAATAGAGGCCGGCATTGGCCCCTACATCCACAAAATAAAATAATTGCTCTTTGTGCGCCTTGATTGCGTCCTCTAAGAGCCGGCGTTCCTCGGGATCCCACAATTGCGGCGTTAGGTAGACGCGCTTTTCGCAAATATTATCATGGGGATGAAGGCGGGCCTTTTGGCTTTCAAAAATCTCAACATCTTTAGGTGCGCCGTCGCGGCCGCCGGCCGGGCCGAGCAGCAAGGAGGCAAGCCGTCTCCCCCAATAGCCTTCCGGCAGGCGATGCGCGAGGGTTCGGAATTTGCGTTGCAGCGGCGACGGCGCAAACGCGCCAAATTCAGGCGTCATCATAACGGCGCGTCGGTTTTCTGCTCGGCCTTGCGGCGTTCATACATCTTCACGTCACGCATCCATCGCCCGAAGCCGGACATCACGGAAAAGGCGAAACCGTAGACACCGCCGCGGAAAAGTCCGTTCAGGATGTAGCGCTTCGCGATATAGAACGGTAAGCCGAAGAAAATCCGCATAATGAGAACAGGCGTTGATTTCGGCGCCAAGGCGTGCGCGCGCGACGATGAGTTCTTATTCAATTTGGCGATCAGATGATCAGCGTCCTTGAAAGCGTAATGAATGATTGGTTCGCAAAGCGCGCCTACGGATACATTCGCAGGAATATCAAATTGATCCCAGGCTTTATGGGCCGGCGCCCGGACCGCGCGTCTGTCATAGAGTTTGTGACGCACAACGCCGCCGAAACCGCGCCAGACCGCGCCTACCGGCGGCGCAATCGCCATGGGCGTTTTAAAGACCTGCTTGGCCGCTGTTCCGTTCGTGAACACTTCCCTGATTTCTGCGGCGAGCGGCGCGGTGATGATTTCGTCCGCATCAAGATCAAGAAGCCAATCGTACCGGCAGGCGTCCTCCGCTGCTCGTTTCTGGTGGCCGTTGCCAAGCCATTCCTGTTCGATAATGCGGGCGCCCGCTTCTTCGGCGATTGTCTGTGTCCCATCGGTCGAGCCGGAATCGATCACCACGACTTCCGACGCCACTTGCAGGGCGCCGCGCACCACATCGGCGATCATGCGCGCTTCGTTTTTTGTGCGGATGTAAGCCGATATGGGAAGGGGGCGGCCGGGCGTTTTCATCCGGCGTACTTGCGGCGTAAGCGCGTGTTAGTCAAATCCGGGCTCGCCAACGCCAAGCGCGCATAAAAAAACCGCCCGCGATGTGCGGGCGGCTTTGGTCTCTCCAAGAGGAGAGCTTAGCTTGTTTTGCGCTTACGGCGTGAAGCGAAGCCAAGGCCGGCGATGCCTGAAAGCAAGAGCGGCAAGGCGCCCGGCACCGGGATGGCGGCGTCAAACGTCAGATTGTCGATCGCGCCCGATCCTGTCAGCTCAATCGTCGCGAGCGCAACGCCAGCGATGCCGGAGCCGAAGACGGTCGTGAAGAACGAATAATATTCATTGTCGCCGACCGAGGCCATGCTGTTCGCAGCGAAGTCATAGCTGAACAACGTGTCGCCCGCATCGTCGAAAAGTGTGACGATCAGATTAGCGCCGGCGTCTGTGAAATCCACGCCGTCAAAACCGAGGAAGGTGACGACGCCGTCAAAGTCAAATGTGAAAACGCCGCCCGAGCCGTTATCGTCGGGGTCGTTGAGATCGCCGTCTTCAGAAATGATCAACACATTGCCGGCTGCGACGGAGCCTTCGTCCGGGCCGACGCGCGTCAAAGGCGAACCAAGGTCATCGTCGCCCCCCGTCGGGCTGTCGGTGTCGAAGACAATCGCCTGACCGGAACCGCCGGTGGCGCTGACCGTAACGCCCGGGAATTGGCCTGTGACCACATCGCCCGCGCTCAAACTGTCGAAAGTCAACGTGACTGGCGCTGCGTGCGCGGCCCCCGCCATCAATGTTGTAGAGGCGATCGCCGCCAGAATCATACGCATAGTGAACCCCATCATTCCTAAGAAAAAACTTAACAAAGATTTAATACCAGCACAGTGTACCGGACGCAATCGTGTATTTTGCTTTGCAACACGCGTTCCACGGGCATTCTCGCTTCAGTTCGCGAGCCCGGCGCGGCGCGGGCGGCGGCCCGTTTGTCCGGCGGCGCGTTGTCCCGCCTGTGGCCGCTCGCGGGAGCCTTGCGTCGGCGTATACCCGGCCATTTTGATGGCCGGCAGTCTATCTGCGAATTGCTGCGCCGCCTCGATTTGCGCATCCGACAGGGAGGCGCTTGCCTGCGCAATGAAATCTCCCGGAAGCGGAGAAAGACTGAATAGGTCCGTTTGGCTATTGGCGGCGAAGGCAAGGGCCCAGCCGAGCGCGGCCTCATCGTCGCCGGCCGCATGCGCGTGCTCTGCGAGCCGCCGTTGGGCGCGGGCCTCGCCGGCGTAGGCGGCGCGCGTCAACCAGAAGACGCCTTCCTGTTCAAAGAGCGCTGTCTCAGCATCGGTGTCGCCGGTCATCCTCAAGAGGCAAAACCCGAGTTCTGACTGCGCCACTTCAAAGCCCTCGCCCATCGCTGCAGTGACGCGATAGGTCGGCGCCGCCGCCGCGCACCCTTTTTCGCTTTTTAATTTGCGCGCCGCCGCAAGCGCAGGGGCCGGTCGCGCCTGACCCGCGCCCCCGGCGCGGTCGCCTTCAGGCCTGCGCTCGCCCGGTCCGGAAGAAGCGCAAGCGACAGTCAGACTGACCAAAAAGGCGGTTGAAAAGGGTTTCAGCATAGGCGCGCGCTCCGTCATTGGTTGGTTAATTTCTACTAACTCTAATAAACGCGCCATACGGAGAATTCCGTCGAAAATTTTTTTCCAAATTCTGCGACGGGTTTTTCAATGGCGCCGCGTTAAAGGGTCGGCTTTGGGGCGCGCCTGACGATTTCTGATTGGGCGCTTTGGTTAAGTTTGAGAGAGGAAGAGCCATGAGAAAATTTTTGACCCTGTCAGCGATTGCTGTCGCCGGCTTTTTGGGAACTGCATGCGCTTCGACGCCGGCGTCGGCGGGCGAGTGGCGCCTTGATGCGGCGCGCTGTCCGGACCTGGTGGAAGACCGGCTTGACCGGCGTGAAAGCCGCCGCGACGAGCGCGTGAACCGCGGTCCGCGCGACCGGGCCGAAGACCGCCGGGACCGCCGCGAGAGCCGCCGCGACGAACGCGTCACCGTATGCCCGCGCTCGGCCTGGGTCTGGCATGGGGCGGGCCCGCGCACAGCGCGTCCTGCGGCCGTCAATGTTTATTACGATCCTGTTGACGCTGTTTATTACCGCACGACGCGGCGCGGCCGCGCCATTGTTGTGGTGCGTTAGGCGCAACACGGGATCGATAGAGCCCCTGGCGTCGTCATAGCGCCCTCCGGCGACGTCCCCCGACCCTGCGCAGCGGTCCTCGCGCTGCGCAGGGTTTTCTATGGTTGAATTACCGATATTGGTCACGGATTCCAGTTCCAATATCGGGATGATCGATAAAGACCGCGTCAACGCCTAAAGCGTAATAGCTCCACAACTCAGTTTGAAAATTATATGTCGACGACCCGTTAATGTTGTCGAGCTCGCCCGTTAAGCCTAGAATGACGAGTTGATCATCGAAATCGGATCTTCGCTCAATTACTTCATTCTTCTGATCGTTTCGAAATGTCCATGGATGAACGAATAAGCCGGCGGTATGAGCGCGCGCTAAAAAATCGGTGTGGCGACCATCTTCTGAATAGAGCAAATATTTATTTGGCCCCACCCCGTTCGCATACGCTGCAATCTCCGCCAGCGGAATATTAGGTCCGGCGCCGGGCGTCTCCTCATAAACAAGCTGTACAAGCTTTGCGTCCGTTTTACCCTTCAGTCGCTTCAGGATCGCGGGTTCGAAGGATTGAATAAAAACCGGTCCAGCGTTGAATTCCTTGAGGGCCTCCAGCAATGACGCATCGAACGCAAGCCCGATGTTTTCAAAATACCGCGGATGTTTCGTCTCCGGATAAACGCCGACCGGGCGTCCCGCCTTTGCGGATTCGGCGGCGACAAGCGCCAACACCTCGTCGAATGTTGGGATGTCGAATTGATCGTCAAAGTCCTTCGAGCGGCCGGGGAAAGGCTGACGCGCGCGCAGGCTTTTAAGCTCGGCGAGCGTGAAATCTTCCACCCACCAGTCGGCGCGCGGCTCGCTCTTCGGGTCCGCGTTCGGTTTTTTACGGTCGGCGAATTCGGGTTTGTCGGCGACGTTGGTTGTGGTCGAGAGATAACGGTCATGGCGCGCCACGAGAACGCCGTCCTTTGTGATCACAAGGTCCGGCTCAATCACGTCGGCGCCCATATCGATCGCAAGGGCATAGGCTTCAAGCGTATGCTCCGGGCGGTAGCCGCTCGCGCCGCGATGGGCGATGATCAACGGCGCGTCGCCGGTGAGCGTGTTCCACTTCGCTGTCGCACGCTCTTTCACCGGCGCCGCCGCATGATCGGTGTGGGTGGCCGCGCAACCGCAAAGCGCTGCCGCGGCGATCAGGATCGCCAGAAGATTTTTATTCACGCCGCGCTCCCGCTTGTTCAACCGTCGCCTGCAAGGGTAAACTGCGCGCGCCGCAACGCAAAGGAGCGCGCCATCGCGCCTCAACGCCCCAGCCCCGCCAATGCTGCAAGCCTCCTGAGCGCCGCGGCGCTTGGCGCAATCTGGCTTTATAAGCGCACCTTGTCGCCCTTGTTTTATTTTCTCGGGGTGCGATGCCGCCATGAGCCGGGTTGTTCGAGTTACGCCGCCGAGGCCATTCGCCGCCATGGCGCATGGCGCGGCGGATGGCTGGCTGTATCGCGCTTCTCGCGCTGTCATCCGTTCGGCAGTCACGGATTTGATCCGGTCCCGGAAGAAACGCAGGCAGTCGGGTGGCGCTTCTGGCGGCACGGCGACTGGGCGTGGACGGAGCGGTCGAGGGGAAGCCGCGATTGATGGCGTGATATCGGGCCGCTGTGTTCCCGCACTCCAGCCATGGCGCGAATAAAAAAAGGGCGCGCTCAGCGTTGGCGCCGTGGGTCTCGTCCTCTGTCATATTATCCGAACACCGCCCATTTCTCTGTCATCCTGACGAAAGTCAGGGTCCAGGGCGGCGGATCGCAAGTGAAGCTTTTAAAGCACGTCGTCGTCGCATTATCGCGGTCCCTAACCCTCACATCCCGGATCAAGTCCGGGATGACGGAGCGAGTCGTTACTATTATTCATCCGCAGGTGGAGAAAAAAGTTTCCCGCTCAACCGTTTTTCTCGAAAATCGGGCATCCTGAAACGCCCGTCCCGCGCGGGTTTCGATGAGATACTGGACAATTTGTGGGAAACTTATCTTCCCCCCTTGGCGCCCCCCGTATACTGACCC
>JBCAXE010000036.1:0-35940 GCA_038534195.1 Pseudomonadota bacterium
GCGGCCTTATGGCCAAACCGTCAGGCGAGATCATCGAGACGCCGATTATCTCGAACTTCAAATAAGGCCGCGCATCCCGGCGAGCTGTTTCATCTGGGCGGGCGAGCCACGCGCCCCGGAATGGGACATCATATAGACCGAGTTCACCGGCTTTTCGCGGCCTGTTTCGTCGTCCACGCGCACGGCGGAAATTTCCGCCATCATGGCGTCGGCGATTTTATCGGTGCATTTCGCCCAGGCGTCGACGACTTTGTTATATTTCTCGCCGCGGGTGATGAACCCATCCGCATATTGTTGCTCGAAATCACGAGCGAGCGCACGCGTCTCTTCAACAAGCGCGTGCTTGGCTTCCGGGATCACCATGTCGTCCTTGCCGAACGAAATCCCCGCCTTACAGGCTTCGCGGAATCCGAGACCCATCACATGGTCGGCGAAGATAACCGTCTTCTTCTGACCGCAATGGCGGTAGACGATGTCGATCAGCGACTGGATATTCTTTTTGGTGAGCAACTGGTTGACGACCGCGAACGGCACGTTGCCGTCCTTCGGCAGCACCTGCGCGATCTTCATGCGGCCCGGCGTTGTTTCAACGATTTCGCGGATCGGATTGCCGTCCATATCGACGGATTCCCAACGCGCTTTGATTTTCGAGTGTAGCGACACCGCGCCTGCTTCAAGCGCGTGCTCGATCTCGTCGAGCGAGCCAAAGATCATGCCCTCGCCTGGCTCGTTTTCTTTGTCGATGGAAAGATAATAAAGACCGAGAACGATATCCTGCGACGGCACGATGATCGGCTTACCGTTCGCCGGCGACAGAATGTTGTTCGTCGACATCATCAGGACACGCGCTTCAAGCTGCGCTTCCAGCGACAATGGGACGTGCACGGCCATTTGGTCACCGTCAAAGTCGGCGTTAAACGCCGTACAGACGAGCGGATGCAGCTGGATCGCTTTGCCTTCGATCAGCTTCGGCTCGAAGGCCTGAATGCCGAGACGGTGAAGCGTCGGCGCCCGATTCAGCATCACCGGGTGTTCGCGGATTACCTCATCAAGAATATCCCAGACTTCCGGGCGTTCTTTCTCCACAAGCTTTTTCGCCTGCTTGACAGTGGCCGACAGGCCCTTGGCGTCGAGGCGTGAATAGATGAACGGTTTGAAGAGCTCGAGCGCCATCTTCTTCGGCAGGCCGCACTCATGCAGTTTCAGCTCCGGACCGACCACGATCACCGAACGGCCCGAATAGTCGACGCGCTTACCGAGAAGGTTCTGACGGAAACGGCCCTGCTTGCCTTTCAGCATATCGGAGAGCGATTTCAGCGGACGCTTCGAGGTACCCGTAATGACGCGGCCGCGCCGGCCATTGTCAAAGAGCGCATCAACCGCTTCCTGCAGCATGCGCTTTTCGTTCCGTACAATGATGTCCGGCGCACGCAGTTCAATGAGGCGCTTCAGACGATTGTTGCGGTTGATCACCCGGCGATAAAGATCATTGAGGTCAGACGTTGCGAACCGGCCGCCATCGAGCGGCACGAGCGGACGCAGCTCCGGCGGGATCACCGGGACCACTGTCATGATCATCCATTCCGGCTTGTTGCCGCTTTCGATGAATGCGTTGATGAGCTTCAGGCGCTTGGCGAGCTTTTTCGGCTTCAGTTCCGTCGTCGCTTCAGCGATCTCAACTTTCAACTGCTCGGCGATCTGCTCCAGATCCATGGACATGAGGATCTCGCGGATCGCCTCGGCGCCGATGCCAGCGGTGAACGAGTCCTCGCCATATTCTTCCTGCGCCGTCAGATATTCTTCTTCCGTCAGAAGCTGGTTCGGCTCCAGCGGCGTGAGACCCGGCTCGATGACGATGTAATATTCAAAATAGAGGACGCGCTCCACGTCTTTCAGCGTCATGTCGAGCATGAGCGAAATACGGGACGGCAACGACTTCAGGAACCAGATGTGCGCGACGGGCGCGGCGAGTTCAATGTGGCCCATGCGGTCACGGCGCACCTTGGTGAGCGTGACTTCCACGCCGCACTTTTCGCAGGTGATGCCCTTATATTTCATGCGTTTGTACTTACCGCACAAGCACTCATAGTCCTTCACGGGGCCGAAAATCCGTGCACAGAAGAGCCCGTCCCGCTCCGGCTTGAACGTGCGGTAGTTGATGGTCTCCGGCTTTTTGATCTCGCCGAACGACCAGGAGAGAATTTTCTCCGGGCTCGCCAGTGAAATACGGATCTGATTGAACGTCGCCTGCGGAGCGACTGGGTTAAATACGTTCAATAGTTCCTGGGACATAAGCGCCTCACTTTAAACTTTCGGATCGACGCATGGCGTCGAAAAAATAGTGCGGGGATGGCGAGCCATCCCCGTATTGATCGTTAGCCGGTCTGCAGCTCAACATTGAGACCCAGCGAGCGCATCTCTTTGACAAGCACGTTGAAGCTCTCCGGGATGCCCGCTTCGAAACTGTCGTCGCCGCGGACAATCGCCTCGTAGACTTTCGTCCGGCCCGCGACGTCGTCCGACTTCACGGTCAGCATTTCCTGCAGCGTATAGGCGGCGCCATAGGCTTCGAGCGCCCAGACTTCCATTTCGCCGAAGCGCTGGCCGCCGAACTGCGCTTTCCCGCCGAGCGGCTGTTGCGTGACGAGCGAGTATGGACCGATCGACCGCGCGTGGATTTTGTCGTCCACAAGGTGGTGCAGCTTCAGGAGATATTTGTAACCCACGGTGACCTTCCGCGCGAACTGCTCGCCCGTGCGGCCGTCATAGAGGTCCACCTGCCCTGACCCTTCAAGACCGGCCTTCTCAAGCATCTTGACGATGTCCGGCTCTTCCGCGCCGTCGAAGACGGGCGTCGCAATCGGTACGCCGCGCACGAGATTGCCGCCAAGCTCTTTCAGCTCTTCGTTGGAGCGCGGCAGAACCTGATCGTCCCCATACGCATGTTTCAACGTCTCGACGAGATCATCACGGCTCGCCTGTTCGGCCTGCCATTTTTCAAGGACGTCGCGGATTTGTCCGCCGAGACCCCGGCACGCCCAGCCAAGGTGCGTTTCAAGAATCTGACCCACATTCATTCGCGACGGAACGCCGAGCGGGTTGAGGACAATATCGACCGCCGTGCCGTCTTCAAGGAACGGCATGTCTTCAATCGGCGCGATCCGGCTGATCACACCCTTGTTGCCGTGACGGCCGGCCATCTTGTCGCCCGGCTGCAGCTTCCGCTTCACCGCGACAAAGACTTTCACCATCTTCATCACGCCCGGCGGCAACTCGTCGCCGCGGCGCAGCTTGTCCACCTTGTCGTCGAAGCGCGCTTCAAGACGCGACCGGCTTTCGTCATATTGCTTTTTCAGCGCCTCGACCTCGGCCATCGCGGCCTCGTCATCAAGGCCGATTTTCCACCATTGGCCGCGCGTCAGAAGGCCAAGCTTCTCTTCCGTCACTTCGCCCTTTTCGAACTCTTTCGGGCCGGAAACAGCTTTCTTGTTCAGAAGGAGCGACTTCAGCCGTGAGAAAATGTTCCGCTCAAGGATCGCCAGCTCGTCGTCGCGGTCTTTGGCGAGGCGTTCGATTTCCTCGCGCTCGATCGCGATGGCGCGCTCGTCCTTGTCGACGCCGTGGCGGTTAAAGACCCGCACTTCGACAACGGTGCCTGAGGCGCCCGGCGGAAGTTTCAGCGACGTATCGCGCACGTCGGAGGCTTTCTCGCCGAAGATCGCGCGAAGAAGCTTTTCTTCCGGCGTCATCGGGCTTTCGCCTTTCGGCGTGATCTTGCCGACAAGAATGTCGCCTGGGTGAATCTCCGCGCCGATAGCGACAATGCCCGCCTCGTCGAGATTGCGCAGCGCTTCTTCCGATACGTTCGGAATATCACGCGTAATCTCTTCCGGACCCAGCTTGGTGTCTCGCGCCATCACTTCGAATTCTTCGATGTGGATGGAGGTGAAGACATCATCGCGCACGATGCGCTCGGAAATCAGAATCGAGTCCTCGAAATTATATCCGTTCCACGGCATGAACGCGACGAGCACGTTCTTACCAAGCGCAAGCTCGCCAAGATCCGTTGACGGACCATCGGCGATGATGTCGCCTGCGCGGATCTGGTCGCCGATTTTCACGAGCGGACGCTGGTTAATGCAGGTCGACTGGTTCGACCGCTGGAACTTGCGTAAATTGTAAATGTCGACGCCTGGCTTGGAGGTGTCGGTTTCTTCCGTGGCGCGAATAACGATGCGCTGCGCGTCGATTTGTTCCACGATGCCCGTGCGCTTTGCGGCCACCGCCGCCCCGGAATCGCGCGCCACGATCGCTTCCATGCCGGTGCCAACGTAAGGCGCTTCGGCTTGAAGAAGCGGCACCGCCTGGCGTTGCATGTTCGAGCCCATGAGCGCGCGGTTTGCATCGTCATTTTCGAGGAACGGAATGAGCGCCGCGGCCACCGAAACCAGCTGCTTCGGTGAAACGTCGATGTACCCCACATCTTCGCGCGGGACGAGCGTCGCGTCGCCGCCGACACGGCAGTTCACAAACTCGTTCTGCAGCATGCCGTTTTCATCGACCTCGGCGTTCGCCTGAGCGATGGCGAAACGCTGCTCTTCCATGGCGGAAAGGTAGACGACGTCATCGGTCACTTTGCCGTCGTTCACCTTGCGGTACGGGCTTTCGATAAAGCCGTATTTGTTGATCTGCGCATGGGTCGCCAACGAGTTGATCAGACCGATGTTCGGGCCTTCGGGCGTTTCAATCGGGCAGATGCGGCCATAGTGCGTGGGGTGAACGTCGCGGACCTCAAAGCCAGCGCGTTCGCGCGTCAGGCCGCCCGGGCCAAGCGCGGAAAGACGCCGCTTGTGGGTGATCTCCGACAGCGGGTTCGTCTGGTCCATGAACTGGGACAATTGCGAAGAGCCGAAAAACTCACGCACCGCCGCAGCAACAGGCTTGGCGTTGATGAGATCGTGCGGCATCAGCGTTTCCAGCTCCGCCGACGACATGCGCTCTTTGATCGCGCGCTCCATGCGCAACAGCCCGATGCGATATTGATTTTCCATCAATTCGCCCACCGAGCGAACACGCCGGTTGCCGAGATTGTCGATATCGTCGATCTCGCCGCGTCCGTCGCGCAAGTCCACCAGTGTTTTGAGAACCGACAGGATATCTTCTTTGCGCAGGGTACGGAGCGTATCTTCCGTCTCAAAGCCGAGACGGATATTCATTTTAACGCGGCCCACAGCAGAAAGATCATACCGCTCCTCATCAAAGAAGAGGCCGTAGAAAAGACCTTCCGCCGTCTCGAGGGTCGGCGGCTCGCCCGGCCGCATGACGCGGTAGATGTCGATGAGCGCCATGTCTCGGTTGGAGTTTTTATCGGCCGCCAGCGCGTTGCGCATGTAAGCGCCGATATTCACATGGTCCACGTCGATGGTGTCGAACTGGTCGATCCCGATTTCGGCGAACGTCTCCAGGTGCTTCTCGGTGATTTCGTCGCCGGCTTCGGCGTAGATTTCGCCGGTGTCGAAATTGACGAGATCGGATGCAAAGAAACGCCCGACCATTTCCTCGTCGGAAAGGAACAGATCTTTGACGCCGTCCTCGGCGATCTTTTTGGCGGCGCGCGCGGTGAGCTTCTTGCCGGCCTCGGCGACCACGTCCCCGCCCTTGGCGTTGATAAGGTCACGCTCCAGCTTCACGCCTTTCCAGCGCTCCACCTTGTACGGCATTGTCCAGCCGCCATCTTTCTTCAGACGCTTGTGCGGCACGCGATCATAGAACTCGTCCAGAATTTCTTCCTGATCCATGCCGAGCGCATAGAGAAGCGTCGTCGCCGGCAGTTTGCGGCGCCGGTCGATGCGGACATTGACGATGTCTTTCGGATCGAACTCGAAATCGAGCCAGGAGCCGCGGTAAGGAATAATGCGCGCTGCGAACAGAAGCTTGCCCGACGAATGGGTTTTGCCGCGGTCATGATCGAAGAAGACGCCCGGCGAACGGTGCATCTGCGAGACAATAACGCGCTCGGTGCCGTTGACGATGAACGTGCCGTTGTCGGTCATGAGCGGCATGTCGCCCATGTAGACTTCTTGTTCCTTAACGTCGCGGATTGACTTCGCGCCCGTATCTTCGTCCACCTCGAACACGGCCAGCCGCAGCGTCACCTTCAACGGCGCGGCATAGGTCATATCGCGTTGCTGGCATTCCTCGACGTCGTATTTCGGGTCTTCGAACTCGTAGGACACATATTCAAGGACAGCCGTTTCGGTGAAATCTGAGATTGGGAACACGGACCGGAAGACGGCTTCGATCCCGTCATTGATACGCTCTTCCTGCGGCACATGGCGTTGCAAAAACTGTTCGTAGGAATCCTTTTGAACCTGGATCAGGTTCGGCATCGGCGCCGCGTCGCCAATGCGTCCGAAATTTCTCCGAATCCGTTTTTTCTCAACAAAAGATTGCGCCATTCTCGTCCTCACAAATCATCCGCAGGTCGCGACGTTCCGACTGGCCAGGGCGGCATGCGCCCCAATCAGAAATGAATACGCGAAAACGCCCGATCGGAACGTCTGGCGACGTCCACGGGCGTCTTGGATGCCTATACTTTCAGGTCTGGTTGTGACCGGTTTTCAATGAATATGCTCGCCGCAAAGCCTGTAGCGGCTCACCCGCACCCATAATATAGGAAACGAGTCAACCGCAGACGTCGTTAATAGTCGCGCCGGGCCGCCGTCGCAACCCCCTGTCAAGCGAAAAATGACAGGAATCGGGTGGAAATCTCTCCCCACCCGATAGGCGGTTTCAAGTGTCCGCTGCGAGCGGAGGCTACTTGAGCTCGACTTTGGCGCCCGCGTCTTCCAGCTTTTTCTTGATCTCTTCGGCTTCGGCCTTGGCTGCGCTTTCTTTGACTGCTTTGCCGCCGGCTTCGACCATTTCCTTGGCTTCTTTCAGGCCAAGACCAGTGATCGCACGCACTTCTTTGATAACGTTGATCTTTTTGTCGCCAGCTTCAAGCAGAATTACGTCGAATTCGTCTTTCTCTTCAGCCGCTTCACCGCCGCCGCCGCCAGGCGCCGCCGCGACGGCCACAGCGCCAGCTGCAGGCTCGATGCCGTATTCGTCCTTGAGGAGGTTTTTCAGCTCAGCCGCTTCAAGCAGCGTCAGGCCAACGAGTTCTTCTGCGAGTTTTTTGATATCTGCCATTTTTCAAGGTTCCCAGTTTGATGGTTAAATCACAATCGAGTTACGTCGCCGGGCGAGCGGCTATGCGTCCTCGCGTTTCTCCAAAGTCTCTACAATCCCGGCGAGCTGTGAGGCTGGCGCCGTAATCGCGCCGGCGATTTCCGCCGCCGGCGACATGACCGCCTGTACGATCGAGGCGAGGATTTCTTCGCGTGACGGCATCGACGCGAGTGTTTTCACACCGGCCTGGTCGAGGACTTCCTCGCCCATAACGCCGCCGAGAATTTCAAGCTTTTCGTTCTTCTTCGCGTAAGCGCTGACGGTTTTCGCCGCCGCAACCGGATCTTCCGCAAAAGCGATCGCCGTGGGGCCGGAGAAAAGGTCCGAAAGCGCCTCGGCGGCCTTACCGCTCACAGCGATTTTCGCGAGACGGTTCTTAATCACTTTCATCGCGGCGCCGTTTTCGCGCAGCTCACCGCGCAACTCCGACATCTCCGCAACGCTCAAGCCGCCGTTCTTAACGACCACGACAGACGCGCTCTTATCGAACACGCCGCCGATCCACTCGACCATTTCCGATTTTTGAGTTCTGTCCATAAAGAGCGTTCCTCAGCTTCAAAATTTGACAGGGCCGGACCATCCGGACCCCCGTATTCCTCCACCTGATGCTGAACGGTCGAACCAAAAAAGGCTCCGGCGGTTCAGCGCCAGGAGCCTGCCCTCAAACGGCCATCAAACGCCGCACGGGCGCTCGCCTTCACCATCTGTCTGATCTGGCGGATATTAAGCCCGCTCGCGGGCGCCAGACGTCTTGGACAGGCGAAACAGCCCGAAAGGCCGTTTCGAAGCGCGGCTTATGGCCGAACAATCGCCCCGTGTCACCCCCTTTCAGGAACTTTTTCGCGGTGTGACGTCGATCACAGCCAGATTGCTTCCCCCGCCCCAAATTACGGAGTATGACCTATCTTGGGCATGAGAGTTACGTCGGGGCTAGAGCGTTGACCGAATACCGGTACAAGGCCTTTATCAGCTATTCCCACGCCGACGAGCGCGCGGGCGAATGGCTGCACCAAGCGCTGGAGCGCTATCGGGTGCCGGCCAATCTCGTGGGCGCCGCAACGGACGCCGGCCCGGTCCCCGAAAAGCTTTCGCCGATCTTCCGCGACAAGAACGATTTGCCCGCCGCCGGCAATTTGAACGACACCATCATCGCTGCGCTCAAATCGAGCCAGTTCCTGATCGTCCTCGCCTCGCCCAATGCGGTCAAATCAAAATGGGTGAAAGAAGAGATCGCCCAGTTCAAAGCGTTTCACGGGGCGGCGCGCGTCCTCTCGATCATCATCGACGGCGAGCCGCACGCCACGGAAAACCAGGACATCGACAGCGCGCTTGAATGTTTCCCGGAAACGCTGCGCTATAATTTTGACGAAGACGGAACGAAAACCCCGGCCGAGCCTCTCGCTGCCGACGCGCGCACCCGCGGCCAAGGGCTTGTCCACAGTTTTGGCAATGACGGCAAGAAAGCCGCGATCACCAAACTCGCCGCCGGTCTCATCGGCGTGCCCCTCGACGATCTCGTCCAGCGCGAGGCGAAACGCGACGCCGCCCGCGCCCGGATGTGGACCGGGCTCATGGGCGCCATCGCCGGTGTCATGGCGCTGACGGCGATCTACGCCGTGGGCCAGCGCAACGAAGCGCGCGCCCAGCGCGCAGAGGCCGAAAGCCTGATCGACTTCATGATTACGGACGTCCGCAAAGAAGTGCAGCAGAAAGTCGGCGTCCTCGACACGCTTCAAATGCTCGGCGATCGCGCGCTCGCTTATTATGACCGCCAAAACGTCCGCAGCCTCGACGACGACGCATTGGGACGCCGCGCCCGAGCGCTGCACTTTTCTGGAACCGTCGAACAACAGCGCAACAATCTTGATGCTGCGCTTGCCGCCTATGAGGAAGCAGCGGCGAGTACGGAAGAACTGCTAAAACGCGATCCTGAAAACCCAGACCGGATTTTTGAGCATGCGCAGAGTGTATTTTACGTTGGCGATATTGCCTACAAACGTTCTCTACTGCCCACGGCAGAGAAGTATTGGACTGAATATGACCATTTAGCCCAAGCTCTATTGGACATAGAGCCTGATAATCCGACATACATTCTTGAGAAGGCATACGCGCAAAGTAACCTCGGCAGCATCAGGTTTACCGCGGCCCGGTACGACGAGGCAGCTGATTATTTCGAAGGGTCAGTCGCCAGCCGCAAAGCTCTCTACGATAGTGGCAGAGATAATTTCAGTCTTGCAAAAGCCTACGCCTACGCCCTTTCTTGGCTGGCTTACGCAGAATTGAAGCGCGGAAACTTTGATGAGAGCATTCGACACATTTCAGCGCAGCTTGATGAATATGAAAAATTCCCATCAGAAGGTGAAAATAACTTTAGCATCCTCAGCGCTACATTCACTGCGAAGCGCCGGCTTGCAAATGCTTACCTTTATGTCGGCCGAGAAAGTGACTCTGTCGCAGCTATCAACGAGGCCTCACAAATCGCGGATCGCATGTTGGCGCGCGACCCTGAGAACGCAGAATGGTTATTGAGTAGTGCGCACATCGCTCTGTTTAAATCAGAACAAGAAATTCTGAGGAATGAACCCGCCCTGGCGAAGAGTTATGCCGAAAAGGCGTCAAAACTTGCAAAACGTGTGTTGGCCATGGATAGCACAAACCGTGAGGCGAAAGTTTCCTACGTACTCTCGCTGTCGGCGAATTACGCTCTCGGGTCGGATACGGCAGTTGAAGAACAGCACTACATGCGCATGCTCCGGGAATTGGAGGAAGCTGAATTCTCTGGCGCACTAGAGGGATTCACTGCGCTATCTATTGCGCGCGCAAAGCAAATGAAATCGACCGGCGATAATGCCGATGCTGAATTGCTCCTGGCAAAAACAACACGTAAACTTGAAGCCGCTCGCAACAAATTCGAAATATCGAATTATCTTCAATTGTTGGAATTATACACGCTCACCAATCAAAACGGGAAAGCGACAGCTCTTGCGGCCGAACTCTCCGACAGGGGGATTGCTCATCCAAGGTTTATTCTCCTGCGAAACAATCTGACAGAAACCGCAGCGCTGGCGCGGGCGAATGATTGACGAACATAGGGGCCGATGAAAACGGCCGCCGCATTCTGATTTACGTGGCGCCGACCAAATTAATATGATAAGTTTGCTTGAGAAGAAGGGGAGAATTCCGATGACTAACCTGACCAAAGTTCGTTTTCTTGGCGCGATTTTCACAGCCGTCTTTCTGGTTGGCTGCACCCATAGTTACACGAGCAACCCGAAAGTGGTTTGTAAATGTCCGGCGGCGTTGCAAGAACCAACGATTGCAGGAAACAACATAACCGTCCCCATTGCGGTGAGTATAACGCCTGACGGTAGCGGCGGGTTCACCTTCCGCTACAACGGGTTTTTCACCGACCCGCAAGGCAACATTAATTTAGCGACCGGCGACGCCAACAAACGAAATGTTCTTCTCAGATTCATTATCGCGGATGCGCCCGCCGGCATGAAATTCAAAGCCGACGGAAGAGAAGCGATGTATATCATTGAAAGATCACTTCTTGACGACCCTACAGCCAGCCCGACAAAACCTTATGACGGAAAACAGTTCCAAAAGTTCAACACGAGTTCGGACGGACGCGTTTTAACAGTATTTGACAGAAATGATGATTCAACCGTCTACCGCTATAGCTTGCGGTTCGATTTTAACGGGCGAACAGTGGTGCATGATCCGGATACATCCAATGGTGGCGGTCACGGACTTCAGTAACGACTGTAGTTACAACTTCTTCACTTGAACTTTGGTCCGATTTCTTCACTCTCCTTATATTTCTTGGAAATATAAGGAGAGATTACACGAAAATACTTGCAATAATATCCATGGCCGCAGCGCTGACGGGCGCGCCCCTCACCGCCGCGGCTCAAGAGTGCGCCTGGGAAAAAGCGGGCTGGACGCCGGGCGCGCAGAACGCCGCCGCCTCCCGCGGCCCTGCGCAAGAGGTGCGGCTGATCTCCATCGGGCTGGACGAAACCGGCGGTTTCGCCGTTCGCACCGAAACCCGGCCGCTTCTGAATTTGCAGATCGGACAGAAGGCGTTCCGCGCCCTGATCGACGACATGCTGAGCGCCGCAAGCGAACCCGACATGAGCGGAAACGCGACGCCCATGGACTTCACGACCGATGTGGACACGCTCACCGTCTATCATCTGGCGCCGTCCTCATGGGCGTGGGCCGAACGCAGCCGCGATCGATTTTTCATGAAGTCCCACAATCGCCGCGGCAAACGCCAGGCGCATAACGCTTTTGGGCCCGCACGCCTTGTGCCCGGCCGCGATGATCTCATGGCGGTGCGCTTTAACGCGGACGCCGCTTTTCGCAGCTGCTCATATTCATATAACCTGGGAGCTATTGTTCGGCAGCAGTTTGGTGACGTGATCCTCGAAACGCCCATCATAATTGACCCAGAGGTTGGCAACGGCGGCCATGGCAACGACTGAGGTGGCGATTATCACCTTATAAACCGGATCTCAGCGAATTTTGTGTCTGACAAAACAGTCAATCGATAGACAGCCACAGCTTGATACAGAAACAACGCGCCATCCTGACTTCCGTCAGGATGGCGATCGTTCTATAGGTCCAGTAAAAGGACTTAACCGCCCATGCTCCGTTCCATTCTTGCTGTTGTTTTCGGCATTGCTCTTGGCGCGATTGCGGTGGCGTTTATTCAGCGTGTCGGCCATCTCGCTTATCCCACAGCTGAGGGAATTGATCTGAAAGACCCGGAACAATTTCGCGCCTTGATGAAAAACATTCCTTTTGGCGCGAAGCTGTTTGTGGTCGCCTCTTGGGCTGCGGGCGCGCTGGCGGCGAGCCTTGGGGCGCTGCTCGTCGGGCGGCGATGGGCCCCGACGGCGTGGATCGCGAGCGGCACGCTTTTCGCCATGGCGGGCATGACGATGATTGAAATCCCGCACCCGCTCTGGATGATGCTGGCCGCGCCGCTTGCATTCATCGGCGCGCCGTGGCTCATGATCAGACTTCTGAAAGCGACCTATCGCCCGCCAGCAAAGGCGGGCGACGGGCTGTTTGAAAGCGGCTCATGAGCGGCGCGCCCGAAGATGACGACACGCCGATCCCGGCGGCGACCGTCCTGTTATTGAGGGATACGCGCGCCGCCGCCGCGCCGCTGGAAGTTCTGATGGTGGAGCGCCACGCGGATATCGGTTTCGCGGGCGGCGCGCTCGTCTTTCCGGGCGGGCGGATTGATCCGGGCGACCATGATCCTTTGTGGGCGGAGCATGCGGACGGCCTACCGGACGACCCCGCGCTCGCCGCCGCCATGGTCGCCGCTGCGCGCGAAGCCTTTGAGGAAGCCGGCATTTTGCTGGCGCGGGACGCGCGCAACATCGTCACCAACGACGTCACCAGCGCGCTCAATGACAGGCGCGCCGCGATTGAGGCTGACGATGCGCTCTTTCTGCAGATGATCCGTGAAGAGAAGTTACGGCTCGCCTGCGATCAGATGGTGTTGTTCGCTCGATGGGTGGCGCCGCCCCGCCTGCACAAACGGTTCGATACGTGGTTTTTCGCCGCCGCCACGCCGCCCGGACAGGAAGCGCGCGAGGACGGCAATGAAGCCACCGAAGCGATCTGGATCACGCCCGCCGACGCCCTGAAGGCGCGCGCTGACGGATCACGCAAGCTGATCTTTCCCACCGTGCGCAATGTGGAGTTGCTCGGCGAAAGCAAGAGCGTCAATGCTGTTTTTAAACACGCCGAAGCGCGCGTCATTGAGCCGATCACGCCCGATGTCATTATGCGTGACGGCGCGGCCTATCTGACGATCCCGACCGACCTCGGCTATCCGGTGACGGAAGAACGTCTGGATGCGGACCAGCGTCAATAGACTTTAAGGCTCGACAACAAAGACCTGACCGGTGATATCCGCTGCATAAAGATTGCCGGCGTCGTCTTCGCCGAAGCTCGTCAAGCCATTGATGGTTCCGATATCCGGCGTGAAGTTTGCGTTTTGAAGAATGAAGTCATCCGATGAGATGGTCGCGCCTTGCATGACTGTCGCGGCGGGGATCGACCAGATGTTATTTGTGATGAAGTCGCCGAACACATATTGGCCGCGCAACGCCGTCACCGGACCGCGATAGACATAGCCGCCCGCGACCGAATTGCCCTGACGGGCTCCAGAGCCATGGCGGTATTCCGCTACCGGCGGCGTCAGTCCTGCGGTCGGCCCGCCCGCAAATGGCTCAGTGCCTTCAAGAATATTCCAGCCGAAATTGAGCCCGGCCTCGCCCGGGCGGATGAGGTCGATCTCCTCCACATCATCCTGACCCACATCGCCGATATAGAGATTGTCTGTATCGCGATCAAAACTCGCCCGGAACGGGTTGCGCAAGCCATAGGCCCAGATTTCCGGCGCGCCGCCTAACGATGCAAACGGATTGTCCGATGGGATTCGATAGTCCCGCAGCGGATCAGTCGGGAAATCGTCGCCGGCCACATCAATGCGCAAAATTGCGCCGAGAAGGTTCGACGTGTCCTGCCCTGCGCCGAAGGGATCGCCCGCCCCGCCGCCGTCGCCGGAGGCGATATAGAGCAAACCTGCGCTGTCGAAGCCGATCCACCCCGCATTGTGATTATCAAACGGCTGATTGAAGGTAAGGATCACATCCATGGACGAAAGGTCCGCCTGATCCGGATCAGCGGCCGATGTTTGGTAGCGGCGAATTTCCGTGTCGCCAGCGAGATTTGTGACGTAGACGAAGAAAACGCCGCTGGTCGCAAAGCCCGGCGCCAGCGCAAGGCCCAGAAGCCCGCCCTCGCCTGCGTCGGAAATGCTCGACGCGATATCGAGAAACGGCGTCGGCGCGATCAAGCCGGTGTCGAGGTCGAGGGTTTCGATTTGGCCTGGCTTTTCGATAATGAAGATGCGGTTGGTGCCGTCGCCGCGACCCGCCATGAAGATCGGCTGGGTGAGCCCGGTGGCGATACGGCGCAAGCTAAAGGTCTCAGCGAGATCCGTCACGGAGACCGCCACTGACTGCATCGCCGTGTCGGTTCCGTCGCTTGCGCTGACTGTCACTTCATAGACATTATCGCCGTCAGCATCGGCTGGCGCTTCAAAATCCGGCGGCGACTGAAAGGTTACATCAGCGCCGGCGATCGCAAAGAGCGCTGCATCGGCGCCGCCGGCGATGGCGAAGGTGATGGCGTCGCCGTCTGCGTCACTCGCGGTGGCCGTGAATGCGGCCGTGTCGTTTTCGGGCGTGCTGACGCTCGCCGCGGAGGTAATAACGGGCGCCGCGTTTGCAGGCGCTGGCGGCGGGACCGGCGCAGCGTCCTCCGACCCGCACGCCGCCGCGCTCACCGCTAATACCGCAAACCCAAAAAACCGTCGCACCAAATTCATTACACGCCATCTCTTTTAATGCGGAACACTAGCACACATTCGTTAAGAGCCGGGTCTCATAAGGGAAGAGTTCGACTAAAATTCAAACAATCTTAAGACGCATTTCGATGCGCCTTGATCGCGTCGCGCGTAAACCACAAGGCGATAAAATCGTAGACGGCGTGCGTCACCATGGGCGCCGCTAGATTGCCGGTGGCCCAAAAAAGAATTCCGAGATAGACGCCTACCGTCCCTGCGATCACCGCGTAGAGCGCCGTGCGCCAATGCAGCAAGCCAAAAATAATGTTCGTGCCGACGATCGCCGCCAGCGTTGGCGTAAAACGATCCGCATAGGTTTGAAAAACACCGCGAAACAAGAGCTCCTCGCAAACGCCCGCCGCCAGCGCCATCATCACGATCCGCAGCCAGGTGAATTCAAAGCCAATCTTGGCGAAGAAGTCGATTTGCGAGTCGCGAAAGGCGCCGATATAGGCGCTTTCACTGCGCATGAACCACAACAGGAAGAGCGCGAGCGGCGCGGTGGCCGCGAGCCCGAGCATCATATCGCCCCAGTCGAGGGCCAAGGCGGCGCCCAGCGGCGTGTTCATGATTAGCGACAAGCCGTATGCAGCCGCGCCCATGAGGAGCGTGCCGCCGATCAGGAAGCCAAAGGTCTTGTTCGGGCCGAGCGCGGCGGACCCGTCATCGGCGGTTTCCGGCGCGGGCGCGTCCGTCATCGCCGGCGAAACCCGCCAAGGACGCCGCGCAAAATCTCGCGCGCCAACGTCGAAGAGAAAGTGCGGGCCGCCGATTTGATCGCCGCCTCGCCTACCGATTGCCGATTAGAACGCCGCCGCGTCGTCGTGCGCCGCGACGAAGACCGGCGGCCCGACGATTTCTTTTTCGCTTTTGCCCTCTCTTCGCGCTTTCTCGCCTTTTCCTCTTCCTCTAACCGTCGGTCCGCGCGCTCTCGAAGAACTTCGTAGGCGGACTCACGGTCGAATTCCTCGTCATATTTCTCGCCCATGTCCGTCATCACCATGGTCTCGGCGCGCTCTTTCTTGGTGATCGGCCCCATGCGTGAGGACGGCGGACGGATCAACGTGCGCTCGACGACGGACGGGATACCTTTCTTCATGAGCGTCGACACCAACGCCTCGCCTACGCCCAATTCGGTGATGACGTCGACGGTCTTAAACTTTTTGCTGGCGCGGAACGTTTCCGCGGCCGCTTTCACCACGCGTTGTTCACGGGGCGTAAAGGCGCGCAACGCATGCTGGAAACGGTTGCCGAGTTGGCTCGAGACGCTGTCCGGCACGTCGAGCGGGTTCTGTGACGCGAAGAAGACGCCGACCCCCTTGGAGCGAATAAGACGCACCACCTGTTCGATCTTGTCGAGCAAGGCGTCCGGGCAATCGTCGAACAAAAGGTGAGCTTCATCAAAGAAGAAAACGAGCTTTGGCTTTTCCGGGTCGCCCACTTCCGGCAATTCTTCAAATAGCTCCGACAAGAGCCAGAGGAGAAACGTGCCGTAGAGCTTCGGCGTTTGCATGAGTTTGTCCGCGGCGAGGATATTGATCACGCCGACGCCGTTATCATCCGTCTGCAGAAAGTCCATGAGCTCAAGCGCCGGCTCGCCGAAGAACTTCTCCGCGCCCTGCTCTTCCAGCGCCAGGAGCCGGCGCTGAATCGCGCCGACCGACGCTTTGGAAACATGTCCGTACTCCGCTGAAAGTTCGGAAGACCGGTTCGCCACCTCCACCAACAGCGCGCGAAGGTCTTTCAAATCGAGCAGCAAGAGCCCCTCATCGTCCGCAAGTCTGAATGCAAGCGTTAAGACGCCTTCCTGCGTATCATTCAGATCAAGCAACCGTGACAAGAGGAGCGGCCCCATCTCGCTTACCGTGGCGCGCACCGGATGGCCCTTCTCACCATGAAGGTCCCAAAAGCACACCGGAAAAGCTTCGGGCGCATAGGGATCAAGCTCTACGGTTTCGGCGCGCTCGGTAAGAAATTTCTTGAATTTGCCGGGGCGCGAAAGGCCCGCAAGATCGCCCTTCACGTCGGCCACAAACACAGGCACGCCCTGCGCCGACAACCCTTCGGCGAGAATCTGCAAGGTCACCGTCTTGCCAGTGCCCGTTGCGCCGGCGATCAAGCCGTGGCGGTTCGCATACTTCAGGTTGAGCGTCTGTATTTCTTCGCTTTTACCGATAAAAACCGTGTTTTCAGCCATGTTCGAGCCTTTCTTTGCCAGTCGCTTTATTGAGGCTCGCGCTGCGCTGCAAGGCGTTTGAACGCCGGAACGGCGGCGGCTGTCCCCAAACATGAGCAAAAAGCAAGTAATAATCCGTTTACCAGCCTTACAAAAATGGCTATGACGCTGATATCTATCGGCATTTTTGCCGCCCGTTTGGGGCGGCGTTCAATGGGAAACATCTGATTGGAACAAGGGGGCCGGTAGCAACCCTTCAACAAACGATGAGAGGACGGGGCACATGTTAAGAATTATTTTGATCATCCTGGTGGCTTTGGCGGTCATTATCGGCCTGATGAAGCTGACCGGGAACGACGCTGCACTGGATAAAGCGGTCGACGCAACGAAAGAAGCGGCAGGTTCGACGGTTGACGCCGCCGGTGATGCGGCGGACGCAGTCGGCGACGCTGCGGGCGATGCGGCTTCTGCAACTGCGGACGCGACAGGCGACGCCATGGACGCAGCCGATGATATGGCTGGAGACGCCATGGATGCCGCTGGTGATGCGATGGACGCTACCGGCGACGCCGCTGGCGATGTCATGGACTCAGCCGGTGACGCCGCAGGCGACGCGATGGACGCTGCTGATGCGATGGCTGGCGACGCCATGGACGCCGTTGAAGGCGCGGCTGATGCTGCAGGCGATGCAGTTGACGGCGCCGTGGACAGCGCTGCTGAAATGGTCGACGACGCTGTCGCCGCGGGCGCAGAGGAAGCCGGCGACGCTGCAGGCGACGTCATGGACGCCGCTGAAGCGGCGGCTGGTGACGCGGAAGCTGCTGCTGAAGAAGCTGCGGAAGAAGCAGACCCGAATAATTAGGCGACGCCTTCACAAGTAAGACCTGAAAACGCCGCTCCGTGAGCGGCGTTTTTTTTAACGCTTTGGAAACCCTGTCGCCGAAAATTTTAATAAAATCGTAGGCGGATATTGGTTTTTTAGTCGTCAAGCTACGGTAACAAATCAGCATGCCGCAATTGATCGACACCAAACATCTTGAGCGATACGTCGCGGGCGATGATGCGCTCAGGGACGAAATTCTGACGATTTTCAACGAACGCGTCGCCGCGCTTCGCAACGACATCGATGTGGAAGCCGATGACGACGCCTGGCACGACATTCTGCACGCCATTAAAGGCGCAGCGCTCGGCGTCGGCGCCTGGGAAGTGGGCGATCTCTGCGAAGAAGGTCGAAATCTCGTCGGCGATGTTGAAAACAAGCTGGAATTGCGCACGCAAGCCGCAACTGTGATCAAAGAAAAAATCGCCGTCATGATGGACGACGCCCGCGATCTGCGCGACGGCGTTTAAAGTCAGCGGCGCAATTCGCTCATCGCCTGATCAATCCCTTCCACCGTCAGCGGAAACATCCGGTCGCCCGATAGCTCGCGCATGAGCTTGATCGAGGGCGCATACTCCCAATGCTTTTTCGGCACCGGGTTCAGCCAGACGACGCTTTCATAAATCGAATGCAGACGCTGCATCCAGATCGCGCCGGCCTCCTCGTTGAAATATTCAACTGACCCGCCAGGCACGGTGATTTCGTAAGGGCTCATGGAGGCGTCGCCCACGAAGATGACCTTATAATCGTGCGGATATTTGTGAAGTACGTCCCACGTGGGAATTTTATCCGTCCACCGACGGCTATTGTCCTTCCACACGTAATCGTAAAGGCAATTGTGGAAGTAGAAATACTCCATATGTTTGAATTCGGCGCGCGCGGCGGAAAATAGCTCCTCGCAAATCCGGATGAACGGATCCATTGATCCGCCCACATCGAAGAAGATCAGCACCTTGATCGTGTTGCGGCGTTCGGGACGCATCTTGATGTCGAGATAGCCGGCGCGCGCTGTAGCGTCGATCGTATTGTCGAGATCGAATTCGTCGGCGGCGCCTTTGCGCGCGAACCGCCGCAACCGGCGCAGCGCCATCTTGATGTTCCGGGTGCCGAGCTCGACCTGATCATCAAGATTTTTGTAGTCGCGTTTTTCCCAGACCTTGACCGCCCGCCCCTGACGCTTGCCCTCATTGCCGATCCGCACGCCTTCCGGATTATAGCCGCCAGACCCATAGGGAGATGTGCCGCCGGTCCCGATCCACTTGTTGCCGCCTTCATGGCGCTTTTTTTGTTCTTCGAGGCGTTCTTTCAGCGTCTCCATGAGCTTGTCCCAGCCGCCCATGGCCTCAATCTGTTTTTTATCTTCCTCGCTGAAATATTTTTCCGTCATCAGCTTCAGCCAGTCTTCGGGAATCTCCGCCTCAATGCCTTCCGCGAGGGACTCAAGACCCTTAAAGACATGGCCGAAGACCTGATCGAACTTGTCGAGATTGCGCTCATCCTTCACGAGCGCCGCGCGCGACAGGTAATAGAAATCCTCCACCTTCCGGCTGGCGAGGTCAGCCTCCATCGCCTCCATCAAGGTGAGATATTCGCGCAAGGAGACCGGCACGCCGGCCGACTTCAGCTCATGGAAAAACTGCGTAAACATGCGCCTGATCATAAGCGCGCACGCCGGGATAGGCGAGATTTAAAAGCAGGCCTGCCTCAGGCGCTCTGATCAAGGATAGCGCCGGCCTCAGCGTCAAAGCGCGCGTCCGTCACCGCCGGCTGCAAATCGCGAATAAATTCGGCGAACTGTTGCGGCGGCCACTCGCGAACCACTTCTCCGGTGTTGGTGTCGATGGCGCGGTAGACGAAAATATCCGAAGCCGCCGTGCGCTCGATGGAGATGCGGGTGTTGGCGCCGATCGCCCGCGCGATCGCTTCGCTGGAGATGGCGAATTGTTCGGACTGGCTTTCGCGCGCCACTTGCGCTTCGGCGAGTTGCGCCGCCTGTGCACGCTTGCGCGCCGCGGCAAGGGCGGCGCTACGCTCCGCCCCGCTGTCTATCTGGCGGGCGGCCGCTCCTGCACTATCTATTGGACCGCTTGTCATTGCTCTGCTCCCGCCGCTGTTCGACGCTCATTGTCCAACAGCGGCCAGAAGATCACGCCGTCGCTTTACGCGAACAGCGCCAGGATTGCGTTCGGCGCCGCGTTAGCGATCGACAGCGTCTGGATCGAAAGCTGCTGCTGAACCTGCAACGCCTGAAGACGTGAGCTCTCGCGCGCGAGGTCCGCGTCCACAAGATTACCGATCGACACTTCCAGCGTATCGCCGATCCGTGTCAGGAGATCGCCCTGAAGTCCGAGCGCCTGGCTGCCGGCGCCGAGGGCGCCAAGGGCGCTTGAGCTGGCGTTGATAGCGTTATCGATCGCCGTCAGTTGCGCTTGTGCATCACCCACCGAAGCGAGCGGGGTTCCACCATTGCTGATATTGATGATGCCGCCGCCGATGGAAAAGTCCTGCGCGTCGACCGTAATCGTATCGCTGCCGTCGGTGCCGGCGACAACGGTCAGGTCCGGCGCACCGTTCGCGAGAAGATTCCGGCCACCGATCTCTGCAGAGTCGACGAGGCGCGTGATTTGATCGCGCAGCGAGATAAACTGGTCTTGCAAGACGGTGCGGTCTGCCGCGGAAAGAGACGAATCTGTCGCCTGGCTGGCCACGGACCGCAATTCAACGAGGATATCGCTGATCGATTCTCCGGCGGCGAGCGCCACGTCCACCGCCGAGGTGGCGATGCGAAGACCTTGCTGAACAGACTCAATCGAGCCCAGTTCCGCGCGCTGGCGTTGCGCCAACGCAAACAACGCCGGATTGTCCCGTGCGCTTGACACCTCAAGACCGGTGGAGACGCGCCGTTGCGTTTCCTGAAGGTCGCCATTGATACGGGTGAGATTTTGAAGCGCGATAAGCGCGCCAGGATTGGTGTTGATGCTAACCATCGTCTTATGCCCCTTTTGGGTTATTCCGGTGACTTTTTCACCGCGCCCCGGCAGCGCCTCATGCGCGCAGGACAGGAGAAAAAGAGCAAAAAACGCGCCTGTTTATCTTCTGTTTACGGATGTTAATCGACACCCCTGAAACGCCCGCTCGCCAACGGTTTTTGCATCAATGATAACAAAAGCCTAACGCGCCGATCACGCCAGCCGGCAAATTTCGCTCGGCAAATTTTGCCCTGACGGCAATATCTGCCGCCGCGATTTTCATTGAAATAGCTTATTCGTCAGACGCCGGGGCTTTTCCCGAAAGGCCTTCCATCATCATGCGATTGACCTCAATAAGAGGTTCAACAGCCTCTTTGTTGCGCATGATCTCGCTGGAATATTTTGACACCCAGTCGCTCAGACTGACGATCGACGCGCGGGTTTCTTTCGGCAATCCGTTCTCATCGCTGCGGCAATCGGAAGCGAGCGCGCCCCAAAGGCGCCGGTTGAAATGAAGGGCTTCGATCATGGCCTTCAAGTCCGCGCGGCCTTCTTCCGCGATACGCAACAAGCGCGCGGTCGCTTCGCAAAAGGCGCGGTATTCTGCGTCACGCGGTCCCTGCACATTTTCAGACGTCTTTTTATAGGCGTCATGCGACATCGGGCAACCTCGTTTTTTCGAATTCCATCAGCGCCCGGCACAGCGACAACGCTTTATAGTGCTGGCCGTTGGCGACTTTCGCGCCGATCTTTGCGCATAATTGCAGCGCGTCGATATCGGTGACGGCGCCGGCGAATTCCTGGAGACGCCGCTCAAATTCTGCAAAATGTTTCCGGGTTTCGCCCTGATCCATGATCATCAACATGACGGGCAAATAGATGCGCGCAGCGGGCGTGACCGCGTCTTCCGGATGCATGATATCGCTTTCACGAAGCAGGTTTGCGTGAGTTTCGATGGACAGCGTTGCGCGCCGGTCGCCATTGGTGACAACCGCCCCGTTAATCACCGCTTTTTCATGCGGCTTGAGCGTCAATTTCAGCGCCATTGCGCCGCCTCCCGCAAGAATTGCGCGTCCAGACAGAGAAGGATAGACAGGTGGGGTTAACGAATTTTATTCAGCTTAACCAAAAGGCCCGAACGCGCATCCGATGACCCTCGCCCTTACTCACGTTCCAGAGCTTTCTCTTAACGATTTCACCGCCGGTTCCGCCGACGCGCGCGCCGGGTTCGTTCGCGATCTGATGGTCGGCTTTCAGCATTTCGGCTTTATCATCCTGAAAAATCACGGCGTTTCCACCGATCTCCTGCAAGACGCCTATAAGATGGCGGCGGCTTTTTTCGCGCTGCCGGAGGAAGAAAAACTCAGCTATAGCGCCGGACCCGACGGTCAGCGCGGATATACGCCCTTCGGGCGCGAACATGCGAAGGATTCTGCGACGCCGGACTTAAAAGAATTTTGGCATGTGGGCCGCGAGTTCGCAGCGTCGTCCCCGCTCGCGGAAATCTATCCGCCCAATGTCTGGCCTCAGACGCCTGTTGAGTTCAAAGCGATTTTTTCCAGGCTCTACAATGAATTGGAAGAAGCCGGTCACACCATGCTGGAGGCGTTGGCGCCGTCGCTCGATGTGCCTGCAGACTATTTCAGGGAGAAGGCGACTGACGGCAATTCGATCCTGCGTCTTTTACATTACCCGCCCATCGCAGACGACGCCGATCCCAACGCAATCCGCGCCGCCGCCCATGAAGACATTAACCTGATCACGATCCTTGTGGCCGCCAACGGCGCCGGCCTTGAACTTCTTGACCGCGACGGCAAATGGCTGCCCGTTGAAACGGACCCGGAAAACCTGATTGTCGACGCTGGCGACATGCTGGCGCGCATCACAAACAACGTGATCCCGGCGACGACCCACCGCGTGGTCAATCCGTCAGGCCCGAATGTATCGCGCTATTCAATGCCGTTCTTTATGCACCCACACACCGACGCTATCCTGAACTGTATCGAGAGCTGTAAAGGCGACGGCGCAAAATATCCGCCCATCACCGCCGGCGAATTTCTTGACCAGCGACTGAAAGAAATCGGCCTCGCGTAGTTTTCACCGCACGGGATTGTCGCAGAACCAGCAGGTCTCCATTACACCTTCGTCGCCGATAGGACTGCCCGGCGGTGTTTGCGGCGCTTCGATCGTCGCTTCGCGCGCAATTGCGCTTCGATTAAGATGCGCGTTGATACGCGACAAGAGCCACGCTTTATGTTCACCGCCTATTGTTTCGCGCGGCAACAGGCTCGGACGCAATTTCGAGCGCAGCGCCGTCAGCTTGGCGTCGGCGCGGGCCCTTGCAGCGGGCGATGCGTTTTCATTCATCGACAAAGCGATCAATTCAGAGACAAAGCGCACCTGCACGATATCTGAAATGGCGCGGTGGCGCGGCGCGCTCACAGGCGCAAATATTTTCGTCTCCAAAGCGTCAAGCATTTCTGGCAAACCAAGCGATGACGGGTTGCGCCGCTCCAACGCCACGAGACGCGCGACGCGGTCAGGGTGTAAAAGCGCCGACAATGTTGCGCCCGCCGCCGTGTCCGCCGCCGCGAGCGTGTCGAACAACGGCGCCGCTTTTTCATCGAACGTCTCGCCGCCGCCAAGACTGTTGAACCCGCCCAATTCCGGCGTCAGCCTGTTCAACACAGCTTCGGGCAAATCGAGCGCCGCCGGATCAAGCGTTGCGATCAATGCTTGCAATGCGGCGCGCTGGCGTTCCGGCGCAACCGGTTTCGCAACATCTGACCCATCGCCCTTAACGCCATAACCGAACTCAACGCCGCCGATCATCTTCGCCGCCGCAGCGACCTGATAGCGATGGTAGAGATAAATCGGCACAATGACCTTCCTGAGATCGGAGACCGGTTGCCCCTCACGCAAAGAGCGAACGCCGAAATTGCGCAAGGCGATCTCCCGCACGCGCATGGTTTCGATCAACGTCGCAACAGGATCGCCGCCATTGTCCCAAACCGCGCCATAAGGGTGACCGGTTCCGACCGACCGCGCTTCGCGGTCGCCGACAAAACGCAACCCCGCTGCGGCGCCTTCCGCCACGATCTTTTCAAGTTCGGCCGCTTCATCGGCGTCCTCCGGAATTTGCGCGTAAAGCCACTTCGCCGCATAGCGATCCCACGCGCCCACGCCAATCCCGTACGCAGTTGAAAAATCAAGACCACCCTCTTCGGTCGGCCGCACATAGGGCGCGGGATAATCCATGACCGACGCGCGATCATTTGAGCTGGCCGCGAAATTGTGTGCGAAGCCGAGCGTGTGCCCCACTTCGTGCGCCGACAATTGACGGATGCGCGCGAGCGCAATCTGCACCGGATCATCGTCGGCGCCCGTTCCTGATTTTTCAGCGCCGGCGAGCCCTTCAAAAATCATGCGGTCCTGGCGCACGCGTTGCGAGCCGAGGATCACATTCGCTTTCAACATCTCGCCAGTGCGCGGATCAGATACGCCGCCGCCATAGGACCATCCACGCGTTTGCCGATGCGTCCACTGGATCATGTTGTAGCGAATGTCGAACGGATGCGCGTCGTCGGGAAGTAATTCCACACGGTACGCATCTTCAAAGCCGGCCGCTTCAAACGCCTCAGCCCACCATGATGCGCCTTCGATCAATGCATCGCGAATTTCGTCCGGGGCCCCCGGGTCCACATAAAAAACGATGGGCTCTTTTACCGGTCCGGAAGCGGCGGAAGGATCTTCACGCTCCAGTCGGAAACGCCGCGCGTATCGTTGAATGATCGGCGCATCGAGGGGCGCTGAAAAATCATAATGCGCGACCTCGATGCCGCCGGTCCTCGGATCGAACGGACGCGAGACGAACCCCTCTTCCGGCAACCGAACAAAAGAGTGATGCTGCACGAGCGTAACGGCGCGGCCGTCCGCCGCCGTCGCCGCAACTTCCGATCCCGGTTTCGCGCTTGTGAGCGTCAAGAACGCATCGAGTTCCACATTATCCGGAAATGCAAACGCCGCGCGCGTGTCCGGCATCGATCGGTCCGCCGCGATGGCGAAATCGCCGCCTTTCGGATGCCGCTTGATCGATGCGACGACGCCTAAATGATCGCGCGTCAGGAAACTCGAAAGATCGACAAGCGCGGATCCGTCTTCGGCCGTTTCCAGAATATCGCCGGCCCAAAAAAAGGAACGCGCGAACGATTCGCGCACCGCCCGCTTTTCAAGATCGCGATCGGCGCTCGCGCGATACCGCCAGTTTTCCTGTTCGGCGATCATCTTGTCGCCAACGCGCCGGAACGCGACGATAACACCTGAATCGAACGCCCCGCGATCAAGACCGATCGGGTTCGATCCGAGCCCCGCGGTCAAGCCCGTGGCGTATATGAATCGCAATGCAACGCCGTCATTATCAGGTTCGGGGAATGCAGCGAGGACTTTGCCGCGTGCATCATCAACATAAATGTCGAAAAAGCCCGCCTTGCGCGTTGCGCCCTCCACCGCCTCTCCGGAAAAGACCGCCGGCGTCTTTGCAGCCGAGTCATTCGCCGACGAGGCGCTGTCGCTCTCCTTTTTGCCGCCGCCGCATGCTGCGAGCGCCGTCATCGACGCCATAAAGATTATCTTGAAGAGTTTCATACAACAGCCTCATTAGGTTTTAAGATTTTGATTCGCGTCGCCGCCTAGTTTCGATCAACCGGCAAGCATTCGGCGTAGATGGGATTGCCGACAACCTGGCGTGCTTTCCACGCCTCGGCGGCGTCAAGGCATTCCTCTTCAGTGAAATAGAAGCCAATTATTTCTGGATCGCCGGTTGGGTCAGGCCGTAAATAACCGGTGGCGGACCATGCGGGCTCGTCGCTCACGCGCTTAACACCGATCGTTTCGCACGCGGTCAATCCAACCCCAATGCATAATGTGACGACTGCGCGTCGTGACACCGACGCATGTTTTCCGATTAATCGCACGAAACCGCTCCCCATCCCTTCTGCGTCGAAGTTTGCCAGAAACAGTGCGAAGCGACAAACGGGGCGCAAAATGCAAAAAACCCGGCCGAAAAGGCCGGGTTTTTGGTCTTCTTGTAAGATGTACGCTCAATATCGAGCCTCTTGGGCCGAAGAGCGCGCAATCCTTAGCGGCGTTTTGCTGTTTTCTGCTTTGCAGTCTTGCGTTTGGCTGTTTTGCGCTTCGCAGTTTTGCGTTTTGTCGCTTTTTTCTTCGTGGTTTTGCGCTTGGTCGCTTTTTTCTTGGTCGCTTTGCGCTTGGTAGCCTTCTTTTTCGTGGCTTTCTTCGCGGTTTTACGCTTTGTGGCTTTTTTCTTCGTGGTTTTGCGCTTGGTCGCTTTTTTCTTCGTCGCTTTGCGCTTCACAGCTTTCTTTTTCGTCGCCTTCTTCTTCGTCGACTTACGCTTCACGGCTTTCTTTTTCGTCGTTTTGCGCTTTGTCGCCGTCGATTTACGCTTCGTTGCTGTTTTTTTCGTCTTACGTTTCGCCGCCTTCTTGGCAGCTTTTCTTTTTGTCGTTTTGCGTTTAACCGCCATGGGTTTACCTCCGAAAGTTTATTCGAGTGTCAACCCATAAATCAATTTGCTAAAAAAGTATTGTACAACGCGCGCACGAAGCATCCGCACAAGCACTTTTTTGAGCTTTATACGCATTTTTTTCGTTTTCACGCATTTTTTGTAACATCAAAAACACAATTTCAGCCGTGTTTTTGATTCGTATGTTCGTTTTTTTTGTTTTTTGAGTCGTTTTTCGAATCAAAAACGACTCAAACAAACATTTTAAAACGGAATATCATCGTCAAGTTCAAACGATTGACCGCCTTGATCGGGAATTGCACCGCCTGATGAACTTCCATAGTCAGACATTCCGCCGCCGTCGCGTCGTCCATCAAGCATTGTAAGCGTCCCGCCATACCCTTGCAGCACAACTTCGGTTGAATAACGGTCTTGTCCGTTTTGATCTTGCCATTTGCGCGTTTGCAATTGTCCTTCGACGTAAACTTTCGATCCTTTTTTCAGATATTGCTCTGCAATGCGCGCCAAACCTTCGCTGAAAACAACAACGCGATGCCATTCCGTTTTTTCGCGACGTTCGCCTGTGTTTCTGTCTTTCCATGTTTCTGATGTCGCGATGCTTAAGTTCGCGATGGGGCGACCGTCTTTCGTTTGACGAATTTCCGGATCTTTGCCGAGATTACCGATAAGAATGACTTTGTTGACGCTGCCGGCCATGAGATTCTCCTGAAATTGTGCCTTTTATTGTGCATGACGCAGATTCGAACGGCGCTCAACGCCGCGTTATCCACAACAAATGTTCACAGCCTGTTCTTTCTGTCAACGCGCTGTATATAAGAGCGGCTCCTTGCATCTGGCCTTACCGATCTACCGTATGAGACACCATGAGTTTGAAATCGATCCGCGTTGTTGGCGCAAAAGAACACAACCTAAAGAACGTCACGCTGGAGATTCCGCGCGATAAGCTCGTTGTCATGACGGGGCTTTCAGGATCAGGAAAGTCATCGCTTGCGTTCGATACGATCTACGCCGAAGGCCAGCGGCGTTACGTTGAGTCATTATCCGCCTATGCGCGCCAGTTTCTTGAGCTGATGCAAAAACCCGACGTTGATCAAATCGAAGGGTTGTCGCCTGCGATTTCGATCGAACAAAAGACAACGTCGCGCAATCCGCGCTCGACGGTCGGCACCGTTACTGAAATCTACGATTATATGCGCTTGTTATGGGCGCGCATCGGCGTTCCCTATTCACCGGCCACCGGTTTGCCGATTACATCGCAAACGGTGTCCGAAATGGTTGATCGCGTCATGAACGAAGAAGACGGCGCGCGCTTCTACCTCCTTGCGCCGATCATTCGCGGACGCAAAGGCGAATACCGCAAGGAGTTCGCCGACCTTCTCAAAAAAGGGTTTCAACGCGTGAAAGTGGACGGCGAATTTTACGAAATCGCCGACGTTCCGAAACTCAACAAGAAAATCAAACATGACATCGACGTCGTGGTTGATCGCATCATCGTCAAAAAAGGTGTTGAAAGCAGATTGGCGGAATCATTTGAAACCGCGCTCGCCTTAGCAGACGGCATCGCTGTGGCCGAAAGCGCCGATAAAAAAGACAAGAACGGCGATCCGACGCGCACAGTTTTCTCCGCAAAATTCGCCTGCCCCGTTTCCGGTTTCACCATCGATGAGATTGAACCGCGGCTCTTTTCGTTTAACGCACCCGCCGGCGCCTGTCCGTCATGCGACGGGCTCGGCACGCAAATGGTGTTCGATGAAGACCTCGTGGCGCCCGATTGGGACTTACCGGTCGCAAAAGGCGCGATCGCCCCGTGGTCGAAAGGTCAATCGCCTTATTATCGGCAAACGCTTGAGGCGCTGGCGGCGCATTACAAATTCAAAGCCACCGCAAAATGGGCCGATCTCGACGACATGGCGCGCGATGTCATTCTCTACGGCACCGGCGATGAAGAAATTCTGTTTCTTTATAATGACGGGTCTCGGAAATTTGAGACGGTCAAACCGTTCGAAGGCGTCATCCCTAATCTTGAGCGCCGTTGGCGCGAAACGGATTCGTCCTGGGTGCGTGAAGATCTCGCCCGCTTCCAGGCAATCACCCATTGCGACGCCTGCGAAGGTATGCGCCTGAAACCGGAAGCGCTCTCGGTGAAGATCGATGCGCTCAGCATTTCCGAAGCGACAGAGATGTCGATCCGCGCTGCCGGCGCCTGGTTTGATCAGCTCGAGAAAAAACTGACAAAGAAAGAAAAAGAAATCGCGGTGCGGGTTTTGAAGGAAATTCGCGATCGCTTGTTGTTCCTGAACAATGTGGGGCTCGACTATCTAACGCTGAGCCGCGCGTCGGGCACGCTGTCTGGCGGTGAAAGTCAGCGCATCCGCCTCGCCTCGCAAATCGGTTCGGGGCTGACGGGCGTTCTTTATGTTTTGGATGAGCCTTCAATCGGGTTGCATCAGCGCGACAATGAACGCTTGCTCGAAACGCTGAAGCGGCTGCGTGATCTCGGTAACTCGGTCCTGGTGGTCGAACACGACGAAGATGCGATCCGAAGCGCCGATCATGTGGTGGATATCGGCCCCGGCGCGGGCGTCCACGGCGGGCAGATCATCGCGCAAGGAACCGTTCGCAATATCGTCGCGTCAAAGACATCGCTCACCGGCGCCTATCTTTCGGGAAAACGCGAAGTGCCGGTGCCTGCGGCGCGCCGGACTTTCAATAAAAAGCGCACGCTGAAAGTCACCGGCGCCAGCGCCAATAACTTACAAAATGTGACGGCCGAAATTCCGCTCGGTCTTCTGACCTGCGTCACCGGCGTTTCCGGCGGCGGCAAGTCAACGCTCGTCATCGAGACGCTCTACAAAGCCGCCGCGCGCAAACTCTATAACTCGAAAGAAGCGCCCGGCGCCCACAAGACGCTTGTCGGCTTTGACCATCTCGACAAAGTCATCGACATCGACCAATCACCGATCGGCCGCACGCCGCGCTCTAATCCGGCCACCTACACCGGCGCTTTCACGCCGATCCGCGAATGGTTCGCAGGATTGCCGGAGTCGAAAGCGCGTGGTTACAAGCCCGGCCGCTTTTCGTTCAACGTCAAAGGCGGGCGTTGCGAGGCCTGTCAGGGCGACGGCGTCATCAAGATCGAAATGCACTTCCTGCCGGATGTTTATGTGACCTGCGACGTTTGCAAAGGCGAACGATATAATCGCGAGACGCTTGAGGTGAAATTCAAGGACAAATCCATCGCCGACGTTCTGAATATGACGGTGGAGGAAGGCGCGGAGTTCTTTAAAGCGGTTCCGGCTATCCGCGATAAGATGGATACGCTGAACCGTGTCGGCCTTTCCTATATCAAGATCGGCCAACAGGCGACGACGCTTTCCGGCGGCGAAGCACAGCGCGTGAAGCTCGCAAAGGAGTTGTCCAAGCGCGCCACGGGGCGCACGCTATATATTCTGGATGAGCCGACCACGGGGCTTCATTTCGAAGACGTCCGTAAGCTGATGGAAGTTATTCAGGAACTTGCGGATAACGGCAATACGGTTGTGATCATCGAACACAATCTTGACGTCATCAAACAAGCCGACTGGATCATCGATCTGGGTCCGGAGGGCGGCGATGGCGGCGGCAAGATTGTCGCAAGCGGAACGCCGGAAGACGTTGTGAAAATCAAAGGCAGCCATACGGGCCGCTTCCTGAAAGAAACCCTCGCAAAACACACGCCCGCTAAGCCGGCGCGAAAGAAAGCCCCGGCGAAGAAGAGAGCCAAGCGGAAAGCGGCGTAAGGCGCATCTAATCAGAGCAACATTCTCTTCAGGCACAAAAAAAACCGCCCAGTTCTCGCCAGGCGGCTCATAAAAATCTGAACGAAAGACTTAACCGCGGCGGCGGGCCAGACGTTGCACTTCGTCTTCAACTTTTTCTTCAACGATCGCCGGCAAGTTGGCGTCCAGCCATTCCTTGATCATCGGCTTCAGCAATTCCGTGACAATGTCCTCGAGCGTGCGGCCTTCGCCAGACGAGACGCGCAGCGATTGCGACAGAGACTGAAAAGCGCTGGAAGCTGCGGAGGCGGAAGCGTCGCCGATAATGGAGGCGTCTTCGGTCATTGCTTCTGCGACATTGTTCTTGATCATTTCGACATCTTCCGTTTCGAGGTGTGGGTGGGCTTCGTCGCCGCTGATTTCTGCAGCCGGTTCATCGACGATCTCCGACAACGGCTCATCGGCTTCTTCGACGTCAATGACGGCGGTCGGAACCGCTTCGACAGGATCGGCGTGCGCCGGTTCCGGCGCCGGCTCGGGCTGAGGAACAGCGGCCTGAGGCGCTGTCTGGACAGACGCCGCGCCGCCTTCTTCCTCGTCTTCAGAAATAATCCGGCGAATCGACGCCAAAATCTCTTCCATGCTCGGTTCTGGTTGTGCGTTTGTCATCAGCTGACAGCCCTTTGAATTATAGAAACATGCGCGTGGCATGGGTGAGGAAGCGCCGCCACGGCAATCTCCCCGAATGTTTTCAAGCGCTTCGCCGACAGTATCAACCCTTAAGATTGAACGCCGCGTTAACAAACCGGGCCGCTTAGACGGCCAATTGCTCTATTGGACGACCTCAGCGGCGTCGTTTACGGCGGCGCCGTCAGCACCGCCCTCGTCCACGGTGAGCCCCGCGGCCTCCGGCGTCAGTAATCCCGCAGACGCCAGCAACGAGAAGACCGCTGCGCGTTCGTCGCGTTCAGCGTTCGCGAGCGAAACATTCGCATTCAGAAGTTCCTGTTCGGCGTTCAGGACATCGAGCGTCGTTCTGGCGCCCACCTGATTCTCCCGCCGCACGCCTTCAAGCGCGAGCGTATTCGCTTCAACTTGCGCGCGCGCCGACGCGATTGTCACCCGCGCCGCCTGAAGTTGCTCCCAGGCGCCGCTCACCGCCGCGCTCACCTGACGTTCGGCTTCTTCGATGCGGCGGCGATCAGCGTCGTTTAATGCTTTCGCCTCGCGGATGCGCGAATAGTTGAGCCCGCCCTGAAAGATCGGGATGCTGGCCTGCGCGCCATAGACGAACTGTTCGTCGTTCTGAACGAAGAAGTTCGGATCCTCCGCATATTGATAGCGCGCGGTCAAGGATACGGACGGCAACAACACGCCTTTGGCGATTGAAACCTGCCGCCGGGAAGCTTCTTCGGTTTCCGTCGCAGAAACGATGGCCGGCGCGAAGACTTTTGCGAAATTCTGCGCCTGCTCTTCCGTTTCAGGAACATCAGGCAACGCCGGATCGTCATCGAGCGTCCCCGGCATCTCGCCGATCATTTGTCGGTATACCGAACGGGAAACCGCGAGCTGCGCCTGTGCGGCCGCAAGTTGCGAGCGCGCGCCCGCAAGGCGCGCTTCGGCCTGCGCCACATCGGTCTTCGTAATCTCGCCAACCTCAAAACGAAGCGCCGCTTCGTCCTGTTGGCGCAGCAAGACTTTCACATTCCCAAGGTTCGCGTCATAGACTTGGCTGTCGCGCAGGACATCGAAATAGGCGGTCGCCGCCTGTTGCAACACTTGCTGTTCCACGGAGACGAGCCGAGCGCCGCCGGCGCGTACACGCGCTTTCGCCTGACGGATCGCATTCAAATTACGCAACCCCGTGAACACCGGCTGCTCTGCAGAAACGCCGGCCGTAATCGGCGTGAATTCAACGCTCTGCGGCTCGGGCGGTAGCGGCAGCCCGTCCGCGCCCAGAATGGGATTTCCGCTGGCGTCCGTCGGCGTATTAAAAAGCGACGTGTTTGTCGTATTATTCTGTTCAATGCTGGCCGAGGCGGAGACCTGCGGCAGCGCGCCGGCCCAGGCTTGCGCTTTTAATTCCCGTGTCGCGCGAAATTGCGCCCGTTCTGCGCGGATGGTCGGATTGGTGCGATAGGCGACGGCGAGCGCGTCGGTGAGCGTTTCAGCGGAGGCCTGCGCAATTGGCGAAAGGATAGTCGCTGCAATGACGGCGCTCGATATAAGCAAGCGGTTCATAACCGCTCCTTCTCTGGTGACACAGTCTGTTTACGACTGGCGATATCAGCAGGACCAGCCGGCGTTTCAAGTTTATTCCGTCTTTTCGTTAAAAAACGATACGGCCGCAAAAAACGATATCGCGACGCCTGGCAAGCGTCAGAAGACGAATTCTTTCGGTTTTTCAAATCCAGGCAGAACATGGATCGCCGCAGCGGCGAAATGGCGGGTCATCGAGATCGCGCCATTACTTTTGTGAAAGACCACGCCGCGCGCAACGCCGCCATCGTCCATAATGGCCGCAAGCCGCCCGCCGTCTTTTAATTGACCGAGCAATGTTTCCGGCCGGGTCTGGATGAGCGCGGCGATAATAATGACATCGAACGGTCCCTGTTTTTCAGCGCCCATAACAGGGTCGCCGGTAATGACGGCGGCGTTCGCGATATCAAGGTCAGTCAACGCTTTTTCCGACGCTGCGGCGACGGCTTCATCGCTTTCAACCGCCACCACCATCTCGCCGAGGCCCGCAAGGATAGCCGTTGAGTACCCGCACCCGCTGGCCGCGTCGAGAATCAAATCGCTCTGTCCGACCTCGGCGGCCTGCAGCAATTTGGAAAGATCGCGCGCCTCAAGCAGATAACGCCCGTCCGCATAAGCAAGCTCTTTTTCAACGTATGCCTGAGGCTTTAGCGCCGCCGGCAGAAACGTTTCTTTCGGAACAGTTTCAAAAACTTGCAAAAGCCGGTGATCGGTCACGTCATTAGGACGGATTTGGCTATTGACCATAGCCTGTCGGGCGGCGGAATAGTCCATCTGTGCGCTCGTCTTCAGGGTGTATTGTGCGCAGATACATGCCGGCGTCCGCCCATGCAATGCAAGCCGCCGCAATCAATCGGCTTTTTTTGTCGCGTCCAGATTGCGGGGCGGCGATGTTGGGGCTAAGACACGCGCTCCGCTTCGCTTATTATAATGCGTGAATAGAGGCCACGTGGCGGAGTGGTGACGCAGCGGCCTGCAAAGCCGTGTACGCCGGTTCGATTCCGGCCGTGGCCTCCACACTTTCTTTCCCCCTCACATTAACCGTGCCTTCTGGGCCACAACGGCAAAAAACGGCGCTTTCAGCCCAAAATGAGAGGCGGGCGTTAACCAAGATGTTAATATGACGCCATAAGGATAAAGAGAGCCGCTCATCGCATTGAGCTTTCAGGCTGTCGCTTCGCGCTTGCGGTAAGCTGAATGTGACGATCTAACGTAAGGAAAGAGCGCCGTTTCGTGAGCGCAGTAGTGACCTTGGAGAGACCTATGACCCGTGGGGGCGCGGCGTTCCTTTCATTCCTTCTGGCGAGTTGCGCCAGTCTCGATACCGAATTGCTGGAGGCGAATCTGCCCGACGCGCCCGAGACGTGGACCGCGGCGGAAGTGCGCGGCGCTGTCCCGACCGGCGACTGGGTGGCGGCGTTTGAAGATCAGACGCTGCGCGGTCTGATTTCCGAGGCCATGGGCCACAACAATAATTTGCTGGCCGCCGCCGCTAATCTCGAATCAGCGAAGCAGAATTCGCGCATCGTGCGCGCCGGACTGTTGCCAACCCTCAACGCGCAACCGGGGGCGAGCCGGAACGCAATCGTCACTGACCCCTCCATCGCGGCTCAATCCGGCGGCGGACCCGGCGGCGTGACAGGCCGCGTGCGCGCGCAGGATCTGGAAGATCAATTCGGCGTTGACGTGGACGGCGACGGTGAAGTGGACGGGCTTGATCAATTTATTGGCCCCGGCCCCGCTCAAGGCAATCAGAACCCTGTGTTCGGCCAGGACGGCGAGATCGACACGGCGATCCCGAACCGCCGCATTTACATCAACAATTTTCGCCTTGGCGCTCAGCTTAGCTGGGAGCTCGACTTATGGGGCAGACTGACGGACGAAACACGCGCCGCTTACAAAGACGCCCGCGCAAGCTTTGCGGACCTTCGCGGCACGCAATTGGCGATCGCCGGTCAGGTTGCGCGCGGTTGGTTCACGCTGATCGAGGCGCGCCAGCAACGCGAGCTGGGCGAACGAGACGTTGAAGCGCGCAAGAGCAATCTGCGGGTCACTGAGCGGCGTTACGACCGCGGCGTCGCTTCAAGCCTCGACGTTCGGCTGTCACGCTCCGCCCTCGGAACATCAGAAGCAAACCTGGCGCAGCGCCGCCAACTCGAACAGGAAGCCTCGCGGCGCCTTGAAGTGTTGCTCGGACGGTATCCGCGCGCTGAGATCGCCGCCGCTGAAACGTTGCCCGAACTCCCGGCGCTTGAAGGCGCTGGCGCGCCCGGCGACCTTCTCTCTCGCCGGCCGGATTTGATCGCCGCTGAACTTCGCATGGAAGCGGCGGGCCTGCGCGCTCGCGCCGCCGCCAAGCAAATGCTCCCAACCCTGACAATTTCAGGAAACGTCAACACAAGCGGCCCGGATCTCGCTGACATCATCGATCCGGAACGCCTCGCCGGTAATATCGCCGCCGGCCTTTTTCAGCCTCTGTTCCAAGGCGGCCGCATCCGCGCTAACACGAAGCGTCAAAAGGCGATTGCACAAGCCTCATTACTGACTTACGCGCAAACAGCGCTCGAAGCGTATGAGGAAGCTGAGAACGCGATTGCGGCGGAGAACCTTCTCGCCGCGCGCGAAAAAGCGCTGAAGCTGGCTTTTGAAGAGGCCACGGCGGCCGAAGAATTGACGGAACGGCGTTATACAAGCGGCGCCGCCACCATTTTTAACCTGCTCGATGCGCAAACCCGTCGTATTTCGTCGGAAAGCGCATACATAACAGCACAACAACAGCGCGTCGCTAACCGCGTCCAGCTTTATCTGGCGATCGGCGGCGACTTTTTGACGGAAGAAGACTTAGCGATCGAGGTGGCGGAAGGGGCCGCGCCGATCGAAACGGCGGCGGTTGCAAAGGCGGCTCTCGCGACGGGAGACTAAAATATGATTCGTAAGTTTTTTACGATCATCGGCACGATCGGCATTTTTGTCGGCGGCGTCGTTCTGATCGCGATCATGGGGGCGGCGCGTCCGAAACCGGAACGTCAAACACCGGAAATCACTCCGCCGACTGTTTTCTTCTCCACCGTGGTGCCGCAACTCGTCACCTTGAAAGTGAACGCGCAAGGCGAGGTTCGTCCGCAAACGGATATTACGCTTACGTCGCAAGTCTCCGGCAAGATCGTGAAAACATCCAACCTTTTTGTCGACGGCGGCGCCTTCGAGAAAGGCGATCTTCTTATCAAGATCGAAGACGCAGATTTTCGCGCCGCAGTCGCCAGCGCCAAAGCACGCGTGGCTCAGGCGGAGGAGACATTACGCCGCGAGGAAGCGGAATCGGAACTGGCGCGCCAGGATTACGAAGACCTCGGCCGCGCCGTTGAAGCCAATCCGTTGACGCTTCGCGAGCCCCAACTGGCGCAGGCGCGGGCCAACTTCGAAGCGACGAAAGCCGATCTTCAGTCCGCGTATCTGAACCTTGAGCGCACTTCGATCAAAGCGCCGTTCGACGGACGCGTGCGCACGCGGAATGTGGGCGTCGGTCAATTCGTGACGCCGGGCGCGCAACTGGGGCAGCTCTTTTCAACGGACATCGCAGAAATCAATCTGGCGCTCACGGACGGCAATCTGACGGCGCTTGGTCTGCCCATCGCCTTCACCGAAACGGATGAACGCCCCGGCCCGCCGGTGACGCTGTCTG
>JBCAXE010000037.1:0-35915 GCA_038534195.1 Pseudomonadota bacterium
AAGGCGGATGTTGATGAAACCCTGGTTGCGAACGCGGTGGCGCAGCTAATTCAGGATGAAGTCGCTCGCCGCGACTATCCAGGTTTGGTGATTTGTGACATCAGTCAGCTAAACAAGCTTGCGTCCTAGAATACAGTAAACAAGTAGATAACCTTAATTTTCCGTAGACAAATAAAATTTTCAATGGCCCCATTTGTTTAGCAATTATTTACCTGCGGTGTGCACACTCTTGTTAGTCTGAAGGTGACTAGGTCAATTCAGCGATGCAAGTAGTAAAGTAAGCAGGAGTCCACAATGAACGCTCTCGTAGCTAAGTTTCTGAAAGACGAAGATGGTGCAACGGCGATTGAATATGGTTTGATCGCAGCACTCATTTCTGTCGCCATTATCGCCGCCGTTCGTGCCGTCGGTACAAATCTGAGCGATACGTTTTCGGAAGTTTCTTCGAACCTTTAAGAAGACGCTTTTTGTTGATAAAAAAGGGGGCGAGAGCCCCCTTTTTTTATTCATATCAAATAAACTGTTAAGCCTCCGCCGTTAAGGTTACGCCTCCATCGGCTGGAGGAAACAAGTGATATCGGTCGCTTCTCTTATCGTACTTTCCTGTTATCCCGCTGCCTTGATAATCGCAGCCTTTAACGACCTGTACGAATTTAAGATTCCAAATTGGGTCTCGATCTTACTCATCGTTAGCTACTTCTTGAGCGCCATATTTTTGTTGCCACCACCGACAGCGATGTTTGAGTCGTTGATGCTTTCAATTGGAGCGCTCATTGTTGGGTTTATTCTTTTTGCCCGAAGTATTATCGGCGGTGGCGATGCAAAACTCTTCGCTGCAAGTGTGCTTTGGATCGGTTTTCCAGGGTTCGCCGTGTTTTTGCTGAATATGGCATTAGCTGGTGCTTTTCTCGCGCTGTTTTTACTTCTATTCCGAAAAACGCCCGCGTTACCGATATACGCGCATGCGCCATGGTTACTCCGCCTACATCAACGGCCGCGCGATATTCCTTATGCGGTCGCCATTTGTATTGGCGGTCTGCTTAGTTTCCAGGAAACGCTCTACTTTCAATTGGTCTTTGGCGGTTAAGAAAATGAGTTAACGTAGTTTTGAGGTATTTTCCAGATAATGATGACGAATTTCTGGGCGATGAGCCTGTTTCTAAGTAGGCGGAATTGAGATGAATGTAACTCGAGTAGCAGTTCTAGGGGTCGCACTTGTTGCTGGCGTCGGCGCATTCTTTCTGATGATGGGCAATCAGCCTACAGAGCAAGCGCCAATACAGGTCGTAAAGCCCGTTGAGGAAAAAACTGTACGTGTGCTTGTCGCTGACAAAGATTTTGCACGTGGTGAACGGCTTGGCGTCGATACGACCCGCTGGGTGCAGTGGCCGGAGAAAGCCCTTTCTGAAGCTTTTATTACAGAAGATTCCGGGGCCAATCAGGAAGAACTCGCGGAAGCTGTCGCTCGAACGCTCATTATTGCGGGCGAACCTATTATTGAAGCGAAGATTGTTCGGGCTGGTAACTCAAGCTTGATGGCTGCTGTTGTATCGCCTGGAATGCGTGCGGTGACCATGCGAGTAACGCCTGAGAAATCTGCGGGTGGTTTTATTCTACCTGGCGATAAAGTCGATATTCATTTCGCACTGGAGGGTGATGAAGAAAGAGCGCAGGTCTCAACCTTGTTGCAAGATATTCGCGTCCTTGCTGTGGACTCGGTTTTCTCGGAAAATCCGGAAACGCCGAATATTATTGCATCAAATATTACGCTCGAAATGACTCCGCCTGATGCGAAGCGTTTCATTTCAGCCAAAAATTCGCGTGGCCAACTGAGCTTGGCTCTGCGGAGCGTGTTTCAAAAAGACGGTGATGATCCAGCGGAGAGTCAGAGCGCAGATGTAGAGGTAATTCGATATGGCCGATCTTAAGAGCCTGTTCGAAAAGGGGCAAATCATGAGCTTGAAGAGTTTTATAGGGCGCAAGGTAACCGTGGGCGTCATTGCTGCGGTCGCGTTCGCGGGGTTTGATGTTGCAATGAATGATGCTCTCGCACAGCGTGGCGCATACCCTGTCAGAATTGACTCTGGTGGCGAGAGTGCCGTCTCGCAGAGTATTGTTCTGCCGTTGAATAAAGCGGCCATTGTCGAATTGCCACGGCCTGCGTCGGACGTTCTAGTGTCACAGCCAGCTGTTGTTGACGCGGTCGTGCGATCACCGAGCCGCGTTTACCTGCTTGGTCTAACGGTCGGCCAGACTAACGCTTTCTTCTTTGATTCGCGAGGCCGGCAAATTCTCAATTTGGAGATTCGCGTTGAGCGCGATCTTGATGTGCTTACGGACCTTTTTGCGCGATTGATGCCGGATACACGGATTGAGGCGGAAGCTGTAAACGATAACATTATCCTTCGTGGCGTGGTTGGCAACAGTGTAGAAGCGGCCAATGCGCTGGATATCGCCGGGCGGTTTATCGATGATCCTACCAAAGTGATCTCTATGGTTACTATTCGTGACCGCGAGCAAGTAATGCTAAAGGTTCGTATCGTCGAGATGCAGCGTTCCATGATTAAACAGCTTGGCGTTGACACAAGCGGTGTTGCAACGTTGTCAAACGCTGCATTCGAAGCGGCTGCCAGCACATTCGCAACTGGCGGCAGCGGCGGCGGACTTGCCGGAACAGCAAGTCGATTGTTCGGCGCAAACAATCAATCCAGCCTCGACTTCTCGTTCCGTGCGCTCGAGCGCTTGGGGATGGTGCGTACACTGGCTGAGCCAAATATCACGGCGCTTTCCGGTGAAGCGGCGAATTTCCTCGCCGGCGGCGAGTTCCCTATCCCCGTTGGGCAAGACGAAGGCGTCGTCACAATTGAATTCAAAGAATTCGGTGTCGGCCTTGGTTTTACACCCTTGGTATTAAACAAAGGCCGTATCAATTTGAAGATTGAGACTGAAGTGAGTGAGCTGACCGCAGAAAACGGCTTCTCTATTTCTAGCGCCACACAGTCGCAGGTGATCCCGAGCGGTACACCGCAGACCCTGCTTCTGGATGCTAACGGCGATGGCATTCTGGATCAGATTCCGAATCCAAACTTTCAGCCTGATCAAGTTATCACCACATCGACGCCAGGATTGACGATTCCAGGCCTGTCGACCCGAAAGGCGAAAACAACAGTTGAATTGCCCTCAGGCGGCAGCCTCGTCATGGCTGGGTTGCTCCAGGAAGATTTGCGCCAGACGATTAATGGAATTCCGGGGCTCAAAGATGTTGCGCTGCTTGGCCAGCTCTTCAGGAGCCAGGACTACCAGAATTCCGAAACCGAGCTGGTCATTATTGTGACGCCATACCTCGTGGAACCAACCCACAAAAGCGCGCTTACCGATCCATCAGAAGGGTTTGTTCCAGCAACCGATCTTCAGACAATTTTCCTAGGGCGGATGGTTTCAACATACGGCCTTCAAGGCGGTGGCGTGCAAGATAAAACTTTGCAAGGGCCGCTCGGATTCATTCTTGATTAAAAGGCAAGCATCATGACATCGAATTTTTACAAACTTATGGCGATGGCTGCCGGAGCGGTCTTCTTGAATGGATGCGCTGGTGCGATCAACAGTGTTGAACATGCTGGCGGATATGAAAGCAATCATCCAATTGCCGTCGACAGTCAGGTCGTGTCACTGACACTCAACGTTGACCCAACAACACAGGAGCTTTCATCGCTTGATAGCGCCCGTATTCGTGCTTTTGCTGATGCCTATCTGCGCGACGGCCACGGTCCAATCACGGTGACGGCGCCGTCTGGCAGGACCGACGACCTTGACGGACAGGAAACTGCGGCGGATATACGTTCATTCCTGCACGCATCTGGGGTTCCATGGTCGTCCATATCTGGCGCAACTTATCGCACGGGCGATGACCGCTCAGGTCAATTAATTTTGTCCTACACGCATTATGTGGCGACGCCGAGCGAATGCGGCAACTGGAAGGGCATTGCAAAAACCGATCGGCGTAATCTGATCAGCCCGAATTTTGGCTGCGCGGCGCAAAACAATCTTGCAGCAATGGTCGCCGATCCTCGCGATCTGATCACGCCTGCTGATATTGGTGATCCCGACGCCATGGCGCGCATTCGCGCCGTTCAGGCGTTCCGCGAAGGGGAAATTTCCTCGGTGGCGACCGACCAGGACATTCAGAGCGACGTGTCGCAATAGAGTTTGAGAAAGATAAGGCGGGGTGACGCAACGCGTCCTCAAGGAGAATGGTATGACCAAAGCAGTTGAACCGGCATTCGAGTTTGACGACAACGAAGAAGGGGCCGCAAAATCGGCCGCGTCGCTCGGACCCGATGGAGGGCCGTTGGTCGCCGCAACTGTCAGTTATGATGATGATTCATGGCTTGACGAAGATTTGTCCGATGAAGAGTTGGCGGCGCTTGGAGAAGATGATTTTGACGATGAGGAATTGATCAGTGAGCTTGACCTCATCAAGGAAAAGAATCCTTCGATTGACGATGACGATTTGGCTTCTTTGCTCGAAGAGGAAGAAATCTCATCAGATGATTTCAGTCTGGACGACGAATTTTTGGATGAGATAAGCGACGAGAGTTTGCCGGTTGAGGCTCCCGTCGCCGAAGACACCGCAGAGCCTTTGTCCGATGAGAATATCGCCGCTAGCAGTGCAGTCGTTGCGGCGGGGTCTGTATTGCCAACAGACCTGTCAGCCGACGAGGAATTCGATACTGAAGTTTCGACATATGGCGATGAGGAAGTCGATCACCGGCCCGTTCCGCGCATTTCAATTCATGCTTTTTGCGAGACGCCGGCGATAACAGCCTTGCTTGAAAAAGCCGCTGTGGACAGGCGTTTGTCAAAAACCCATCTGACGATGCATATGGGCGGTCTCGCTAAGGCGATCGACCATTTTCAAGGCGCCTCAACGCCGAATCTAATTCTGATCGAGGCTTTAGACGGCGGCGCTGAGTTATTCGGTCAGCTCGGCGAGCTCGCCGAAGTCTGCGATCCGTCTACTAAGGTGATTATTATCGGTCGGGTCAATGATATTGGTCTTTACCGTGAATTGATGTCCCAGGGCGTCAGCGATTATATTGTACGCCCGAAGTCGCCATTGCATGTGATCAAGTCGATCGCGGAACTCTATGTTGATCCGTCTGCGCCGCCAATCGGAAAAACGATCGCATTCGTGGGCGCGCGCGGCGGCGTGGGTTCCTCCACAATTGCTCATAACGTCGGGTGGAGCATCGCCGAAGAGTTTCACAGCGATACAGTGATTCTTGACCTCGACTTGCCATTTGGCACCGCGAGCCTGGATTTCGAACAGGATCCGACGTCCGGCCTTGTCGAAGCGCTGAGCTCCCCGGAACGTCTCGATGACGTGTTGCTTGATAGGCTCCTTCAGAAGCACACGGATCGCTTGAGCCTGTTCACAGCGCCTAACCTTCTTGATCGTGATTACGACCTTGACGACCAGGCGTTCGAAACCGTTATCGATGTGGTTCGCGGGGCGGCTCCGACAATCGTCATCGACGTGCCGCATGTCTGGACAGGATGGTCGAAACGGCTGCTGCAGACGGCGGATGAAATCGTGATAACGGCCGCGCCGGATCTCGCATCCTTCCGGAACACCAAAAATCTGGTGGACGTAATTTCGAGCGCCCGGCCGAACGATGCGTCGCCGACGCTTGTTATCAACCAGTTCGACCCGAAGGTTTCTTCTGTTCAGGCCGAACAGTTCGTCGAACATGTGGGCATAACGCCTGCGGTGATCTTCCCGTGGGAACCGCAACTGTTTCACGCGGCCGCCACTAATGCGGCGCCGATCATGGAAGTCGGCGCAAAAACAAAAACAGCGCAAGGTCTCCGGGACCTCGCAGCGCGCGTCATTGGGCGCGACCAGTCGCTTACCAAGTCGTCGAAATTCAGTCTTTCGGGTCTGTTTAAGAAATAGCAGGGTAAAGAATGTTCGGGAAAAGAACAGCAGAAGCTGCAGAAGCGCCGCCCCAACCGGCGCCTGCTGCAAAGAAGCCGGAGCCTGAGGCGCCGAAAGAGACGAAGGCTGCGAAAAAAGCGCCGCCGCCTGCTGCGCCGCCGCGTGTCGCGACGCCTCCGGCGGCCAACGCCCAGCCAGTTGAAATTGGCGGGCGGTCTGACGAATATTTCCAGACGAAAACAACGATCTTCAATGCGCTGATCGACACCATCGACCTGTCGCAACTTGCTCAGCTTGACACGGAAGCGGCTGCGGAAGAAATTCGCGACATTGTCAACGAAATCATCTCGATCAAGAACGTTCAGATGTCCATCGCCGAGCAAGAAGCGTTGCTCCAAGACATTTGTAACGATGTACTCGGGTACGGACCTTTGGAGCCGTTGCTTGCGCGCGATGACATCGCCGACATCATGGTCAATGGCGCAAGCCGGGTTTTCATCGAGGTTGGCGGTAAAATTCAGCTTACGAATGTGCGCTTTCGCGATAACGCGCAATTGATGAACATCTGCCAACGGATTGTGAGTCAGGTCGGTCGGCGTGTTGATGAAGCAAGCCCGATCTGTGACGCGCGTTTGCCCGACGGTTCTCGTGTCAACGTCATCGCGCCGCCGCTTTCGATCGATGGCGCTGCGCTTACGATTCGTAAGTTTAAGAAGGACAAGCTGCGGATCTCCGATCTGGTCAATTTCGGATCGATTTCGCCAGAAGGCGCGAAAGTATTGGAAATCATCGGCGCTTGCCGAATTAATACGTTGATTTCTGGCGGTACAGGTTCGGGTAAAACAACACTTCTTAACTGTATGACCGGATTCATCGAACATGATGAGCGCGTCATTACATGCGAAGACGCCGCCGAACTTCAATTGCAACAACCGCATGTGGTGCGGCTTGAGACGCGCCCGCCGAACCTTGAGGGGCAAGGCGAAGTCTCGATGCGGGACCTTGTAAAGAACTGTCTACGGATGCGCCCTGAACGAATTATTGTGGGTGAGGTTCGTGGCCCCGAAGCATTTGACTTGTTGCAGGCCATGAACACTGGTCACGACGGCTCTATGGGGACGCTTCACGCTAACTCGCCGCGTGAGGGATTGCAGCGTGTTGAATCCATGATCACGATGGGCGGTTATAACCTTCCGTCGAAGACAATCCGTGAAATGATTGTTGGGTCCATCGACGTCGTTATTCAAGCAGCGCGATTGCGGGACGGCTCGCGGCGTATCACTCATATTACGGAAGTTCTTGGAACTGAAGGCGACACGATCATCACTCAGGATCTCTTCGTGTACGATATGGAAGGCGAAGATGAGAATGGTAAGCTCATTGGTCGCCACAAATCGACAGGTATCGCACGTCCCGCATTTTGGGACCGCGCCAAGTATTACGGCAAGGAAGCGGAACTCGCCGAAGCACTCGACGCCGCCGCAGAGTAGGGACGATTTATGGACCAGCAAGTCCTGATGGTAATCGGCTTGGGCGTTGTGTGTTTCGCAGCGCTCGCCTTCGTTTTGTTGGCGCCAACACAAAAAGATAAAGCAAATAAGCGCATTGCTTCTATCGATACGGTGAAGGCAAAGAGTCGGTCGGGGGCGAACGCGGCGGCCAATGAAGCAAACCAGAAGGATCGCCGTCGCAAGCTGAACCAGGCGCTTGCGAAAGTCGATGATCAGCAAAAAGAGATCAAGAAAAAGAAACGACTGACGCTCGAGCAGCGGCTTGAACAGGCTGGCCTGCCGATTTCCCCGAGACAGTTTTATATGGGTTCCGGTATCGCCGCTGTTGTACTGGGCGTGGTCGGGTTCGTCACCGGACAACAGCCATGGGTGACGGGCGCGCTTTTCCTCATTGGCGGATTGGGGCTGCCGAACTGGTTCGTAGGATTTTACACAAAGCGTCGTCAAAAGAAATTTGCTGACGAATTTTCGAATGCGATCGATGTGATTGTCCGTGGTGTGAAGTCCGGTCTGCCAGTCAATGAATGTTTGAAAATCATTGCCGCTGAAGCCCCAAAACCGGTCAATGAAGAGTTTCACATGTTGACGGAAGGCATCAAGATCGGGCTTTCCCTTGAGCAGGCGTTGGGCCGGATGTACGAGCGCATGCCGCTTCAGGAAGTTAACTTCTTTTCGATTGTGTTGATGATCCAACAAAAAACGGGCGGTAACCTCGCCGAGGCTTTGGGCAATCTGGCGAACGTCCTGCGGAGCCGCAAGCTCATGGAAGGCAAGGTCAAAGCGCTTTCGGCGGAAGCGAAAGCGTCTGCAATGATCATCGGCGCGTTGCCGTTCCTCGTTATGGGCGCCGTCAAGTTGGCGTCGCCTGATTATCTGACGCCGCTTTTCACAACCAAGACAGGCAATTTCATTTTGCTCGGCGCGGGCGTCTGGATGGGAACGGGCATCATGGTCATGAAGAAGATGATGCAGATCAAGGTTTAAGGGAACAGTCGTGGAAGACTTTATCAATCTCGTCACGGATCGCCAATTCCAGATATCAATGCTGGTTGCGCTTGCGTCAATTGCAACTATTTACTCCGTACTGGAACCTTTTCTTGTAAAGGATAAATTGAAGGAGCGGATGAAGGGCGTCGCGGATTATCGCAATCGGCTGCGTGAGCAGCACCGAGAGTCTTTGAATAGCCGTGGCAATGCGAGCTTGCGTGCAAGCTCGGCGCAGGGCGCTTTGAAGGAAATTGTTGAAAACCTTAATCTGTTTGAGATATTCGATGCTGAAGAGGCGCGTAAAAAACTGAGCATGGCGGGTTTCCGCGGGCCGCGCCCGGTCTTCGTCTTCATGGCGGCGCGATTGGGTATGCCGTTTGTCGTCGCAATCGGAATGGCGATTTATATTTACGCATTTAACGGCATTGAAATTGAAGACAGCTTCATGAAGCTCGTCGTTGTATTTCTTGCTTTCTTTGCTGGGTTCTATCTTCCTTCCGTATACATTAATAATAAGATTGCCTCGCGGCAACAAAAGGTTCAGTTGGCTTGGCCCGACGCGCTTGACTTGCTCTTGATCTGCGTCGAATCCGGCATGTCGATTGAAGCGGCGATTCAGAAAGTGAGCGAAGAAGTTGGCTCCGGCGCGCCTGAACTGGCCGAAGAGCTTGGCTTGACGGTCGCTGAGCTGTCCTATTTGCAAGAAAGAAAATCCGCCTACCTGAACCTCGCCGAACGTACTGGTCTTGACGGGGTGAAAGGCGTGACGACCGCGCTGATCCAGTCTGAGAAATACGGCACGCCCTTGGGTCAGTCCCTGCGCGTGATGGCGCAGGAAAACCGCGACTACCGCATGCAGGAAGCGGAGAAAAAAGCCGCCGCGCTGCCGCCGAAACTGACCGTCCCGATGATCGGTTTCTTCTTGCCGGTCCTGTTCGCGGTTATTCTCGGTCCTGCGATCATGGGAATCATGGCGACGGAATAAGATTATCCGATCGCGATTACTCGCCGAACGGCACAATCTTATTATCCGTATCGTGACCAATATCGCTGCGTCCTAGATAGGCGACGCCGTTGCGTTCGCACCAATATTTGACGCTATCAACTTCATCGCCGCCAAAGGCGATGTCGTTTTCTGGAATATCACTGCAGCGCCCGAGCCGAACGCCGGCGCACGCCCGCGCTGTTTCGCTGCTGAGGATCGTAAACAGCGCGCGATCAATCCGATAAAGATACTCAGCGACTTCTTCCAGATGCAGGACAAAGCCGTCGAGCGCCGGCGCCCATGGCGTGCCGATTACATGGCTAAGGACGGTAATATTAAACGCCGCGTGGCGCCCGCCCGCGGCGGCGTGCGCTTCGATCCCGTCGCGTGCGCCGCCCGCCAGAAAATCGAGACTGCGCCGCACGGCCGTCTCGCCGCCCGGCCGCGTGATGTCGCCCGGCATCGGCCCGTGGGCGAGACCCTCAAACCCAAGCCGTTGCAGCCGCGCGAGAATGGCGCCGGTGTCGCTGTAGCCGAGATAGGTTTTGGCGCGCGCATGATCGTTTAACGCATTGAAAACTTCGTCCGCGAGGCGGCAGGAGCCATAGCCGCCAAGCGCAAACCAGACCGCGTCGTGCCCCGGATCGTTCGCCGCCTCCAGAAAGGCCGCCGAACGCGCCGCGTCGTCGCCCGCGAAATGACCATGCTGCAAAAAACATTGCGGATGAAAGGTCAGCGTCAGCGCGGGGTATAGATCGCGCGCCATGGCGGCGACGCACGCCGCCGCGTCTTGGCTGAGCGCGCGGCCCGGCGCCACGACGATAATGCGCTCGTGTTTTCTACCGACATTCATGGTCTTTAACGGGTCTTTCGCCACATTAATGACGCCTCTTAAACGAAATCGGATTATAGCGATGAAATGGTGAACAAAGCGAAGCGATATTTTTTCTGCGGGATTGGCGGTAGCGGGATGTTGCCGCTCGCTCTCATTCTGAAAGGAAAAGGGGCGATGGTCGCCGGCTCCGACCGGGCGCTCGATCAGGGCCGCACGCCGGAGAAATTCGATTATTTGCGCGCGCTCGGCGTTGATTTGTTCCCGCAAAATGGGAGCGGTCTCGTCAGTGGCGAACAGACGCTCGTCGCCTCCGCCGCGGTTGAGGATACCGTGCCCGATGTGGCGGCCGCTAACCGGGTCGGTGCGCCGCGGCTTTCGCGCGCGCAATTGTTGGCGACGCTCTTTAACGACGCGCCGTTTTCTGTCGCCGTTGGCGGCACCAGCGGCAAATCCACGGTCACGGCGATGACCGGCTGGATATATGCCGACGCCAGCGAGGATCCGACGATCATGAACGGCGCGGTGATGAAAAATTTCGTCACTGACAAAGCGCTTTTCGCGAGCGCGCGCGTCGGCCGCGGCCCCTCGTTTATCAGCGAGGTCGATGAAAGCGACGGCTCGATTGCGCTGTTCGCGCCGACCGTCGCGGTTCTGAACAATATCTCGCTCGATCATAAATCCATGGATGAGTTGCGCGCGCTCTTCGGTGAATTTGTCGGAAAAGCGGAAACCGCCGTAATCAATCGCGACGACGCCGAAGCCGCGGCGCTCACAGCGGCCGTCAATGGGCGCGTGCTTTCCCACAGCCTCACCGACGCCGCCGCTGATTTCCACGCCGGTGAAATTACGCCGGAACCCTTCGGCGTCTCGTTCACCGCGCACGGGCCGGAAGGCGCACGCGCGCGCGTCGCGCTGACCATGCCCGGTCGCCATAATGTGTCGAATGCGCTTGCGGCGCTCTGCGCGGCTCATGCGGGCGGGATCGCGCTCGCCGACGCGGCGGCCTCGCTTTCCCGCTTTGAGGGCGTCAAACGGCGCTTTGAACTTGTGGGCGCCGCGAACGGCGTCACGGTGATCGACGATTTTGGTCATAACCCGGACAAAATCGCCGCGACCTTGCGCACGCTCCACGATTTCCCGGGCCGGTTGCTCATCATGTTTCAACCTCATGGTTTTGGTCCGCTCAAAAAAATGAAGCAGGAATTCATCGATTGTTTTTCTCATCATCTGAAGCCGGACGATCATCTCTTGATGCCGCAGCCTGTTTATTACGGCGGCACCGTCGACCGCGCGGTTACGAGCAAGGATATCGCCGCCGGCGTTCGCGCCGCCGGCCGTAACGCGCAAGCGTTTGAAACACGTGACGATTGCGGCGCAAAGCTGCTCGACCTGGCGCGTGACGGCGATCGCATCATCGTCATGGGCGCGCGCGACGACACCTTGTCGGAATTCGCCGCCGGCCTGGTGGCGTCCTTGCGGCAACAAGGCTGAGGCGCTGTACGCGCCGGCGGGTCATCAGAAGCTGGTGCAACAGCGGCGGGTTCACCATCAGGCGCGCGCTCAGCGCCCATGTGCGTTCTTACGCGCGGCCCATTATTCGATGAAAAACAGTCCCGGTAGGGATCATGGGCGTCGCCAAAGCTGAGCTCCGCCAGCGGATTTGTCGGCTCCACTTCGACATCGGGGAATGAATGCGGAGACGCGGCGCACATCGCGAAATGGTCCGGAGCGGTCGGAGCGAGAATTTTGACATTCTCGCCGTTCGTCATGTGGGGGGCCTCGAAGGCGTTGGGCCGGCGTTTGTCGGCGCCGGGCCCACGCCGCAGCCGTTCGATTACGCGATGCGCCCAGACGGCGCGCGTCATCGCCCTGGCCGCGAAGGCGGCCAAATCTGAAGAATGCGCGCCTTCGCGCGCGCAACGTCTATCAAAAAATGCAGGGCGCACGCCCTTAGTGTCCACAAGAGAAAAATTAACGGCGGCTTCGCCCGCCGCTTCGGCGAGATCAAGCGTCAACAGCGAAAGCCGCCGATAGCGCGCCGCCAGCGCTGCGTCGAAGTCGGTCTCTTCAGCAACGGTGCATTGATCGGGTTCATCCCAATCGCTTCGACCCTCGCGCGCCGCGCAAAGCGGCCCCTCGACGGATCGCACGCGGGTTTGGCGCGCTGCGCTATCCGTCGCCTCGCTTGCCGGCGCCCGCTGATCGGGCGCTTTCATATGACCTTCACCATTTCTCATAGCGCCCATCATACTGGCGGCGACCACCCCCGTAGATAAGTTTCCCACAGTTTGTACAGTTACGACGAATTACGCTGGTTATTGAGAGCGCTATAAGGTTAATCGGTTTACGGAATTTTGGTTGATTGGAAAAATTTTTGACACGTTAAGGGCGAGGCGGGGGGCGTTATCTGATTGCAATGAAATTCTGACCGAAATTATTTGTCGGTATTTGTTTTCTCGCCTTCCCGCGGCTAGACGGCGGGATCCATAGCGCGCCACGGTCTTCGAATGGCGAACCGTGACCTCACCTTTATCTGCGTCGTAATCAATCAAGAACTTGGAATGTTGATCGAAAAGCAGATTCGGCACGCCGCTTCCCATAATGCATGTTGACATTAAGTCTACATAGATAGATATGAAACGCATGAGACGGTCCCGATCCCTGTCCAACCCCGCCAGAAAAATTCTTCATGCGCTGCTCAGCGCCGGAAACGACTGGTCGCATGGCTACGAACTCTGCCGTCAGACGGGGGTTAAGTCGGGCACGCTTTATCCCTTTCTCATTCGTCTCGAAGACCAAGGCTATCTCAAGTCAGAATGGCAAGAGCCCACGCAAGGCGGAAGGCCGCCTCGGCATGCGTATCGCCTAACCGCGAGCGGCGTTTTGTTGGCGCAAGAAAATCCGCCTCTCGCTGCGCGTCAAAAAACAAAGCGCGGCAAGGAGGCGTTGGCATGAGCCTTGGGTTTCGGCGCTCTGTCGCAAATTATCTTTGCGACGTCTTGCGCATTATCCTTCCAGAGAGCTGTGCGCGATGGGCCGACGCCTTACGCGCGGAAGTCGCCCTCATTCCCCGAGATGGCGAAGCGTTGCGGTTCGCCTTTGGAGGATTTTGCGGCCTGGCGCCCCGCATTGTGCTTGCGCACGCACAAGCCGCATTCAGCACGCTTTCAGGAAGCGACCGTCCAGTAGGAGATACGACCGCCATGGGATCATCCTTTAATATTTTTCATCATCCGCGTCTTGTCGGCGTCCTGTCAGCGGTCATCGCTGTTATTTTAGGCGTCGCCTATATGGCTGCGGCTGGCGCGCCGCTCGTTTTTCCGGCGTTAAACCTTGGCGCCCTGATCATTGGCCTTGTTGTGCTCGCCCTGTCCGTTCGCATCGCGCCGCTTACCGGGCGTTTGGCCGGTATCGGCGTCTTGGCGATGGGCGTTCTCCTGCTTGTTACGTCAGTATTCGGCGGTTCCTTTGAGGGCGCCAGGCGCTGGCTCGTCATCGGCCCTTTTTTCGTCCAAACCAGTTTGCTTTTTCTGCCGGTCATGATCGTCAACTTTGCACAAACGCGGAATACGCTCGCAACGGCTGGGATGGTCGCCGCCGCTTTCGCTATTGCGCTTCAACCGGACCGGGCCATGGCCGGGGCTCTGGTAGCGGGATTGTTCGGCTGCGCCTTGCACCGTTCAGACCGCTTCGTTGGAGTTGCGTTGTTAACAGCCGTTGTTGCATTCGTCGTCACGCTGTTAAGGGCTGATACGCTTCCTGCCGTACCATATGTTGATAAAGTTCTTTATACGGCATTTGACGCCCACTTATTCGCAGGCGTCGCCGTCTTGGTCGGATCGGCGCTCCTTCTTGCGCCTGCAAGTATCGCAAGGGTGAAGAATAGCGCCGAACCGATGGTGTACATCGTTTTCGGTTTGATCTGGTTTTCGGTTATTCTGGCGGCGGCAATCGGGAATTATCCAACGCCCGTCGTCGGGTATGGCAGCAGCGCTATCATTGGCTACATTTTGAGCCTTTCCGCTTTACCAAAGCACGCCCTTTTCAGGTCGCGGGTCGCTGTCGAAGGCGCTGACGCACAAACTCAGAAAAGACCGCAAGATCTGAAGCGCGTCACACTCTTATCGGTCGCCGGGCTAATAACGCTCGGTCAAAGCGGCGCCGCCGGCGGCGAAACGATTGCAGACTGCGTCAGACCCAAGGTTGAGAAAGTCGAAATACCCGACACCGTTTGGCGGCCGGGGCCGGAGGGTGAGCAAATTCCGTTATGGCCCGACGATGTGGACCTTCAGTTGCCCGACTATGACGGCAATCCGGAAATGATCGGGAGCGGGTCGCCGCTGATCGCAGGGCGCACCTGGAATTGGGCGACTTATATCGCCCGCCCAACGATAACGCTCTATCCGCCGAAAGCTGAGAATACGGGCGCCGCATTGCTGGTTTTGCCGGGCGGCGGGTACAGAGCCGTGGCGATGGACCTTGAAGGGACAGAGATTTGCGATTGGATTACGCAGCGCGGGGTTTCGTGCGTTATCCTGAAATATCGCACGCCGCAGGGTTGGCGCAAAAATGAGAACGGGGTCGGGGAGAGGCCTGACGTATTATTTGCGCTGCACGACGCTCAACGCGCAATGGGTCTTTTACGGCATCGCGCCGCGAATTATAATATTGATACAGACAAAATTGGCGTTATCGGGTTTTCCGCAGGCGCGCATCTCGCCGCTGATGTGAGCAACATTCATGAGCGCGCGTACGACCATGTGGACGCAGCGGATCAGGAGTCTTCCCGGCCTGACTTTTCCGTTGTGATGTATCCAGGGCGCTTTCTGCCGGAAAGGCGCCCCGAGACAGATTTAAAGCTGGCGCCGTGGATGACAATCAGCGCGGACGCGCCGCCGACGCTGTTGATCCACGCCATGAATGACAATGTGAATGATATCCGGCATTCCATGGCCTATGGCATGGCGTTAAACGACGCCGGTGCGCCCGTCGATATGCGATTTTACGCAAAAGGGTGTCATGCATTCGGCCTGCGCGCAACGCCGGACCCGATCACGACCCAATGGCCTGATCAAGTTGTGCAATGGCTGCGAAATATCGGCGTGCTTTAAGGCCGGATGCTGTTCGCGCTCAACGATTAACCGCAACGCTGCTTTTCGTCCACAGCGCGCCACTCTCTAAATCCGTTCATATGCGCCGAGCGTCAGGAATTCTGCGAATTCGTCCTGCAGGCAGAGGTCTTCCATCAGCGTGATCGCGTCCGTGAAGTGGCCGCTGGTCCAGCGGGCGTCGCCGACTTCGGATTTCACCACATCCACTTCTTCGGCCATGACGCGTTTGAAATATTCCGCGGTCATGGTTTCGCCGTTGGAAAGCGTCGCGCTGTTTTTGATCCACTGCCAGATCGAGGCCCGCGAGATTTCGGCCGTGGCGGCGTCTTCCATGAGGCCATAAATCGCGACGGCGCCGAGGCCGCCGAGCCAGGCTTCGATATATTGCAGGGCGACGCGGATATTGTTGCGCAGACCCTCTTCCGTAAACGGACCTTCGGGCGTCGCGATCAGGTCAGCGGCGGTGATCTCAGCGTCGCCGCCGCGCGTCACGGCAAGCTGGTTTGTGGCGCCGCCTTCAAACGCGCCGGAATAGACTTTATTGACCACATCGGAAAGCGCCGGATGGGCGATCCACGATCCGTCATGGCCGTTATCGGCCTCGCGCTGCTTGTCGATGCGCACCTTTTCTTCGTTGGCGGCGTTCTCATCGGGTGTTTTCGCGGGCAGGAAGGCAGACATGCCGCCCATAGCGAGAGCGCCGCGCTTGTGGCAGGTGGCGACCAGGAGGCGCGAATAGGCGTCAAGGAAGGGTTTGTCCATACCGACGGCGTGACGGTCGGGGAGCATGCGGTCGCCATGTTTTTTCAGCGTTTTGATGTAGCTGAAAATATAATCCCAGCGCCCGCAATTGAGCGCGGCGGCGTGATCCTTCAGCTCAAAGAGGATTTCATCCATCTCAAAGACGGCCGGCAGCGTTTCGATCAGCATCGTCGCTTTGATTGTCCCGACCGGAACATCGAAGCGCTCCTGCGCGTAGACGAAAACGTCGTTCCACCAGCGTGCTTCTTCATGATGCTCAAGCTTCGGCACGTAGAAATAAACGCCCCGACCGTTGGCGGCGCGCGTTTTGTAGTTATGGAAAAAGTATAGGCCGAAATCCATCAGCGCGCCGGGGATAGCAGCGCCGTTCCGCTTGATGTGTTTTTCATCGAGATGCAGGCCGCGCACGCGCGCGATCAGGACGGCCGGGTCCGGCTGCAGCGCGTAATTCTTGCCGCTTTTCGGGTCCTCAAAGGCGATGTCGCCGCGGTTGGCGTCGCGCATATTGATTTGCCCGTCAATGACGTTGCGCCATGTGGGCGAGAGCGCGTCCTCGAAGTCCGCCATGAAAACTTTCACGTCAGCGTTGAGCGCATTGATCATCATCTTGCGGTCGACCGGCCCGGTGATTTCGACGCGCCGGTCGAGAAGCGCGTTCGGCAAGGCGCCGACTTTCCAGTCGCCGGCCCGGACGTCGGCGGTCTCGGGGCGGAAGTCCGGGAGCGCGCCGCCGTCGATTTTCGCCTGCCACGCCGCGCGCGCTTTTAAGAGGTCGGCGCGGGGGCCGGCGAACTTGTCCACCAGATCGCAAAGAAACTGGCAGGCCTCATCCGTGAGAATTTCCTCGTCGGCGGTGGTGATTCTTTCGGAAAAGGTCAGCCCCTGGCGTTCCTGGCTCATGATCGTCCTCCCTTGCGCGCGGCCCCCGGGCGGCGGCGTGCGGCGCTATTGCGTTGCAGCAAAGAACGCGGAACGGCGGTGAATTTCAAGCTTTTTCGGCGCCCCTGGCCCGAGCCGCCGCGGCGCAAGCTGTCGCACGCGTTAACCAAGAATTGTGACTGACGCTTAAACCCTTCGTGGGACATTAAGCGCTCGTCAGCTGCGGCGCGAAAATTGCTTCGAAAAAACGCGCGGCGGTTGATCAGGGGTCGCAGCCGTCAAATTGGGACAGACGGACGTTTGAATATGCAAAAGTGCAGGAAAGAAGTCGCCACCCGGCGGCTATTAAAGAGCCAAAGCGGCGCCTCCGCGGTGGAGTTCGCGCTTGTGGCGCCGATCTTTATTGCGCTCATGCTCTCGATCATCGAGGCCGGCTATTTCTTCTTCATCAACTCCGCCGTGACCGAAGCGACGGCGAAAGCCGCGCGGCTCGTGCGCACCGGCCAGGCGCAGGCGGGGATCGACCCGGAGGATTTCTTCGACGAGATTTGCGATGTGGTCGATTCATTCGGCGACTGCGACCAGCAGCTGACCGTGGATGTGGCGCGCTTCGACAGCTTCACCGATCTCGCCAATGACCTCACATCGATCCAGTGCCGGGACTCGTCCGACCCGACGATCGCCGGCGCGCAGTTCGGCGCCGCCAATTACGGCGCGCGCCGGGATATCGTGCGGGTGCGGATTTGTTATCTGCACCGGCCCGTGAACCCGGCGCTTGGCCTGCGCCTTGCGAAAAACGCCGACGGGTTTCGCGAAATGGTCGCCGTCTCTGTGTTCCGTAACGAGCCCTTCGAGAATTAGGACGCGTCATGCAGGAATTATCATTCCCTCGCTCCCTCCGCCGCCGGAAGTCGTCTTTGGCCTCGTGCTTCGCTTCTGACCGCACCGGTCTTGCCGCGATCGAGTTCGCGCTTCTGGCGCCGATCATGGTGTTCATGTTTTTCGCAACCGTCGAAGGCTCCGACGCGCTGGCGACGAGCCGCCGCGTTACGCAATCCGTCAACACCATCGCCGACCTGGTGGCGCAGGAAACCGAGATCCAGACGGCGGCGCTCGGCGATCTCTTTGTGGGGATGGAAGATATTATCGACACAGGCGCCATCACGGTCGATTTCCGCGTGGTCAGCCTGATCGTCGATCCGGATACAAATGATGTGGTCGTCCATTGGAGCCGCGACAATAGCGGCGGCACGCCTTACGCGGCGGGGACGGTCTATTCGGGGCCGGCGGATGTGAGCCTGCTCGACCCCACGGCGTCGATCATTGTCGGCGAGGTGCAATATGATTACACGCCCTCACTGACGAATAAGTTATTGCCGTCGGTCGCGTTCAACAAACATGCGACGCGCTGGCCGCGCCGCACATTCCGGGTGCAGCTGTGCACGACGCCCACGTCATGCACGAGCTGATTTTATTTGGTGACGTTTAGGATCTTGTTTTTCGGCGCGCTCGGGTCGTTCACGAAAATCTTCACGAACTCCGGCGTCTCTTCAAAATCAGAGATGTGATAATCGACCGTCGTCCGCCGCGTCTCCTCGCCGCCAATATCTTCAAAGCCGCGCCGGTTTAACAGAGCCGACGAAAGGTCGTCCGCATAGCCGTCAAGGCTGACCGTCTTGCTGCCCGACTTTAACTCGTCGCGCAGTTTCAGCGCCAGCACCACAAAGTTCTGGAGACTGGAACGGATATTGCCGCGCGCGATGCCATAGTCGGCGATGTCGTAACGGCTGATATAGGCGCCGTTATTGTCCGAGAGCGCGCCGGCGGAAACGAACCAGTATTTCTGGTTGAACGCCGAAATGCTCTGAGGGTTGACGGCGACGCCGTTATATTCCGCATACGTGTTAAGACCGACGCAATTGCTGACCCCGTCTTTCAGGCACGCCTGCGGCAGGAACGCCACCGACAATTGCCCGCCGATATTCGCCGCCAGATAGGTCCGCCCATTGGAGGTCTTGCGCTCCTGCCAGACGACGCCGAGCTCGGAGAGCACCGGGCCGAGATTGGCGGGATCGAAATTCGCAATGGTTGCGTTCGGGTTGGAGAAATTCGCGTCAGCGCTCTGTACGGAACTGGGCGCCGGATTAGCCTGCGCAAACGCCGCGCCCGTCGCCGCCGCCAGCGCAAGGCCCGCGCAACCCACTGTTTTCATGATATTTTTCATAATAAACCCCGCCATGTGTGCGAATGAACAATCCCCGAGAACAATACTCTAGCGGATTGGCGGGCCTGCGCAAAGGCGGGGTCGCCGACGATTGCTGAGAATTGCGGCTACCGCGTCATCCTGACGAAAGTCAGGATCCGGTATCGAGAAAAAGCCGCGCTTCGCGCGACGTCATTCTTTTACTGGATCCTGGATCAAGTCCGGGAAGGCGGCGGGGATTGTGCTTGCCAGATTAGCGTTCGAGCGCTGGAGCAACATCTCCAGCGTTTTTTCCTGACGCTGACATGGACGCCATGGTCAAGCCATGGCGAGTCGGAGGAACGCTGAAGGTATTAAATTCGTCATCGAAAATATCGATTAGGTCGTCATCGTCAGTTTCCGGCGTATCGGCGCAAACTTCGGCGTACTCTTGAAGCACATCACCCGCCACACCCGATTCCCCACGGCCGGGGCGCAAAGACGGCCGAACTTTTGTAAAGCGCGCCTTCGCGCTTGACCGTGGGGCCCATTTCTCGTCCGGGCTTGGCTCTTTCGATTGCGTCCCACAGCCGCGCCCCCCCCCATGACATCCAACCCACCTTCGTGTAGAGCCGCGCGATGGCGAAACCGCATTCATCTCCGGCGCCGGTCGCTGGGCTTCCCGCCCGGCAGGCGGCGCTCGATCTCCTCACGCTCGTTCGGGGCGGAGCGAGCTTTGACGACGCGCTGGCGCGCGGGCGCAGCTTCGAAGCGCTCGAAGGGTCCGACCGGGCTTTCGCGCGCGCGCTCGCGACGGCGGTTCTGCGCCGCCAGCGGTCCTTCGATCATCTGATCGGCGCTTATATCGACCGGCCTCTGCCCAAGCGGGCGGCGAAGGCCATGGACATTTTGCGGCTAACCGCCGCGCAATCCCTAATCTTTGAAACGCCCGATCACGCGTCGGTCTCAACGGCCGTTGCGCTTGCGAAATCCTATAAGGAGACGGCGGGCTATAGCGGCCTTGTGAACGCGATCGCGCGGAAAGTGGCGCGCCAGGGCCCGCAAGCGCTCGCCGCTTTGCCCGAACGGATCGATACGCCCGCCTGGATGTGGCGCGCCTGGGAGCGCGCCTATGGGCCAGCCAAAGCGCGCGCGATCGCGGCGGCGCACCGGCGCGAAGCCCCCCTCGATCTAACGGTTCGTGACCGGAACGATCTTGAGACGCTGGCGGAGACGCTAGCGGCGGAGATCGTTCTGGAGCGCACTTTGCGGCTGAAGAACGCCGCGCCTGTGCCGAGCCTGCCGGGGTTTGAGGAGGGGCGCTGGTGGGTGCAGGACGCGGCCGCTTCCTTGCCGGCGCGGCTTCTCGGCGATGTGGCGGGCAAGAGTGTTTTCGATCTCTGCGCCGCGCCGGGCGGGAAGACGATGCAGCTCGCCGCCGCCGGCGCTGAGGTGACCGCAGTCGATGAAAGCGGGCCGCGGCTGAAACTGATCGTTGATAATCTGGCGCGGGTGCGCCAGCGCGCCGAAACCGTGAAAGCGGACGTCCTCGACTGGACGCCGCCGCGCCAGGCCGATGCGATCCTCCTTGACGCGCCTTGTTCCGCCACCGGAACGATCCGCCGGCACCCGGATATTTTGAGCGGGAAGAGCGAAGATGACGTGAAGGCGCTGGCGGCGCTGCAAGAAAAGATGATCGACCGCGCCGTTCAGATGCTGAAGCCCGGCGGCGTCCTCGTCTACGCCACCTGCTCGCTGCAGCCGGAAGAGGGCGAGACACAAAGCGCCGCGGCGCTGGCGCGGCATGAAAATCTCGCGCGCCAGCCGGTCGAGGCGGCGGAGATCGGCGGCCTCGCCGAGGCCGTCACCCGCGACGGCGATATGCGGGTTTTGCCTTCCATGTTGGACGACAAAGGCGGGATCGACGGGTTCTTTGCGGCCCGCTTCGTCAAGAAGTCTTAACCTTTGGCCTTTTCAGTGGCCAAAGCCGCGACAGATGCGCGAAATACGCCCTAAAACCCTTGAAGTACGGGGCGTTGGCGACGATATTACGGATTCGAAGCTTCAGCAGGAAAAGGCTCTGATCTTATGAACGATTATCGCAATCAATATGACGGGACCGTCGCCAGCCGCACCGGCGCGGCCGTCGATGAGGGCTTACGCAGCTACATGCTCGGCGTTTACAATTATATGGCGCTCGCAGTGGCTGGCACGGGGCTCGTCTCGTTCTTTGTTGCGCAGAATGAAGCGCTGGTGTTCCAGATCGCGGGCACGCCCATCATGTGGGTGGTTTTTGCAGGTATTCTGGGCCTCGGCTGGTTCGCGCCGAAAGTGATGTTCACCGGGTCCAAGCCGATGGCCCACAGCATGTTCTGGCTTTACGCCGGCCTTTGGGGCGTTCTGATCGCGCCGATGCTTTATCGGTTCGCGTCCGCCGGCGCCGCCGTTGATATCTACAAAGCCTTCTTCATCACAGCGACCGTCTTCGGATCGCTCAGTCTTTACGGCTACACCACCAAGAAAGATCTTTCCGGGTGGGCGAGCTTCCTGATGATGGCGACGGTCGGTCTTCTGATCGCGATTGTGGCGAACTTCCTCTTCTTCAAGAGCGGCATGATGAGCCTCATCACGTCGAGCCTTGTGGTTCTCGTATTCTCCGCTGTCACCGCGTACGAGACGCAGATGATCAAGTCGCTTTATCGCGAGGGCGGTGCGTCGAATGAACGTGCGGCGATTTTCGGGGCGTTCGCCTTGTACGGTTCGTTCGTGACGCTCTTCATCCACATTCTCAATATTCTCGGATTCATGCGTGACTAACACGTTTGACTGCTGACAAAATGAAGCCCCGCCGCAACCGGCGGGGCTTTGCTATTTTGAAGGACGCCTCCTCGACTTGTGAGGCGATGTCAGGCAAATGTTGTTCCTTTCGCATCATCGCTGCGGCAGTATCGCTTAATGACCCACTCTGACCATCACGGCCTCGCCATCAGCAACGCTTCTCCAGGCGCAGCGGCCGGGTATGACGCCTATGTGCGCGAATTTCTGAGCTACGGCGCGGCGTTGCGCGATCTGTTTGCAGTGGCCGACGCGTCGCCGGACTGCGCGCTTGTGAACGCCCATGCGGCCGTCTTGCACCTTGCCTTTGAAGGCGCAGAAGGTTGGGCGCAGGCCGCCCCTTATCTCGCCCGCATGCGCGCGCGAGCGCGTGCGCCGCTCCATGAGCGCGAACGTCTCTTCTGCGAAGCCGTTGATGCGTGGGCGGACAAAAATTTCTTCGCGGCGCTGGAAAAGCTCGACGAGTTGACCGTGCGCTGGCCCGCTGATTTGTGCGCGCTCAAATGGGGGCAATATCATGCTTTCAATCTTGGCGATCAGGAAGCGCTCTTGCGCTTCGGCCTGCGCGCGCGCGTCGCCCACGAACAAACGCCTTACGCCCACGGCATGATCGCCTTCGCGCTCGAACAGAACCATCGCCTGGAAGAGGCCGAAGACGAGGGCTATCGCGCGGCGGAGATCGCCATTGACGACGCCTGGGCGCACCATGCGGTGGCGCATGTGATGGAAACGCAAGGGCGCGCCGATGACGGCGTTAAATGGCTTTCCCATTGCGCCCACACCTGGGAGCGCAAGGGCGTCTTCATCCGCGGCCACAATTGGTGGCACGCCGCGCTCTTCCAGCTAAGCCTCGGGCGCGACGCCGACGCGATGGCGATCTTCGACGATCGCTTGTGGGGCGTGTGGCCGGAATTCCCGCAAGAACAGATTAACGCCGTCTCGCTTCTGTGGCGGCTTGAAATGCGCGGCGCGGACGTCGGCGCGCGGTGGGCGCCGATCGTCGACCAGGCGCGGGCGCGCGCAGGCGAACACATCCTGCCGTTCCACGATATGCATTATCTCTACGCGCTGACGCGCGCCGGGGCGCCAGGCGAAGCGGCGGCATTCCTCGCATCAATGACCGCGCATGCGGAGGGCCTTCACGGGTTCGCTCGGAGCGTCTGGCAGGAAGTATGCCTTCCATGTGCGGAGGGGATCGTCGCCTTCGCCCATGAAGACTATGCGCAGGCGGCCGAAAGGCTGTCTGAGGTCGCGCCGCAGCTTCACCGCATCGGCGGCAGCCATGCGCAACGACACTTATTTGAAGAAGCCTGCGGCCGCGCGAAGGCGCTGGCCGCGCCCGGCGAAGCTGCAATTCAATAGAAAGACCTATGGCGAACCATCTTTACAAAGACGACCTACCGGACGGGCTCAATCTCGGCCCGGTTGTCGCGGTCGATAGCGAAACCATGGGGCTCAACACATTTCGCGACCGGCTCTGCGTGGTGCAGCTTTCAAGCGGCGACGGCGACGCGCACCTTGTTCAACTGGACGGCGATAATTTTGAAGCCCCGCGCCTGAAAGCGCTCCTTAGCGACAAGAACGTTCTAAAGATTTTTCACTTTGCCCGGTTCGACGTGGCGGCCTTCCTCTATTGGCTTGGCGTGAAGACGGCGCCGATCTATTGCACCAAGATCGCCTCCAAACTGACCCGCACCTACACGGATCGTCACGGCCTTAAAGATCTGACGCGCGAGCTCCTCAGCGTCGACATGTCCAAACAACAGCAATCCTCCGATTGGGGCGCGCGCGATCTGACGGATGCGCAGATCGAGTATGCGGCCTCGGACGTCCTTTATCTCCATGCGTTGCGCGAAAAGCTGGACGCGATGCTGGCGCGGGAGGGGCGCACGGACCTCGCGCAGGCCTGTTTTGAGTTCCTGCCCCACCGGGCCGCCCTCGACCTCGCCGGTTGGCCGGAAACCGATATTTTCGCCCATTCCTAAAGCGCCGTGATCGGCCTCCGGTGGCCGCTTAAGGCCGGTTTAGGCTGAATTTTCTAGCGCCCGCGTGTTTCCCCCAGTTCATCGCGTGACTATATGTAATGTGCGTTAGCTTGTTGATTTTTCTGCCGATGGCGGTCTTTTGCGGGCGGCGCGCCGTCGCCGGATATGTCAGAAAAGTCCATGGTTCTTGAAACGCTGCCCTCCAAACAACGCACGACCAGCACGCAGGCTGCGGCGCGTTCGCTCATGGTGCGGCGCCTTCGCGTGGCTTTACCGGTGTTGGCGATGGTGCTTGTGATCGCGTTCTTCGCAACCTCGCGCCGCGACGGCGGCGTTGACGAGGTCTTTTTGGAAGACTTCAAAAATCTCGACGCCGCGCCGCAGGAATTGCAGATGGCGAGCCCCACTTTTGAGGGGATCGACGGGAAGGGCAAACCATTTGAAATCACCGCCGCCGAAGCCAATCGTCAGGCGGAAAACCAGAAACTCATTGATCTGAAAAACCCACGCGCCGTCACCGACAGCCGCGGCGAAAAAACGATTGTCGAAGCCAATAAAGGCGCTTACGCGTCTGACGAAAAGCGTCTTGAATTGTCTGACGCCGTCACCCTGAAGCACGCGGTCGGCGCTGAGACCTATACCTTTAACACCGCAGCGGCTACCGTCCTCTTGGACGTCGAAGAGGTGCAAACCGACGTCGAAGTGACAGGCGAGAATGCGAGCGGCGATACGTTGCGCGCGGACCGCATGCGGGCGTATCAGAGCGAGGGGCGCGTGGTCTTTGAGGGCAATGTCAAGATGAAGATCATGCCGCCCAAAAAAGAGGAGGCGGCGACGGATGCGCCCTTGCGCGATGCGCCGCTGGACGACAAGAAAAAGGGGCCAGAATGACAATGAAGAGGATCGCGGCGATCGCTTGTTTATCATTGGCGGCGCCGGCGGCTCATGCGCAGTTGACGGCGGGGCAAGATTGCGATGAGCCGATCGATGTAGGCGGCGAGCTTTTAGAAGTGGTCGGCAATGTGGCGACGCTCACCGGCAATGTGCGCGTTGTCCAGTGCGGCGCCGTTCTTTCCACAACCAAGCTGATCGGCACACAGGATTCGAACGGCAATTACGAAAGTCTGCGTGCGGAAGGCGCGGTGCGCTATTCGAACGGCGAAGAGGCGATTAGCAGTAAAAAAGCGCTATACGATCTTGTGGGGCGAACGATCACATTCACGGATGACGTCGTCGTCACGCAAGGCAAGCAGGTGATGACCGGCGGCGCTGTAATCTATTGGCTCGACACCGGCAAAATCAGATTCACCGCGCCCGAAGGTGAGCGCGTTCGGGGCATTTTTCATACGAACTCGCTGAACGCCCAACTCTGAAAGATCAGGCAGAAAATTTATGAGCGTCACTCCCCAGTCCGCCAAAGCGTCCAAGAAGAAACGTTCTGTGAAAGCGAAAACGGCGACGGGGGCGCGTCCGAAAGTGGTCGAGGGCGGCGGCGGCCTCTTTGCGGAAAATCTTTTCAAGTCATTTAAAAAGCGGCCCGTTGTCCGCGGCGTCTCCATGGGTGTGAAGCGCGGCGAAGTGGTCGGCCTGTTGGGCCCAAACGGCGCCGGTAAGACCACGTGTTTTTACATGATCACCGGGCTCATTCCGGTTGATTCCGGACAGATTACGATCGACGGCAACGACGTGACCGCGCTGCCGATGTATCAGCGCGCCCGGCTTGGCGTCGGCTATCTGCCCCAGGAAGCGTCGATTTTCCGCGGGCTAACGGTTGAGCAAAATCTACGCGCCGTCGTCGAGCTGGTTGAAAAAAACAAGGACAAGCAGCAGGCGCTGATTGACGATCTTTTAAACGAATTCAACATCACCCACATTAAAAACGCTTCTGCGCTGGCGCTATCGGGCGGTGAACGCCGCCGGGTGGAGATCGCGCGCGCCCTCGCCACGGGTCCGGCGTTCATGCTGCTCGACGAGCCGTTTGCAGGGATTGATCCCCTCGCCATCGCCGATATTCGCGATTTGGTTAAGCATCTTAAGGATCGCGGCCTCGGCGTTCTGATCACCGACCACAATGTTCGCGAAACTTTAGATATAATTGATCGCGCGTACATCATTCATGAAGGAGAAGTCCTTATAGAAGGAGCGCCCGGCGATATTGTCGGCGATAAAGACGTCCGCCGCGTTTATCTGGGGGACGGGTTTCAAATGTAAGGCCCCGTGCGGCGCATGCCGCCGGTTAGCGTAAATGAAAGGTTAAGGGGGCATTGTGGCGTTAGCTCCGAAACTAGAATTCAGGCAGTCCCAGCAACTGGTGATGACCCCCCAGTTGCAGCAGGCGATCAAACTCCTTCAATTGTCGAACCTTGAACTTGCTGAATTCGTCGAAGAACAACTCGAACAAAATCCATTTCTGGAAACAGACGCTGACCGCGGCGATACGCGCGAGGGTTCGCGCAACGACACCGCTGAGCCGCCTGAAAAGGCCAGCGACAAGCTAGGTGACAATCAAAGCGCCGACGAGCCGTCGCTCGATTTGACGAAATCGGAAACGGTTCAGGAAGCAACCGAAGCGCTCGATACCGATTACGACAATCTCGATCCGGAAAGCGCTGGCGCTGATTCCGCCGCCGCCGAATATCAGACCAATGAATGGTCGTCGGTCGGCGCGGGCAAGGGCCATGGCGACGATGACCGGGCCATTGATGCGACCCATGTTTCTGAGAAGTCGCTCGCCGAACATTTGACCGAACAGCTGCAGGTGGCGACGCGCGACGCGCAGCAATTGTTTATTGGCGCTTATCTGATCGATCTTATCGACGAGGCGGGATATTTGCGCGAGCCGCTTGACGTGATCGCCGATCGTCTCGGCGCGGAAGGCGCGGCGGTGGCCGAAACCCTGACGCTCATTCAATCATTCGACCCCTGCGGCGTCGGCGCGCGCGACCTGCCGGAATGTTTGCGCCTTCAATTGGCGGACCGCGACCGTCTCGATCCGGTCATGGAGCGCTTCATCGATAATCTGCAATTGCTTGCGCAGGCGGACTTAAAAGGGCTCATCAAAGCCACCGGCGTCGACGAGGAAGACGTGCGCGACATGATCGCAGAGGTGCGCTCGCTCAATCCGAAGCCTGGCTACGCCTATGGCGGCGGCTCGGTGCAGGTGGTGGTGCCGGACGTTTTCGTGCGCAAAGCGCCTGACGGCGGATGGAAGGTGGAGCTCAACAATGAAACGCTCCCCAAAGTGCTGGTTAATCGGCACTATTACGCGGAAATTTCAAAGACCAAGCAATCTGAAGACGATAGTAATTTTCTGAACGAGCATTTCGCCAACGCCAATTGGCTCGCGAAAAGCCTCGATCAGCGGGCGCGCACAATCCTGAAAGTGTCCAAGGAAATTATTCGTCAGCAGGACGAGTTTTTTGTTCGCGGCGTGAAATATCTCCGTCCACTGAACTTACGCGCGGTGGCGGATGCGATCTCGATGCATGAGTCGACCGTTTCGCGCGTGACCGCCAACAAATATATGGCGACGCCGCGCGGGCTCTTTGAATTGAAATACTTCTTCACCGCCGCCATCGCCTCCAGCAAGGGCGGCGAGGCGCATTCGGCCGAAGCGGTGCGCCACCGGATTTTGGAGCTTGTGGAAAACGAAGCGCCCAATGCGGTCCTTTCTGACGATAAGATTGTGGAAATCTTGCGCGAAGAGGGTATTGATATCGCCCGGCGTACGGTCGCTAAGTATCGGGAAACGCTGAATATTCCGTCATCCGTTCAGCGTCGGCGTTTGGCGGTTCGGGAGGCGATTTAGGCTTTAATTCGCGCTCTGACGTGACAATATAGTAAGGTCGAGGGGCGCAAATCCCGCGCCTGAAACGGAGGTCCGATGGAAATCCAGGTTACCGGTAAGAATATGGATCTCGGAGAAGCGCTGCAGGGCCACGTCTCCACGCAAATAACCGACAGCATCACCAAATATTTTGGCCGCGGCGCCGAGGCGTCAGTCATATTCGCTAAAGAGCGCCATCTGGTGGAATGCGAGATGACGGCGCATCTGGCGTCCGGCGTCTTTCTGGCGGCCCATGGCGAAGGCGGCGAAGCCTATGCGGCGTTCGACGATGCGCTGGCGAAGCTGGAAAAGCGATTACGCCGATACAAGCGGCGGTTGAAAAATCACCACGCTAACGGCAAGGCGCCGCTGCCGGCGGAGAATGCGTCATTTTATCTCCTGAAACCCCTGGGCGAAGAGGCCGACGACGACGCGCAATCTGACGAAGACCCCGCCCCGATTGTGATTGCGGAAGGGCAGACCGCTTTGCGGGAGATGACGGCTGGCGCGGCTGTGATGCAATTAGACCTTGCGGATCAGCCGGCGATCGTGTTCAAGAACGCGGCGCATGGACGGATTAACGTCGTCTATCGCCGGCGCGACGGACACATTGGCTGGGTCGATCCGGCGCCATAATTGATAGAAGAAGGCGACAACAAAACAGCGCCCCGATAATTGTTCGGCGAGCGCTTGGCGACGGTGATTTTCCGGCCGTCTTAAGTCTGTTTGGTTAGAGTAATTATGGCATTGCAAGATCTTCTGACGTCCGAAAGCGTCCTCATTAATCTTAAGGCGAAGTGCAAGCGCGAAGCCCTGTCAAAATTGGCGGAAGCGGCGTCTTCGCTTGTGGACGCCGACGCCGAGGCCGTTCGGGAAGCGTTAATGGAGCGCGAGCAGCTCGGCTCCACAGGCGTTGGCGAAGGCGTTGCGATCCCCCACGGCAAGATCGCGGGGTTGTCGAAGGTCTGCGGGATCCTCGCGAGGTTGGAGACGCCCGTTGATTTCGACGCCGTCGATGATCAGCCGGTCGATTTGCTGTTCTTGTTGCTCGCCCCGGAAGACGCCTCAGCGGCGCATTTGAAGGCGCTGGCGAAAGTCACCCGCTTGTTGCGGGACGAAGACGCAAGAGCAGCGCTGCGCGGCGCGGATACGGCTGAGGCGCTTTATGCAGCGGCGACGTCCGATCTGTCTCGATCTGACGCCGCCTAGAAGTTTCAATAAATTGAGGGTTTTAAGGCCGGTTAGTGGACGCTGACCGGGTTCATCTCATGTTGCCGCGCGGCTGCGAAGGCCAGGGCGCGGTCGCCGACCAGCGCAATACGCTCGCCGTCGGCGGAATGGACTGAATATAGCGTCGCATCGTCGGGGATATCGGTCTCAGTGACGCCGTCTTCGTCCACGAGGTCGTCCATGACGTCGCGCGCAATCACCGTGCGTACGTAAACGAGTTTACGCCCGCCAAGCTCTGCAAATTCCTGCGCCGTCATTGCGCCGTCCGTGTCGAACTCGAGATATTCCGAACTACGATCTGTCATGTTTTTCCAAGACTTTCTCGCCCAATTGCCCAGCTTCGCCTCAGTATGCCGTGAAGTGGCTAGCAAACCTTAAACGTCAGCCGCTTCACTTTGGTTTAGAACTAAGGCGATTTTATAACATTTCAATATCCGCTGATCGAAAATATTACAGATCGGCAATGTTTTCAAACTCATTTTGTTATCGAAATAAAATTGTCAAAATCAACGTTTCCGCCCGACAGGGTCACGGCGACGGTGCGGCCCTTCACATCAAGGTGACCGCTGAGGAGCCCGGCGAGGGCCACTGCACCGCCCGGCTCCAGGACCAGTTTCAGGGTCTGAAAGGCGAACCGCATGGCTGCGGCGACTTCCCTCTCGGTGACGGTGAGGCCGCCGGCGAGGGTGCGCTGCAGGATCGGCAGCGTTAACTCGCCCGGCGTCGGGGTGGCGATGGCGTCGCAGATGGTGGGGCGGCTCACATCGGCGTAAGCGCGCGCCCCGTCGCGGATCGAGGCCCAGGTTTCGTCATAGCCCTCTGGTTCAGCGATCCAGAGCTGTGTCGATGGCGAGACTTCTTTCAGGATTGTGGCGCAGCCAGCCGCGAGACCGCCGCCGCCGCAACAGATGACCATGGCGTCAAGCGGCGCGCCAAGGGCCGCCGCCTGCTCCGACGTCTCCAGCCCTACCGTTCCCTGGCCTTCGATAATGTGCGGATGGTCATAGGAAGGGGCCAGCGCCATCCCGTGCTTATCCGCGAGAGATCGGCCGATTTCTTCGCGGTCTTCTGCATACCGATCATACGTGATGATCGTGGCGCCGAGCGCGCGCACATTGTCGGATTTTATCCGCGGCGCATCCGCCGGCATGATGATTGTCGCCGGTATGCTGAGGCGTTTGGCTGCGTATGCGACCCCTTGCGCGTGATTGCCGGAAGACCAGGCGACGACGCCGCGCTTGCGTTCGTTATCGGTCAATTGCGACAAGCGATTATAGGCGCCGCGTAGTTTGAATGAACCGTAATGCTGCAGAACTTCCGCCTTCAATAGAATACGCCCGCCAACGCGTTCATTGAGGATCGTGTTTTCCAGGAGCGGTGTCTTGACAGCGACGCCACTGAGCCGCGCCGCCGCGGCGCGTACGCCGTCGGCCGAGATCGCGGATTGTACGGGTTCGTCCATCATCAGCCGTAACCGTTCAATTGACCGGCGAAGGCGAGCAGCACTGCGCCCACCACGAGGCGGTAAATGACGAACGGCGTAAAGCTCATGGAACGCGTTAGTCGCATGAAGACGGCGATCGCGGCGAGCGCTGAAAAGAACGATAAAACAGCGACGATAGCAGCAGCGCTCATGCTCTCCTGCGCGCCTTCGGAGGCGAGCGAAATTCCGGCGAATAATCCGGAGGCGGAGATTGTCGGGATCGCAATCAGCATCGAAAACCGCGCAGCTTCGGTCCGCGTCCAGCCGAGATAGCGCGCTGCAGTCATGGTGACGCCCGAGCGCGATGAGCCGGGTATGATCGCCATCACCTGGCAGGCGCCGATGGCCATGGCGTCACGCCACGACATGGCTTTGATGTCGTCTTTGACGGCCGGCTGGCGGTCCCCATGCCACAAGAGCAGGCCAAAGAGAATAAACGCCCATCCGATCACCACAGGCGAGCGCACGGCGTCAAGAAATCCGGTGGCGGCGAAAACGCCGCCGATCACGACGATCGGAACGGTGGCGGCGGCGATCATCAGGAACAGGCGCCGATCATCGCTCTGGCGAAAGCGAAGCGTATCGACGCCACCGCGAAAGAGCGTCGCCGTCTCGGATCGGAAATAGGCGAGCACGGCGCCCAGCGAACCCACATGAGCCGCCACATCAATGAGCGGTCCCTGATCGGCCCAATCCTTGACCGCGAGCGGAGCGAGGATCAGATGCGCGGAGGAAGAAACGGGAAGAAATTCCGTAATCCCCTGGATTAGCGCGAGAACGATAAGCTGGATGAGCGGCATGGGCGTGTCTTCCTAGCCTGCAGCTACTTTTTCAAGAATACCGACGCGCACGCCGTCGAACACATATTGGGTTGAGAGCGCCATCAGCAGCATGCCGAGCAGGCGTGATATCACATTGATCCCGGTGCGCCCTAACGAATTCGCAATACGCCCGCCGAACGCCATGATCACGACGCCCGATGCGAGGGTCACATAAACCGCGGCGAGCGCGGCGCTCTTTTCCACAAGCCCCTTATCCGGCCCCATTAACAGCATGATCGTCGCGATGGCGCCCGGCCCGGACATCAACGGGATCGCCAACGGGAAAAAGGCGATGTTTTCGCGCGCGGAGGCCTTCGGTCCAGGGGTCTTGGCTTCCATTTCTCCGTCCGGTTCGAAAAACATGCGGAACCCCATGAGGAAGAGCAGAAGACCACCAGCGGTCCGGAAAGCCGCCATGGAGATGCCGAGATGATGCAACATGATGTTGCCGGCGAGGCCGAAGAAGGTGAGCAGACCGGCCGCGATGACGGCTGCTTCAATGGCGACGCGCCAGCGCGCCGCGCTCGTTTCATCGCGGGTCAGCGACGCAAAAATAGGCGTCACCATGATCGGATCGATCACGATAAAGAGCGTCACAAAAGCGGCGACGAAAGTTGAAAGAAAGCTGGCGGTCATAGGGAGGGTCTAAAACGTTGGTCGATTGCGCAACGTCTGGCGCCGATCATCGAAAAGCGCAACCCACGACCGGTCAGGCGCGTATTTTTAAGGGGCTTTCGTAAGCCGTGTTGCGACCGATGGGCTTCGCGGGCACCCCGCCGACAATCTCGCAAGCAGCGACCGCGCGCACCACGACGGCGTTGGCGCCGACGACTGCATGATCGCCCAGGGTCACCGGTCCCAGAATTTTCGCGCCGGGTCCCACGTCTACATGCCCGCCGAGGACGGGCAGTTCCGCAGCGCCCGCCACAGATCCAAGCGTTGTCTGGTGCATCAACAAACAGTTCGGCCCAATCACCGCATCCGGATGAATGACGATGCCTGTCGGGTGCGGCAATAGAAGACCGCCGCCAATCTTGCAGGTGACCGGGATGTCGCATTGGGTGATCACCGACCAGAAGCGGTGGCGCAAGGCGATGAATTTCAGCCGTATCCTTTGCAACGGGCCTGTCGTGTCGATGACCCGCTGATAGTCGCGGATCGCTTTCAGGAGCTTGCGTCCCGGGTCCCAAAAGCGGCGCGGGGCCTCGCGCGCCCATTCCGGCTTTTGTGCTGAAATTGGAGCCATGCGTAGGCGTACGCACACTTCGCGCCAATCTTGTGTTTGGTTAATGTGAGCCGCCAATAAGGGCTCAATACTGAGCCGCAATAAAGAAACGGCGCTGAGAGCATACCTCTCAGCGCCGTTCTGGTTCAGATGGGGCCCTAGGGGTTGGGGGGCATAAGGCCGCTCTGAAAGTTCTGCCCACAGATGACGATTTTGGCTCTCTAAACAAAATCAACTGTGAAGAACTTAACGCAAGTAACCCTTACAGTGAGCGCTCATTACCCGTCTTATTCAACTTAATTCCCAGTAATTTCACTGTTTTCGGACGATTACAGCGGTAACAAGCCGTGACGGACCAAAAATGCTGCAAAACCAACGGCGCTGATTGACGTCAGCAATAGTCCGAGAACGACGCCGATGGGCAGGCTTTCGCGCATGCGCGCCCGTACCGTTAGGAAGAATAAGAGCAGCCCGCCGGCCCCGGCGATGAGGCCAGCGAGCGCAAACCATTTGGCCCAGCCCACAAGACCGACAAGCAGCAGAAATTCGTTGGCTTCTTGCGTGGCGTAAACGGCGTAGCCGAGGCCCGCGGCGCTGACGACGCCAATAAGCGAGACCGCCCAGGCGAGGACGCGTGCGCCGCCGGTAGGCAAGACGCGGTTTGAGTTTATCAGCCGCGCAATCGGCGCGAGATTGTAAATGACGGCGCTGATCAGCAGACCGAGGATCGACAGGCAGGCCCAAAGTCCAGGCGCCGCAAGCCCTTTCGGATCGTCTGCAGCGACCGCGCCCAGTTGCGCCAGGCCGCCAGTTTCCATCAGTGGTCCAATAAATTTCGGTGCTTCCATGCTCTCAGGGCAGGAGAGGTCGAGTTCGCCGTCCGGATCGTCGTAAAACTTGGTAAGGAACTCGCCGGCGCATTTCACCGACCGGGACGGCCCGTGGCCGGCATATGCGAATTCCACATAGGTTCCATTGGAGAAGCCGGGCAGAATTTCCTTCGCAAGCGGCGGCGGTGTGATCGGGTCCATGGCGCCTTCCACCAGCAAGGTGCGAATATCGGTTTCCACCGGCGCATAATCCGCAGGGTCGCGCGGCCCGCCCGCGTACTTTTTACAGATACGCTGATGTCTTTCGATCAGGCGCGGATGACTGGTGAGCGTGCCGGCGATGACTTTCGAAAGCGTTGGGTAGGCTGCGATATCCTCCAGCGACGCCGCCTCGGAGTAGTCGAGCCATCCGTCGCGGCAGGAGATGGTGTTGAACATACCCTGGCTTGATCCGCTGTCGATAGGCGACGCGCCGGCGCTCAGAATACGGAAGGCGTCCGTATCGCCCTTTTCAACGGCGTTCGCCACTGCGTCGATAAAGGCGGGGATCGCGGCGTAATTATCCTGTTCGTAGAGCATGGCGAACGGCGCGCCGCCGATAATGTTTTCAAATATCCATGCTTTTCCGGTGGGGTTGGCCTCTTTGTCGATGGCTTCCACTTCGATCGGCGTCGCCGCGACCGTCTCGACCGATTGTTTCAACCGGTCCTTGAAATCGGAAAAGCTGCGCACGCACACCGCGTTGTCCGCGCAGGCGCCGGCGAGGATATCAAGATCGCGGGCATAATACTTCGTTGTGTTGTGAAGCGTCGTTCCGGGGCTCAGGGGAACAATCGCGTCGATCACAGCAGCGCGGATCCCTTCGGGGTCTTCTTTCAAATAGGCTTGTCCGAGAATGGAGCCATAGGAAATGCCCCACACGTTCCATTTCTCAATGCCAAGCGCGCGGCGCAGCGCTTCGACGTCCCGCGCATTCTCGATTGTGGAATAGCCGGAGAGGTCGACGCCGTTCGCCTTGGCTTTAGCGAAACACTCCTCAACGGCGTCGAGAGCGGCATCTTGCGCTTTGGCGCGCGTGGGGACGTTGGAAGCGGCCGGATTGCGCCCACTATAGAGCGGACAGAAATCGTCAGAAAAGCCAATGCCGCGCTGCTCGAGAATGTAAAGATCGCGGGTGTCGCGCACGCCGTGAGTCTGGAAGCGCGTCACATAATTGATGGCTTTCGCGCCCGGCCCGCCGGTGAGATAAATGATTGGGTCGTCGCGCTTGAACCACTCACCCTTTTCTTCCGCATCCCAATTGTCCGGTTCGCGGGCGTGCAGTTTGACGACATGCAGCTCGATCTTGCGGCCGCGCGACTTCTCGCGGTTTTCGGGCACTTCGAGCAGGCGGCAGGAAAGGTTCTCAGCATCGTAATCGACCTCGCCCTTGAACGGACAGACGACGGACGTCAGTTTAAAGGTATCGCGTTTAAAATAATCGGGCTCGGCGCTCTCGCTCTCCGGTTGCGCAAAGTCATCCGCTTGCGCGGCCGCGGACGCATCAACCGCTTCATCCTGCGCCAATTCCTGAGCCAGACTTTCGCTGACCAGACCGTCGAATAAAAGACAAGCGCCTACGAGCGCCGCCGCCGCCTTTAATGGCGTGACAAGTCCCCTCATCGGTCTCCCCTCGTTCCTAGACCATACCTGCCGTGATTGTATCAGGCGGGGCGTTCCTAGCAATCGCTTCTGGAAATGGTTAATATAACCTCATAAAGGCGGTCTTCGGCCACATGCGGGGTATTTTCATGAACAAAATCAGAACAGTAAGTGCGGGACCCTTCCTGTTGGCGACACTCGGCGCAGCGCTTGTTTCCGCTTGCGAAACGACCGGCGAGGCGTATGGGACCGTTGGCGGCGGCGTCTCGGCCCAATATGCGCCGGGCGACCGGCTTTATCGCGGCGACCATTTGGAAACGATCCACGCGAGCGGCGTGACGCCTGAAGAAAGCCGGCGGCGCGAGCTGGCCGCCTTCAGCGGCATCGATGGCGCGCGGCTCGCCCACCGTCTTTATACTGCGCATGCTGAAGAGCTGGACGGTTCCTGTGAAAGCAAGATCACCGTTGGTCAGGGCGAAAGCCTGTGGGATATTGCGGAGCTTTGCGACGTATCGATCTTTACGCTGACGGATGGTAATCCGCATCTTAGCGTCGGCAATCACGTGTTCGAGGGCCAGGAATTAAACATCCCCCACACGAATACCCTGAACCCCACAGACCTTGTTGATATTTCTTACGGCGACCGCGCCGAGGATCTGCCGCTCAGTCCGTTTTTGAACCCGCCATCGATCTATCATGTGCAGGAAGGCGATACGTTAAGCGCGATCGCAGCGCGCCATAATGTTTCCGCGGCGGCGATCGCTAATCTCAATCCGGGCGTCGACTGGAAAATCGCACCCGTCGGCGCGGCGGTGAAATTGCCGGCGACGCCGATCGCTAAGCCGAGCG
>JBCAXE010000038.1:0-34527 GCA_038534195.1 Pseudomonadota bacterium
CTTGTGCATCGGGACATGGCCCGGCCCTTCGATCATGACCTGACAGCCATGGTCCCACGCAACCTTTGTTAACTCGCCCAGCGTCTCCAACTCGGCGAATTGCGCGCGGTCGTTAGCGTCGGCGATTGAGCCAGGGCGCAATCCGTCGCCGAGACTGAAGGAGACGTCATAGCGGCGCATGATCTCGCAGATTTCTTCAAAGTTTGTATAAAGAAAGCTTTCGCGATGATGGGCGAGGCACCATTTCGCCATGATCGATCCGCCGCGGCTGACGATCCCCGTCACGCGGTCGGCGGTGAGGTGAATGTATGGCAGGCGCACGCCGGCATGGATCGTAAAATAGTCAACGCCCTGCTCGCATTGCTCGATCAACGTGTCGCGATAGACCTCCCACGTCAGGTCTTCAGCGACGCCGTTCACTTTCTCAAGCGCCTGATAGATCGGCACGGTGCCGATGGGCACGGGCGAATTGCGAATAATCCACTCGCGAGTGTTATGAATATTGCGGCCCGTGGACAGGTCCATAACGTTATCCGCGCCCCAGCGCGTCGCCCAGACCATTTTGTCAACTTCTTCTTCAACGGATGAGGCGACAGCGGAATTGCCGATATTAGCGTTGATCTTTACAAGGAAATTACGCCCGATAATTTGCGGCTCGATTTCCGGATGATTGATGTTGGAGGGGATAATCGCGCGGCCACGGGCGATTTCCTCGCGCACGAATTCAGGCGTAATGAACGCCGGAATCTCTGCGCCAAAGCTTTCGCCGAGGGCGACGCGCTCTTCGGCGCCCTCCAGCATTTGCTTGCGGCCGAGATTTTCACGTATCGCCACGAATTCCATCTCGCGGGTGATGATCCCCGCTTTGGCGAATTCATATTGCGTCACCGGCCCCGTGCCGTCCCCGCGCAAAGGCTTGTTACGGATCGGAAATTCACGCGCCAGATGCTTGCCGGTCGCGCCGCCATTGTCTTCCGGCTTGGCCGCACGGCCCTCATATTCCTCCACATGGCCCCGCTCTTTGATCCATGCGGTGCGCTGGCGCGCCAATCCCTTCTCAACGTCAATGCTGACATCCGGATCCGTATACGGACCGGATGTGTCATAGACGGGGACCGGCGGTTCGTTCGCCGTTGGGTGCAAATCAATCTCACGCACCGGCACGCGCAGATCAGGAAACAAATCGCCCGCCACGTACGTCTTACGAGACGCCGGTAAGGGCCCGGTGGTGACCTCCGGCGTTTTGAATTCGGATTGGGGGGTGTGTTTGTTCATGGGGTAGACTTCCGATTCTTCCTAGATTTTCTAACGTCGATGATAACAAGGACAACAAGTGCGAAGAGAGCAACAGGGACGAACGGCGTTACAATCATCATCAAGAGCCCAAATCCGAAACAGGCGCCGGGTTCCAGCGAACCGCATCCCGGGTCGTTGGCCAATGCTACATAAGCGAAGAACCCGATAGTGAACGCGATGGGCGTCGCCAGAAGGGGATAGACAGCTTTACGCACAGGCTAATTCTTTTCCGTTTCGCCAACATAGCGGGTCTCTCCCAACTTCGAAAAGTAGTCAGCGCCATACTCTTCGCGCGCTTTTTTGAGACTTTCTGGAACCTCAATTGGCGTGTGAATCCCAACGGCATGACGAATGTTGAGGGCTTTATCCATATAGGTCACGCTTTCCGGACCGTCGAAGAACCAGAAAGGCACGAACCCAAGATGACTCCGGGCGCTACTAAAAAATTCATGATACGGTGAAAAATGCTCTTTGGCGGTATCGGCGTCGCCCATATGCATCACACGAACGCCGCCCGCAAGCGATACGCGGAAAGTGATATTTTCAACCTGTAAATGGTCGTTAGGCCACCCAATATGGGGGGTACGGATTGCTTCAATTTTTGTCTCACCCAGCATGAAAGCTACCGGCGCTTCCCCTGTCTTGAGATCAATTGCCTCTACCCTATTCGCGATTTCCGGCATCCAGTTTTCATTCGCTTTCATAGCCTCAACAGCTTGCGCAGGCGCATAAAGCCGAACCTTGGATTGCGCCTTCATGAGGCGCAACATGTTCGGCGTTGAAAAATGATCACCGTGAAAGTGGCTCACGAAAATGGCGTCGACGCCGTCATAAGGCGACGCGCCTTCAATTATCGCCTGCTTAAGCGCCTCACTTTGTTCCGGAAAAGCGTTGAACCCATTATCATAGATTGGATCGAACAAGATTTTGACGCCGCCTTGTTCAACGATGACGCCCTCGTTCAGGATCGCCGTCGCTCGCCCCATCTCAGGGTCGTGAGCGTTCGACGCACTCGCCATGGAAACAAGAACGCTTGCCAGTATGAAAAATTGTCTCATCAATGCTCCGTCCCTTCGCCGGTCTTAACCGATCAGGTTCAAAGGGTGCTCGCATGACAAAACGCGATCTCAGCGGGTGACGCCCGCGCCCCTCGGAATGACCCTTGGTAGCAAATGGCCGGACGGCCCGCAAGCGGGCCCGATGTTGATCGGGATCACTGAACGCCGTGATCGAGCCATGCTATCATGCGCAAAACAACAGGAGGCCGCGCCATGTCTGATCGCGTGAAAATCGAACAACATAGCGACCTGGGGCTTTTCTGGTTCATCGGGTGGCTCTTTTCGATCGGCTATCTCAAACTGAGCTTCTGGAAGGGCGTTCTTGCGTTGCTTGTCTGGCCTTATTTTCTCGGGGCGGAATTTGCGCCGGCGCCGGACGCACAGCCCACGCAAGAAGCCGAGGCCGTGCAATCCGCGCTTTAAATGATTTCCGCCCTTCGCTACGGTTCGCTCACCAAGATCATGAGGAGATACGCATGCGCGCCCCATTTACGATACTCTTTCTTTGCCTTGCAGCGCCGGTCGCCGCGGGCGAAGAGGCTTTTAAAGCAGGCGCCGCCATCCCTGCTTATGGCAAAATCGCCGACGTTCCGGGCGCGGCCCCAATCCCGGCGGACGCCGCGTTCAAAATCCGCTTCGACCTCGCCAAGCCCGCCGACGAGGGTGAGATTAATCGCAACCTTGATAGCGCGGCCCGCTTCATCAACATGCACGCAGCCGCGGGCGTGCCGCTGGAAAAGATCAACCTGGCGATGGTGATCCACGGCGGCGCTGTCAAGAACATGACGCGCACTGACGAAAAGAACGCCGGCTTGATCAAGGCGCTTTCAGAAAAGGGCGTCAAATTCTTCGTATGCGGCCAAAGCGCCGCATGGTATGGCGTCAAAGCAGAAGACCTGACGCCGGGCGTCGAAATGTCGTTATCCGCGATGACGGCGCATTCGCTGCTCGACGCGAAAGGCTATTCACTAAACCCGTTTTAGTCGACCTCAAGCAGCCGATGGATCAGGATCGCGGTTCGCAGGGTTGCGTCCTTTAGCGAGGCGGCGTCCATCGATTCCTCCGGCGTGTGCGCGCCCTCGCCGGTAACGCCGAGCCCGTCCATTGATTGCGGCGTGTGCGGCGCGGCGAATGAAATGTCGGCGGCGCCGCGGCGCGCCGGGTCATTCGCCTCGACGGGACCGAACCCCAGATCTTCGCTGACGCTTGAATAGACGCTTAGCAACGCCGCGTTTTCTGCCGTGGGCGACATCGCCGGATAGGCGTCGGTAAACGTGATTTCAGCGTCAGTATGGGGCAGGTTTCGATCGACGATCGCACGCATCCGAGTGCGCGCCTCTTCTTTTTGTTCCTCAGAGATAAACCGCAAACCGCCATCGACGACCACTTTCTGCGCCACTACATTTGTTTTCCCGAACGCCGCGCCGTCATTCGCCTCGGGATCGTAGTTTACGTCAGTGCCGCCAACGATGACGCCCGGATTGAATGTAAGATATTCTTCGCCGCTTAGCTCATCGTAGAAGGCGGCCAAAATACGGGATGCTTCAAAGACCGCGCCGGCGCCCACATCCTCGCGGAAGATGCCGCTTGAGTGACGCCGCCGGCCTGTGGTGGTCAACCGCCAGCCCGATGCACCGCGCCGCGACGTTACCGCGAGGCCCTTGCGGCCGCCTTCGAAATTAAGCGCGATGTCTGCTTTTTTGGCTTCGTCGATAAGATACTTGCGTGAGACGGAGATCGGCTTGCCGGTCTTTTCTTCATCACCAGTGAAAAAGACGGTTATCGATTTGCCGTCGAGCGCGCCAGCCTCGTCAAGCGCCTTCAAAGCGTAAACAACGACAGCGTTGCCGCCTTTCATGTCATTAACGCCAGGCCCGGTGATGGTGTCGCCGTCGCGTTTAAAAGTCTGAACCGGACTATCGACGGGAAAGACAGTATCCAGATGACCGATGAGCAACAGGTTTTTGCTGGCCCCTTTGCGGCGCGCGACGAGATGCCCGCCGCGGTTTACTCCGGCCTGATCGATCCACGCTATCTCAAACCCGAGCTCTTTGAATGCGGCGCCATAGACATCGCCAACCGCACGGACGCCTTTATGATTCATGGTCCCGGAGTTTATGTTGACGGTTGTCTCCAGAAAACCAATCGCGTCCTCAGCGTTCGCCTCAGCGGCGCGCGCGATCGCCGTTTCCTCTGCGCTGAGCTGCAACTGCGGATTTTCAGCGCAAAGCGGCGTGGCGGCGATGGCGGCCAGCCACGCGACACCGAAATGGATCGCTTTTCTCATTAGACGCTCCTAAATCTTGTCGAGCTCTTTGGCTTTGTTTTCGACCGCGCGCATGACACGCAGGAGATTGCCGCCCCAGATTTTCTCAATGTCTTGCTCCGTGTAGCCGCGGCGAACAAGTTCACGCGTCACATTGAGCGTTGCGGTAGCGTCCTCCCAGCCGTCGATCCCGCCGCCGCCGTCAAAGTCCGAGGCGATGCCCACATGATCAATCCCCGCCACCTTCACGGCGTGGTCGATATGATCGACAAAGTCAGCGACGCTTGCACGCGGTTCGATTTCCCAGCGGCCTTCAAGGCGCTTGCGATAGCCCTCAATCACTGAAGGTAATGCAGCGGCGCGTTTCTCGCGGGTCTCCAGACCGAGTTCCTTTTGCAGGTCTTCGACGAACTTTTCCTGCGCGGCGTTCAACGGTTTCACATAGACGTCGAGCGCGACGACCTGCACGACACCGCCGTTCGCGGCGAGGGCGCGCAGTTGTTCATCATCGAGATTTCGGGGGCTGTCGGCGAGCGCCTTGACGCCGGAATGGGAGGCGATAATCGGCGCTGCGGAAAGCTCGGCCGCCTGCAACATTGTTTTCCGGCCGGCGTGCGAGACATCCACCATCACACCGAGCCGGTTTAATTCGCGCACCAGTTCGCGGCCAAGATCCGAGAGCCCGCCATGGCGTTCATCCGCGTCGCCTGCGGCGACGTTCGGATTAGATGAGTCGCCGAATTGATTGTGCCCGAAATGCGTTATCCCCGCATAGCGCACGCCGCGATCGCGCCACCACTCGGCCTGGTTCGCCGTCGGGCCCAGCGGATAAGCGTTCTCCATGCCGATAAGCGCGACGCGTTTCCCGCGGCTATGTAAACGCTCAACGTCTTTTGCTTTCCGCGCCAGCGCCACATCGTCCGGATACGCCTTTAGCATCCGGTCGATGGCGTCAATTCGCGTGCGGGCGATATCTTGCGCGTCGGCGAAACCCTCATTGGTGAGCGGGCCCTGCGGGGTGTAGACAATAAAGAACGCCGCATCGAGGCCGCCGACACGCATTTTTGGCAAATCGACCTGCGCCTTGGTGAAACCGCCCGGATCAACATCGTGCGTCGCGAAATTCAACGGGATATCCACATGCGTATCGAGCGTCAGGACTTTTTCATGAATGCGCCGGGCCTCGTTATCGGCCGCGCCTTCGAGCGCCCAGCGATCAACCGCTTCGGCTTCTGATTGCGCTAATACAGCGCCCGTTATTACGCTGGCGCACAGCGCACTTGCGAAAAGAATTTTCATTGGTCCCCTCCTATTTTTCCTTGATTCAACACGCGCCGACGTCAAGCATCATATCTCTGAAGGATAGTTGTCACCGCTTCAACGAGCGATTCGCGCGGCGCCGTTGTCTGGGCCGCCTTTGCCTCGCGCCATTCGGCGTTGTCTTCTATGTTCTTCGAAAGCTCAGCACCAAGGGCAAGGTCTTTGATTGTCACGGCGCCGTTCGTGCGTTCATCCTCTCCCTGAATAATCGCCACCGGCGCGGCGCGCTTGTCGGCGTATTTGAGCTGCTTGGCGAAGTTCGATCCGCCAAGATAGACCTCCGCCCGCACGCCGGCAGCGCGAAGCTCCGCCGCCATCGCCTGGTAGGACGCCATCTGGTCTTTTTCCAATGACAGAATAACAACCGGCCCGGCTTCCCGAGTGGCGGCGCCGCGCTTTAATTCCAGCGCTGCAAGTAAGCGCGAGACGCCGACCGATATCCCGACCGCCGGCACTTCCACGCCTTTGAAACGCTTGACGAGCCCATCGTACCGCCCGCCCCCGCCGACGGATCCGATCCGCACAGGGCGACCTTTGGCGTCCGCCAATGAAAAGGTGAGTTCAGCTTCGAAGACGGGTCCTGTATAATATTCAAGACCGCGAATAACGGCGCAATCGAATACGACGGCGCGCCCCTCAAAATCAGGAATGCTCGCGCGAATGCCGTTAAGCTCCTCGAGACCTTCCGTGCCGGCGCGCGTGTCGCCCAGCACTTCTTCCATTTTGTGTAGCGAGCGCGCGCTGTCCTCCTTGGCCATCCCATCAATTGCGTTGGCGCCTGCACGGAGAAAATCAAGGATGACGCCGATCGCCCCGTCATCAAGTCCGGCTCCGTCCGTGAAGTCGCCGCTTTCGTCTTTTCGGCCAGGCCCCAACAAGAGCGCCACGCCCTCTTCGCCGAACTTGTCGAACTTGTCCATGGAGCGCATCACGGCGAGACGTGTTTCCGCCTGATCCTCCCGGTCCATTGACAGTTTCTCAAACAGCCCATCGACGATCTTCCGGTTACTGACGCTGATGCGGTAATCGCCCCTCGCGATACCCGCCGCCTCGATCACGTCGCCAAATAGCGCGCACATCTCAGCGTCCGCATATGGCGCTGGCGCGCCCACCGTGTCGGCGTCGCACTGCGTGAACTGGCGGAAACGCCCCGGACCCGGTTTTTCGTTCCGCCATACAGAACCGACCGCATAACGGCGAAAGGGCTTCGGCAGTCCGTCATAGTGTTCGGCCACGAAGCGCGCGAGCGGCGCTGTCAGATCATACCGCAGGCTCATCCACTGATCGTCGTCATCCTGTAGCGAGAAAACGCCCTGCCCTGGCCGGTCCACGTCGGGCAGGAATTTGCCGAGCGCATCGGTGTATTCAAAGGCGGACGTCTCAAGCGGATCGAACCCGTGCGCTTCATAGACTTTTGATATGCGCGCCAGCATGTCGCGTTCGGCGATGATTTCCGCGCCCAGGCGATCGCGAAATCCGCGCGGGACACGCGCCTTCGGCTTCGGCGTTTTCTTGTTCTTACTCATATTTTCGGTGGTAACCGAAGCCGCGGCGCTCGGCAACGCGCCGACGCGTGGTTCGCTTATTTGTTTGAGACGACGCCCACAATCGGCCCCATGGGCGCTCCGGGGTCGTTGCGGCCCAATTCCGGCGCGAAAATCCGTGAAATTGTGCCGTCGAGGAAGAGCGCGTTTGGCGTCTTCAACCCATCGCGGAAAAAGCGGGCGAACGTATGAAAATTCACGGGGTCGTCAGCGAGAACGAAAATCACTTCGCCTCCCGATGTGACGCCGACCCCGTTTCGCCGTTTGCGCGAGTCCGAGTTTTTCAGGAGCTTGGGATGTAAGGCGCCGTCAATGACAAGCATTGGACCCGATTGCGTGGCGTACTGAACGCGCCGCCCTGCCTTGACGAATGTCTCCGTTTCCTCAAGGCCCGCGCCTTTGTCCGTTACATAGAAGACGCCGTTCGGCTTCAGGTGGAAATTGCCGGGGCCGTCATTTGTGTTGGCCGATTTTTTCTGACCGCGCTCATCGATATAAAGCCCGATCGGATCTCGCGCGCGATTATACATGCCAGCGTTCATCGCGAAGACCAGCCGTTCGTCCTTGCGTGCAAGATGCGCCTCAAGGCGGTTGAAGTGACGAAAGGCGTCGCCCTCATCATCGCCGTGAAAGAGGCGGATATCTGCGCGGGATGGGTCAAACTGACAGACGAGGTAATCGACCCTTTCAAATGTGATCGTATCGCACGACTTTGCTTCGTCCTGATCTTCCGCATACGCCAAAGCCAGTGCGGCGCCGACAGCCAGTAGTTTGATCATCATTCTTTTTGCGGCTCCGGATTTATCGATCCGCCAACCCGAACCACTGCGGCGCCAACCGGATTGAAAGCGAACGACGGGTCGTCCACGGTAGCGCCCATCCGGTCGGCCAGCGCGTGCGTCAGGGCTCGCGCAATTTGCGAGCGCGACGCGCCGGCCACCGGCGCGCCGGCGTAACCCGTCCAGACACGCGCGCCATCTCTCACAAGGATCATCCGGATGGTCAGCCTTGGCGCGCCTTTCACATCATTGGCGCCTGTATCGACGCCGAGCGTCACATCGCTGAAGCGGCCGGGCAGCCCGATACTGCGCAGCGCGTCATCAGACGCCGTATCAGCGTGCGCGATAAAGACCGGACTGCGCCATTTGCTCGGCGCCCAATATTCGGACGCCACCTTTACATCAATAGAAAGGATGAACTTCTCCGCGTGTCCGTCCTCCTCCGGCGCCCCACTACCCATCTTCGCCGCGCGCCAGGCATTCATCGCCTGCCGAACGTCGCGCTCAAGCGCTGTTTCATAGGTCTCCGGAAAATCGATTTGAGCGGGCGCGACGTCAAACGAAGCGTCATCGAGGGCGTTTTTCGCGAGATTATTTTCAATGGGGTTCGGCGCAGCGTGTCCGAGCCTTCTGGCCGCCGCCGTATTCGGATAGGCGAAGGCGCCCGCAGCATCCGTCGCGGGCTGCGGCGCAGTCGCTTGCGTTTTGATCCAGCCGGTCAGCGCCGCCGCATGCGCCTGTGCGCCCGCCAAAATCACGCAGCAGATGAGCTGAATAATCGTCAGAGCCGTTTTCATATCCCTCACCTAACGCGGCGCGCGCTAACGATAACCGAAACTATCGGCCGCGAAAACTCTCAAAAAATGCGACTGCACGGTTCCTGATCTGTTATGCTAACCCGACAGGCACAGAGGAGACGTTCAATGTCAGCGCCGATTGTGTTTTTTGATATCGCCGGTCCGGATGCGGACGGGCTTCGGGCGTTTTATGAAAAAATCTTCGATTGGCCTTGCGGAAAGCCCAATAATTTTTCGCCAGGTAATGCGCCGGTGATCGAAGGAACCATTCGCCAGGACCCTGCGGAAAAGATGTTATATGTAGGCGTTCCAAACGTCGCCGCGACGTTGGAGAAAATTGTAGAAGTCGGCGGCTCCGTCGACGCCGCCAGATTTGAGGTTCCAGGCGTCGTCGTCCTCGGTCTCTTTCGTGATCCCGCAGGCAATCGCATGGGGCTTGTGGAAATGGACGGCGACAGACCCGTTATTCCTTAAACTGCGAATTTACGCGATCGCGATCAGAGAACAACGGCTCCATCGGCGGTAAGCGTTCAATGAGCTGAACGATCCGTACACGCATATGATATTCGAAATTAGGTAAAATTTGGGATATTGAACTCGGGCTTAACGAACCGATTCTCACTGCAATTTGGTCTCACTGCAATTTGGTCTCACCGCAATCTGGTCTCACCGCAATCTGGATGGTCGGTTAGCCGATTTTCCCGCCGCCGCAATTGCGCCGGTGAAGGTTCAATGTCAGACGCCTCTCCCCAATACGAACTAACGTCCAAACCCGCCCGATCGAGGCCAGGGCGGCAGGAAAATAAGCCTTTAATTGTTCCGTTCCTGCGCCAGTATGACCTGGATCAGGTTCAAAGGGTCCAATCTCAGTCCCTCTTGCCCTTGCTCCCTGGCGCACATTGCTCTTATTTTTCGCAATACTGCTCGTCTGCTGACTTACGTCGGCTGATGGGTCGTCAGTACTGAGAACTTACAAGAGGTGTGCGTCGCACGAGCCGTCGTCCATTGGCGACAGGCGGGACGCCCCTCGGAACATTGTTACCATGCCCCATATTTCTCTGCATTTCAAGAAAAATCGACCGTTGTGCGCGCAGAATTACAGAACATTAGCATAATCGCGCGCGCACCAATTTCGAGCGCCTAATTACGATCGAGGATGCCGGGCCAATTTTCTTCGGAGCGCGCGAGATAGCCTTCAATATCGGAAAGCCACTTCTTTTTAATCCGTGCATTGACGTTTAAGTAGAGTTTTCCGTTATGGATGTGCCAGTGCGCAGGCGCGCCTTTAGCGAGTTTGTTCTCAGCCACCGCCCATGCGCAATAACCGCCATATTGAGGCGCGTAACGCGCAGGGTCGGCTTCGAACGCGTCGAGATTTTCCTGGCTTGAAAAACGCCATTTCTCGCCCTTATAGGTGGTGACAAATGCGTCGTCGCCAGGAACCGGCGCCGCGCCTTCTTCGAGACTGTAATAAGCGACGGCGTCATGTCCATCGATCGCATATTCCCAAGCGCTGCCAAAAAACCCGCCGCCTTGCATAAATATTTCCGGCGCACGCGCCGCCGCGCCAGCGCTTACGAACAAAACCGAGAACGCCGCCACAAAAGTGGTCAGAAAGCCGTATACCGATAGATTTCGCATTTCATTTTTCTCCTTGCTAGGGATTGTCGCTACTTTGAGTTTCAGTCGGCGCCACAGCGGCGACGGCGATCGCCTGTGCAATCGCAGCGCGCATCGCCTGGGCGGAATGGTTCATGGTTATCACATCAATAACGTCGCCGGTTTGCGCGTCGATGAGGAGCGTGTAGCCGGTGCCGCTTTTGAAACGCTCATAGGCGTCTTCGAACCCATTTTCCGCCGCCAGCTCTTGGTGCGCTTTGGTTTTTCCAAACGTGAAGTCGAGGTCGATGAATTTCACTGGTTGATCTCGAAAGGCCGGCATCACTTTGGCGAGGCGCGGCTCCAGAATTTTGCATGACGAGCACCAGGCGGATGCGAACGTCGCCGCCAAAATTTCGGGCTCGCCGGCATAAGCTTCCTGGGCGCTGGCGCTGTTAAACGCGCCGCGACCAATCGCCAAGAACAAACCACCGCCAACGAGCAACAGGCCCGCCGCAAACAGTATTTTTCGATTCATAACAACCGCTCTCAATATCCCATCATACCGAAATCTGGCGGCGCCCACATCCCTCGGACGCTCACCATTTCGCGAGCTATCAGCTTGGTAATGACCCATAAAAAAGGCGGGGGATCGCCAAATACGCGACTTGCGCTAGTCCTGAAACGGATCGCGCATCAATATGACGTCTTCGCGCTCCGGACTGGTGGAAACGAGCGTCACCGGCGTTTCGATCAGCTCTTCGATCCGACGCACATATTTCACCGCCTCGGCCGGCAGGTCAGCCCAGGAGCGCGCGCCCTCGGTCGAACCGGACCATCCCTCCATGCTCTCGTAAACTGGCGTCACCCGCGCTTGCGCGTCGGCGCTCGCCGGAAGATAGTCAAATGCTTCGCCGTCAATCTCGTAGCCCGTACACACTTTGAGGGTTTCAAAGCCGTCCAGCACGTCAAGCTTCGTCAGGGCTATGCCGTCGACGCCGGCGATTTTCATCGATTGACGCACAAGACAAGCGTCAAACCACCCGCAGCGGCGCTTGCGTCCGGTCACAACGCCGAACTCATGACCGCGTTCACCCAACCGTTCGCCCACCTTATTTTCTTGTTCGGTCGGGAACGGTCCTTCGCCGACACGCGTCGTGTAGGCTTTAACAATGCCGAGCACATAGCCGACGGCGCGGGGCCCTAATCCGGTTCCAGTCGCCGCCTGCCCCGCCACCGTATTGGACGACGTCACGAACGGATAAGTGCCGTGATCCACATCAAGCAGCACTCCCTGCGCGCCTTCAAAAAGGATGCGCTCGCCGCGCTTGCGGGCGTCATGGAGCAGCTTCCAAACCGGTCGGATAAAGGGCGTGATTTTTGGTGCGATATCGCGAAGCATCGCGGTAAGGGCGCCGACGTCAATCTCCTCCACGCCAAAGCCCCGGCGCAAGGCGTTATGGTGGGTGAGTAGATTTTCGACTTTCTCACCCAGGCTTTCCGGATACAGAAGGTCGCTCACCTTCAGCGCCCGCCGGCCGGCGCGGTCTTCGTAAGCCGGACCGATCCCGCGCTTTGTGGTGCCAATCTTGACGCCGGCGTTTGACGTCTCACGCATCTGATCGAGCGCCTGGTGAACCGGCAAGATCAACGTTGCGTTCTCGGCGATCGCCAAATTTTCCGGCGTCACCGTCACACCATCAGCTTCAACGCGCGCTATCTCTTCAAGCAGCGCGGTTGGATCGACCACGACGCCGGCCCCGATAACGCCGAAACAATTCGGTCGCACCACACCCGACGGCAATAAAGATAACTTGTAGACTGCGCCGTCGATCACCAGCGTATGACCAGCGTTATGGCCGCCCTGAAACCGCACCACGACATTTGCGCGCGCCGAAAGCCAGTCGACGATCTTACCCTTTCCTTCATCGCCCCACTGGCCGCCGATGACAGCAACATCCGCCATGAATCACTCCAAATTTCCTGATGCAGCGCGAAAAACGCGCCGCACCATAGGCGCTTTGGCAGGGAGGTCAAACGGCTAGTCGATCGGCGCTCGCCCGACGCGAATGAGCTGGTATGATGGCTCTGACAATTTCGAGGATTTCCAAAATGACCCAATTACTAACGCCGTTTTTTCTATTCTCTATCGCCCTCGCCAATGTCGCACAGGCGCAAACGACGCCAGCGCCCTGCGCCGCCGACGACTACGCCGCCTTCGATTTCTGGGTTGGCGATTGGGATGTCTTCGCGCTCAATGCGGACGGCGCACGCGGCGAGAAGGCCGGTGAGAATAAGATAACGCGGGAAGAAAACGGATGTCTTCTGGTGGAACGTTGGACGAGTGCGACCGGCGGCACAGGCCAAAGCTATAATTTCTTTGATCCGGGCGCGGGGACCTGGCGTCAGGTTTGGGTCGCCGGTGCGGCGACGATCGACTATTCAGGGGGATTGAATGACAGTGGTGAAATGGTTCTCGAAGGAGAAATCGCCTACCGAAACGGCGTGACGGCGCCCTTTAAAGGGATATGGACGCCGCTCCCCGACGGTTCGGTGAAACAGCATTTTGAGCAATATGACGCTGAGAAAAAACAATGGGCGTCATGGTTCACAGGACTTTACTTGCGTCAGGAAACCTCTGAATAAAACTGGCTGCAGCAGTTTCCGGAGGCGTTTATGGCGGAAATCTTTACCCCAACAAAGGATCGCGAATTTTTTGCACCTTTTGGCCCTGTTCTCGGATACTATAAACTTCCGGTGGAACTTGTCGATACACTGAATAACGCGATGTCGGAACAACTGCGCGATTATTCCGATCAGCTTGTAGGTAAAGTGCACCAGGAATTGCAATTCGACAATCCGCTGCTCGAGACCGCTGGTCGCGCCATAAAAGACTTTATCAAAGAGTTTCATATTTATGCGCGCAAGCGCAATTCATTCGGAAAATATTCCGAGGAAGGAAAGGACTTCCGGCTGCAGATCATGAGCGGTTGGTTCGTTCGCCAATTTGAACACGAATATAATCCGCTGCACATCCATACTGGCGCCGCACTTTCATGCGTCGGCTACCTCAAATTGCCCGACGGCATCGAAGCGGAATGGGAAAAAGACTACGAGGACCACCATCCCTCGCACGGGCATATTCAGTTCGCCCATGGAACGGACGTCCATTACTCCTTCTCAAATTTCATGGCGAAACCCCGTGTTGGGGACTTCTACGTCTTTCCATCCCACCTTTTTCATTGCGTCTATCCCTTTTCAACCAAAGGGGAGCGGCGCTCGTTCAGCATGAATATGACGGTGCACGAGCAGACGCTATAGCGGCGACGGAAGCGAAATGGCGCCTGGCGCAGGTTTTCCACAACTCTTCTCCTGAGAAGCCGACAAAACCGATTTTCAAGGGCCGTCAGCCCCCTCCTCGATCTTTACGCTTTATTTACTATTCGCCCGCGCCTAAGCATATCACAGTGCTATATTCGCCTATGTCCTGGCGGCAAATGTTCTGCGTTTAACGACCTGGCAATAATCGACGGAATAACGTTTTGACCATGGGATTTGCCTTTCTTGTTATTTCGGCTTGCCTGATTTTTGGGCTAGTGGCGGCGATTGCGTCGCATCGCCCGGGAATGTTGCCTGGGCTCGGAGCGGCGATGAATGACGTCCGCAAGGCGGATATGAAGCAATTCTCGCCGCGTAACACGCTCTTCATCATAGGGCCTTCCGATCAGCACAGCGCCTGCAAAATGCAACGGCGTCTGCTGAAGCCGGCGCTGGCGACCCTGATCCGGGAAGACGTGGCGGTGATGGAAGTTTACGGCGATATGACGCCGCGCAAAAACGGCGAACTCATGAAGTGGCTTGACCCCGCTTTGTTACGCCACGCCATGGACGCTGAAGAGGGTTTTTACGTCATCTATGTGGATGCCGATGGGAAAACGCTCTTTAAAAACCCGGCTCCCATGGTCACCGCTGATATTCTGGAACGCTCGCAACTTGGCGCGCCGGACGCGCGCAATGGCGCAGCGCATGGCGACAAGTCACTTGTGCTGAAGAAGCTAAGCGCCGCCTAATTCCCGTCTTTGTTCAGATCTTCAACGACTCAGCAGCGCCCTTCAATACGGCAGTAATCTCTGGCGACCTACTATGACGTTTCCGGCCTGCCTATGGAATAATATTCGAAGCCCGAGGCGCGCATCTGTTCCGGATTATAAACGTTGCGCATATCGACCATAATCGGCGCATTCACAAGCGATTTGATGCGATCAATATCAAGCGCCCGGAAGACATCCCACTCGGTGACAAGCGCAATAACGTCGGCGCCTTCAATCGTTTCGTATGGCCCGTCACAGAAAGTGACATTTTCAAAGTGCGGCTTGGCTTCTTCCATTCCCTCAGGGTCGTAGGCTTTCACTGTTGCGCCTGCCGCTTGCAGCGCCGGGATGATGTCGAGGGAGGGCGCATCGCGCATATCGTCCGTATTAGGCTTAAATGTAAGACCGAGCATCGCGACAGTTTTGCCGCTAACGGAACCGCCACAGGCCGCGATAACGCGCTCGGCCATCTGTTTTTTGCGGCGGTTGTTGATCTCAACCACAGCCTCAACGATCTTCACCGGCGCGCCCTCTTTCTGGGCGGTGCGCACAAGCGCGAGCGTGTCTTTCGGAAAACAGGATCCGCCATAGCCGGGCCCGGCATGCAGAAATTTAGCGCCAATCCGCCCGTCAAGGCCGATGCCTTTCGCCACTTCCTGAACGTTGGCGCCGACCTTTTCACAAACGTCTGCGATTTCGTTGATGAAGGTGATTTTCGTCGCCAGAAAGGCGTTCGCGGCGTATTTGATAAGTTCTGATGTGGCGCGATTGGTAAAGACAATCGGTGTTTCATTCAGATAGAGCGGACGGTAGAGTTCACGCATCACTTCCTGAGCGCGTTCGTCTTCTGCGCCGACGACCACCCGGTCCGGCCGCTTAAAGTCTTCGATGGCGGCGCCTTCGCGCAAGAATTCAGGATTGGAAACGACGGAGAATTCAGCGTCCGAACGCGCCTTGCGGACGATCTCTTCCACCTCGAGGCCGGTGCCTACAGGCACCGTCGATTTCGTTACGATAACAGTATACCCGTCAGCTGCCTGAGCAATTTCTTCCGCCGCTGCGTAGACATAGGAGAGATCGGCGAAACCATCGCCGCGGCGTGAAGGTGTGCCCACGGCGATAAAGACCGCATCGGCGCCAGGCACCGCATCTTTCAGATCCGTGGTGAACGAAAGCCTCCCGGCTTCCACATTCTTAGCGACGAGATCATCGAGGCCAGGCTCAAAGATCGGAATTTCGCCGCGTTCCAGCTTCTCGATCTTGCTTGCGTCCTTATCGACGCAAATAACGTCGTGACCAAAGTCCGCAAAACAAGCGCCCGAAACAAGGCCCACATAGCCGGTGCCGATCATAGCAACACGCATCGCAAATCTCTCCTAGATTCTGTGTAAAACGGATCGGGCCCGCCCTACTCAGTAAGCATTTTTGGGGAATAACACCGCCTTCACGGTCATGACCAGTATTTTGATATCGAACAACAAGGACCAATTGTCGATATATTCAAGATCATACCGAACGCGCTCGGCCATCATCTCGTTTTCAGAGGTCTCCCCGCGACAACCGTTCACTTGCGCCCAACCAGTTATACCGGGCTTGACCTTATGTCGACCGGAATAATTCTCAACCGTTTGCGCATATTGATGATTGTGCGCCAGGGCGTGCGGGCGCGGGCCGACTAGGGACATGTCGCCCTTTACCACGTTCAGGAGTTGCGGCAGTTCGTCCAGGCTGTATCGGCGCAGCATCTTGCCAAGCGGCGTAATACGCGGGTCGTTGAGGGTCGCCTGCTGAATTTTCTCACCGTTCTCCATAACCGTCATGGTGCGGAATTTGTAGATTTTAAAGACGGAATGGTTGAATCCGTGACGCTCCTGGGCGAACAGGATTGGGCCCCTGCCCTGCAATTTAATTCCGAGCGCGATCAGGATCATGAGCGGGCTGGCGACCAATAATAAGAACAGCCCGCCGACGCGATCTTCTAATGACTTCAAGACGCTGCCCCAGCCCTCTAACGGGCGCCGATAGAGGCTGAGAAGCGGCGCGCCGCCGATACGCACAACTTCACCGCCAGTATGATCGAGCCAGTGAGCGCTGGAACAGATCGAAATCGAGACCGGCAAGATAGAAAGCCGATCCACAAGATACTTCATGTCCGATCCGGAGGCCTCCGGTTTCGCAATCACGATGTCGTCGATTTCACCCTGGCGCGCCAGCCGGGCGAGCTGGGCGAGATCGCCCGTGAGATCGAACGCCTTCTCATGTTCGGTCGGGTTCGTCCCTACACGGTAAACCCCGACAACAGACACGGCTTCTTCCGAGTTCTTCACATATTCGGCAAATTTCGCTGCTGTCTCAGTTGCGCCGATAACGGCTACGCGTCTTGCGAAAACGCCGCCCTCACGAACCATCCGTTTCAAAACTTGCGCAACGCCGTAACGCGTCAAAAACAAAAATCCGGCGCTGATGCCCGTCCACGCAAACAACCAGAAGCGCGAATAGCTTTCTGCCGTTTTCAGCGCGTAAGCGAACGCGATCAATCCGAGGACGACCATAGCGAGGCGGGCGATGACCCCGGGGATTGTCTGGGTGACGGACAACAATCTGTTGAATTCGTAAAACCCATCGCGGCGAAGGAGCGTCGTGAAAATTGTCGCGCCGAGAATGCCTGCCGCCGCGTAACGTTGAAAGTCGAACGACGCGAGAAGAACTTCCACATGGTAAAAATACGCAACCACCACCGAAATGACGGTCAGCAGCATAAAATCCATAAACAGGACGAGATCGCCGAAAATGGTTCGGGCGATCGGCGCCCGGCGGTGGTTCGCTGCGGCGTCAAATTCCGTCGCCTGAGTGACGTTAACCTCCGACATGTACTCGATACCCATCCCAATTGGTGTCTGGCGTTAACCAAAAGGCTTACCATGACGCAAGCAAACAATTCGTAAGCACGAATTGTGACACTTGCTACGAGAGTATATCTGGATAATTGTTGCAATGCAAAATAAACTCTTATTTCCGCATGCATTTCCGGCTTGAAGTTTGAAGCGCTTGCAGTGAAGGGTGTGGTTTGGGGCTTAGTCCGCCTGCTTGGAGTGAAAACACTGTTTCATGTCGAAACAATATGTGACCTGTTTTGTAAGCTGGCGGCATTCGAAAAGACCGCCTTTGGGGATTTTCAGCGACGAGTCTTCCTATGGGCGGGCGGCCGCGGAAGCGCTTGAGGCGAAAATAAATCAACTGGCGCAAGAAGGCTGGATCATTGATTCAATCATTCCCGCCTCCGGCCTTAACACACGGGACTCATCTGGCTTTACGATTGTCGCTTTTAAGTAGTTAGTCCTGACCGGCCGCATTGATGACGGCGAGCGCCATCGGCGGAGTTGAGGCGTCGCGGCGCGCCCACACATCCCAGAACGCGCTTTGCTGCACGAGACGAAACTCGGTGTAGAGAAGCGCTTCAGCTTTATTTTTCGCTTTGACGGTTGAGGGATCAAGATCAAGGCGCGGCGCAAGAACGATCGTCGCCCGCGCGGCCGCCGACGGACCGTCGGCGTGACAAGGCTGATTGTCCAACAAAATACAGGCGCTATCGGCAGCGGTCAGGATCGCCACTTGCGCCCCGGTGTCAGATAGGCGCCGCGCTTTTTCAGCAGCGGCTAATAGCAAATGCGACTGATCGGTCGGCGCCAGTGAGAACAATGCGCGCGCTTCGGGCGTTGAAAACCGTCCGTCTTCGATCCATTGAGCGATGTCTGTTCCGCCGGGTTGCACGAGCGCAAGCTCCCTGCGGATTTCCTCCGGCGCTGATTTCGCCACCTTTTGCTGCAACGAAACCTGCAATGCCGTCTGCCCGCCGATCGCGAGACCGGACGCCATCGTGATCAGCGCAGCCACGCATGCGATCGCAACCGTTGCACGGTCATGTTGGCGAAAGATACCGTCGTAAAAAGGCGATGCGGTTGAAAAGGCGGCGATCGCGCCAGCGACGACGAGTGCAGGCCAGACACTGACGCCCGCGATCAGGGAAGCCGCACTTGCGACGAGAGCAACGCCCAGCGCAGGGGCCCAAGCCTTCACATGATCAGCGCCGCCGAAGACCATCGAAAGGAAAATGACGAGCGCGGCGCCAACAGCAATCGTCGTCATCGAAAGTAAGGGCTCAACGCTGACACTGGCGGCCGTTTCAACAAGCGCCGTCAGGACTGCGGCGCGCGCCGCAGCCATTCCGGGCAGGAAAACTTCGACCAGCCCCATGAGCGCCGTAAACACGATAAGGGTGATAGCGTAGCGGACGCCGCCCGCCTTTCCGCCAACGAACGGGCACACCGACAACGCCAAAAAACCGGCAAGCGCAAAAACCGGCGCTGACATCCACAAACAACAGAGCGCTAAGCCGGAGAATACGCCTTCAATCGTATTGCGCGCAGTCCCGTTTTTCGCCGGGGCGCTGAGAAGCCCCAGACACAGGACTGTCAAAAGGGCGAACGCCAGTTCACCCGAACCAGCGAATGGCGCAGCGGCATACGCGCCGAGCGCGCCTGTCAAAAAAATGCTTTGCAGAGCGGGCAGCCGAATGGACGCCATGTAAGCGAGCGGCGCGACGATTATTGCGGCCCCGATCGCTTTCGCTAGCAAGTGAATGCGTCCCGGCGTGTCCACAAACAGGTCAGCGGCGAGCAAAAGCGTCAGGAAAAAGGGGTCTTGCACCGGACGCGTATCGGCGGCCCCAGAGATCACGGCGCGCGCCTCTGCGATCGGCGCCAACATGTCCGCGGTCGGCGCAAAACTTAAAAGCGCTGGGGCGAATAAAGCGGCCGCAATAAAAGGAAACGCCGCCAGGCAAGAGGCGAGAAAAACGAGGCCGGGGTTTCGCCAAGCGTAAAAACAACGCGCCAAGCGACGGGCGATCGGCGCCGGCCGTCGCCAATAAATTCCGTCCACCGTGTCGCCGTCCGTCTGGGCCATTTTGAACCAGTTCTCCTGAAGGTTGTTTCAAAGCGGCGCCCGCCGCGATCATTCGGTTAAAGCTTCGCAAATGCTCTGCCGAACGGAGGAATTTTCGTTAACCAATTTTTGGTTTGCCTCGAAAGCCAGACTGCTATGGTCATGGCCATGAGGTCCTTGTTACATGGCGTATTCGACCCGCAGTCGCGGATGATCCGGCTGATCCTAGCGGAAAAAGGCTTAACGGTGAGGCTCGGGCCAATTTCGCCGCAGGACGCCCAGGAAGAATTGGCGGGGCATAACCCGGCGATGACCGTTCCTGTACTGATTGACGAAGCGCCGTCCGGCCAGGAGCTTTCCATATCGCCGGCTTCTGCAATCGCCGAATATCTGGAGGAAGTCTACGGCGCGCCATTGCTGTTTCCGTCTACGTCAGCAGGCCGCGCTGAGACCCGCCGCCTCATCGCCTGGTTCTGCGACAAGATGGAAGAAGAGGTGATCGCCCGTACGGTCCGGATAAAAATCGACCATGTTCAACTTGGCCGGTCCCACACGGATGAAAACGCTGAGGCAGCGGCGGAGGCGCTCGCCTGGCACCTCGATTATCTGAGCTGGCTTCTGGAAAAACGCGCTTGGCTCGCCGGCGAACAATTCACTGTTGCCGACCTCACCGGCGGCGCCTATTTCTCGACACTCGACTATCTCGGCATTGTTCCGTGGCGCGATTTTCCGCATGTGAAAGAATGGTATCAGCACCTAAAATCGCGTCCAAGTTTTCAGCCCTTGCTGAAAGAACGCGTCGATGGATTACCCCCGCCGGCCCATTACGCAAACCTTGATTTTTAGGCGCCTGGCGTGAGCGCTGATCCAAACAAAGCCAAGACGGCGATCAAAGACTTCAGCCGGCGCGTGGGATTCGAAGCGGTTGGCGTTGCGCCCGCTGCGGCGGATCAGGAACGCGCCCGCCGCCTTAATGCATTTATCGACACGGGGCGTCATGGCTCCATGACCTGGATGGAACGCCGCCGGGCGGAACGCGCCGCGCCGCAAACACTCTGGCCGGAGGCGCGATCAGTCATCATGCTCGGAATGAATTACGGGCCCGATCACGATCCACTTGCCGTTCTCGACCAAAAGGACAGGGCGTGTATTTCCGTCTACGCACAAAATAAAGACTATCACGATGTCGTCAAAAAGCGGCTCAAACAGATCGCACGCTGGATGGTGGATGAATTCAATTGCGACGTGAAAGTATTTGTGGACACCGCGCCAGTGATGGAAAAACCGCTCGCCCAATCCGCCGGCGTCGGCTGGCAGGGGAAGCATACGAACCTTGTTTCGACCGGTCACGGCTCATGGCTTTTCCTAGGCGCAATCTACACGACCCTTGAGCTGCCGCCTGACCCGATCGAAGAAGATCACTGCGGCTCCTGTCGGCGCTGTCTTGACGTCTGTCCAACAGACGCATTCCCCACGCCCTATCAGCTCGACGCGCGCCGCTGCATTTCCTATCTGACCATCGAACATGATGGACCCATCCCGATCAAGTTTCGTAAGGCGATCGGCAACAGAATTTATGGATGCGACGACTGCCTCGCCGTTTGTCCTTGGAACAAGTTCGCGGCAACGGCGCAAGAGGCGGCGTTCCATGCGCGCGACACATTGCGCGCGCCAGAATTGGCGATGCTGGTGCGCCTTGATGATGCGGCCTTCCGCTCCCTCTTCAGCGGCTCGCCGATCAAGCGCATCAAACGCGATCGCTTTGTCCGCAATGTGTTGATCGCGATCGGTAATTCTGAAGACCGTTCGCTCGCCGCTCCCGCGCGCGAATTGCTAGACGACCCGGCGCCAATTGTGCGCGGCGCAGCTGTTTGGGCCTTGTCGCAATTGCTGGCGCCCGAGGGATTTGCCGCGCTGTCGAATGAGGCCGCGGCCACGGAACGCGACGCGACGGTGCTTGCCGAATGGGCGGCCGGCGCCGGCGTATGAGACTTCTACTCAGCCGCGATTGAAACCGACGCGCCATCACGATCCCGCTTCGGCGCGACGCCGAACAAATTCGCATCGATAATCGTTTCCTGAATAAATTGCGCACGATCGCTTTCAGGCTTCCAGTCAAGCGCTGCTTTCGCCGCATCGTTCTTATACGGTGAATATTGCGCGCGCGATTTCCAATCCCGGAACGTGGGCTTTGCAACATTCTTCTGCTGCGTCAGAAGACGTTTGCCCCAATATTTGATCACGTCGATTACGTAGTATGTCCAGACCGGGGTCGGTTTTGCGCGCATTTTCACGCCATAAGCTTTTTCGATTTCAGCGAAGTAGTCGCGACCTGAGAGCATCGGATCGCCAATCAAGTTAAATGATCTGCCTTCGACGCCTTCTGCGGTCATGCTCTTCACAAGACCGTCTGCTGTGTCTGCGACGGAGACGAACGGCAAAATGTTGCGGCCGTCACCCCATAATTTGCAGGCGGTCGCCCCGCGCCACATGGCGACGCCCCAATGCTGCAGCGGCCCATGTTCGCCGATGACAATCCCTGGCCGCGCGATGACCAGAGGCAGGCCTTTCGCGTCCGCCAATTCCAAGAGCGCCGCTTCGCACGCCGCCTTAGACCGCGCATAGAGGTTTCGCTCCTTAAGGTTTTCATCAAAGGGCGTTTCTTCCGTAATGGGACGGCCCGATTGCGATGCGTCATAGGAATCGATCGTTCCTGTATAAACCAGTCGTTTTACGCCGGCTTCGAGGCACGCTTCTCCGATGCGGCGCGTCACGGCGACGTCATTTTCGAGGTAGCCTTCCCAGGTTTTCTCGTCAGCGCGCGCCAGATGAAAGACGCCGTCGATACCGTCCATCGCCGCTTTTAAATCGTCCTTTGATTTTAAGCTGCCGGTGAAAACGCTGACGCGTCCGTCTGCGCGGTCAAATCCTCCTCCGGCTCCGCGAGATAAGACACGCACCGCGTATCCAGCGTCGGCGAGGGCATGGGTCAGGCGCCGGCCGATAAACCCGGTGCCGCCGATAACGAGCATGCTCGGCGTTGGCGGCGCCGAAGGAGACGTCACCATCTTGCGCGGCGTCAATTGCGCCGTCGCTTTCGTCGCCGCCTGTTCAATCGATCGTACAGCCGAAATCGCTAATTGCGGAGACAGGCGCGAGTCGATTGGCGCGTTCTGCGCCAGTGAGCGATAGAAACTTTGGCACGCACGCGTGATGCTGAGACCGTAGGGCGCGAGAGCGTTACGCGAAAGGAGCTGACGTGTCGCGTTTTTTGTCGCGATTTTAAAACGTTGCGCGCCGAGGCCGGCTTGCGCCGTGAATGGACCAATGACGATTTCATTCATTGGCGCTTTTTGTATCGTATACGAATCTTCGGCGAAATCGAAGCGCGCCAAAGCGCCAAGGCCTCTCGCCTCGATACTGCGGTCATCGTGCCCTTCAATCAAAGACAGATCGAGCGTCACCGCCGTTTCACCTGCAAGGCCGCTCACCCGCCACCCTTGAAAATGGGTGACGCCGCCAGGAATCTCCACCGGGTAGCGTAACAACACGTTGGAAACTTCGAAATCATCAAAAAGGTCGGCGACAAATGCAAAGAGATGCGGCCCCAATTCAAAGAGAATGTTCGTGGGTTCGCGCAACATCCACAAACCGAATGGCCCCGACCGCAACGGCGCCAGCGGAAACCGCCAATTTGCGTTAAAGCTATCGAGCACGCCGATTGCGCCGCTTTTCAGGTCAGCTTTGAACCGGTCGTAGCCGGGGAGCATGAGAAAATTGTGATTAACACCCAGCGCGACGCCCTTTTCCTTGGCGATCACCGCCAATTGTTCTGCTTCGTCGCTGGAAAGAACGAGAGGTTTTTCAACAAACGCGTGTTTGCCGGCTTCTAAGATCTTCCGTGTCGTCTCAAAATGAGCGTGCGGCGGCGTCAATACATGCACGCAGTCAATTGACGCATCGGCGAGCATGTCATCGAGACTTGTGAAAACTCGGCCCACATCGAACGCTCCAGCGAGGTTATTTGCGGCGGCTTCTGATAGATCGCAAATGGCGGAAAGCGTTGCGTGGGGCGTTCGCGCCAAAGCCTCACCATGCCATTTGGCGATGTAGCCGGCGCCGAGAAACCCGACATTAAAGTTCGTCTGCGTCACAATTCTACGTTCCGTTTTATTTGACCCACACCGGTTTAAAACGGCGGGGCGTCCCACTGTGATTACTCTTCATCGCGACGCAATGCATCGCCCGCCCTGCCCGTGCGCGTCCAGGTCTTCGTCGATTGGCGCGCATCTTTTCCGTAGACTTGGCCCTTTGAGAAAAGATACCCGAAAACGCCGACTAAGGCGCTGAGCGGTAATATTTCTCGTCCGATGCGTGCCCAAGCGACAATGAGGCCGACGCCGAAGAGTATTGCGGCGATCGTCAATAGGGCGAACGCCGTTTTCAGTCCGACGAGTGCTAAGGCGCCTGCGGCAACCCACGCGAGCGCTAAGAGCGCCCCGAAAACAGTCAATGGCGGTATTGCAAGGTCGAGGGCCATCGCCGCGAGGCGACCATCGCGCTTCGCAAAGCTCGTCAAAAAAAGCACGCCAAGATGACGCTTCGCCAGTGACAACGATCCATGCTCCCAGCGCGCGCGTTGGGTCGCGGCGGCGGTCTCTTCCGTAGGAAATTCGCTGGTGATGAGCGCGTCGGCCGCCATAATCGGCGCCGCGCCGTTCCGCGTTAATTCCAATGCAAGCGCCAAGTCTTCAACAATCTCGCCAGAGCCGATCTGAAGGTCCTGAGCGAGCGCCCACGGAAGCGCCATGCCAGCGCCCGTCAGCCGCGTCGTATCGAAGAGACGAAAAAGCCCTCGCATGCGAACATCATTCATCAGGCGCCATGCAAACTCGGAAACGCGCATGCGCAGCGCGGCGTCCGACGGGGCCCGCATCAGATAAAGCGCTTGCGCAGGACGCCCCGTCGCGAGAGCGACGCCGACAGTCTTATCGATCGCGTTGGCGCCCAATCGGCAATCAGCGTCGACGAAGAAAACTGCTGTAGGCGGATTATGCCGGATCGCATCAAGCGCAAATTGTAGCGCATAACCCTTGCCGCGCCGCGTGTCGTCTTTTCGCTCCAACACTTCGGCGCCGCCCTCACGTGCGATGTCCGCTGTGTTGTCTGTGCAATTGTCAGCGACCACGATGAGCCGGTCCGCCGGGGTCACTTGCGCCAAAACATCCGCGATGGTCGCACGTACGCCTTCGCCTTCATTGTGCGCCGGAATGATTACGCAAACCGGGCCACGTTCGCCCACGACCTTCGCCGGCTTCCGTGCTGCGAACAACGACCCGACCACTTCGAGCAGGAAGAAGCCCGCTAACACCAGGAAGACCAGAGCGGGCAGACTGACAATGAAGTCGACAATACCGATCATGACGGCGCATCCAAAACGGCTTGGAACGCCAACTTTAACTTGGCCGCTTCCGTATCGATTTCGTGCCGCTCGGCTGTTTTCTCTTTGCCGTGACGTCCCATTTCCGAAAGGACGGCGTCATCGGCGGTGAGCGCCTCAGCCATCGCAACTGCGAGCGCTTCCGCGTCGCCGGCGGGCGCCAGCCAACCATTCACGCCCGGCTCGACGAGTTCGGGAATGCCTGCGATGTAAGTCGAGATGACAGGCCGGTTCAACATAAACGCTTCCATAATCGACACCGGCAACCCTTCAGCGTAACTCGGCAATACGAAAGCGCGCGAGGCTTCAATCTCGGCGCGCACCTCCGTCGGCGTCTTCCATCCGGCGAACACGACTTCCTTGCTGAGATTATGGTCGCGAACAGCCTTTTCGATAAGGGGACGCATCTCCCCGTCGCCCACCAGCACGAGTTCAAAGGCATAGCCGTCCCGTTTCAAACGCGCCGCCGCTTCGATGAGCGTCACTTGCCCCTTTTGTTCGCACAGCCGGCCGACGCAGACAAAGCGTTTAGCTTGGGGCAACGGCGCAACCGCCCCTTCGTGAAAGGCGTTTTCAATTCCGCAATGGACGATCTTGATCTTCGACCAATGATCAGGCGTCACGAGACGCCTCAACTGACTCATGCCGAAGGACGAAATGGCCACCGTGAAGGCGGCTTCCTCAATCTTCTCTTTGAGACCGATCGGGCCCGGCTTGTCGAATTCTTCCGGACCATGCGCGGTGAAACTAAAACTGCCGCCGGTGATGCGGCTGGCTAACAAGGCGACGGTTGTTGAGTTGGTTCCGAAATGCGCGTGGACGTGGTTTACCCCCGCCCGGCGCAGCCAGTGAGCAAGCACGAGCGCCTCAAGGAAATACAGGCCATGGCGAAATAGTCCGGCCTCCGACTTCCGTCCGAACTGAATGGCTGCAGCGAACGCTGTCAGTGCGCCGAGAGGCGACCGTAAAAGAGACGCAAGAATGCTCCCGATCAGGTCCAGCGCCGGCGCGCCGACAACGCGCCTCGTCAAGGCCGCTTCGCTTTTGTCTTCTTCGGAAATAAGGCCCTGGCGCGATGACCGGATGGCGAACCGCGCCACAGACATGCCGAGCTTTTCAAGCGCAAGGATCTCCCGCCGCACAAATGTGTGACTGATCCCAGGATACTGGTTGACGAGGTAGGCGATTTTCATTGGCGCGTACGCCCTAAGCTTGTCCGGCGTCCGGCTTTTCCGAGCGCGAGTCGAGGTGATACCTCGCAACCCCTAAAAATTCACCAAAGTGCCCGATTGTGACCAGCGCGCCATACGCCCAAGACGATCTCTGACCCGGACCATGGCGAAGGGCGATCAGGAATATCTTCGCGAAATAAACAAGAAAACCGGAACATAGTATCCAGAAAAAGACGCCGTACGGGCTCGTCATCGGCGAGAAGAATCTCACGCTGAGCGCACTAATAACGGCCGCCAACACGATGAAGACGGGAAAGGCGCCGCCCCAGATAATCGCTCGTGACTGTTCCAGAACGCGAAACCGTTCCGGCTGCGCCCCATGAAGATAAACACCGTGGGCATATTCGTAACCATTGCGCTTGGCTTCGCGCCACCAGTCTTTCAGATCGCGTTTGCGGGAATGATTGACGCCCATTTGCGTCTCGACGCGCCAGATATGTTGCCCCCGGCGGCGTAAGCGCAGGCAAAGATCGTCCGTGTCATTGCTTGCAATATCGCCTCTAAAACCGCCCGCGGCCTCAAACGCTTCGGCGCGCACGAACGCGGACTCACCTGTCGTCTGCAGTTCACCCTTCGGCTTGCGCCGCGAAATTTCCTTCACCATGTTCAACATGGATTTCTCGCTAAACCGTTCGCGTTTATGCCCGTCGATGACGGCGACCTCCGGACGCCGCACCATGAACGCCAACGCGTTGTTAAACCAGTCAGCATGAAGAATGAAATCTGGTTCCAGAAACTGGACATATTCAATATCCGGATTGAGCGCCTTCAAACGCCGATAACCCGTATTGCGCGCGCGGCCTGGATTGACTGTGTTGCCGGGCAGCTTGACGATCTCCGCGCCCATCCGCAGAGCCGTCGCGGCAGCCTCATTTTTCGGATTGGCGGTCACATAAACAATTGTTTTGCCATCGCCAAGCGACCGGATCGCCGGTTCCGGCGAGACGCCCGTATTCCGATCGAGCATGACGACGCCGATTTTGGCCGACAACATGCTCGTTGTCGGCGGCGTTTCAACAGTCTTCGTTTTCGCGGACTCGGCGGCCGGCGGCGTAGACGACTCAACCTGCGGCGCTGTCCCGTTGATTGTGGCCGAGGCGGGCGATGTCGCGGACATGGTGGCCGGCGCAGAAGACGTCTCGAGCAAGGTTTTTTCAAACGCGGTGGCGGCGGGCCGCTCATGGGCCCTACCATTGACGCCCGCGTGATCGGGCGCCTCAAGCTTGCTGGTTTCGATGCGCGCCGCCGCTTCCAAAAGGGAAGCCGGCGCCGCGTTGTTCTTTGGCTGGTCGCTGTCGGTGACGCTGTCCTCGACCCCTACCGCAGGCGCCGTTGACGATTTTGCCGAAGGCGTCGCTTTCTTCTTGGCGACAGTCTTCTTCGATACTGTTTTCTTTTTCGGCCTTGAGGACGCGGTTTGCGTCTGTTCCTCCCCGTGTCCCTTTCAGCCGCCGGCGCCGTCCGAGCGATCATAAGGATAGACGGAGTTTTTCGACGCCTGGTCGCTCGGCACCGAGACATTCTCATCCATCGCAACGCCAAAAACGCCGTAATCGGACTTGTCAGTTATTACCGATTTGATGGTCTCGGCGCTGATCACTTCTTCGCTCGCGGAAAACGCATAGACGAGCGCTGTGTCCGCAATGATATTGATCACACGCGGCACGCCGCGTGACTCACTTGCAATGATGTCCACGGCGGAATGGTCGAAAATGCGGCGCGTCGCGCCGGCGATCGACAACCGTGTCTCGAGATAAGCATCCACCTCTTCGCGGCTCAAGGGCGTCAGATGAAAATCCGAACCGACCCGTTGCGCTAATTGTAAGAGGTCAGGCCGATTGAGAAGCGACTTCAATTCCGGTTGCCCTACGAGGATCAATTGTAAGAGTTGATCCTTGCCGGCGTTGATATTTGAAAGCATCCGCAGCTCTTCGAGCATATCAACAGAAAGATTTTGCGCTTCATCGATAATCAAAACGACGCGCCGGCCCTTGGCGTATTCGGCGATAAAGAAATCCTGAAGCGCTGCAAAGAGCTCTACATGGCTTTTCCCGGCAAATGACTGACCGAACCCCATTAAGACCCAACTCAGGAGATCGCCGCGGCCCGCTTGAATATTCGACAAGAGGGCGACCGTGTGGGTCTCTGAAAGCTGATCCAGAAGACGATGGATCAATGTTGTCTTTCCGCACCCAACTTCACCGGTGATCACAGAAATACCCGCGTGATTCAAAACGCCGTATTCGAGCATGGCGTAGGCGAGACGGTGACTACGGCCCCAATAAAGAAATGAGGGGTCAGGCTGAATCGAAAACGGCTTTTCGTTCAGCCCGAAAAACTCTTCATACATGCGTTTCTCACCCGCGCATTTGCGCCGCGCTCTTTTCGCCCTAATCGGAGCTGGTCGGTCTAGTCGGCCAGCAACGCTCTCGCGTCTTCAACAAAACCGGCCTCATCACCGGCGTCTTCAATCGCTTTGCGCAATTCTTTCTTCCCGCGCTCAGTGTCGCCAGTCCGCAAAAGCGTCGCTCCCAGATGGTAGCGGGCCTCAGCCAGACTTGGCAAAAGCTCGACGGCTTTTTCGATCATCGGCAGGCCCTTTGCAAGGGATCCATTCTGAACGAGCGCCCAGCCATAGGTGTCCTGGAAATAGGGATTTTCGACCCCGTCAAGGACTTCTGCGATCGCCACAGCCCGCTCGCGCGAGGCATTATCGTCGCGCAGCTTTGTCAGCAAGCTGACATAGTTATTAGCAACCAATTGGTCGTCGGGCCGACGTTCCAGAATTTCTTCATAGATCGCCATCGCTTCCTCTTCGCGATTCTCCGACAAGAGAATATCCGCCTTGATAATCTTCATGCCGTCGCTTTCCGGCGCAGCTTTCAGGCCGCGATCAATCAATGCGACAGCTTCTTCGCGTCGATCCGAAGCGTTGTGAAGCCTGAACAACCTTTCATATCCCTCAAACTGGGTCGGGCTTTTCTCAATCGCCGTTTCAAGGACACCCCGCGCTTCGTCGTCCTTCCGCTGCTGGAGGAGGACGCGGCTCAATAGCATGCGCGCGGAATAGTTCTCCGGATTGTTGCGAATATTCTCACGCAACAGCGCCTCTGCCTCAACCTCGCGGTCGGTCCGCATATAGGCGCCGATCAACGTCTCCAGCGGCCGTGACGCAAGCGGCGTACGTTGGTTTTCCTCTTCGAGCGCGTCGATAACGCCGGAATAATCTTCCAGTCCGGTATAGGCCGCGCCGAGAATGCGGTTCACCACCGGATCGTCATCATTGATATTGTCGATAATCTTGGCGACCTCTTCAGCGCCGCGCCAATCCTGTTTGAGGAGGCGGATAGCGGCCAGAAATTTCAGATTATCAAGATCGGCCGGGTGTTTTGAGAGGGATTCAACGAGAATATTCTCCGCACGCGTCTGTTCGTTATTTCTGATCAGGAATTTCGCAAACACGTTGGATTGCTTGGGCTCATAATCGCTTTCGACCACGGCCTGCGACATCTGGCTGGCGGCCAGCGCCACGTCGCCCTGACGCTCGAACGCCGTCGCCATCAACATGCGCGCCGGCGCCGACTGTGGATCGTCATCAAGGACAACACGCAAATCGCGGATAGCCTCATCGAGCTCGCCGCGATCAATTTTCAGTCCAGACAATTTCAGGAGAGCATCGGAATTTCGTTCATCCTTCGAAACAATGTCATCCAGGATTTTTTCGGCTTCGTCTTTCTTGCCTTCGACAAGCAATTGTCCCGCAATCTCGTTGCGTGCCCGTAAAACGACGTCCGGCTTGTCCTTTTCATCGGCCAATGCGCTGTAAATCGCGCCGGACCCTTCATAGTCGCCCTGCTGGCGCAAATACCCAGCGTAGGCGAATTGAAGATCAACATTGTCGCTTCGTTCTTCCGCATACTGCTTAAATGTCGCAGCCGCCTTTTCATCTCCGCCGATACGATAATCAACGCGTATGACATCCAGGACCGGGTCAACCTCTTTCGGTAACAGTTTCGCCACATCAACAAGTTGCTCACGCGCCTCGTCCAGGCGCTTGGCTTTCAAGAGCGTCCCAACATAGACACGGCGGTAGCCGGCGTTCTCCGGAAATTCGTTGATAAGCCGTAAGTGACCTTCCAAAACCTCGTCATCGCGACCAAGATTTTTCAGCATTTGCAGCCGGAGGAGGTGGAGGACGGCCTGCTTTGAATTCACGCTGAGCGCACCATCGAGATAACCGATCGCGCCTTCGTAGTCTTTTGCGCGCGAACGTTCGGTGGCGAGGACGGTCACCGCTTCAGCGTTCGCAGGATCCAGTGCCAGCGCTTTCTTGGCAAGTTCAACCGCCTGAACGTTATCTTCGAGCTTTAAAAGAACAGCGGCTTTCAACGCGACAGCGTCCGGATATTCCGGCTGAAGCGCGAGCGCCTTGTCCGCGTTTTCCAAGGCCTGCGTCTCGTCGCTCCCCACAAGATAGAGTTTGCCGAGTTGAACCAGCGCGCCGACATTTTCCGGATCGAGACGCACCACGCGCTGTAAAGCGGCGAACATCTGTTTGTAATTCTGGCGAAGCTCCGCAACTTTCGCGAGACCGACAAGCGCCGGCACATGTTCTTCGTCAATCTTCAATGCGTTTTGGAACTGAATGCTCGCGCGCGGCAGGCGGCCTTCCTCGAGATATTCCTCGCCGCTCTTTGTATATTTTGCGACCTTCTGCTCCGGCGAAGAACAGGCGGCCAACGCCGCCAGACAACAGCCCACAAGCGCCGCACGCATAAAATTTTTGGCGCTGCGTTTACGCGACGTGGCGAACCGGTTGGCGGACGAAGAAGGCGTCGAGAACATTAGCTACTCTTTTCTTTTGTTCGATTATGGCGATTTATTCTGGTTTTCAGGCGGGCATCGCATCGAAATTCGTTCAAGATACGGCGGCGCGGGCCGAACCTGTCGGCCGCATACTCTCCCCCGCATCCTGCACAAGTCGATAATCCATTGCGTTGACCCTGAAAAGCCTTAAGGCGTCCGGCGCCGCATGCGACAAAACAACAGCGTTTCCGGCTCGCGTCGCGTGTTTTTCTAGCATCAAGACAAGTCCAAGAAACGCCCGGTCGATAGCGCCGACCTCTTTTAAATCAAGGCGCACGCGAACGCCCATGGCCGCCGCCTCGCGAAAGGCCGCTCGCACCGGCTCAAGACGGTCGCGCGTGATGTCGCCAGCGAGCGTGATAACAGCTTCAGTCGCGGTGCGCTCTACCGTTGCGGCTGTTTCAACATGCGGATTCCGTTTTGGGCGGGCGAGCAATTGTGTCGGCAACCGGCGAACCGTTATCGAAAAAAGCGCCCACGCATCGCCAGCGTAGCGCTTCCAAAGGGACGGCTCGGCTTTGATGCGCCAGAGCCATTCGAGACCCGAATTCGCCATCCAACGCGGCGCGCGCTCGATCGTGCCGGCTGTGAAATCAACAACCGCGCCTAAATGCGCAATCGCGGACGCGGTCAGCCGGTTCTGGTTTCGATCGATCCAGGCCTGTCCTTTGGCGGCGCCGAGCGAAACCACAATAAAGTCCGGATCAGCGGCGTTGATCTCATCAATGATCGCGTCAGCGCTCATCGCTTCCACGTCGCCGAATCCTGGATTTAACCACCCTACGGAAACCAGACCGCTTTGGTCGGCGTTCACCGAAGCGTGGGCCGCCTCAGCCGCTCCATCGCGTCCGCCGAAAAAGAAAACTTTGAGAGGAGAGCCAAACGCAGGGCGGAGGCGAAGGGCTTCGAACAAATCTGAGCCCGCCACGCGTTCCGCGATTGGAGCGCCCATAAGCTTAGCCAGCGCCACAATCGGCGCGCCGTCGGCGAGGCTCAGATCGGCGTCGATAATCTGACGGCGCGCCTCGGCGCCTTTGAGGGCGCGCACAAGCCAATTCACATTCGGCGTTACAAAAGAAAGGCGCTCGCCGTCCCGCACTGCGCTCTCAACTGTGTTCACCGCCTGCGGCAAATCGGTCAGGTCGATCGGCGCTCCAAGCACGCACCAGACGTCGCGGTCAAAATCATCGCGCGCCAGACGCCGAACTGCAGTCGCAAGAGGTTTGTCGACCGCTGAATCGCCCAGCGAATGTTCAGGAATTAGATCTGTCCGCGTATTCATCTGAAAACAATCCGAGTTTGGGCCCATTGTGTTCCATTGCGGCGCTGCAGCGTCCGGCCCGGTTTTTTCGCCTTTCGGCTGCAATGACGGTAGCAAGGCTCAGGCCAGAGGCGAAAATTTATATCAAATTTTTCGCTTTTTTCATTCCAACCCAAAAACGACCCTCAAGGCTCTGCGGGCGTGTCCAAATTAGGTAGGCCTATTGCGACAACCAAAAACGGTGCGTTACGACAACACCCGGCTGGAACCTCTTAAAAAATGGTGCTAATTGGCAAATTTAGTTGACAACCCTTCACTAAAATCGGATGCAAGAAAGAGGACGCGGAAAGGTTTTGTTAACCGATCGCATCTCGGCGTATGTAATTCTGTAACTATGGGGGTCTCTGACCTATGAAAAAACTACTCACTTTAGCGGCGGCGACAATTGCAGCGTCTATGGTCACCGTTTCGGCGAACGCAACAACGTTCCGCTTTGACGGCATCAATGGAGCCGCTCAAGATGCTCCGACCAATGGCGGCAACATTGCTTTTAACTGCGGCACCGCCGGCCAGGACTTCTGCACCGCGAACAACGGTGAAGGCTTTGACTATTCGAAAAGCGGCATCAGTTTTAACGCCACAGCCTACGCTGGCGGCTCGATTTCTGGTGAATCATTCAATCGCGGCATGGCTAGCTTGCTCATTCAGGACTTGGTTGGCGGAAACCAGGGACTTGGAGTCATTTCCTCCACGGAAGGAAACCTCATCGGAAACACCCTCGACCAGATCAACTTCGATACAGGTGAATCCATCGTGTTTTCATTCGATGAAGTTGTAACCATCACCGACATCCTCCTCAACGACGGTCTTTCGCAAGATTGCCCTGGCGGCGGCGGCGAAGGCCCTTGTGGCGACGTTGGCGTCATTGTTGATGGCGGCGTCATCCAGTCTTTCAGCGACTTTTTGGCTATGGGCGTGCTCGCTAGCGGCGGCGCAGCCGCGGTATTCGTCGGTCAAACATTCGAATTCATTGGTTTGACGTCTGGCGCTGGTTATTCAATTGAAGAATTTCGCGTTGTGCCGATCCCTGGCGCGATCCCGCTCCTGCTCTCCGGCCTGGCTGGCCTCGGCTTTGCGGCGCGGCGGAAAAGAAAGACTGCTTAAGTCGGTCCTTCGATAATAATCTGTAAAAACCGGCCCTTCGCGGCCGGTTTTTTCTTTGGCGGCAGTGCGTGAATTCGCATTTTGACTTTTTGCGCGCGCCCGTTAAATCTCCTAAAAATTCGCTCGGCGCAGGCCTTGCATGGTTTTCCCGTTATCCGTGCGAATGATATTCGTGGCTTGGCGCACCGCCAAAACCCGCGATCAGCGACGCCTGTTGGAGCTTATGAGTCAATCTTCGTCACCCGTTTCCCTCGGCAGTTTCTCACTGAACGGACGCCCATGGGTGTGGATCGGCGCGCTTGCGCTTCTTATTTGTTTCGCCTTTTTCAACGGCATTGAAAATCTCTTCAAGCGATGGGGCGAGCAACAAGAACTGAGCCACGGCTATTTCCTGCCTTTCGTCACCGCCTGGATGCTGTGGGAACGCCGCGACGCATTGACCGGAAGCCTCAGCCGGCCCGATGCGCTTGGCCTCGCAGGCGTTCTGATCTCGGCTATCATCTTGCTGCTGAGCGAAATGACTGTGACGTCACTGATGATCTTTCAACAGTTGGCGCTCATTCTTCTGTTTGCGTCGCTCAGTTTAGCCCTTGGCGGGCGCAGCTTTCTGAAGCTCGCGATCATACCCATTGCATTTCTTCTCTTCATGATCCCGCCGCCCTATTGGGTGATTACGGTCCTGTCCTGGAAATTCCAATTCTGGTCGTCGCAGTTGGGCGTTTGGATGATCGAAGGCTTCGGCATCCCCGTGTTCTTATCCGGGAATATTATCGACCTCGGTGACTATCAGCTGGCCGTCGCTGAAGCCTGCAGCGGGTTAAGATACTTGTTCCCGTTTCTCAGCCTTGGTTTCCTTGCAGCATATTTGTT
>JBCAXE010000039.1:0-34479 GCA_038534195.1 Pseudomonadota bacterium
ATGCATCGAAAGAGCCGCCGGATTACCGCGCCGCCCAATCGCCGGCAGAGCAGGTTGTTGCAAACCGGACAGAACCAAAAAAGGCGGATCACGATCTTCTGAACCTCATTTACGACCAAAATAACGAGGGGACGAAGCGCGCGGCGCTCCTCGAAAAGATGATCAATATCTGGCCGGGCGACGGCGGCTATTGGCGCCAGCTCTCGGGCCTATACTCGCAGCTCGGCAAAGACAAGGACGCCTTTTCCGTCCTCGAAGTGGCGTATCGCGCTGGCCTTCTAGACAAGGAAGCGCAGATCCTGACGCTTGTGAATTACTATTCGTTCTTCGATAATCCCTACCGCGGCGCGCGCTTGCTTGAGCGTGAAATGAACGCCGGCGTGGTGACACGAAATACGAAAAACCTGCAGCTCTTGTCGCAGCTCTGGACGCAATCGCGCGAACACAAGCGTGCGATCCCGATCTTGGAACAAGCGGCGCAGCAGTCCGGCACCGGCGAATTGTACTACCGTCTCGGTCAGGTGCTGGTCGCCGATGAGCAATATGCGAAGGGTGAACAGGCTCTCGCTAACGCCCGCTCTAAAGGCGGCCTGAAAGCCAAACAAGTCGGTGACTCTTGGATGCTTACCGGCACGGCGCGGTTCAGCCGCGCCGGCGAAAGCCGCACGCGCCGCAATCGCGCGCGCGAGGCGTTCGTCAATGCGTCGCGTTACGATTGCTGCCGGTCACAAGCCAATAGCTGGGTCGCCTATATCGACGCCATCAACAGTACGGAAGATGCGCAAGACCGGCTCGCTTGCACCCAAGAAGAGGAAGATCGCAAAGCGACGATCGATCGCCTGAAACAGCAAATCCAGGTGTGCCGCCTGCAAAGGTCGACCGACGGTGATTGCGGCGGGTTGGAGCAGCGCCTTAAAGACGCCGAAGATAATGTGCCGGCTATCTGCGTGAAGGTGCGCGGCGGCGCAGTTGAAACGGAAAGTTCTGACGAAGCCGGAGCCGAAGGCGCGCAAGTTCAGACCGACGGCGGCGGCGATGACAGCGAGGCTGACGGCGGCGCGGTCGTTGAGCAGGACGGCGCAAACGAATAAGAGTCTTTGAGTAATCACAACAAAAAAGGCGGCTCGTAGAGCCGCCTTTTTTGTTTGCCTAAATTGGAACTTAATCCTTCAGAATAAAGGTCACTTTCAATACGACCCGATATTCCTTGATCTTGCCGTTGTCGAGGATCACGTTTTGATCTTTGACCCAGGCGCCTTCCACATTTTTCAAAGTCTTGTTGGCGCGCTCGATCCCTTCCTCAATGGCATCCTGAAAACTCTTCTTGGAACCTGAAATTATCTCTGTAACGCGGGCGACCGCCATGGTGTCTCTCCTTTTGTTGCGGGCGCGTTTGTCGCGGCCCGGACCGAAAGACTAGCATAAACAGGTGCAAAGAACGCAAGAGCCCGATTCGACAGATGGGCGTTCGTTCTCAATGATGCGGGCTATCGCGTCGGTGTCGGCGGTTCGCTCGAATAATCATAAAAGCCGCGACCGGTTTTTCGCCCCAGCCACCCGGCCTCCACATATTTCACAAGCAGGGGACACGGACGATATTTTGAATCCGCGAGCCCTTCATAAAGGACCTGCATGATTGCGAGACACGTATCGAGGCCGATAAAGTCAGCCAGCTGTAACGGGCCCATCGGATGATTAGCGCCGAGCCGCAATCCGGTGTCGATCGCTTCGACCGTGCCGACGCCTTCATAGAGCGTATAGATGGCCTCGTTGATCATCGGCATCAGAACGCGGTTGACGATGAAAGCGGGGAAATCCTCCGAGACCGCCATCGTCTTGCCGAGTTCGGCTACGAGCGTCTTTGTGGTTTCAAAAGTTTCCTTGCTGGTGGCGATGCCGCGAATGACTTCAACCAGCTTCATGACCGGCGCGGGGTTCATGAAATGCAGACCGATAAATTGTTCGGGCCGATCCGTGACGGCGGCGAGCGCTGTGATCGAGATGGATGACGTATTGCTGGCGATGATCGCGCTGTCTTTGACGACCGGCGACAGACTTTTGAAAATCTGGTTCTTGATTTCCTGGTTTTCCGTCGCCGCCTCAATCACGAGATCGCAGTCGCTTAGCGCGTCGATGGCGGAAACGGATTTGATGCGCGCCAGAGCCGCGTTGAAGGCGTCGTCGTCCAGTTTTCCCTTCGCCGCCTGGCGGCCGAGATTAGTTTCGATTTCAGCGAGCGCTTTCGGCAGCGCCTCCGCGTCGATATCGTGGAGAATGACGTCATAGCCTGCAGCGGCGAACACATGGGTGATGCCGACGCCCATCTGGCCTGCGCCGATGACCCCCACTTTCTTGATTTCACCCATAGTCCCGCTCCGCTCACGCATACTGAGCTGAAGATTATCTCATTTTGCGCGGTGCAGCAATTATGCCGGAAGGAGGCGGGATTTAGTCGCGCGCCGACCGTTCTAGCGCTGCGCTATCTGGCGGCGCGTTTGGCTTCCAGATGCCGATGCAGCAGTTTTGCGTTGATGGCGTTGGCGCGAAAAGCGAAGTCGAAAAGGTCGCCGAGGACCGGCACTGCGCCCACAATCATGTCGATCAGCACATTGACGATCATGTGCATGATCAACGAAAAGCTTGCGCCGGCGCGCGCCGCCATGAAAACCAGATAGAACGACAGGACCGCCGTCGCCGCGTCGCCGACGCCAGGAATAAGTCCGATCAGCCCGTCAAAACCAAAACGGAAACCAAACACGCTGAAGCGGCCGTCAAGAAGACGGGCGAGGGCGTCAATGCGGCGGATTAAGTCGTCATTGTCGAGGCCGGCGTCATGGACGGCCCGTTCTGCATCGTGGTGCGATGAACGGGCCACCGTTGTTAGCCCAACGCCTCGTTGAGCTCAGGCAGCGCTTTGAAAAGGTCCGCGACGAGGCCATAGTCGGCCACCTGGAAGATCGGCGCATCTTCATCCTTATTGATGGCGACGATGACTTTGGAGTCCTTCATGCCCGCAAGGTGCTGGATGGCGCCGGAAATGCCGACCGCGATATAGAGTTCGGGCGCAACGACTTTGCCTGTTTGCCCCACCTGGTAATCGTTCGGCACATAACCTGCGTCGACGGCTGCGCGCGAGGCGCCGACCGCCGCGCCGAGTTTGTCGGCGAGAGGGAAGATGAATTCTTCAAAATTCTCAAAAGATCCGAGCGCGCGGCCGCCGGAAATCACGATTTTGGCGCCGCCGAGTTCGGGCCGATCCGATTTCGTGAGCTCTTCGCCTACAAAGGTGGAAAGGCCGGGATTGTCCGCAGCGCCGACGGTTTCAACGCTGGCGGAGCCGCCGTCGCCTGCTGCGGCGAAAGAAGTCGCGCGGACGGTGATCACCTTTTTGGCGTCATTCGATTTGACGGTCTGCATGGCGTTGCCCGCATAGATGGGGCGCACGAACGTGTCAGGGGCGACAACTTCGATGATTTCAGAGATCTGCATCACGTCCAGCAGCGCGGCGATGCGGGGCATGACGTTCTTGCCCGTGGTGTTCGCCGACTTCAGAATTGCGTCATAGTCGCCGGCTACAGACACGACGAGCGCGGCGAGGCTTTCTGCGAGACGGTTCGCATATTGAGGATCATCGGCATGCAGAACTTTGCGCACGCCAGCGATTTTCGATGCGGCCTCCGCCGCTTCCCCGGCGCCGTCGCCGGCGACAAGAATGTCGATGTCGCCGCCGATTTGAGAGGCTGCTGTGACAGTTTTGTGGGTCGTCTCGTCGAGGCTCGCGCCGTGGACGTCGGCAATAACAAGAACAGCCATTATGCGAGCACTCCTGCTTCATTCTTCAATTTTTCAATGAGTTCCGTGACGCTTTCCACCTTCACGCCAGCTTCGCGTTTCGGCGGTTCCGTCACTTTCAGCGTTTCGAGACGCGGGGCGATGTCGACGCCATAGTCGCCGACCTCTTTAACATCGAGCGGTTTTTTCTTCGCTTTCATAATGTTCGGCAGTGACGCATAGCGCGGCTCGTTGAGGCGAAGGTCGGTTGTGACGACCGCGGGCATCGTGATGGAGATCGTCTGCAGACCGCCGTCGATCTCGCGCGTCACGTTGAGCTTGTCGCCGTCTTTTTCAACTTTCGAGGCGAACGTGCCTTGCGACCAGCCGAGCAGTGCCGCGAGCATTTGGCCGGTTTGATTGGAGTCATCGTCAATCGCCTGCTTGCCGAGGATGGCGAGATCCGGCGTTTCGGCCTCAATGACAGCCTTCAGGAGCTTGGCGACACCCAGCGGCTCGACGGTTTCTTCGGTCTTGATAAGGATCCCCCGGTCGGCGCCCATGGCGAGGGCCTGGCGGATTTGATCCTGGGCTTTTTCCGGCCCGATGGAAACCACAACGATCTCCTCGGCGGCGCCGGCTTCCTTGAGCCGGATTGCTTCTTCAACGGCGATTTCGTCAAAGGGGTTCATGGACATTTTAACATTGGCGAGATCGACGCCTGTCTCATCCGACTTCACCCGGACTTTGACGTTGTAGTCGATGACGCGTTTGACGGGGACGAGGATTTTCATCATTTGCTCCGGTCGCGTTGGAAATGTTTGTAAAGACGCCGCTCTGCGAGCGTCGCCTCACTTTGGAGGCGGACCATACAAGCGGCGCGCAGTGCTTTCAATGCGCTATTGCAGCGCAAAAGAGCCCGATTTGGGCTGCTTCGACGCCCGTAGGGCGGACGGTTCACGGGGGTGCAATGCGATGGACCGAGCTTGCCATCAACGCCCAGCGTCCTAGACTTGGCGTTAAGGTTAAGGAGGGAAGAGAGATGCGACGAATTCTGGCCCTGGCGACGCTTTTCATGGCGATGATTTCGGGCGGTGCGCAAGCGGGGCCCGGGGGCGCGGCGCTCGGGTGGATCCAGAGCGGAAACCCCGGGGGCGGTATGTCCGTGGCGCGCGTCGCAGAGGTCATGCGTGAGAACGGTTTCTCGGTCGAGATCGGGGAGGACGGCGCGGCGGACCCCGTTATCTACAGCGAGGCGGCGGGACTGAACTTCGCGCTTTTCGGGTTCAATTGCACAGGGGCGGCGAAGGTCTGCAATGAATTCCTGTTTTCCACCTATTTCGATCTCGAAAATGCGCCCAATTTGGAAACCATCAACGCCTTCAATGAAAAAGCGCTCGCAGGGCGCGCCTTTATTGATGACGAGGGCGATGCGAATCTGGAGCATCTGTTCACCGTCGCAAGCGATGACAAGGATTTGATCGAGCGCAATCTCGCCATCTGGGAAGCGACAATGCTCGATTTCGCCGAACATTTGGATACGAGCCGGACTGGGGCTTGAATCGCGTCATTTGTCGTATTATGTACAGACACATGAGTGTGATTTCGGAAACGCGATCTGAGCGGATTAATGTTCTTGTGACGCCCACGGAAAAGGCCGCCATCGAGAAGCTGGCGAAGCAAGGCGGTGAGCGCGTCAGCGATTACGTGCGTCGCGCCGTGTTGGCGCCGCCTCCGGATGATGATGATCTTGAAGAGGCGAAGGCGCTTGCCGAAATGGTGGGCGCGACGGCCGAGCGCCTTCATAAGAAACTGGATCAGGGGCTAAAGGATATCGCGAAAACCCAACGATCTTTAAAGAGATTGAGAAAATCAGCCCCATGAGTTGGATCAGCGATCTTGGCGAGAACCTTAAGAAGATCATACTGATCGAGGATAAAATCGATCGATTGCTCAGCGACGTTTGCGAGATCAACGATACTGTTCTTGATCACGAGAAACGGCTGATCCGTATCGAAACAATGGTCGAAATGACGGCGGCAAAGGGGCGACAGCCCAGAATTGAAACCGACCGCTAAGGTTTTGTGTCGTCCTTAGCTGGAATTCCCCACAAGCAGCAAGAACAGCATCATCAGGCCAATGGCGATTGCTTGCGCCATGACGCGCATTCGCATCAGCTTATTGCCGTTTTCCTTGGCGAACGCGCCGCCTTTGGCCAGCGAATAGATGCCGGCGCCCAAGATGAGGGCGGTCGCCGCTAGGGCGATGGGAATGAGAAAAAACACGAACTGGCTCATACCGGGAGGCTCCTGGCTAATCTTCTAACACCTTATACGTTCGACGTGAGAAATAGGATGATTACTCGTCCGTGACCTCATGGCGTAACGCCGCATCAATAAGGGGTGGTCCTTCTTCGTAGGAAGCGGACACCAGAAGACCGTTTAGCCCGGCCAGATAAGTACGCAAATCCGCGTCTGCAGGCGCCTCGACGCCGAGCCCCCCTTGGGACGGCGGCGCCACCATCGGCGGCTTCAGCTCATCGACCGTGAAATCCATGCGCACATCGTAGGTGCGCTGGGCCTGGTTTCGTAGAAAACGTTGCGCATTGTACCAGCGCGTTTTTTCCTGATCGTCGGTGCAACTCTCAAGCTCGGCCCCGCGCGCGCCCCAGCGCCGTTCCGGGCAGTGATAAGGGTCAAAGGAAAGTTGGAACAGCCGATCCATCACATGGCCGAGATTGAGCTGAACGCGCAGATCGTCCGACCGCCAGTAACTCACCTTGCAGGCCGCTTTTTCTTCCTGAAATGTCAGCCACAAGGCTTCCGCAAGGTCGCCGCCTTCAAACGCGATGGAAGGGTCCCCTTGGACGGCGCGTTCATAAAGGTCCTGCATGGTGCGGCGCAATTCGATGAAGCTCACCTTGAGCCGCGCGTCGCGTGACGGCGTCGAATAATGCTCCCATTCCCCATAGGTGCCGAAAATGTTGGGCGGCAGGCGTTTGGGGTGGGGCTTTAAGTGAATGCGCGCATTGGTCGCCTGATTAACAGCGACTTTGCGCGCCTTGATATCGCCGCACACGGACTGAAGGCCGAAGCGTAGTTCTTCTACCGGATTATAAGCGAAGTCTGGCGAGGCGAGCCGCCGGCGCACATAATCATAATAGCGCAGCGTGCGGCCCTCGTGCATGAATTCGCCATAATGCCAGATACCGGAGGGGTGCGGTTTGTTGCCGATATATTGTTCGACCGAAAAATTGCGGATGGCGCTATTCGCGGCGGCCTTGATTTTACCGCCCACATAGGCGCCGTCGTCTCGCTTCGTCGCGCCTGTCAACTCAATCGGCCGCCAGGCTTTCAGGCCGGCGCCAAGTTCAGGTTTTGATCGTAGAAAATTCGGTCCGTATACGGTGCGGGTAACGGAGTTGTCCGGATGCGAGGCGACGATTTTAACGCGTCCGTCATCGAGAACGTCATAAACAATCCCCGCATGTCCGAAAATGTCATAGGCGATGACGCCGGGCCGGACGGCGTCGCGCGCAATTTTTACAGGATAGAAATCGTCAAAGCTGCGCCCGCCCCCTGTTTCAGGATGGGTGCGGAACATTGCGGTTGAGACCTCGCCGCCAATCCGCGCGATGAAACCCGGCGCAGAGATCGGCGTTGGTCCGATCGCCGAGCGCCGGCTTGCGACCACATTGCCGCCGGTGGAATAACGCAAATCTTCGCGCTTACCGTCGGCGGTGCGCATGGCGTGCTGGTAGGAGAAGGGCAGACCGTTCTTCCAGGCATAGTAGGCGCGCAGAATGTAGGCCATGTCCGCGCAGTCGCCCGAGTAGCGACGCTTGTCCGTGTCGCGGTAGGGATTGGCCGCGCCGGATAGGCATTCGCCGAGCGTCGTGCAACCCGATTTTCCGATCGCTTGAACGAACGCCGAATAGCCCGCCTCATCGGTATCGTCCCACGCGGTTTTGACGATTCGCCACGCTGAGCCGTCATTGACGGCTTCGGGAATTTCACTTGCAAAAACAAAGTTTTGTGCGCCCATCGCCAGGCATAATCCTGCGATGCCGGCGACGGATTTTACGAGACGTCGGCGTAGAGAGCGTGATTCCATAGCGCAGAGATTAACGTCTCCTTAACCGAACCGGTAGGGGCTTTGTCCGGCGCGGCGGTATTTTGCGCGCAAGCGTTGCCATCCTGACATGGTTACGCGGGAAACGGAGAAAAACGGCGAAATTTCAACCGGGTAGGGAAAAATTCTGATTTTTCAAGTCTGGCGGAACGCCTTCCCGATACCGACTTGAAGTGTGGCGATAATGTGAATTTGAAAAGGGGTGCTCTATGGCGTCATCGATCTTTGTCGGTGTTCTTGTTCTTCTATCAATCTTTCTTCTGTTCTCCACGATCAAGATCGTGCCGCAGGGCTATCAATTTACGGTAGAGCGGTTTGGGAAATACACCAAAACGCTGAAACCGGGGCTCCATTTGTTGACGCCGCTGATCGACCGGATCGGCCGACGGATGAACATGATGGAGCAAGTGCTCGACATCCCGGCGCAGGAAGTGATTACCCGGGATAACGCGATGGTGCGCACCGATGCGGTGGCCTTTATCCAGATCATGGATGCAGCGGCGGCGGCCTATGAGGTCTCTAATCTTCAGCGCGCAATCGCGAACCTTTCCATGACCAATGTTCGCACGGTGATCGGCTCGCTTGACCTCGACGAGGTTTTGTCGAACCGCGATGAAATTAACGGCCGATTGCTCACCGTGATCGACGCCGCGACGCAGCCGTGGGGCGTAAAAGTGACGCGCGTTGAAATCAAAGATCTTGAGCCGCCTGCGGACATCACCGAAGCCATGGCCCGTCAGATGAAAGCGGAGCGTTTAAAGCGCGCCGAGATTTTGACGGCGGAAGGCGACAAGCAGTCTTCGATTTTGCGTGCGGAAGGGGAGAAGCAATCGGCGATTCTTGAGGCCGAAGGGCGGCGCGAAGCGGCGTTCCGCGACGCAGAAGCCCGTGAGCGCGAGGCCGCCGCCGAAGCGCAGGCCACTGAAGTGGTCAGCCAGGCGATCGCACAAGGCGACGTCAACGCCATCAATTACTTCGTGGCGCAAGATTACGTAAAAGCGTTTGAGAAGCTCGCGATTTCGCCGCAGCAGAAAACCGTCATCGTGCCCGCGGAGATGAGCGCGCTGGTGGGCACGATCGGCGGCGTCGGGGCGCTTGCCAGGGACGCGCTGGAGAAACGCGATGACCGTCGCGGCGCCGGGTCTGTTCCCCAGTCTTCGTCATAAGGCTAAGCGTTGAACGTGTACGGAAGAGAGAGGCGTTGATGGTATTTCTGGTGGATTTTCTGACAAACATGCCGTTCTGGTATTGGTGGGCGCTCGCCGTGGCGCTGTTGATCTTGGAGTTGATGAGCGGATCGACTTATCTCTTGTGGCCCGCGGCGGCGGCGGTGCTGGTCGGGTTCACTGATATCTGGCCGTTGGACCACGCGTGGCGCATGCAGTTGGCGCTCTTTGCAGCGCTCACCATCCTCCTGACGATTATCGCGCCGCCCTTTGTGAAGCCGTGGCTGAAACAATCGCAGACGGATCATTTTAACTTGAATGAGCGCGGCGCCCAGAAAGTGGGCCGGCGGGTGACGGTCGAACAGGCGTTTTCCAATGGCGTTGGGCGCGTCAAGATGGGCGATACGGTTTGGCTCGCCGAAGCGGAGGACGGCGCTGATTTTTCGGAAGGCGCGTCCGTTGAAGTGACGCGAACCGAGGGTGCGAAACTGTTTGTCAGAGGAATTGTCTGACGGCATCATACTGTCGGGGGGATTGTCGGGATATCGAAAAGGAGCAGGGGTATGAAATCGGCGATTGGGTTATTGGGGACATTGATTATTGCGGCGGTGGTCGCCGCTGTGGCGATGTTTGTGTTGCCACAGTGGAACGTGTGGCGGGCGGACCTCGCGGGGCAGGCGGCGCTCGCGCAGGCGGAAAACGAACGCAAAGTTCTCATTGAAGAAGCAAAGGCGCAATTGGAGTCAGCGAAATTCTACGCTGATGCTGAGGTAGAGCGCGCGAAGGGCGTCGCTGAAGCGAACCGCATCATTGCAGATGGCCTTGGCGGTCCAGAGGGGTACTTGCGTTATTTGTGGATCCAAAAGCTCGGCGAGAACCAGCAGGATGTAATTTATATTCCGACAGAAGCCGGCGTGCCGATCCTGGAAGCAGGCCGCGGCGTTGACGAATAAAAACTCTTTATCACAACCAAAAGCGAAGAGCGGCCTTGCGCCGCTCTTTGTGTTTTATCGCGCAGGACTCGCGTGGGCGGGGGCGCGGAAGAGCGCGTTCATGAAGATCATGTTGAGCCCGTCAAGATAGGCGCGGACAGTCGGGTCCTGCGTAAAGGCGATCACGTGGCCGTCGCCCATGGGCTCCGCCACCACAAAGGGTTTGTAGGCGAGCTGCCCTTTCGTCTCCTCCCACAGATAGCCGCTCACAAGCACCTCGTCCGGTCCGGCGAAATAGGCGACATTGACGCCCTGATCGAGCTTCGCGGGCGTGTAGATGCCCGAGCCGCGCACCAGCACATTAAGCGTTGGTTTCACCCCCGCGGCGAGCCAGTGGTCGTCGTCGACGCGCGCCTTCGCCAAGATGCCCGCGGAACTGTCCGGGCTTTCTTTCGCGGGCGCGATCGCCGCCTTTAATTCGTCGACGGATGTAATCAGCGTGCCGGCCACGGTCGAAGTCTCTTCTTCCTCGCCATTGGCGACTTCGCCGTCAGGTTTTGCGGCGTCCTCGCGGCGGATCGAGAGGACGTCCGTCTCTGGGTCGGCGAGCCAGCGCACGGCGCCGCCCGTGGCGACAAGAACCCCGCCCGCATTCACCCATTCTTTCAGCCGATCCTTGTTGATGAGGTCGCTATAAGAACCGCCGTACCAGGAGGACTCGCCGGGCAGAATTAACACGTCGAACTGATCAAGGGCGCGGTGAGAGAGATCACTCGTGCGCACAGGCGTGACAGGGTAATCGAATTGCCGCTCCACCACGAACCGCGTGTTGCCCGCCATATAGGGGTTCGTCGGCGCATCCCAGGCGATGGCGATTTTCGGCGCCGGCATCCGCACCACATGGCGCGAGCCGAAATTCGGCCCGTCCGACACCCAGGCGGTATCGACGCCGATCACGTCGGCGCCGGTTGTTTTCGCAAAGTCCTCAAGCTTCGCCGCGAGATCAGCGGGATTTTCATCAACGGGAAAGATCAATGTGCCGGCTGAGTATTCAGAGTCGTCCTGAGTAAACGGTTTATCGCTCGACTTTACCGATAACCCGGCGCGGTGGGCGTGCGCCAGAAGGCGAGCGGCGGGCGCTTCGCCCCAGTTGACGAGAAACGCGAGTTTCGCCGCCTTGTTTTTGATGGCGCCCGGCTTGCCTAAAGCGGGTCCATGGTCTCGGAAGGCGCCGTCGGGCGCCGCGCTGCAGGCGTCCATTTCCACATTAAACATTTGCGGCAATGACCACGCAGTGACGTCGTAAATCTGGTCCGGCAGATCTTTTGCGCGCAAACGCTCCTGTTCTGCGACAAAGGTCTCGTCGAGCGGCACGTTGGCGTCGAGGAGGGTGCGGATAAGGCGCTTGGCGGGTTGTGCAAGATCGATTGCGATGGCTCCGGCACTATAGTCCTTTCCGCATGCCGAGAATTCTTGCGTCGCCTCTTTCACTTCAACGCCCTGTTGCGTCAGAAGCCCTGCAATTTTCCCCGCCGCAACGCCATCGGTTTTCGCCGGGAAAATGTAGGATTTGATCTCCTCAGATTTTCCTTCTTCGATCGCCGACGCCCGGTAGGCGTAAAAATTTTGCAGAAGTTTTTCGCGGTTATCGGCGACCGTTTCCGCCGTGGCGACAGAGGCGACGAAATGCTGGCGGACCGTATCGCGATAATGATACCGCGTTCCGTCTGTGCGCTGCGCTTTCAGTCCGCGAGCCGAGGATTGCTCATACGTCATGGCGACAGCGCCGTAATAAGACGGCCAGCTTGCGCCGTAGCCCGGATAAAACGCGTCATAGACCTCACGCGTGAAGTAATCGAAGCCGTATTCGTCAAACCACTTTGCGTTGTTCTTGCCGAACCATTCGAGTGCGGCGCGTTGGTCGTCCGCCAAGTGCGGATTATACGGCACAGCTTCGGGAGCGAAGTAATAGGTGGAGTCTGTGCCCATCTCATGGGCGTCCACAAAGGCGAGCGGCGTCCATTCGCGTAACGCTTTGATACGCCCGCGCGTTTCCGGCTGGGTGAGGGCGAACCAATCGCGGTTCATGTCGAAGAGATAGTGGTTGGTGCGTCCGCCCGGCCAGGGTTCGTTGCGTTCCGCGGCGATGCGGCTGCCGTCCGGCTCGAGGCCCAGCGTTGTCTCGAAATTATGGACGAACCGCGCGCGCCCGTCGGGGTTTTGCATGGGATCAAGAAAGACGAGCGTGTTTTCCAAGATTTTATCCACAGTCGCATCGCCCTGCGCCGCGAGCAGATGATAGGCGGTCACAATCGCGGCGTCTGTCGATGAGATTTCGTTGCCATGAACGCCATAGGCGATCCATGTGGAGCCGGGCAGGAGGTCCACGAGTTGCGCCGCCGCGGCTTCATCGGTCACGCGCGGATCGCTCAGCGCACGCATGCCGTCTTTTACGGCGTCGAGGCGCGCAATATTTTCCGGTGAGCCGATGACGGCGTAAATTAGCGGCCGGTTTTCCCAGGTACGCGCATATTCGAACACCTTGATGCGATCGGGCGCAAACTCGGCGAGCGCGTCAAAATAGGTGATCACATCCCGAGGCCGCGTAATGCGCTCGCCATTCTTGTGGCCAACCACTTTTTCTAACGTCGGCACCTGCTCGTCATAAACGGTTCCTGGCCAGTATTCGAAATCCTGTGCACTGACGGGCGGAATGTTCGCGGCGAAAAGGATGAAGAAAGAAAGAGCGGCGAGGCGGAAAACGCGCATGGAATACCCCAACAAATTTACGATGCGCCGATGAGGATCGCCGCGAACCCTTAATAAAATTTGGACAAGAAGGTCGCCGGGCGTCAAGGCTAGCGCTGGAAACAGTTATTCCAGACAGGGCTGCACACGTATTTGGGATAGATATCCGTCGCACGCAACGTGTCTGTTGAAACGCGACGTCTAATGGGTTGGGAGCGTCATGCTATGCGCCCCAACCGTCAGGCGTTAGCGCCGACGCGGCAGGCGGTCTTTTGAAGAAAATTTCGGTCTTTGTGAGCCGGTAGAATTATACATTGTACAGATAAAATAAATAGTGAAACGTGTTGAGTTAAATTTTGTTGATAAATGTAGTCTTGAAAATTTTACATGTCAAAGATTTCACATTTTGAGGTATCGGTTTAATTATCTTACTACGGAATTTCATATAGACATCCTCTTGGTTGGAGACGGCCCCACAGCCAGTTACTCATTGGGAGGTTGTTATGTCGAAAATATCTTCAAAATTTAATCATCATACCCGGAATGTTCTGAAGCGCCACGGGTCATCGCTCGCTATCGCCATATCGCTTGGCGTCGTGCAGTCCGCCGGCGTTCAGGCGCACGCTCAAACCACGTTCGAAATATTTGATACGCAAACGGATGGGTCGCTTGGTGTTGTTGCAAACAATGCCACGGTGAACAACGCTGTTACAGAAGGGCGCCGCATTACATTCACAGCAACGCCAAGTGGTTCAATCGCCACGGATGTTGCGAGCGCACAGCTAACCTGGAACGGCGGCGCGACACGCACAGAAAATGTCGTGCCGTATGCTTTGTTCGGGGACATTAATGGCAATTTTAACGGCGGCGTATTTCTAAGTGCTGGCACTTATACCGTCCGAGCGCGTTTTTTCGCTGAGCGCGGCGGAAATGGCTCTCTGCTAGCCGACGAGACGCTCACCTTTACGATTGAAGACGGGCCCGCATCGCCTCCGCCGCCACCGCCACCGCCACCGCCTCCACCTCCACCTCCACCTCCACCTCCACCTCCACCACCTCCGCCGGGCCCGTCAGGCGCCGTTTTTGAGATGGTTGATGCGGGCAGCGATCAATGGCTTGGGCCTGTGGCTTCCGGAGCGCAGCTTCCGCTCGAGGCGGTTGAGGGGCGCCAGATTTCGTTTTCGGTTGAACCGGCGCCCGGCTACGCGTCTTCGGTGGCGAGCGCATTGCTCACTTTCAATCAGGGAGCAGTGCAGATCGAAAATGTCGCGCCATACGCGTTGTTCGGCAATCGCGGCGCCGACTTTCTGGGCGGCGCGACGCTCACTCCGGGAAATTATGTTGTCGAGGCGCGGTTCTTTGATGCGCCCGGCGGTCAGGGCAGCCAATTGGCGACGGAACGCCTGACATTTTCTATAGACGCCGGAGGGACGCAACCACCATCTCCTCCGCCGCCTCCGCCGCCTCCGACAAATCCGGGCGACGTTGAAATCTCAGGCGAGCAGATGGTCTGGCACACCGTGGCGCTGACGGTTGATGGGCCAAATCTCAGCGAGGCTGGTTCTATAAATCCGTTTACAGATTACAGGCTCGACGTCACTTTCAGTCAGGGGGGACGCTCGTTCACCGTCCCCGGCTACTACGCCGCCTGCGGCGTCGCGGCTGAAAGCGGCTGCGACAGCGGTACGAAATGGCGCGCAAAGTTCGCGCCGGACCGGCCAGGCCAATGGTCATACGCCGTTTCATTCAGAACCGGCTCGGACGTGGCGCTAAGCGCAGGCGGCGAGCCCGTCAGCGGCGTTGACGGTCTTTCGGGTACGTTCAGCGTTGAGGCGAGCGACAAAACCGGCCGCGACTTCCGGGCGCCGGGCAATGGGCGCCTTTCCTATGGCGATGCGCACTATCTCCTCTACCCGGATGGGCGTCCATTCTTCAAAGCGGGTCCGGATGCGCCCGAAAATACGCTCGCCTATGATGAGTTTGACGCCACCCCTAATGTCAGCAATCGGCGAAAAAGCTGGTCGCTCCACCTTCAGGATTACGACTTTAACGACGCGTTGGCCTATACGTGGCGCGGCGGCTTCGGCTCTGAGCTTCTCGGCGCCTGGGGTTATCTCGCTGACGTCGGCGTCAATGCGGTCTCGTTTCTGACATTCAGTCTCGCGGGCGACGACGACAATGTGTTCCCTCATTTGTTGCGCGTGACGCAAAGTCAGTATCAAGGCATGTCTGACGGACAACGCTGGTCCCAAGGCGTACACCACGACCGCTTCGATGTGTCGAAACTGGATCAGTGGGATCGCATCTTCTCTTACGGAGATCAAATCGGTCTCTTCCTCCACTTCAAAACCATGGAGACGGAAAACGATCAGCTCATGGACGGCGGTCAGTTCGGCCGAGAGCGTCAGCTTTACTATCGCGAACTCATTGCGCGGTTCGGGCACCATTTGGCGCTCAACTGGAATCTGGGTGAGGAATATTCGCTGAACGAAAATGTCTCGCGCGCAACCGCCGACTATATTGCGGCGACTGACCCGTACGATCATTTGCGCGTGCTCCATACGTTTCCTGGTCAGCGAAACCTCAGATATGCGCCGCTGCTCGGGGATCAGTCGGAATTGACCGGCGTATCGATACAGACCAGCAATCCGTCATTTACAGAAGTGCGGTCGGCGCTCACCGAGTGGGTGAGCCGGTCAGCGCAAGCGGGCGATCCTTGGGTGGTCGGGCTCGATGAACCGGGTAGCGCGTCGCTTGGCGTCGGCGTAGACGACGCGTATCCGGATAACTTACTGCCGGGAAGCGACGGCCAGGGCGACAATCGCGTCAACACCCGGCACCGGGTGCTGTGGAACGCCTTCACCGCTGGATCGGCTGGCGTGGAATACTATTACGGCTATCAGACCGGATGCGGCGACCTTCGATGCCAAGACCATCGCACGCGCGCCAGCAAATGGGCCGACGCACGCATCGCGCTGGACTTCATGGAAGAGTATGTAGGCGCGCAAGCGCTTTCGATGACGGCGTCGGACGCGCTCCTCACCACCAACGGCGTTCAGAGCAATGATCATTACCTATTCGCTGATGAGGGCGAAATCTACGTGGCCTTCGCGCCCACAGACGCGGCCGGTCAGCAACTCAATCTCTCCGGACAATCGGGCGTTTTTGAAGTGCGCTGGTATGATCCTTTGAGCGGCGGTCTGTTGCAGACAGGGTCGACCCCAAGCGTGTCGGGCGGCGGGGTTCGCAATCTCGGCGCGCCGCCGTCGAATCCCGGCGGCGAATGGGTGATCCTGATCAGGCGCCTGTAAGCCCATTGGCGCGTGCGGATCGGAGCGGCGTAACGCGCCGGTCCGCAGCGCTTTTCTCGTCTATCGAAGCGTCATGCCGCCATCGACCATAAATTCCGATCCCGTCACATAGGCCGCGTCGTCGGAAAGGAGGAATGTCGCGACCGCCGCCACTTCCTCCGATGTGCCGAACCGGCCGAGCGGGACCATTTTCGTGATCTGTGCGGAGAACCCGTCGATCTCTTCCTGCGACAGGCCCATACCGTCAAAAAAATTCGTCTCGATGGGGCCGGGCGCAATCGTATTCACGCGAATATTTTTGCCGGCGAGATCGCGCGCCTAGGAGCGCACCAACGCCGTCAAAGCGCCTTTGGTGCTGGCGTAAACTGCGCCTTCGCCCTGACCGAGATAGGGCGCGACGGACGACGTCGCCACGACGCCTGCGCCGTCGTTCAAGAGAGGCTTGAGCGCCGCCATCTGAAGAACAGGCCCGCGCACATTAGCGTTCGTCATGCTGTCAAACGCGTCAGCGTCAACCGCCTCGACCGGTTGGAAGGTCCCAAAGCCGGCGTTCAGGAAAAGACCGTCAAGGTCACCGAGTTCATCGGCGGCGGGCTTCGCCAAGGCCGTAGCGGCGGCGGGGTCGGCCGCATCATTCGTGACGAAAACCGCAGACTTCTCCGGGAGAACCTGACGCGCTTGCGCCATGTTCTTCTCGCTGCGCCCGGTGACCATCACGCGGCCGCCTTCATCGATAATGCGTTTTGCGGCGGCGAGGCCGATGCCGCTGGCGCCGCCAGTAATCAGGATCTTTTTGCCGCTAAATCGCGCCATTCGAAGTCTCCTTTGTTTCAACTCTTGCGAGCATATCACAGACGAGGGCGGGCGGGCGCCGCTTGACCGTTCAAGGCGAGCCCCTTAAGCCGCCGTGATGGCGCAGAAAAAGAAAAACGCGGCGACGCCGTCAAGAAAACAGCAATCCTTCCAAGGGTTGATCATGACGCTTCAGGACTATTGGGCGTCTCATGGGTGCGTGATTTTGCAGCCCTATGACATGGAGATGGGCGCGGGAACGTTTGCGCCGGCGACGACGCTACGCTCGCTCGGGCCGAAGCCTTGGAAGGCGGCTTACGTTCAACCCTGCCGGCGCCCGACCGACGGCCGCCACGGCGCCAACCCGAACCGGTTCCAGCACTATTATCAATTTCAGGTGGTGTTGAAGCCGAGCCCTGAAGATATTCAGGACCTCTATCTCGGTTCGCTTGATGCGATCGGCGTTGATCGCAAGGTGCACGATATCCGGTTTGTAGAGGATGATTGGGAAAGCCCGACGCTCGGCGCCTGGGGGCTCGGCTGGGAAGTCTGGTGCGACGGTATGGAAGTGACGCAGTTTACGTACTTCCAACAGGTCGGCGGCTTCGACTGTAAACCGGTGACGGGTGAGCTCACCTACGGTCTTGAGCGTCTGGCGATGTATGTCCAGGGCGTCGACAATGGTTTCGATCTCGACTTCAACGGGGAGGGTGTCACTTATGGCGACGTCTTTCACCAGCAAGAGGTGGAGTTCTCAAAATATAATTTCGATCTGGCGAACACGGACGATCTCTTCGATCAATTCAAAGAGGCCGAAGCGGCTTGCATGGCGATCTTGAAGGCGGGCGAGGAAAACGGCGCGCCTTTGCCGCTGCCAGCCTATGACCAATGCATCAAGGCGAGTCATCTGTTTAATCTTCTCGATGCGCGCGGAGTGATCTCGGTCGCCGAGCGTCAATCCTATATCCTGCGGGTGCGGACTTTGGCGAAGGCTTGTTGTGAAGCGTGGCTCGCCAGTCCACAGGGCCGCACCGAAGGCGCAGGGATCGTCGATTTCAAGACCGCCTCCTGAGCGAAGCGGGCCGCGATGAGCGGCCCGCTCCTCACGAGATCAGTTGCCGGCTGGCGGCCTGGCTGCGGCTGGGCGATGGACGGACAACTGCACGTCCGCGCAGGCGCCGTCGGCCTCGCAACCGCCGTTAAAGGTTGTCAACTGGCTTAAGAGATCGGCGCCGAGCGACGCTGCTTCATCGTCGCCGCTTGCGCCCGGATGGAACCGGACAACAAGCTGAATTTCCGACCGCCGCGGATCGAGCAGGGGGTTTTGCGCAAACGGAAAGGGCGCCTCCACGCTGCCGTCGAACCGTGCGATCCGCGCGTTGAAATTGGCGACGCCAGCCGCATTGGTGAAACCGCCTGTCGTCCAGACCACGCCGGGCCGTGTATCCGGGTTTGCAAGGTCGCCAAGATCGCATTGCTGCCCTGGCGTGACCTCCGTCAGACTGGCGTTGATGCAGGCGCGCGGATTGTTAAAGATCAGCGCCCAGACCGTATAGACCCGGTCAGGATCAAGACCGGTTGTGACAATGTCATAGCTGACGCCGTTATTGTCGCGGAAGAGCCGCGCGACGCCCTGTTTGCCTGAGTCATCGACGATCGACACAAGGGCCGACGGCGAAACGGTCTGCGGGTCGAAATTGTTAGCGGAGCCTGCGCTCGCGAAACAGATACTTGCTATACTGACAGTTAAGAAGGCTAGTTGCTTTCTCATGCGAATTCTCCCTAATTTGCATAAAGCTGCTTTACAGTGAGTTTGGGCCGCGCCACGCGGCCAACAAGCGCCGTCAGGCAAAGCGCTTCTGGGCGCAGCGCGGGCCTAGCACGCGCGGGGGCGCTTCGTTGTGACCAAGGTCACTTTAAGGCTTGCGTTACCAAACTTTGGTATTCCGGCGAAATGGCTGAAAAACCACTAAACCCCGGGAAAAGGCGGCTCTTTCATACCTTTATGTCCGCCGCCGCCCGGCGCTTGCGCGAAAACCCGCACGGGACGGGCCAAATGCCTGTTTCGAGCCGGCTCGCCACCTGGGTCGGCATTATCAGCGCCTGTATCGGCGGATTTCTGGGCCTCGACACCTACAAGACGGATGTTTCCAAGAAGGTGGACCAAAGCGTCGAAAAGACCTTCGACATGATCCACCGGTTTAACGAACCGCAGTTGAGCGGACCGCGCGAACGGGTTCTCTCTTACGTGCTGGCCCGGCGTTATTGCGACGCCCGAATTTTTTCACGCGAGCTTACGGATACGGATTATATCCGCGTTCTTGATTTCTTTGACCTCGTTCACGCCTGTGTTGAGGCGGGCTTGTGTAATGTAGAGACGGCTCAGCAGTTCTTCTCGCCTTACGCCAATTACCAATGGCCGATCCTCGAGCAGCAGGTTGCGGAATTGCGTGATTACGAACAATCGATGCGCGCCGATAGCGACTTCGGCGCCGGCATGAAGGCGCTCGCTCTGAACCCGACGCCTGCGCCGCCTTGCGACGGGAATTTTTAGGCCGTCGAGCCCCGTCGACATCGAGGCGCGCCTTTCCTATATCAAGTCCGCAACAAATGTATGAGGCGCGTATGCAGTGGTCTGTTTATCTGTCCGGCGAAATCCACACCGACTGGCGCGATGAAATCGCCGCCGGCGTTAAAGCGCGGGATCTGCCTGTGCGTTTAACGGGACCGGTGACAGATCACCCGGCGTCTGACGATTGCGGCGCCGCGATCCTCGGCGCGGAGGAAAATAAATTCTGGCATGATCGCAAGGGCGCTCAAGTGAACGCTATTCGCACCGGAACGTTGATCAGAAACGCCGACATTGTCGTCGTGCGCTTCGGCGATAAATACAAACAATGGAACGCCGCCTTTGACGCCGGGTTCGCCAGCGCGCTCGGCAAGCCGCTCATCGTGATGCATGGCCCTGATATCGTACACCCCTTAAAAGAAGTGGATGCAGCCGCGCTCGCTGTCACTGAGACGCCGGCGCAGGTCGTCGATATCCTCGATTACGTCATTGAAGGCCGCCTTAAGGGTTATACGGATTAATGATCCCGGCTTTATTTCCGGCGGCGCTTACCGCGCCGAAGCGAAAACGGCGAAAGCGAAAAAAGAGACGAAAGCCGTGGGCGAAGCTCACGGGCGCCGGGCGCCTTAAGCGGTCGGCTGAATATGTCGCGATTACCGGCGCGGCGCTCGTTGCGATTTCGATCCTTTGGGCGGGCGCCTATCGGTTCGTTTCGCCGCCGGCCACCCTAACGATGCTGGAGCGCAAGCTCGGCGGCGACGTGATTTTACATCCGTGGACCAAACTTGAGAACATCTCGCCGCATCTGGTGCGGGCCGTTATCGCCGGAGAAGACACGCGGTTTTGCCGCCATCGCGGCATCGATCTCGAAGCGATCGAAAAAGCGGTGGAAGAATCGCGGCGCGGCAAGCGTCTGCGCGGCGCCTCGACGATCTCCCAGCAAACGGCCAAAAACGCGTTTTTCTGGAATGGCGGCGGTTGGGCGCGCAAAGGCGGCGAGACATGGATGACGCTTCTCATTGAAACACTCTGGCCCAAGCGCCGGGTTATGGAGGTCTATCTCAATGTCGCAGAATGGGGCGACGGCCTGTTTGGCGCGGAGGCGGCGGCGCAAGCGCGGTTTGGCAAGGCAGCCAAGGATCTCTCGCCCTATGAAGCAGCGTTGCTCGCGTCCGTCCTGCCGAGCCCGCATAAATGGCGTGTGCATAATCCGGGCCCCTATGTGAGGGGCCGCGCTGCGACGCTCCGTAAACGCATGGAGCAAGTGCGCCGCGACGGGCTCGACCGATGCGTTCTTCACTGAAGGAAAAGGTTCTTACTCTCTTGTGATTGAGATATCCTTCTCTTCAGGAGGATTATTATGAGCGTCATGGTCATCGCCTGCTACCGGCCGAAGCCGGGATGCGAAGAAGCGTTATTAACTGAAGTGCGAGGGCATTTACCCGTGCTTCGCGCGCAAGGGCTATTCGGCGAGGGGCCGTCGCTTTGCGGTCGCGCCGCCGATGGAACAATCGTCGAGGTATTTTGCTGGGCGTCGCAGGCGGCGATCGATCAGGCGCATGAAAATCCTGAAGTCCAGAAAATGTGGGCGCGTTTCGCAGAAGTGTGCGACTATACGGCCATCGCGGACGTAGCGGAGGCGTCGCAATTGTTTTCGCCGTTCACGCCAATCGATTGAACGAGGAGAACGCCTATGTCTGATCCCATAAGCGCCGGCGACGGCCCTCTCGCCGTGGAGGTCGAGGAGGGAAAGCGATACTTCTGGTGCGCTTGTGGGCGTTCGTCGACGCAACCATTTTGCGACGGCTCGCACGCAGGAACGGATATCGCGCCGCTCGCATGGACGGCTGACGCCTCGAAGAAAGTGTTCTTCTGCGCGTGCAAAAGAACGGATGCGCGCCCGCTTTGCGATGGCAGCCACAATAAGCCCGCGCCCTGATGCGGAAAACCTCTGAGCGCCACACGGGAATTCTCAACGCCTATAGCGAGGGGACATCTTCCTTCAATGGCTGGATGCGCGACCGGCTCGGTGATCTTCATCTGGCGTCGTGGGAATGGGGCGCGATTGAGATGAGTTGGAACATTGACGACCGGTTCATCATGCCGGACGGCGTCATGTTCGGCGGCCATATCGCGTCGGTGGCCGATCATGTGGCGGGTCTCCTCTCCATGACGGTTCTGGAAGAAGACACGGAGCGCTTCGTGACGTCCAGGCTCGAAACCAATTATTTCCGCCCTCTGACGAAACCGCGTGCGCGTATTGTCGGGCGCGTGACGAATGTATCGCGTAGCCTGATCCACGCCGAAGCCGATTTTTTAAACGCCGAGGACAAGCTGGCGGTGCGACTCTACGCGGTTCAAGTGCGCCGATCACCATCGGCGCAGCGGCGCGATTAATGAAAAAGGTCGCACGCTTTCTTTCCTATTTGGTTCTTGGATTTTCGTTCGTCTGCGTGATCGGCGCGGTCCTGTTTTATCTGAACATCACCTGGAACGGGACAAAATTCGTGCCCGTCGATGGCGCCTATCGATCCGTCAAGATCCTGTATGTCTGGCTTCTGGGGTTCGGCGGGCTCAATGTTATTTTTGGCGCTCTCGGCCTTTACTGGTCACGGCGGTCGAGCCGTTGGACGATGCATACGCGATTGACGATTGGTCTGGGCGTAGGGGCCTTGTCAGTTCTGCTGGGGCTGTTCGGCGTGGTGATCTTTTAGGGTCGCCCTAGATCGACCAGCATTGTTGCTCGTCGTGGTGCGCCGCTGTGCGCCGCCTTCCCGATAGCTTGCCGTGAAGCTTTTTCACGCAATCAGACCCCGTCGTGGTGAACCAGAACGGAAACAGACCGTGGAGGATGCAGGCGATGCCGCCGCCGAGCATTTTCACGCCGAACGTGCTCGCGTGAAACAAATGCGTGAAATAATTTTCGCCGACCGTTTCAGGGTGGGCGGTAAAAAGCCGGATAATCATAACAACCATGCTCTCTTGAACAGATAACCTAACGAGTAAATTAGATTTACTAATGAATCATGTCAACGGAAATCGGCCCATTGCGCGTTCTCGCGGGGCCCCTTAAGACCGCCGCCATGCCTGAATTGCTCCTCGAATTATTCTCCGAAGAAATCCCTGCGCGCATGCAGGAACGCGCCGCTCAAGACCTGGAAAAAGCGGTGAACCAGCATCTGCTGGAGGCCGGATACATGCCAGAAAGCGTCAAGGCTTTTGCAACGCCGCGCCGGCTCGTGGTGACGGCGACGGGGCTGCCGGCGGCGCAGCCGGACCGGCGTGAAGAGAAAAAGGGCCCGCGCGTCGGCGCGCCGGAAAAGGCGATTGAGGGATTCCTGAACGCGGCCGGCTTATCATCGCTCGACGAATGCGAGACGCGGCCTGACAAAAAGGGCGACTATTACGTCGCGGTCATCGATGAAAAAGGGCGGGCGACGCAGGAGGTTATCGCCGAGTTCGCGCCGGAGATCGTACGGACCTTTAACTGGCCGAAATCCATGCGCTGGGGCGACGGCGACTTGCGGTGGGTGCGCCCGCTAAAGTCGATCCTGTGCGCCTTCGACGGTGAAGTGACGCCGTTCAACGTAGATCATCTGGAGGCGTCCGACAAAACCTACGGCCACAGATTTATGGCGCCTGATGAAATTCAGGCCCGCAATTTCGACGATTATTCCGGCGCGCTTCGATCGGCGCATGTGGTCCTCGACGCCAACGAACGCGCCCATCAGATCGCCGGCGAGGCGCGTATCCTGTGTGAGGCGCAAGGTCTTGAGCTTGTTGACGATCCGGCGCTCCTCAAAGAAGTCGCCGGTCTCGCGGAATGGCCGGTTGTCATGATCGGGACGTTTGACGAGAAGTTCTTAAGCTTGCCCGACGAGGTCCTGACGGCCTCCATGCGCGGTCATCAGAAATATTTCTCCGTACGCGACCCGAAGACCGGCGCGCTCGCAAACAAATTTATCTTTGTGGCGAATATCGAAGCGTCGGACGGCGGCAAGGCGATGCGCGAAGGCTACGAGCGCGTGCTCACAGCGCGTCTTTCCGACGGCTGGTTCCTCTATCAGGAGGATCTGAAAACGCCGCTGGCGGATCGCATCGCCGATCTTGATCGCATCACATTTTTTGAAGGGCTCGGAACGGTCGGCGACAAAGCGCGCCGCGTCGCGGCGCTCGCCAAAGAAATCGCGCCCGCTGTCGGGGCCGACCCGGAGGCCGCTGCGCGCGCCGCGGTCCTCGCCAAGGCGGACCTCGTCACCGGCATGGTCTATGAGTTTCCGGAACTGCAGGGGCTGATGGGCCGGTATTACGCGTTGGCCCAGGATGAGCCGGCGGAGATCGCTGACGCTGTGCGCGATCATTACAAACCAATCGGCCAGGGCGACGGACCGGCGACGGCGCCGGTTTCCGTTGCAGTCGCTCTCGCTGACAAGATCGATACGCTGACGGCGTTCTGGTCAATCGACAAGAAGCCGACGGGATCAAAGGATCCGTTCGCGCTCCGCCGTGCGGCGCTTGGCGTTATCGAAACGATCCTGGCGCAAAATTTACGACTGGGTCTCGCCTCACCGGAGGGGCCGACCTACCCTGGCGATACGCATATTTCCAACGAAATGCGCGTAGGCGATCTCCTGTCGTTCTTTCATGACCGCCTAAAGGTTTATCTTCGCGACAAGGGGCATCGTCACGATCACATCGACGCTGTGCTCACTGACGCGAACGGCGAATTGCAGGACGACCTCGTCCTCATCGCTGCAAAGCTGAGTGCGCTAGAAGCGTTTTTGAAAACCGATGACGGCGCAAACCTCGCCGCCGGTTACAAGCGCGCGGCAAACATTCTGAAGGCGGAGGAAAAGAAGGGACCGCTGCCGGGCGCGAACACTCTTGATCCGATCCGTTTTGCAGAATCGAAAGAAAAAGTGCTTTTCGGCTCGCTTGAAGACGCAGAAGCGCAAATGGAGACGGCGCTCATCGGTGAGAATTTCGCCGCCGCGATGACGGCGCTTTCCTCGCTCCGTGCGCCCATCGACGCTTTTTTTGAGGACGTCACCGTAAATGCGGACGACGAGGCGTTGCGGCTGAACCGCCTTGCGCTCTTGCAGCGCTTTATTGCGTCCGTTGTGCGCGTCGCTGATTTTTCGAAGATTGAAGGCTGATCGAAAAAAAGTCGTCGAAAAAGTCGAAAAAACTTCAAAAAAAATTATTCGTTCACCATAAATGTGCGGTTTTTCGCGTTTGCGCGGCCCAGCGTTTATGCGGGTTTTGATAAGATACTGTACAATTTGTGGGAAACTTATCTTCCCCCCTTTGCGCAGGCCGTATGATGGCCAGTGTCAGACCCCCACTGACAAAACAGCGCCAAGGTTTGTTTCTTCCCCCCAAGGAAACTGATTAGGCGCTGTTAATGAGACGGCCGCCCGCTGCTGTCGTTGCGTCTCTCCCCGTTCACCCGGGACGTGCGGCGCGGGCGGCCGTTTTCATCGGGGAAGATTAAAGGAGCTCTGTCGATCATCGAATGCGCGTCAAATATCAGCTTGGCCTCCCGGGTCTGGTGGCGTAAGCCATGCAAAATCTTACCTCATGCGGGGGCGGGAACCGGTGATTTGCGCCATTTTTGCCCCAATGGACAAAAACGGGACAGCGTAATGGCATCGACGACACTTAAGGCTGGCGCTTCGGCGGCGAGCGCTTCGGACGACAAGCTGGTTTACAGCTTTGGCGACGGCGCCGCCGAGGGCGAAGCGTCCATGAAAAACCTGCTCGGCGGGAAAGGCGCGAACCTTGCGGAAATGTCGAACCTCGGTCTGCCCGTGCCGCCGGGGTTCACGATCACCACTGACGTCTGCACGGCCTATTACGACAATGACCGGAAGTTTCCTGAACGGCTGAAGGGCGATGCAGATACCGCGCTCGCTCGCGTCGGCGACCTCGTGGGCAAGACGTTCGGCGATGTGGAAAACCCGCTTCTGGTGTCGGTCCGGTCCGGCGCCCGCGCGTCCATGCCGGGGATGATGGACACGGTATTAAACCTTGGCCTCAACGACCAGACCGTACGCGGTCTCGCCAAACTCGCCGGCGATGAGCGCTTCGCCTATGACAGCTATCGCCGTTTCATCCAGATGTATGGCGACGTGGTTCTCGGCGTTGATCACCACACATTCGAAGAAATTCTGGAGACTTATAAAGACGAGCGCGAATATTTTCTCGACACGGAGATGTCTGCGAACGACTGGCAGGCGGTGATTGAGCAATATAAGGCTGCGGTAGCAAAAGAGCTCGGCAAGCCGTTTCCGCAGGACCCGAAGGAACAATTATGGGGCGCGATCGAGGCGGTCTTCGGCTCATGGCGCAATGACCGCGCTGACGTCTATCGGCGCTTGCATAACATTCCCGAAAGCTGGGGCACGGCCGTCAACGTCCAGGCGATGGTGTTCGGCAATATGGGCGAGACGTCCGCGACGGGCGTTGCGTTCACGCGCGATCCTTCCACAGGCGAAAACGCCTATTACGGAGAGTTTTTGATCAACGCCCAGGGTGAGGACGTGGTCGCCGGCATTCGCACGCCGCAAACCCTGACGAAGCGCGCGCGCGAGGCCATGGGCGAAAGCGACTTGTCCATGGAAGAAGCGATGCCGCAGGCGTTCGTCGAGCTCACGGCGATCTTCGACAAGCTCGAAAACCACTATCGCGACATGCAGGACATCGAGTTCACGGTGCAGGAAAACAAGCTGTGGATGCTCCAGACGCGCACCGGCAAACGCACCGCCAAGGCCGCGCTCAAGATCGCGGTCGACCTATGTGAGGAAGGCCTCATCACCGAAGAGGAAGCGGTTTGCCGCGTCGATCCGCATTCGCTCGATCAGCTTTTGCATCCCTCGCTCGATCCGGATGCGGCGCGCGATCTCATTCTGACCGGATTGCCGGCGTCGCCGGGCGCGGCGTGCGGCGAGGTCGTCTTCAATTCTGATGAAGCCGAGCGTCTCGCCCAGGAAGGCCGCAAGGTTATTCTCGTCCGGGTCGAGACGAGCCCTGAAGATATTCACGGTATGAACGCCGCCGCCGCCATCGTCACGGCCCGCGGCGGTATGACGAGCCACGCGGCGGTCGTCGCGCGCGGCATGGGCCGGCCTTGCGTGTGCGGCGCCGGCGATCTCAAGATCGGCGACGGTGTTTTCACGGCGGGCGGGCGCGAAGTTAAAAAGGGCGAGCTCATCACCGTGGACGGCGGCGACGGCAAGGTCTTTTTCGGCGAGGTGGCGACTATTGAGCCGGAAATGTCCGGCGATTTCGCCAAGCTGATGGGCTGGGCCGACAAAGTGCGCCGCATGAAAGTGCGCGCCAACGCCGAAACGCCCCACGACGCCAAGACGGCGCGCGGTTTCGGCGCGGAAGGGATCGGCCTTTGCCGCACCGAGCACATGTTCTTCGAAGCCGACCGGATCGTTGCGGTGCGTGAGATGATCCTCGCCGGCGACAAGGCGGGGCGCGAAGCGGCGCTTGCGAAGCTGTTACCGATGCAGCGTTCAGACTTTGAAGAATTATTCCGGGTCATGAAGGGTTTGCCCGTGACGGTGCGCCTGCTTGATCCGCCATTGCATGAGTTTCTGCCGCATTCCGATGCGGAAATTGACGAAGTGGCGAAGGCGTCCGGTATGGATGCGGAGCGACTGAAAGAGCGCGCGCACAAACTTCATGAATTCAATCCGATGCTCGGTCACCGCGGGTGCCGCCTCGGCGTTTCCTATCCAGAGATTTACGAGATGCAGGCCCGCGCGATTATTGAGGCGGCTGCAAATGTCGCTGAGGAGACCGGCGATGCGGTGGAGCCGGAAATCATGATCCCGCTCGTCGCGTCCAAAGGCGAGGTGGTGCTGTTAAAGACGCGCGTCGACGCCGTTGCCGCAGCCGTCTTGCGTGAGAAAAACGTCAGTCTCTCCTATCTCGTCGGAACAATGATCGAACTGCCGCGCGCCGCGCTGACGGCGGATGCGATCGCGGAGGAGGCGGAGTTCTTTTCCTTCGGCACGAACGATTTGACCCAGACCACGTTCGGCCTTTCGCGCGACGACAGCGCGTCCTTTTTGCCCGACTATCTGCGCCAGGGTCTAATGGAGACCGATCCGTTCGTCACGCTCGACCGCGAAGGGGTCGGCGCGCTCGTTGAGATCGCTGCGCAAAAGGGGCGAAAAGCGCGCGCCGACATCAAACTTGGCATTTGCGGGGAGCATGGCGGCGATCCGGATTCGATCAATTTCGTGGAAAAAGTCGGCCTCGATTACGTTTCTTGCTCGCCCTATCGCACGCCGATTGCGCGACTGGCGGCGGCGCAAGCCCACCTGGAGGCGAAAAATACATCTTAAGGCGTTTATTTCCGAACATTTCAGAGAAGAAATTCGAACGCCGTTAACGAGCCCTCGCTGCGGTTGCGAAAGAGCAAGCGAATTCAAGTTGATAACCGGTTTTTAAAAAAGGTTAATAACAGGTTAACGAACGGAGATGTTATTTGCGAAAGCGCTACTGCGATGCAATATGTGCGAACGGAACGACGTCGCAACTGCTCAATTCTGATTGTTTTTGCGAGTAGTGTTGTCGGTTGAGTACACGTGAAAGTCGGTCTGTGTGTAAGATCGCAGTTACAGTCTGGTAATGATTCCAACGCATATCTTACCGAACTGATTTGAATTTGCCGGTGTTTTTAGTGTTGCGGCCGGTTCGAGAGGAAACCTGAAGGCGAGAATGTTGAACGAAGGCGATTTGACATCCAAGGCGACGACAGGGAACGCGGCCACAAGCGCCGCGGGTCACGGATTTGCGCTCAACTGGCATGTGCGCAGCCTGATCGCCGCCGCTGGCCTTGCGATCTGCGTCGTGGCGAGCGCGATTAGCGCCACCGCCTCAGCCAAGCGTGCGAACGCGCAGCAGGCGATGCAGATGGAAGTGGAGAATGAAGCGGCCATCGTTGCTGAGTTCGCCAATTTTCTGGCCGATCAAACCGCGGCCGCGCGCCAGTCCTTTAATGCGCCAAGCCTGAAGCCTGCGCTTCAAACAGCCTCTTTTTCAAGCGATGGCGATCGGATCGACGATCTTGTCAATTTCGATTTCAGCCAGATTGAAATCGCCGCTATTCACAGCGAAGACCGCAAATGTCTTGCGCAAGCGATCTATTACGAAGCGCGCTCGGAGCCGCGGGTTGGGCGCCTCGCCGTCGCTGATGTCGTCTTGAACCGCGTCGACAATGTGAACTACCCGAACAGTATCTGCGGCGTTGTTTTTCAGGGCTCTGAACGCAAGACCGGCTGCCAGTTCTCGTTCACGTGCGACGGATCGATGAAGGCGCGTCTCAACAAGCGTTTGTGGAAACAGTCCGATGATCTGGCAGGCGCGATCCTTGCGGGCGTCCGCGTGCCGGTGAGCCGCAACGCGACGCATTACCACGCCGACTACGTCAATCCTCCGTGGGCGGAGAAATTGACGCCGACCGCGACGATCGGCGTTCATAAATTTTACAAATTCCCGAGCCGGCGCACTGTCGCCGCTGCGCCAGCGGCGATGTAATCGGTCTCACCCGAAGTCGAGGCCTAGATCAAGCGTTGGCGCTGAATGGGTAATCCAGCCTGAGGAAATGATATCGACGCCTGTCTCAGCGATGGCGCGAACCGTTTCAGCTTTCACATTTCCTGACGCCTCGAGAATAGCGCGCCCGTTTGTCATTATCACCGCACGCTTTAGATCGTCAGTGTTCATATTATCAAGAAGGATAATGTCAGCGCCTTCCTTGAGGACGTCTTCAAGCTGCGCCAGCGTATCGACTTCGATTTCAATTTTCACCGTGTGGCCGACCGCCGCCTTGGCGTCCCGGAGCGCCTGCGTGACGCCGCCGCATGCGGCGATATGATTGTCTTTGATCATCACTGCATCATAAAGGCCGAACCGGTGATTGACGCCGCCGCCGCACCGAACAGCGTGTTTTTCAAAGGCGCGCAGGCCCGGCGTTGTCTTCCGTGTGCACGCGATTCTCGCGGTCGTCCCGTCGATCGCGGTTACAAGCGCCGCCGTGGCGGTGGCGACGCCCGACAGATGGCCGAGAAAGTTCAAGGCGACGCGTTCCGCTGTGAGGATCGCGCGCGCGCCGCCGCTAACGCGCATCACGGCGTCGCCTGGCTTTACGAGCGATCCGTCGGCCTTAATCGTCGTGATGCTGATCGAGCGATCGACAAGCCGAAAGGCTGCGCATGCGGCTTCCACGCCAGAAATGGCGCCGGGCTTGCGCGCCACAACCGCGGCGACGGCCTGTTGCGTAGCCGGAATGCAAGCGTTGCTCGTCACATCGCCGGCGTCGCCTAAATCTTCCTTTAGCGCGGCGCTTACGGTCGCCTCAACAAGGCCAGGCGGGAGCGGGAAGAGCGTCATTCCACATCCTCATCTACAACTGTGCAAATTTCCGTGTGGCAGGGTTGCTCTTCGCTTTCCGGATAATCCGTGCGCGCATGAGCGCCGCGCGATTCCTCCCGGGAAAGCGCGCCTTGTGCGATCAGTTCCGCAGAGACGAGCGCGCTTTTCATGCCGCTTGTCATGTCAGGGATATCGTTCAACTCTTCGATGGTCTGGAGAACATCTGTAATGGACGCGGCCGAGCGAACGAGCGCGCACCCCGCCGTCATAGCATCGCGCAGATCACGCATGGGATCGATAGGCGCTGGCTGCGGCGGTAAATCCATGCGGTCGCCGGGCGCGGCGGGATCGCGCGGTTGGCGCGACTCACTCTCAAGGAGCGCCGAAGCGATCCGCGCGCCGAAGACCACCGCTTCCAGTAATGAGTTCGACGCGAGCCGATTGGCGCCGTGAACGCCGGTGGAGGCGACCTCGCCGACGGCCCATAAACCGTCAAGCGAACTCTTGCCGTCGAGATCCGTCATCACGCCGCCCATATGGTAATGGGAGGCGGGCGCGACGGGCATTAAGGCCGTTCGCGGATCAATGCCTGCCTGTTGGCATGACGCAAAAACGGTCGGGAATTTCTCCGGGAATGACGCGCCGATGGCGTCGCGCGCGTCGAGAAACGCGCCATTGCCAGCCGTTCGTTCGGCTTCCACAGCGCGCGCAACGATGTCGCGCGGGGCGAGGTCTGCGTCCGCATGATACCGGTGCATGAACGGTGCGCCGTCATTGTTCACGAGGTGTGCGCCATCGCCGCGTAGCGCCTCGGTTGCGAGCGGCGCGGGGTCGGCGCCGATATCAAGCGCGGTCGGGTGGAACTGCACAAATTCCGGGTCGCGAATAACAGCGCCAGCGCGCGCGGCGAAGGCGAGGCCGTGACCCTGCGCGCGGACGGGGTTTGTTGTGACCGCATAGAGGCCGCCAAGTCCGCCTGTGGCGAGCACTGTTTCCGCCGCGTCGAACACCGCGCGCTCTCCAGCCTCAACATTGTAGACGAGCGCTCCGCCGACCGCGCCATTGTCGTCCGTCAACAAGTCCTCGACCACAATCCGTTCAAGGATGGTGATGTGACTTGCGGCGCGCGCGGCTTTAACGAGTGCGTCCATGATCGCGGCGCCGGCCTGGTCGCCGGTCGCGTGAACGATCCGGTCTCGGCAATGCGCAGCTTCGCGGCCAACCATCAGCGCACCGTTCGCATCGCGATCAAACTCGACGCCAAAGCGTACGAGGTCTTCGACGGCCTCTGGTCCTGCATCCACAAGCACGCGCGCCGCATCGGGATCGACGAGGCCAGCGCCTGCTTTCATCGTGTCCGAAAAGTGCAGGTTCGGGGTGTCATTTTCGCCGACCGCCGCGGCCATGCCGCCCTGGGCCCACGGCGTCGATCCGCCTTTGCCAAGGGCACGCGCCGTGACGATTGTCACTGGGCGCGGCGCAAGTTTCAGAGCGGTATAAAGTCCCGCAACGCCCGCGCCGATGATGAGAATGTCAGGCTGGGTCATTTTTATGGGGACGCCGGATAATACCAGACGCGCCGGATTTTATTGTTTTCAACTTCATAGACTGCAAATGACGCCTGCGACTTTTCCTCTCCGTTCACTGTCCAATAAGCGCGTTCGAGCGTTGTGACAAAGGGGCCATGAGATTTGAGAATTTCAACGTTGCTGCGCGGTGTATCTTCAGCCCCGAAATATCCAGACAGTTCTTCGCGTAAGGCCGCGGCGCCGTCGGTCATCACCGTCGTGCTATTCGCCTCGACGGAGAGCCATGTGATGTCCTCATGGGCGAGCGCGAGCATGTCGTTGAGGTTTTGTTCGTTGTACGCATCCACAAAGTCCTGGACGGTCGCTTCCGCAACGGCGTTCGCCGAATTCAACTGTGTAGAAAGAGGACCTGTTGTCGTCGCCGGAAGGCCTTTATCACATCCAGCCGCAATGGCGAAAGTGAGGCAACCAATAATAATGGTTCGCGCCCAACACTGCATGCCCATTACAGGGCAGTCCGCGCCTCAACAGCCATCACCTCGGGCTTGTACTGATGATCGTACATGGACTGGCGTTTCAGGGGCAGGGCGATCATGGCTTCGATAGGACGGCGCGCCGCTTCGATTATCGCCGGGTCAATCGTCACTTCATGTTCGCCGGTCTGCAGCGCGCGCAGAATGCCTTTCAACGTAATGCGCTTCATATGCGGGCAGAGGTTGCAGGGGCGTACGAAATTGACTTCCGGATTTTCCAGCGAAACATTGTCGGACATTGAGCATTCCGTGATCAGCACGACGTTTTTCGGCTGATTTTCTTTCACGTAATTACTCATGCCGCTGGTCGAGCCGGCGAAGTCCGCTTCGGCCAAGACGTCTGGCGGGCACTCGGGGTGCGCCAAGACGATGACGCCGGGCGTGCCTTCGCGCAGTTCGCGAATGTCTTGGGCTGTAAACCGTTCGTGCACCTCGCACGCGCCGGCCCAAGTGATGACTTTGATTTTCGTCATGGCGGCGACGTTTTTCGCGAGATATTGGTCAGGGATCAAAATAACCTTGTCCGAACCCCACTCGGCGCAAATGTGTTCAACTACTTCAACGGCGTTGGACGATGTGCAGCAGATATCAGTTTCCGCTTTAACGTCCGCAGTGGTGTTCACGTACGTCACCACAGGCACGCCTGGATATTTTTCCTTCAGAAGGCGGACGTCCGCGCCCGTGATCGACGACGCGAGCGAACAGCCGGCGCGCAGGTCCGGAATAAGAACTGTCTTTTCCGGGGCGAGAATTTTTGAGGTCTCCGCCATGAAGTGCACGCCCGCCTGAACGATAATGTCAGCGTCAGTCTCCGCTGCTTCGCGCGCAAGCTGGAGGGAGTCCCCGGCGAAATCGCCGACGCAATTGAAGATCTCAGGCGTCATATAATTATGCGCCAGGATGACCGCATTCTTCTCTTTTTTCAGGTCGTTGATCGCCGCGATATAGGGGGCGTAGAGCGGCCACTCCGCGCGCGGGATTACCTTGGAGACGCGTTCGTACAGATGATCGGTCTTGGCTTTCACAGCGTCCGTGTAGGCCAGATCGGCTGTTTCAATGGTTTCAGGTTCGCTTCCAAAAGCAGGCATGTGCGCCTCCCCAGTCAATTTCAGATCGCTTAATGCTCATTCAGAGCATATATAGGGCCTAAAAAATCGCCCGCAAGGGCTGGAGCGCGAAAACTACTGGAATTTCGGGCGCGGTCAACTGGCTGACACAGAACCCGTGCCCTTGATCACAGCCGGAATTTCAATGCGTTGGCCGGTTCTTCAGGTCATAAGACGGAGAAAGGCGCATACGCGGGATCGCTAACCCGGCGGCGATGCGGCCACGCCGAACCTTTTCTGACATGGTGAAGAGCGCCGCCGGACGGCCCCCGCTTTGTTGCGTAGTCTCGCTGGTGCGTTCAACAAATCCACCATTTTCGACGCTGCGCCGAAAGTTCTGTTTGTGCAATTCGTACCCGACAATCGTCTCGACGGTTTTTTGTAGATCAAGAAGCGTGAACCGCGGCGGCATGAGGCGAAAGATGATGGGTCGGTATTTGAGTTTGCCGCGTAACCGGCCGATCGCCGTTGCGAGGATTCGTCGGTGATCGGAGGACATGCTGCGGCCGGTTTTGCTCAATATGCCTTCTTGCGGTGGGCGACGCTCCGCCAATTCGGGGCGGTCGCGATACGCCTCTTTCACAAGCCCGGCCTCATAAATGAGTTCATATCGGTCCAGAGTGCGTTCTTCCTCCCAACCTTCGCCATCCTGATCGATCCCGAAGGCGAGGCGAATGCGTCCACGGCGGCTAACCGCCACGGGCTCGTCCATCGCGGTCATCGCCCAAGCGTCGAGCTGAGGGAGAATAACGTCTGAAAGAATCGTCGGCTCGCCATGGCGCCAATCCTCCCAGGGGAAGAATTCATACCAGTCGCGCCATTGGGCGTCGTCGGCGTCCACTGCGGCGGGCGTCGAGGCAAGCGCTAGATAACCGACCGAGATAATACGGTCGTCAACGCCGCCGCCGGCGAGAGCGGCTGCTGGCGCTTCGCGGCCCATATCGCCAAAGGTGTAGAGCTGTTCCACATAGCCGAGGGACAGGCTTGTTTGGCGCTCCACCCACTCGCGCAGTCCGATCTCGAATGTACGATGGCGCGCCGGATCAAATGGTCCGTAAGGCAAGCCAAGCGCATCGTCTGGTTCGCGTACGCAAAGAACCTTCGGCCGCTCGTCCTCAACCGCCGCCAACACGGCGTTCAAACCAATCGCGACTTTCTGAGTAGAAACAGCTGCATCCATATCAGCTGTTTTGGCGCTTTACGCGGCAAGCGGCAAGGTCAGCAATGGCGCGGCTATTTCGGCGCATGGCGGGGAAAGGTCCTCGATCGCATCAATCATGCGCCCGGCACGATTGAGCAGTTCGTCTGCAAAGGCGACGATCAGGACGCAAGGGTCCGCGTGCGGCGCTGCGGCGCGAAGTTCTGCAGCCAGCGTCGCCTCCGCTTCACTGGGGCGAAGCATGCACAGCACGACGAATGCAGCGGCCATCGAGCGCGACACGCCGCGATTGCAATGGACCAGAATATCGCCGTCGCCGTCCCAGTCATTAACGAAGTTG
>JBCAXE010000040.1:0-33963 GCA_038534195.1 Pseudomonadota bacterium
CTGGCGTGCTCCGTTTGTCGGCCTCAAGCGGTCATCTGATTACTGATTTCTTTCTCCTTCAATAGCGTCATGCCTCAACCTGGCTGCAGCCAGGCTCCGACACATTGCTGGGACCACATGGTCCAGCAAACGATATCTCGACATGACGCTATTGAAGGAGAAAGAAATCAGTAATCAGATGACCGCTTGAGGCCGACAAACGGAGCACGCCAGCCAAAATAATTTGCGAAACATTCTGGACACTACCATTTCTTCATCGTCTTCTCATTGCCTATCCAACGCCGGAGAAGTCTATTTTTCAACCCAACTCTTTTCAGGGGCGATTACCATTTCGGTAGAAATTTAATTGATGCTTGTGTGTGTATCGATAATTATTGTCGCGAATGACATTGGAGACATTCGTATATTGCTAATTTTCGCTAATCGAGAAGTAGAATTCGGTGCCTGAGTCGATTTTGAAAACAGGTTTCTGCTCTTTAGTTTGATCTTCCACCCATTTTCGTACTTCACGGAATATGCTCGTTATTTCAACGTTCTCTTTAACTATTTCCCGTGACAAGGCGGCGGCAAAATAACCATTGTCTTTCGATGGTGTACTGAATTGTGTGGCATACCCGCTGTAGCCTTCTGCCGACGTAACGTTTTTCCAATTCCCCAGACGAGATACGAATTTATTATTGGTAGAGAGCAGCTCGTTGCGACAGGCGTCGAAAAAAAGCAAATTCATGTCGGCGTTGATCCCTGCGACGAAGTTCATCAGATCATCGTGGGAAAAACTTGCTTGTGCTAGATCATCGGGGTTAGCCGACTTTGCATTGATGCCTATTACTTTGTTTGAACCATCAATGTTTGCGCCATGCCCAGTATAGAACAAAAGCGTCGTTTCAGGTTTGAGATTGGTGGCCTCATCGTGCCAGAACACAAGGGCGTCACCTATCTCGCTCCTCGATAAATCATTACAGTGAAGTATTTGAAAATCGGTCCTCTCGAGAGCCTGAATCATGTTGTCAGCATCTTCGTAAACTTTGGATAGAGGACCGACGTCTTCGTTATAGGCGCCATTTGACAAGAGTAATGCGGTACGTTTCGGTGAATTTTGTACGTTCCGGTATTCGCAACTTTCCGGCAAGCCACTTCCGCTGGAGTGTTGATTTTTCGCAGACTCATAGGTTGATACGACTATATACTTTATTGTCGTGTGACTATTTTTCCAGCGTAGGATTCCATTTTCATCTTCGTAACCGATGAGGACTTTGGCTTTGATCGCGTGCCGCCCCTCCTTTAATGCTGTCACTTCCCACTTCCAAACAGACGTTTCGTTCTCTCCAATGGGATGCGATGGAGTAGCTACCGGTTGAAATTTAAAATTCTGCCCCTCCAGTCGAACTCTCATGGTGTCAGTAATTTCTATTTCATCCAGTTCCGGTACGGATCCTGACGCAATTGCCGTTGTAAAGGCGATATCGCCATCTTCATCAAATGATTTAGCTGTGATAACGGCAGAGAATCTAATGGGATGACCCACAATCATTTTTTCTGATGCGCCGAAAGCAAACCAGCCAGGTTCTGCCGTCGGCGTTAACGCCGGCGGCTCAACAGGGTTCTGCGACGGCGGTGTCATCATCGGGGCGCTATCGGGCTCCGACACACAACAATTAGGTTCACTCCCTCCTCCGCATGCCGCTAAGAGAACGACGATTAGCGCCAGCACGATCCATTTGGATTGTTTGCAGATGATTGATGCAATGGAAGGCATAAGACAATTTCCCGACGTACGCGGCAGTTTTTATTTGGTAAGCTTAAGTCCTACAGAACCGCCTGAATACCTGTCTCCATGCCGTATCGTTTTTGCGAGTACAGTAATGCAGAGACGCTATTTGCGCCGAACTTGCCGTCGGCACGTGCGATTCGATCTGCACCTGGCTGGCCGATCCACTCAGTCTGTTCGCTAATCAGTGAACGCTGCAGCGCGAAAGCATAATCTCCCTGCGAACCGAAGCGGACGTAATCGCCCTCGAGGACACCACTCGCTTCAGCAGATGCTTCGAGACCTGTCAACAAAATATAGTCGAAGTCTTGTCGATAAGCTGCAGGTGTTTGGCACTCGGCAGCTGTTGCCATAGTGAAATCAACCGTAGATGGATCCACTGCAATAATTGAGGGGTTGCTGAGACCGGCACTTGCGCGCAAATCGGCAAATGGGCCGATCGCTTCATTCGTCATCGGCGCGTAGGCTCTGCAAGGCATTCGCCGATAGGTTCCCTTGACCACCTGGCAGCCAGCTGACGAAAACTGGATGCCATACTTTTTTGGACCAACGCAACCTTCGATATTTTCGTAATCGAAGACCGCAGAATGGATGTTATCCTTGACGGCGTTTGCGGAAACACGGTGCCAAAGTTCTTCTTCGGCTTTTGGCGAGTACTTCAGGTCATTGAAAGTTCGTAGAACGAGAACGTCTGACGGTGTCGTCTCCGTTTCGTTGGGACCATAAAATGATGTGCCCTTCATAACAAAGACGCCGCATTGACGCAGACCTTTGAAGTTATCCGTTAAGCCGTGTAATCCGACCTGATAACGATATTTGCCTGTCGTAAGGCAATTTGATGCAGCGCCACAGCGTAGATTCGCCGCCACATACGTAACGTGAGGTACCGTCGATGCTGTGAACGCGGAAATGCTGGCTTCGGAGTTCTCGTCACCACGATCCCAGACGCCGATGACGCATCGAAAATCGCGCAAATTTGGTAACACGGCCCGCATGCGGATTTCTTTTGATGGGCGAATAGAATCGCCTTCGGTAAGCGTGGCGCCTCTTAAACCAAACAAAACGCGCCTCTTATTGCCTAAGGCGAACCCGTTCCGATTTGCGAGGCGTTGCATTACGGTTGGCGTTAATGAGAACGGTCGGCCTAGTCGCGATTCAAATGCCGTTAGATGTGCATAGTCAGCACTTTGATTGAGTGATGGCCAAAGATCAGTGTCGGGAATAGTGCGCAACTCAGCCCAATCTTTTATTACAGCATTGAGAGAACTTAGTATGTCTTGGCTCGGGCAAATCTGCCTCGATAGCGTTCCCTTGTTTGGTTCCGTAGCCCAAGATGTGTCTGATTCGGCAAGGAAGAGCCTGCCAAAAAGGTCATCAGGCATCTCTTCCTGTGAGTTATCTAACTGTGCCCATGAAGGATTACTTGAAAGCGCAAGCACGGATGCTCCGCAGGCACCTACCATGGATCGGCGTGTAAGCATACGTCCCCCGTTTTTATCCATTTAACCTACTTTTGGAATTTGATAGGTAAATTTCCAGTTGTCGAGTTTTTTTGTAGGCCGTCAAATGTCCCATGGTTTCTGACGGCCTACACTAAGGCCTACTTCATTAAGAAACGTGAGCGTCCCGACGCTAACAACTTTTCCTAAAAGTCTGCGGGATCATACTCGTATGCACCTGGATCGCATCTCGCGATTTCATCGCCGTTGCCATCTATAGGCCGCGCGGCCCCGCGCTGATCAACGGTCAGCTCAGCACAGTCGCCTTCATCCGGATCGATAGCGTCAACGCCCCTTGTGTCAGAATCGCTGCGCGGCGCATTTACGAGGACCGGTGTGAAGCCCCCGAGATCATAGAACCGGTTAAGCATATTCGGACCGTCGCGGATTTCTGAAAAGAAACGATCGTCGGCATTATCTGTTGGGGTTACTCGGCATCGATTTCCCGGCGCACGGTTACCGCCAAGCGAGGTAATAACGCCGACGCATCCGCTCTCCGCCGATCCAAGATTATCAAGGATCGAGTTGCGCACGAAGTTTAATCGACCCTCTGTCTGCGCAGAAAATCCGTTAGCTTCGTTGTAATTGATCGTGACAAAGTTGAGACTTGAATTCCCTTGCGAGACGAACGCATCGCCTTGACGGTTTCGCGTGATCGTCGTGTTCTCTACGGTGATTGTAGCCGGTAGTGTTCCCTCGAGTGGTCCTTCATTCCAGATACCGCTTCCGATAAGCGCCCAATTATTTGATACCATGGAACGTCGGAGAATAGCGCTTGCGCGGGATTTATTCCAGACGCCGCCTCCGCCGTCAGCGCGATTATGGGCGATGATCACTTCGTTCATGGTCAGGCGGCCGCCATTGTACACACCGCCGCCGACGCTTTGCGCTTCCGCACTAGGCAGGAGAACGCGCCGCGCTTCATTTTCTACAATGGCCACTTGTTCCATGAGAAGCGCGCCATCATTCCGAATCGCGCCGCCGGGCCTGTCCGTTGCGAGACCGTTATGGAGCATCACCTGACGGATCGCGACTTCCGCCGCATCATTTCCTCCGGCCGTACCCATATCGTGAATCTGAAAGATACGGCTGCGATTCTCACCGCTAATTTTCACAAGCAGATGGTTTGTGCTGTCAGGGTTATTCTTAAGTTGTGACGCGGTGTCCCCGCGAAAAACAAAAACAAGTCCGGTGTCGCGCAGAGGAATCAGAGTAGCGGTATCAGAACGGATGAATTCGAATAATGTGGTTGCACCGATGGTTACTGGATTGGTGATATCAAGATCGCCCCACGCTGCATCCGGCGTTCCATCGTCTTCCGGGCCGCCGGGCCTTTCATGGCGGGTCAGCATCACTGAGCCGACTGTGAACGCAATAATGTCGGCTTGTGGTTTGGCGTTCGCCTCCATGATTGCGGCGCGCAGGCTGCACAATGCTTCACCATCGTCGTCTACTCCCGCGAAACAGATATCGTCGCCAACTGTCTCGTCAGGCAAATCAATGCTTGTATTTACGACAAACGCCTGACCTTCATCTCTGAGTATGTCTTGGCAGTGCGGATTTGCCTCTACTTGTCTGCGATGGCGTGATCGTGCTGGATCTTTTACCGTCTGTGTGCGTGAAGAGCTCGAACCATTACGACGATATTTGACGGTATACTGATATTCAACGACTTGCTGACAAACAGGGAATGCCACAGTTTTTCCCTTACCCCATCTGTTAGGGTTGCCAGGGTTCTGGTCGAGTGTGATGGGATCAAACTCTTCAATTTCCACTGTTACTTCGTCAATAACGACGTCATCACGTGCGTCGATATCTACTGCGAACTCATTAAAATCCCTGAATGGGTCGCTAACAGCGGGGTCAAAGCATTGTCGCGGGATATCACTCAGGCTGCAGCTTGCATCAGGGTCGAAGGACATGGCGCAATCGCAATAATCGAACGCTGTCAAGGGGTTCTCTGTTCGATCAGTGATCCGAATGGCGCACCCATTCACGGCAAGAAATGAAAGCACTGCAATGATTTTGAACAGGCGGTGATGCATGCTGTTTCTCCCCTCGAAAACACACAGAATGCTATCAGACTATTGCTGTTCAGCAACGCACTATCGCTGACGACCTGTGATTTAGGTCACCGCCAGGATTTTAGTTTAAGCGAATTTTTTTACGCGTTATCCGAGACGACGGTCAATTCATCATCCGGATAAGGCTTTTGCAGCTTTTTGGCTTCAGACCATTCATCATTCAGCCAAGTCTCCCAGTCGTCTTTATGCAAGATGACGGGCATCGCTTTTGGATGATGCGGCTTGACGACGGCGTTGGGCGTTGTCGTTAAAAAGGCGTATACGTCTGACTGTTCAGCGTTCCGGTCCTTGTTCCAGTCGCCGTCCCAGGAGCGCCATATGCCGGCGAAGGCGTAAAGAGGGCACTCTTCATTAAGGGCGAAAAAGATGTTTCGCGGCGCCCCCTCTTCTTTCGCGCGCGGGTTCGGTTCGGCAAAGAGGTTTGACGGCACGAGACATCGATATTCGGGCGCCAGATAGTCGCGAAACATCGGATAATGGGGATGGCGAATATTCGTCGTTGGCGTTGGCGCATAGGGCTCCCCGTTTTTCTTGAGAGCAAGCGATCCGTCTTTTTCGCGTTTGTAATACGGATGGCCCCATTCCATCATGACCATTTCGCGCTCACCGTCTTTGCGGGTGCGGATAACGGGTCCGGCGCGCCGCGGATATTTGTCGATCGGCCCCATATTGCCAGTGAAATCGAATTTCCTATTGATGGTGAAGAGTTTTCTAATCTCGGCCGGCCCTGACCTTAGTTTTTCGAAATTGCACATGGCGCAAAGGCTATCAGAGGCGCCCGCGCCGTTCCAGAAACGGGGCCGCGCGCCATTGATGCGGCAGGCCGCGCCAGCGCCGCGCCCTCGTCAATCGAACCGGTACTTTCCCCAATGTCGGGGACCGGACTTGACTCATGTTCGCTTTTTGTTCTTTCTGGCCCGTCCGAGAGGATACAAGCGTAACCCATGCGAAAACCAACGGACATTGAGCGCCTTTACCTCGATTTCGATGGGTTTTTCGCGTCGGTGATGCAGCAGGTGACGCCGGCTTTGCGCGGCCGGCCTGTGGGGGTCGTGCCGTTTGAGGTGGAGAAAGCCCGCTTCACGGTGATAATTGCCTGTTCGAAGGAAGCCAAGGCCGCTGGCGTTAAGAACGTGATGACTGTCAAAGAGGCGTTGAAGGTTTGCCCGGATCTTCGCCTGGTTGAGCAGCGCCCTGACCTTTTCGTGCGCGCCCACAACGCCCTCCTCGCTGAAATCCGCACCGTCATCCCCATTGAGACCATCAAATCGATCGACGAATTAAGCTGCGTTTTAACCGACAAGGATCGCGCGCACCCTCATGCGCTCGCCAAAGCGATTAAGGAGCGGATTGAGAAGAATGTAGGACCTTACATCACCGCGTCCATTGGCATGGCGCCCAATCGGTTTCTGGCGAAAATCGCGTGCAAAATGGACAAACCGAACGGGGTGACCGTGTGGCGCCCAGACGATTTACCCGCCATCTTCTCCCCCCTCACCTTTGATGATGTTCCAGGCGTTGGGTCTCGCCTTGCGGCGCGGCTCCAACGGTCAGGCATTCACACAGTCATGGATTTGTGGGCGGCGCAGCCGCGACAGTTGCGGTATTTGTGGAGAAGCGTCGCCGGCGAACGTCTTTGGTATGCGTTGCATGGGTATGAGGTCCAGGCCGCGCCAACGGCCCGAGGCATGTTCGGTCATGGCCGGGTCCTGCCGCCGGAGGAGCGCAGTCCCGCCCGCGCCATAGACACGGCGCGGATCCTGTTGACGAAGGCGGCGCGGCGTATGCGGCGCGAAGGCTATTATGCGGGGAGCTTGTTTTTTTGGGTGTCGCTTTCGGCGGGCGTCTGGAGCGGTTCTCGTCGCTTATATTATGTCCAGGACGATCAAGCCTGTCTTGCCGCGCTGATGGTGCTTTGGTCTGAGGCGACGGCCGTGATCGGCGCGCGGACCTCCATCAAACGACTTGGCGTCACCTTGGGCGATCTCGTGCCGGCCGAGACGCGTCAGCTTGATTTGTTCTTGAATGATGATGCCGATCGTCAACGGTGGGAGACGCTCACAAACGCTATCGACGGGCTCAATCACAAATATGCGTCCCGCGTTGTGACGATCGGCGCCTGGCGACCGCCGTCGGGCGGTTACACTGGCGGGAAGATCGCTTTCACCCGCAAGCCTGATGAGGAGGATTTCTGGTGAGCTGGAAAGACGAGACCTATTTGCGCGATATTGACGACAATCAGCCCATCGGCGCCACGTGCACCTTATGTCTTCATGCGTGGCGTATCTCACCGATTGAGCTAAAGCTTCGCGTCGCCCACGGAAACGTCACGTTCGCAGAGATCGAAAAAAACCTCGCATGCCCACGGCGCGGCTGCACCCATGTGGGCGCCCGCGTCATGCTTATTCCGCAGGAGGATAATAGCGGCTTTGTCGCCGGCATGCCTTAAGGACGGCAGAGCATGACGGGAAGATCCTCTTAGCGGACATAAAGTATCCGAATGCACCGCCCCCCTGGTGCGCATCGGGTTTTACAATTCAATGCTCTCAGCAAGCGCCAAGGCGTCTTCCACTTCGACACCGAGATATCGGACTGTGCTGTCTATTTTGGTGTGACCCAAAAGCAGTTGGACGGCTCTGAGGTTGCCGGTTTTCCGATAAATCAAGGTCGCTTTGGTTCGCCTCATCGAATGAGTAGCATATGATGAACGCGGCAATTTGATGGAGGTAATCCAGCTATCGACGAGCCGGGCATATTGTCTCGTCGTCAAATGCTTATTGCGATCCTTGCGGCTTGGAAATAGCCAGTCGTGTGGTTCAAGTTGCTTAGTGCAACACCAATCATCAATCGCCAGACGAGTACATTTGGTGACTTCGAACTGAACAGGATTACCGGTCTTGCTTTGAACGATCTTGGCGCGACTGCGGATTTCACCACCCATCCGTAAATCTGATACTCGTATTCTTAAGAGGTCGCAGCCTCGCAGTTTGCTATCAACTGCTAGATTGAATAAGGCAAGATCTCGTTTGTTGTCAGCAAGCTGAAGACGCACTCGGATCGCCCAAACTTCAGGGGGTTTTAGCGGCGCTTTTTGTCCTACAAGTTTGCCTTTGTTCCATGGAATTTGACGTTTTTCTGAATCTGAAATTGACATTTTTAGCTCCAGTTTTCTGAGAGCTAAACAAATATCAGGTTAGCATCCGGTCAGTTCCGTACGTATCGTAAGCTTTTCAGCCAACCCTAATCAGTCTATGACTTTGCGTCATTGGTCGTTTGGGAAAACCTCGAAAACAAGCGCGGTTGAATAGCTGCGGACATCGGTTTCCGCGTTGGCGGGCGCTTGGGAAATATGCCGGACCAGTATGACATTCGGTCCCGCCGTATCGGGTGTAATTTCCGTTTCGCCGTTTTCGTCGAGAACAGAAGTCACGCCTTCAGGTTGATCTGTATAGGCGCTGTATGGCGAGACGAGCGTAGTTTCGGCTCCGGCGAGCGGTAAGCCGTCGAAAGTCACTGTGACGCGAAATGGCGTGACTGCTTGAAAACCCTTTTCGCCAGCGGACAAGCTGATTGAAAGCCGACCAGACGTTTTCAGCGTTGTCGGCATGTCGGTTGCGCCGTGTCGTACATAGACTTCTGACACCGTCGCCGTTTGCGAAGTCAGGATCGGCGCGCCATCGGGGAGTGTGGCTTTGTCCAAGCCGTCTTCGCCCAGCCTGACAAACGCACCATCGCGTATTGAGACCTCGCCCTTTCGGCCGAGACGCTCGCCGGTGGAAAGCCGGTAAACGCCCGGCGCCTTGAATACCGTGTACAGCGCTGTCATTTGTTCCAGATTTTGAACGGTCTCGAACGGCAATTTCTCGCCATCCGGCGCGACGATGTGAAAATCATCGGACCGCAATGCATGCTCGACACCCGGAAACCGGTCGCTAAACGACGCAATCGCGGTAACCCTGCCTCTTTCATCTGTATGGAATGTATTCGGCAGAAGGAACCCGACATCGGCGGTCGCCGTCTGTGACGCCACGACCAAGCCGACGGCGGCAAGGACTATATGTCTCGCTACACTAGGCATATTGACCAGCATCACCGTTAATAGTTCTGCACGAGCATTGTTGTCGGCCGTAAGCGATCGGCCAAATTTCCGACATCCGCCGTCACAAATTTGCGGATTACGCTGCGGGCTTCGACCAGAGCTTCGTCCACTTCCAGCTCGCCGTCTTTAACGCCCATGGCCAGTTCAAGAAGCGGATTATAGAGGTCTTCCGTTTCGCCCTTGATGGTGATGGCGAAGCTTTGGTTTTCTGCTTCTATGGCGTTCCATTCGGAGCGCACGCCGGCCCAAAAGTCAGCCGTCGCCGTCCAATATTCGTCAGCGGCATCGACCGGAAATTCATCAAAACGACGGTATGTGTTGACGCCCACCTCGCGGACAAGCGCTGTTGGCTCCGAAGACAAGATGATTTTCGAATTATCCTGTTCGTGCACCCAGCCCCAAGGCGTGATGACATGACGATTCATGGCGTCAACCGCGTGATAATCGTCTCTGGTCGTCATATCCCGGCGCGGTAGCGGCCGCCATTCCTTTGGCGGCGTCCATTCGGCAAGACCGCCTTCATAGGTCCATGTTCCGACCGCGCCATAGCGCGGCGCGTCATCGACCTGATAGACCGTTTGCGACCACGTTCCTGCACGCTCATCTGCTGGCACGTCGCGCCATTCCCAGGCATTGCCGCCAACAAAAACAAGAACGCGCGCCGGTTCATAACGCCAGTCCTGGCGCCAATGTTTGACAACGAATGGGCTTTCATCCGGTCCGACAACCAGCAAATGCTGCAAGCTGATAAAATCGCCGGTGTCTTCGACAACACGCACGACCTCGTGGCCGCCGGAGATTTTCTTGTCCTTCAGTTCGTATCCTTCGATAAACGGCACCGTCTCGGTGAAATCGAACGTGACTTTATAGTCGCCGCTCATGGCGAGAATGGATTGCCGGTCTTGTTGAAATTTCTCTGATTGAACGCCGGACGTTAGCGCGCTTCGGTTGCCAGTGATTGTCTCGGCTGGAGGCGCGGTAACGCATCCCGCCACTGTAATGAGGGCGGCAATACTGAACGCCCGAAACGAATTTGTCGTCAATTTCATCTTCTGTCCCCACAGGGTTAGCGCGGCGAAAACACCTGCGCGGCAATGCTCAAAAAAAACTCTATATTGCGAACGATTCTGAGTTGCAATCGGAAAAACACTCCGGTAGCAATATCGCAAATGCAAATCATTCGCAAGTTAATGGAGGGGTTAGTGAGAAGGTTTTTGATGGGGTGCGCGGCATTGGCGGCATTGAACACCGCAGCAGTGGCGCAGGATGTGACTGATGAAAACGAAACGGAAAGCCCGCTCATTCTGGCGAGCATCGAGACGATCACCGTCTATGCGACGCGCAATCCCATCGAAGCGTTTGACTATCCCGGACAAGTCACGGTCATCGAAAAGGGCGTCATCGACGACTTTAATCCATCTACTATCGCCGACATATTCGATGCTGTGCCCGGCTCGAACATTGGCGGCGGCCCGCGCCGTTCGGGCCAGACGCCGGATGTGCGCGGTCTTTCCGGCGAGGGTGTTCTGGTGCTTTTCGACGGCGCGCGTCAGAGCTTTTTGTCAGGGCATGACGGGCGGTTTTTCGTTGATCCGGATTTGATCCAGGCCGTCGAAGTCGTGCGCGGGCCGACCTCTGCGCTTTACGGCTCCGGCGCTCTTGGCGGCGTGATCGCCTTACGCACCGTGACGGCGGCCGATCTTCTGAACGATGGCGAGACTGCGAGCGTCAAGGTCGGCGGCGGGTTTCAGAGCGTCAATGACGAATGGCGCATCACCAGCACCGGCGCCTGGCGCAGCGAAGACAGCCGCTTCGATGTCGTCGGCAATTTCACGTTGCGCAATTCGGGCGATATCGACCTCGGCAGCGGCCTTACCCTGCCGGCGGACGATGAAGTTCTATCGTCATTGCTCAAAACGACCTTCAGGCCATCAGACGACCTGACGCTGTCGGCCTCGTGGATTCGCTTTGGCGGCGACAGCGTCGACCCAAATAATCCGCAAGGAAACAACATTGCGGGCTCCGGCAATGGCGAAGTTTTTCGAGATATTGACAGCAACACGGTTCAGGGGACGATCAACTACGCGCCGAGCGGGTCGAACCTCGTCGATGTCAATCTTACCGGTTATTACACCCGCAATATCGTTGAAGAAGACGAGGTCGAAACGACGCGACTGATTTCGAGGGAAGTGGAAACGATCGGCGTCGCCCTCGACAATCGATCAAGGTTTTCCTTTGGTTCGGCGGCGGATCTGACCCTCACCTATGGCGGCGAATACTATCGCGACGAACAAGTGGGCTTAGACAATACAACGCCCGACGGCACGCGCGGCGGCGTGCCAGATGCGACTGGCAAGTTTTACGGACTTTTTGCGCAGGCTGAGTTGGCTCTCAACAATCCCTTGGGGGCGCCCGGCGTCTTGACGATAATTCCCGGCGTCAGATGGGACAAATTCGAGAACGACGCTGTTGGCGAGGCTTCCACCGACGATCAGGCGACGTCGCCGAAAGTCGGCGTGTCATATAAACCGATCGACGAACTGATCATTTTTGGCAATTGGGCGGAGGCTTTCCGAGCGCCGTCATTCAATGAAGTTTACGCGGATAATGTCCACTTTCAGATACCAAATCTCTCCGTACCAGGTCCGTTCGGGCCGTTTGGCCCGCCCGCGTTCGTGACGAACTTCTTCGTGCCCAATCCCGATCTCGTTCCCGAAGAATCGCAAACGTGGGAGGTCGGCGCAGGTCTTGACCTAGCAAGCGTCTTTTTTGATGGCGATACGCTGACAGCCAAGGGGTCGTATTATCAATCGGACGTAACCAATCTCATCGATCTGGAAGTCAACATTCCCTTCACCTGCTTTCTGACGCCGGACCAACTTTTCCCCGGCGCGCCGCCTTGCGGTTCCGGCGAAGCATTCGGAAATTTCAGCCGCAATGTGAATGTAACGAACGCGGAAATTGACGGCGTCGAACTCGAAGCATTCTATGACTCTGAATATTTCTATACACGCGCTAATTTCGCAACGATCGACGGACGCGATGTCGATACGGGCGATTTCGTCGGCGTCTTGTCGCCCACAACAGCCTTTGTTGACGCTGGCGTGAAATGGCCGGCGGCGGATATTCGCCTTGGCGGCCGCGTTCTGATCGCCAGCGATTTCGACGAGGTGAATGACCCAGCCCAGGCGCGCGACGGCTACACGGTCGGCGACGTTTACCTCGTTTGGGAGCCAAGGAACAACAATCTCGAAGGCCTGCGCATCGATCTCGGCGTCGATAATGTTGCGGACACCGATTACGAGGTCGTCGCCGCCGGCGTCAGCCAACCGGGTCGAAATTTCAAAGCGGCTATCAGCTGGCGAAAAGGGTTTTAGCAATATGACATTTGTCGGCGGCGTTACTCTGCCTGGACTTGGAACCGGCGCCGGTTTTGCGCTCTGGACGTTTCGCGCGATGGCGTCGGGTTGTAACGGTTGCAATGTGTTGCGCCGCGGATTCGATCGCGCCTTTGGCGAAGGTGGCCCACGCGCCTTCGATGAAATGCGTCAATTTACGAGACTGCTCGGCAATGCCGGCACGCGCCGCATTCTTCTCGCAGGATCGGGATGTTGTCGCGTCACTGCCGACGAACTGAGTATGGTCGCCGTGCTCGCAGCGGCTCAGGACCATGATTATGACCGGTGCAAAGCGCATCTTTGCTGGCTGATGGGCGGGCGCGAAGACAGCGCCGCCATAACGGCGGCGTCCCGCGTGGCGTCCGTCTTTCAGGTCGCAGGGCTCCAAATCATAGCGCCGTCAATTGAACTATCGATGGAAACCAAACCGCTTCGCGGAACGGTTCTAAGCGAGGTTGGCCACGCATAATGGCAATAAGCTCGCAGTTTTTGGCGGCGTTTGAGGGAGGATTATGATCTCAGATCACGGAGAGCATAGATCGTTGGTTTCATGGTTGACCAGCCAGGAAAAGGTTGTCGGGCTTTGGATTGACGAAGCGCTGTCGGAATCCACCACCGAACCTGAGTTTGTTCGAAAACTTGAACATCACCGAAAATGGCTGGCCGCGCGGATTAACGAGCTTACCAATCGCGCGGCTTTAATAGACCGTTCCGGCAAATACGGACGCTCGAATCAAGCCGCCGATTCTGTGCAATTCTAATGTCGGCTTTTGCCAGCATACCCGCCTAAAGATGCATTGTCTTCGTGACGTTGGGCTAACCTTCATGACTGACCAAGCGACTTAGTTTCTCCCGCCCTAGCCGTCGCGCCGAATGCCAAACGACATTTTTTCCACATCGGGAGCGTGGTATCCTGCCTTGATAAGCACGGGGATGAGTTCTTCGACGGTGCGGCGAAGATCGGATAATTCTTTGTCGCCGATGGTTGTCGGTTCAATGAGATTGATCATCAGCCGATAGGTCCGCCCATTTTTCGTGACGCGGTCGATGTCAAAGCGTGTCGCGTCGGCGCGCCGTGTTTTATTGAGTGTTTGGACCTTGAGCTTAAAGCGGATGACGGCCATGGCGTCTTTTCCTGGCCGCGATTGGCGGCGTCACATGTATCCGCGTTTTCGTTTGGCGGCGAACCATTTGTCGACTTCGCGGGCGGCTTCTTCCTGTGTATCGAAGATATGTTCCAGGGACCGTCCGCGCCGACCGATCCGCCCCCAGGCGCGCACGCAGCGCCATCGCCCGAACAGGTCTTCGGTCAGGTGCAGTTGGTAGAACCGGCGCATATTCTTGCCTGGATCGATGCGGGTCATGCGAATATCCATGGCCGCAATATAGCAAAGACGTACCGTAGGCAGAAGGATTATCGCTAGCAGAATGAATCAAATTGCGCCGCCTTCAGAGTCGATCTGACTCGTAGCCCTCCTATGTGTCCTTTCAGCATACCGGGCAGTTCCGCGCCTGTGGTGACCACGGCGAAGGCGATGGCGATATAGGCGAGCGCGGATAAGGCCACATAAAAGGCGAACCGTTTCCAGGAGGCGTTGAAGAAGCCGCAGGCGAGATAGAGGGCGACCCGGGCGCCGGGTGTAAACCGGGCCGCAAATAAAGCGGGGCAGAGCGCTCCTTTCACAAGCTTTTCAGCGGTTTGAATGCGGGGCTTTTCAACGAAGCGCGCCGCCCATTTGGCGGTGCGCCCTAGCCAGTATTTCCAGAGGTCGGAGATGGTGAGACCGAATAGGATCAGCATGAAGATCAGCGCGGGCTCGCCTAGACCGGTGAGCGAGAGCGCGGCGGCGCCCCAGACGGCGCTGTCTTCCTGAACGAAGGGGGCGAGGACGACCAGGAGATAGACAATGAGGAGGTTGCCGCCGGCGATCCCATTGATCCATCCCATGAACTCAGTCGGGTCCATGGTCGCTCTCGATGTAGGCCCATGGCCGCGGTGCGCGACGCGCCCTACTCGTCGTCGATAAGGCTCCAGCCGGGCCGGTCGGGATCGCGGCTTTCAAACAAACCGAAATCGAGGCCCTTTTGTTCGCGTGCGCGCCGCGGGCCCGGCGCCGCCCCGAGGCGCTGATCGATCTGCGCGCGCTCAGCTTCAGTGAGCGAGGACGCCTGATCGAAGGCTTTGATCGGCCTGAAATAACTGATCCAGCATCGCCAATGATTGTTGAGATCAAGAACGGGCTCCCCCCAGAGATCGGCGATGGCTTTTTCAAAGGCGGCCTCCACCTCTTCGCGGGTGTCATAGCGCGCCGGCGCCACATCGGTCGTGAAGCGCACCTCGCCCCCGGCGCGATCAAGGGCGCCCGCTTCGATTTCGGAGGCGGCGAAGCCGAGGGGATCGGTAAGCGCTTCTTCGACGGAGCGCGCAATGGGATAAGAGATACGCATGGCGTCATTATCGTTTCTTACCGGGTGAGAGGCCAGAACAGCGCATGCACAAAAAGCGCTTCGGCCTGTTTGTAGGTATTGATTTGGCGCATCACCTCTTTGAGATCAGGACCGCCAACGCGGCGCAGCCCGATCAGGAGCCACACAAAGAGCAGCGCCGTGATAAAGAAATGGAATTGGAACAGCGTCACCACATAGCGAGGATTGATCAGCATGAGCCCTGAATAGGCAATTAATGTAGCGGTTCAGCGACCGTGAGACACTTTGGTGGTTTTGCTTAAGGACGATTTTTGGCTCATCGTAACTGACTCAAGGAGTGAAGATGAGCAGAAAATCCGAAAGTGCCGAGCAGCACATACAATCGGTGAAGCGTTGCACCAGACGCAAATATTCCGCTGAAGAGAAGATCCGCATTGTTCTGGAAGGCATGCGCGGCGAGCATTCGATTGCCGAGTTGTGCCTCCGGGAAGGCATTGCCCAGAGCCAGTATTATAGCTGGTCGAAGGATTTTATGGAGGCGGGGAAGATGCACCTCGCCGAGTTCCAGAACGCCGGGCTTGCCATGGCGCGTGAGCGCTTTCGCGAGCTCTTGCGTCGTGCCGATGCGCGCGCCCCGAATGTAGGCCTCGCGCGACTGCTCGCGCCCGCGCATGTAAAAATATCCACCCAGTAAAATGATGATGACAAGGAAGATCCCGAAGCCATATCGAAAGCCGTGAGCCGCGCCCAAAAGCACCGCCCGGATCGCATCATCGACGAGCTGTGATTGCAAAAACTTTGCGCTCGTCACCGCCCATTGCGTCCCGTCCTCGTCGGTGTAGATCACCTCCTTGGTGGGATCGGACAAGATCATCTTGTTGGCGATCGCCTTGGTGTAAACCGCCATCACATGACGCTGCTGATCGGAGAGATTTAAGTACCCGCCGATGACAACCGCGCAGCACAAAATAACAAACCCCGCGGCGATCGTCTGCCACATGGACTGGAACAACATCCGCCATTCATGGAGGACCGATTGTGAGCCGCGGATCCAGTCTGAAACGCCGCCTTTGAAGAGCGTGGTCATCGCGCCAACTCCTCATCGGTCTCAAGGGTATCGTGCGCGTGAATGTCGGCGGGACCCGCGGTCTTTTGATCCGGTTTTTCAGCGCCCTTTTGTCCGTTTTTGACCGGCGCTTCTACGCGCCCCGCGCCATTATTTGATTGCCCTTTTAATCGCGCAAAAGCCTCAAAATCTTTCTCAAGGGCGTTAAGCGCGTCGGGACTTAGATGCCGTAAAATCTCGGTGCTAATGAGGCCGTTCTTAGCGACCTGAGTAATCAATTGTTCCAGGAGTTTTTCGAGCCGTAATGTTCGTTTGGCGCTCGCGGCCCGGCTATCAGAACACGCTTTCAGACCGACCCGGATGTCAGAAAAATCGACCGCGCTCGACGGTGTAATTTCTCCATGGAGGTCGAGAGACGGCGGCGCTAGATATTGCTCAAGGGCCGCTAAAACAACGTCTGACTTATTCGTAAAATGTTTCGCCCGCTCCAGGAAGCGGTCGTAGGTGGGATCGTCTAAACGCGTCCCGACTTGATGATTTCGCACCTTGGTAGTCTTTCCTTTTGGGCCCCCCCAAAAGGTCGGTGCTAACACTGCTTTGAGAAAGCTCCCATATTATCCGTGGGCTGTCAATGATCACACGAAGAATTCTACTGTGAACAGGCTGTGATCAAATATAACAAGTAAAAACAACACCTACATAGGCGAATGATCACAAATGTTCACAATGTTCACGTGCACATGATCACAAAACGTAATGGTCAATAGCTTAATAAAAACAAGCACCTGCCAAGGGTGCGTTTGTGTGTTACTTTCTTCGTCCCCGCCGCAGGCTGGGACGCGGCTGAATTTCTCTAATTCGCGATGCGGGGGAATACAATAAGGACGGCGATCTTGCCGCCCTGTACGCAATACCATCCGGAGGGAGAAGGCCTCGCCTCTTGTTCGCTTTTGCTGGCTATGACATATTTTTTTCGTGCTTCCAGCAGGGCGTTTTGGAGAGGACCAATGAGTTCACAAAACGACCTGAAAAAACTTCGCGCGCTTGATGAGGAGCGCGCGGCCCTGGAGAAAAAACAGAGCGAGGCCCGCGAGAGATTCGCGGGCAAGATCGGCGCATCCTTCGTCAAAAATCTTGGCGATGACGACGCTGCTTTACTCGCTGACAAGATCGGCAAAATGTCCAAAACAGAGCGCGCCAATTGGATCAAGAGGACCCTGGAAACGGATGATCAGGCGGCGCCATCGACGGATGCGCAACGGCCGAGTAATCCGCCCTTGGATAGCGCGGCCGTGACCGGGCGAACGGCGCCGGCGTCGTGACGCGTGTTCAGGAGATTTTGAATGATCCGGCGGCGTCCAAATGGCTGAAAGAGGCGTTGGAAAAAGCCTTGCCGCGTGATCCGGTGGATGCGGCCAATGACGCTGAAGTCCTGGCGATGGTTCTTCTCCACCGTGCCATTCATACCAACCCCTCCACGCTCAAGCGCTAAAGGATGGAGACTAAAAAATACCGGCGTCATCGTGATGGTGACGCCGCCCCTTCTTCGGGAGCCTTGTCGCTGTCACCGGCATATTCGATCTTGCCGCCTCAGACCATCCTTGAACAGGATAAAGGCTGTCACCGGCCATAAAAATAAAGCCGCCAGCCCTCGAGATCGAGCAGCTGGCGGCTTTCTAATTCGGCATGTTGATTTATCGATTATCCCGCCATTCGATGATGGCCCGGCGCTCCTGATCGATACAATGGAGAAGCGATGAGGAAGCGATCTCGGTATAGTCCGGATTGCCTGCAACCCACGTTGATAAACGCACCAATTCTTCGCGCCATTCACGGTCCAGGTGATCCATATACTCATCAACGGTCGGCGGGCCGAAGGGCGTTCCCGCCCCGCCGCCTGACCCGTCCGGATCGTCGTTGTCGTCAGCGTCGATCTCGGCGCCCTCGCGCCGTTCCAGCCAGGCCTGTTCTGTTTGTTTCTCGCGTTCGCCGATCGCGATCTCCTCATCGGTATCGAACGGATAGTCGGCGTCTGACGTCATTCGATCGAAGATCGCATCGATGTCGAATAACGGCGTTGCGGTCTCGGCGATAAACTCGATTTGTTCGAATGTTGTGTTTGTCATGGTGATGTCTCCTTGTTGCTTTCAACAAGGCCCGCCACGGTAAGCGGTCGGCGGGGTCAATGACGGCGCAGCCGCCGCCGGAGGCGGGGCGTGGGGGAGCCGATTTTTTCAAGGCCAAAGGCAAAAAAAAGAGCGGCGCCAGCCGCCCCTTCTCATGGAAAAATTGGGGGAACCGCGCATCATTGACGCTGTCGATCCGCCTTATGGTATCCTTGGCCCTGTGAAAGACCCCCTCTCTCAAGCGACCTCGGTGTCGAGCCTCTTAAGAGCGAGGAACGTGACGCGACCCCTACAATCGATTGTCGATTAGAACCCGGTCCCCTTCCCCCGTCATTATGGGCGGGGATCGATGAGTGAAGCATCAAGAATTGAGCTTCAGTGACCGTTAAAGCCGAATAATAAACACCCCGTTCTGTTGAAAAGATGCGCCCTCGTCATTAGGACGATGGGGTCCCGCACAAGAATAAAGGAACTCTCCTTCAGGGGAGCCTCCAAAATCCAAAGAGAAAGAAAAACGCATGGCAGAGACGGCGCAACCGGCACTGGACGAGACGCTCCATTTAACGACGGATATTGTTGTTTCCTATCTTGAGAAGAACGCCCTCAGTGCGGAGAAAATCCCTTCGCTGCTTCAGGAGGTGCACAACACCGTCACCGCGCTGGCCAGGGGCGCAACCGCCAATGCGGGCGCGCAACAGCCCGCTGTGCCGGTCGCTAAATCCATCACGCCCGATTACATCATCTGCCTTGAAGACGGCGCCAAAATGAAGATGTTGAAGCGCTATTTGCGCACGCAGTATGATATGTCGCCGGAGGACTATCGGCGCAAATGGGGTCTGCCTGCGGATTATCCGATGGTCTCGCCGAATTATTCAAAGAAGCGCTCGAAATATGCGAAAGACCTCGGCCTTGGCAAAGGGCCGACGGCGACAAAAAAACGCAAAGCAAAAGCGCCCGCCAAGAAAAGGACGGGCGCCAAACGCGGACCGGGTCGCCCGCGCAAGGCGACGTAGTAAGCAACGCTCCTCACAGAAAAAGCCCCGCGTGAGCGGGGCTTGTCTCTCTCCCAAGGTGTCATTGGATCAGATGAACTTCATCAATGCGACGATTAGACCGGCGATCCCGATTTGGGAGGCGAAGAGCTTGGTCGTCATGCGCATCTCAAGATTTGCGATCTCTTTGCTGCTGCTTGCAGATTGCTCGGTGAGGCGATTAATGAGCCGCGCTTCGAGTTTATCGAGCGCAGAGGCCAAATCCTGTTTGGTCGCAATATGGGTCAGGACGTGTTCCTCAAGCTGCTTGTTGAAACCATCGGCGATCGCGTCTGCTTGTGCGGTCGGCACGCCATTTTTGCGAAGATATTCCGCGAATTGAAGCGTATCAAGGGCTGGCATCAGTTGTACTCCTTTAATTGGCTCCAGGAGGCCGCAGAACGGCCTCCTGAGGGCTTCGGGCCTAGGCCGCCTGCGGTGCAGCTGAGGTATCGGATTGGTCGCCTGGCGAGGCTTTGGTGCGAATGACCGTGCAGTCATTGTAGCCATTGACGACGATTTCGGTCGTGTAGCGATCGACGCCGTCCTTGTCCTGATACTTTCGGGTTTCAAGCTTGCCGACGATGCGCACGAGATCGCCTTTCGTCACGTTCTGGCGTTCGAAGGCTTTCACGGCGCCGCCGGTCCAGACGGTGACCCGGTGCCATTCGGTTTTTTCTTTCCATTCGCCGCTGTTTTTATCTTTCCAGCTTTCCGTTGTAGCGACCGAAAGGTTCATGACCTGGGCGCCCGATTGGGTGGTGCGGATGTCCGGGTCCTGTCCGAGAAAGCCGATGAGCTCGACGCGGTTTGTGGTGAAGTTTGTCATTGGTGAAGTCTCCTTGTTCAATCGAAGGGCCAATCCCTTCATGGCGCTTGAGTTTTGGGGTTCTGGCGCGTCGCAGCACCGGCGTTCGCACGAAAAGCGGGAACGCGTCAGCGCGTTCCCTCCCCTGACCTTCAGAACGCCGGCCGGAACGACAGTGGAGGATCGCGGGCGACGTCCGGGGGCGCGGGCCGCGCGGCGCATAGCGGTCAAAGGGGCCGGGCCGGCGAAGACCGGTCCCGGGTCCTTATGATCCGCTCGCCAAGCAACACGGAAAGGACGTCGACGGCGATTGCGTGACCGTCAGGGCCCCAATAAAGCCGCCATGCAAGGAAGGGATCTGGCCTTTGATCAGACGATAGGGAAGACACCAATGACAGGGAGGAACAAAACCGGATGGGGCGGAGACACTTCTCGGCGGTCCTGAAAGTCCGCGTTGCGATCGGCGCCTGGTCTCATCAGCGTGCGCCGCAATGGGGAGGTGTTTAGCGACGTGCGGCGATGAAAAAAAGAGAGGCATTGGTCCCGCCCGGCTTTTGCATAAGAGTTGAGCCGAAAGAACGTCGCCGGCGAAGGCGTCCGCTGCATGTCGGCATAAGTGAAGTCCCCGACATGAACGAATCAAGGACGGCGCCGCCGGATCGCCTGCAGACCGAAGGTGTTCTGGCTAATCGCTTCCTGTACGGTGTATCTCTTGCGCCATTTGCTGCACATCCGAACTCGCTGCGAAAGGGTGCAGCCCCTTAGGCGGGACTTCTGAACTGTGGCGCTGGAGAGCCGAGGGCCCAAACGCTACGCCCGCGTCGACGGCTTTCGGATCGACGGCGTGACGGCGTTAGGGTTGATGATGTAAGTCGAACGTCGTCTGCATGGCGCGGCCGGAAAACACCAACCGTCTGTTTACAGAGCACCCGGCCGATTGACCGCCGGCGCAATGTCGGACCTGCCCTTGGCGACAGCTGCGATCTTCTTTGTCGACAAACTCTATGGCGGGGCTGAAACGGGGCGCCTCGCCTGGACGGGCGGGGCGTACTTTTTGGCTTGGGCGTTAGGGTCGATGTCAGCATTTCAAGAACGACCCTTCGCTGAATAAAACTGCTCGGGTACACTTAGAAAGCGGTGCAGCCGGAAGCGGCGATGATCGTCAACAAAGTCGGACATGGTTTCGTTCGCGCGACGCCGAGGCTTGGAGCCTTGGCGTTCGTCAGTCAACGTCCCTTATGCGATCAGATTTCGTATCTGCCCGCTACGCCGAGTTCGCTGGCAATGTCCCCAAGACGTTTATCGTCGGTCCAGAGCGACGCCCCGCCTGTTATCAATGATGACGCCAAGAGATGAGCATCGATCCAACCAAGCCCGCGGCTGAAAAGGCCGCGCGCATCAATCATGTCGAGCACCTCTTCGTTGTCGGCGACTTTGACAGACGGAAGGTTCTTCATCATTTCGATAAACGTCATTCGGTTCTTGAGCGAGCCAAGAGCGAGTTCGCCAACCACATATGGATGGGTTGAAACCAGATCGGTCCGGAGTGCTTTGATAAGGGCCTCATCGGATGCTCTCAGATGATTGATCCAGACCGAGCTGTCGACAAGATACACGCTTGGCGCCTATTGGCTGACAGCGTTGCGGCGGCGTGGCGCCGCTTCAGCGTCTGGATCACTGCCGCCGAGCGCTGCGAGACGGCGGGCGCTCTCTCGGGCAATCAACGCCCGCAAAGCTTCGCGCATAAGCGCGGCATTTTCTGAGATCGATGTCAGCTTCTTGGCTTCGGTTACGAGGTCATCATCGAGGGCGATTGTGGTACGCATGCGATTTTCCTTTTAGCATCAAAAATAGCACCAATAGATGCCATTTACAATGCCGCACGAGGTTATCGATATGCGTAAGATACTCGAAATTTCGCCCGCGCTTGGTCGGTGCTTCGTTTGTCGTAAAGGTTCAAACTGCACTTCCCGCTCCATACAAAAGGAGATCAAATTTCCCTACATTCAAAATCCATAAACACATATGTCCTGCCCCCTCCTGTCAACGGCGCATGCGATCGAGAATGTCAGGATCAACGTTTTCGCAATGACGCTTCTGGGTGCTATTGTGGCTGTGATAATATTAAGACGAATATCAAGCGTCGTTTGGGAGGCTGGTTTGAGCAACAACGGGTACCCACACACATAGATTCAACAACAGTTCGCGGCAAATTTTTGTCTTGAGATCGACCGTTGTTGAGCAGCCGGAATACAGCTCTGGCACGATCCAACATTTCCGCGCCTGCTTTAGCGTTGAACTACTCGTGTTGCTCTCAGCCACATTTACGGGGTCGCGGCCCTCAAATCTTCATGCTCGAATGCACTCGCCATACGGTCGATCTGAGTTCCAGTCTGACCGGCTTGGCGAGCAACGTCCCGCCAAACTGCAACGGCACGGCCGACTTCACCAACAATGGCCTTCGCATCCGCCAGGCTGAGCCCGAACAGCTCCGCTTGGGACAGGGCGAGCTCGATAGAACAGGTCCCCTCATCCAGGCTGATATTGGTACTCAGGATACGGGCTTTCAGATCAGTCGGTGTCGGGTTGAGGTCATAGGCCGGTGACAAACACCATCCAGCCTTTCCGGCCCAGAGGAAGCCGTGATTGCGCAGATGATCATCCACATTCGAGATCAGGATATTGAAGACCATCCGGCGGAACAATTCTGCCGCGTCCGCTCTGGCGTTCGCGCCATACCGGGAAAGCTCGTCGACGATTTCGGGATAGCTTGCGCGCTCGCCGTCCTTTGTCTGCAACATTGACATGGCCGACAGGAAGGGAATGCGGGCGTCGCCTTCACGGTCGAACCGCCACGACAGAAGCACCGGCTTGTCGCCGACGCGGTGGAGCTCATGGCGCGGCATGCGAATGCCTGCCCGCTCCGCAAGATTGAGAGCGATATGCTCCCAGGTCTCGATGCTGTATTCGTCCGTATCTTTTGGAAACTTGGCAATCGCGAGCGCGCCCGCAGTATCGACGACCGAGGCTTTCGGTCTCGCGCCGCCAAGCGATGACCCAGGCGCGAAAATCAGCGACAGGTCCTCATCGGTCTCCTCGTCTCGCTCTATGCGCTGCGCGCTGGCAAGCAAACGTCCAAGCTGGATGAAGCCGGGCACGCCTTCACCGGTCGGCTTCTGGAAGGCGTCATCGCCGCGCCGTTTGAACCGAAGTGCCCCAAGCCGGGAGACGTCCGAGACCCCGAGCAGGAAATCTGCCTCGTGTAGCGTTTGCGGCGCCCGGCCTTCTTCACGCGCCGCGCGGCGCTCGGCGCGCTGCATGAGGCGGCGCCCCCAGGTATCGGGCGCGGAGTCTCCGATCGAGCCGAACATCTCGCGGCTGTCGCCAGGATGGAACATGCCCTTACCGACGCCTAGTCCCGGCTCCAGCGAAAAGCGCGCCGGATGGGTTAGCCAGTCCTCATGATACTGAAAGGTCACCGACTCCCGCCCGCGCGCCGCCTGCCGGAACAGTGTCCCGACGCGGCTGGTTTCCCCGTCCATCGAAATATGAACCTCGATCTCGCTCATGAGCGTTTCGGCCTGACGCGCTTGGGCAGATCGGCGGATGATAGCGCCTGGCCCACCGGATCGTTTATCGGATCCGCCAGCTGGCCCAGTGCGTCGAGCAGGCCCAGGGCATTAATCACCGAGGCGTAAATGCCGATGCTGACGCCATGGTCACCGTCCTCGACACGTGCGAGGGTTTTGCGGGTCGTGAAAGCCCGGTCAGCCACGGTTTCCATCGTGAGGCCCCGGCGTTTACGCGCATCGGCCACATCCTGCCCCAGCTTGCGCAAGGCCCGGCGAACAGCGCTTGGCGGTGTGGTTGGGGTCGGCATGACTGTATCCTTCATAACTCAATAAGTTCTATAATGGGTCACGAAGGTTACAATTTCAAGAATTTTTACGTCTGGGCCAGCTCAATTTGGCGTTTCCTCACCTTCAAGCCGCGCTGCAACAGCGCGCTCATGACCGAGCTTTTTCGCAACCTGCTGGATGAAATGGTCAAAGCGCCTTTGACCAGGGGCGTGAGCAGCCTCTTCTTCACGTCCCATTCGCAAACCTGCCCCAGATAAGTAGCAATTAATATCATTTGTGTAAGGAGTTGTTAGAAAGCAACGAGGTTTTCCGGCCCCAAATAGTCGCGTATCTCATCAAGAATAGCCTATGCCTAGTCGAAAAACCTAACGCGCACTCAGGCCCTATTTTTCAGCAATCTGGTCTACTGGCTTGAAAGTCGCTGCACCTGATTGAGAGCGGGCGAGGCTATCAGCGATCTGGGCGTTCATCCATTCACGGTGGGCTGGGTCAATCGTTGGCTCAATAATTACCTGTTGAACCTTAGCCACAGCCTTTTCCATGTCTGTCACTTCATACATGGACGCTTGGACGGCATAAACCACAAGACTTACCACAAAGATTTTGCCATCGCCCCTGCCCTTATGGGGTGAGACGAGTTTAAGCGGGTCCACGCATAACACGTCAAGCCTCCTGCCATACATTCAGGCGCGCCGTCTTGTTGTTGAAACCTACTCACCCGAATACCTCTATTCCTGTCGTCTTTGGGTGCATGGTGAGCGATGAAGAGCCAGGCGATGGCGGAAGTCCAGCATTTCTCCCAGTCTTTGGCCAGTCGGCGCGAGCGCCCGAGCCATGCAAAGGTGCGCTCTACAACCCATCGCCGAGGCAAAACCTCAAAACCTTTTGCTTCATCTGATCGCTTGATGATGTCGATGGTCCAGTCGCCATGCTTGCGTAGTACACTGCGCAATTTCTGTCCGGCATAACCGCCATCAGCAAAGGTATGACGTAGCCATGGAAACTTGTCGCGGGCTTCCATCGACACCGCCGGTGCGCCGTCGCGATCCTGAATGTCAGCAGCGTGCACCAGCGCCGTCACCAGAAAGCCTCCGTATCCGTCAGGATATGCCGCTTGCGCCCCTTGATCTTCTTGCCCGCATCAAAGCCCGTAATGCCGCCACTTTCTGTGGTTTCGACTGATTGGCTGTCGATCACGCCAGCGCTCGGTTGCGGGCTTCTGCCTTGCGCGTCACGATGGCTGAGCAATAGCTGGTGATTGATCTTTTCCAGCAACCTGTCATCGCGCCACTAGTAAAAGTACTTCTGTACCGTCGAAAAGGGAGGAAAATCTTTCGGCAGCATCCGCCACTGACAGCCGGTCGTCGCGATATACAAAAGTGCGTTCACAATCTCCCGCAATGGCCATTTGCGCGGCCTGCCCATGCGGTTCGGCGGCGGCATCTCAGGCTCGATCAACGCCCATTCTGCATCGCTCAAGTCACTTGCATAGCGACTGCAATTGCGGGCATATTTCGGGCGTGTGGTTTCAGTCCAAGGCACCTGATCCTCTGTGTCATAAGTAAACACAAAGAATCATAAGTCGCTGAAATCACACAATTACTTTTGGAGCAGGTTCTAATGTAACGACCACAGTATCAAATACTTTTGTTCGGGTCGCATCAAAGTTCAAATAAGCCAACTCTGCTCTTTTGTTGCTGAACTGAGCCGTCCACCGATTAATATTCCAATTGTTATTGGACATAGGCCTCTCCTTGGAGTGACCATATGCATCATCTGTTAATTTTATCTAATTTACCGCCGACTAAATTCTTACCCTGATGTGAAAAAACTAAAAAAATCAATACCTCTCAGTGCAGATTCCTTCACTATTGGTCGACTATTCTAAAATCGTAGACTCTAGAAACCATCAACAACTGAAAAAGCAGCAGCGTTAGCCATTAGCATTTGTTCTGATGGATTTTCAACGATGTTCTATTGCTGTGGACAGTGTTTCAATTAATGCCTCGATGTCTTCTCCCCGTTCTGTTGGAATTTCAATGGTAAGCTTTTGGCGGCCAATTTTTACCGTGCCCTCCCCTCGCCCAGAAAGTTTAAGCACCCGTTTGGATGAACGCGTGGCCGGCTTCTTAGCAGCTGACTCGGCGGCGGCCTTTAAGCGCTTAAAAACGACCGGTCCGTCATGTGGATATGAAGAACCGAGCGAAAACCCTTGTTGCTGCTCGGTAGCGAGCGCTTCAGCTGCTGCAACGAGGGCTTTTTTTTGCTTCGGATTGTTCAGCGCCGCCATCAGGACTTTCCCATGTCGAATGGAAATGCGCCGAGGGTCACCGTAAGCCGCAAGCACATTCTCTGGCACCCGTGCGAGCATTAAATAGTTCACAAGCGTTGAACGCTTCAGCTTGATTTTGTCCGCCATCATGGACTGGTTGCCGTCGTAAAATTCCTCCAAAGCGCTAGCGTAATCAACAGCACGCTCTATCTCAGAAACGTCTTGACGATCGCGGTTTTCAAGATCCGAAAGCTCAAACGCTTCCTCGTCAGTGAGCTTTTTCACCTCGATTTTGTAGTGGATGTCCTCTCGACCCATCTCATTTCGGAGATGCGTAACCGCAAAGTGCCGACGTGCGCCGGCTATAACTTCAAACTCAACCTCCCCCTCACGTTGAGGAAGCCTGCGAACGATCGCCGGGATAATCTGACCCTTCGAGGCAATGCGCTCGATAAGGTCGGAGCAATCATCGACAGTCAGAAGATCATACCGACGATTATGGCGCCGCCACATTCTACATTTTTCTGGTGGAACCAATTGGGTAGTTGCAGGCACCCGCCGGGTCGGAGACACGTCGGCGAGTCCCTCGGAACGTTCCTCAAGCGGCGTTTTTTTCGCAACAGCGGAGTTGGCCGGCACAGCCCCTCCCCCTTTTGACGGCGCCGGCGCTGCCTCCTTGTTTGCTTCTGCAAAGAGAGATTTCCTTCGCGCCATAGTTACCTCCAAAATTCTAAACTGTGTTTAATATCAATTACTTAGCGGCACTGTTCACGCGTGAACAGTCACGCCATTCCGGCGGCGCGAAGCGGATTTTTCTGGCTTTTCCACTGCTTGCGCACTTCTAGTTCAAGGTCTTCCAGGACCCGATCCAAATTAACGCGGCACCTTTTGTAAGTTTTGTCCGCGCCGAGATCAAGCTCATAAACCGAACACATATTGGCGTTAGCGCGATTATAAATGCTCGATGTGATAAGAGCGTTTGGCAACATCTCCGCGCCAAAATTCTGCTCCATCATTTCTCGCATCTCACGATGAACCGTTTGGTTTTCGTCCAACTTTGTGGCGACCATTCGAATGAACTTGTAATCGCTCGCACGTCCCCGTTGCTCCAGAACGGAAATGATATCGCGGAGCATGAAAAGAAATGACACGGTTGACGAGTAATCAATCGTCGACGGCGGAACCGGAATGAGCAACGAATTGATCGCTCGTAATACGTTCAGCGAAATCATTCCAAGCGCTGGCGGCGGGTCAATGATCACGATATCATAAGCTTTAGCGATCTCCACGACCCCAGGGCGCAGATACTCGAACCGATCTATTTTGCTCGCGACGTCGTCATTATCACTGATGACATATTCAGCGTTGTAGAGGCTGAGATCAGATGGAATCAAATCGAGCCCGTCCCAATGGGTTGCTTTGATCGCATAGCCAAGAGAGTCGTCATATCCTTCTAGAAACGCCCGCAGCGTATCTTCAGGCGATACGTCTCGATCTGGATACAATCCCATCATTGCCGTTGCGGATGCTTGCGGGTCGGCATCGATAAGCAACGTTCGATATCCTGCCATCGCGAAATACTGCGCCGCATGAACCGCGACGGTCGTTTTTGCGACGCCTCCTTTAAAATTTTGAACGCCGATGATGATGGGCTCTTCATTGTCATTTCGACGCGGCGCCGTTCCAAAATGAACCCGCATTTTGTTTACGTCTTCAAGCGAGTAGCCCATGCGTTTGCCGGATTTCGGACTCTTCATAGGGGAGGGGAGGCTGCCGTCTTCTTCCGCCCGGCGAATGGTCATCTCCGACCGGCCCACCATCTCGGCCGCTTTCTTCAACGAGAATTTGAGGTCGAGCTCCCGAGTCTCAAACTCACCGAGCATTTCAAACGCCTTTTCCAAGGTGGCGTTAGCTCGTTCATGAATCGAGGTAATCCGCTGGGCATCGGACATGTAAATCTCCAAAGTAACTTTGTATTAGGGTATGAGGATCGTTGGTTAACCAGCCATTAACCACACTTGTTAGATCTTTTCGCTAGACACGGCAATTGTTCTTACATTAACGGCACAGGCAGTATTTCCTTGCCCGCGCCCCAGAATCGTTGCCGAGTCTGGAGCGCTTTGCGCGCCGAACTTACGCGAAGAGCAAAATTGACCTGAATGAAGCAAAGAAAGGGACGATGCGAGACGAATAAAAAACCCCGCTAGATGCGGGGCTTTTCGAGGGATCAAACCAGCGCCAACTGGTTCGTCCGAATACTTCGACAAGTATTTTGTACCTGATCCCGACATTTGACGCAAGAGTCCTGCGATTCCTCGCAGCGGTTTTTTGCAAACTTTTTTTGCCTCGTGTCCGAGAAGAAGGATCACGACTATGGGACAGGTATGTCCAAAAGCAGAGAAGAGCCCGCCAAGCGGTCTCGCGCGGCGGTCTGAGGCGTTTAAGACCATCGCCGCGAGGGGAGGGGCGTACCAGGGCCAGCCGCTCTCCAGACTTGATCTGACCCGCGCGGCCTTTCAGGGGACGCCTGAGCTCTCCGACGGCGCGCGGTGCCTTTTAGGGTTCTACCTCAGTCACCTCGATACGACCCGGCTTGGCGAGGGGAGTACAAGCGTCTGGCCGGGCAACGCCGCCGCTGGCGCCGCGCTCGGCAAGAAAGATTCAACGATCCGCCGGCTCAAAGGCGAGCTTGAACATGCCGGCTTCCTCATTCGGAAGTATGACCGGCGCAATCGGCCGCTCGACGGCGATGCGATCGATCTCAGCCCCTTCCTGGCCCAAACGCCGGATATCCTGCGGGCGCTTGATGAGCGCAACGCGGCGCGGCGCGGGGCGTGGAAGGAGGCGCGGCGACCGGATCAAGAAACGCAGGCCGCCATCGATAAGAGCGATGAAAGGCGTCGTTCAATATTGAGCGGGGACCCGCCCGAATTTGAGCGCCTAAACAGTACCGGGATTAACCCTGATTCCTGTTTGGGATTTGAAGATTTTGGGGAAAGAGAGCCGGCCGATAGCCTCCCGCCGCCATCAGCAGTTTCGATGGCGAAACAACAATTACTCGACGCGAAGGTGCTCGCCAAAGCCCTCGACCTTTCACCTTCCCTGACCGCGGCGCTGGATCCCGACGGGGGAGGGATTTGCCCGCAACAGGCGGCGCACCGGATCTGGGCGGCGCTGCCGGGATTGTTCCCGGACGACAGCGCCGGCTCGATCGGCCATACTTTCCTCTGGTGCGCCAAGCGCCATGGGGCCAAATCCTTCCTGTTTTTGGCCGTGGCGTTAGAGGATCCGACCGCCAAGGACCGCCGCAAACTTTTCGGCTGGTTCGCCACACACCCTGAACAGATTGATCTGACGCGCAATATCGCCCGCATCCGCCATAAACCAAAACCGATCGACCCCGCTGATGATACGCCAAAGCTCCCGGCCGATCCTTTCGAACGCGAAATCGCTGAAATCATCGCCGATGAGATGGGCGCGCCAGCGTATAATTCCTGGCTGGCGCCGCAGTCCGTGCGGTTCACCGTCAAGGGCGATCATCGCGTCCGGATCGAGCATGAGAGCAAAATCGCCCGTAAATATCTCATAGAGCGGTATGGAAGCGCACTGGCGCGCGCCGCCGAACGGCTCGGCTATCGCGGCTATACCGTCAAAGAACCTGATTAGGATTGAGATAAAGAGGTGCAGGGGCCGGGTGATAGCCTATCAGGTGAGACTATACCCGGCCCTTGCACCAATTCGCTAAAGATTGTGCTTTGGGAGGCTAGTGACTGAGTTTGTCGCCCAAGAGCGGCGCTCAACCTTTACCGGAGAGAGCGATCTAAGCAGCCAATATATTAAGGCTACCCCGATATAAGTATCCCTTAGATCAAGGGAGAACCGCGTGGTGCGCTTACATTTAACTGATAGTAGAATTTGGGGCGCATTGCTGTGCCTGCATTCAAGCCCTGTGTCAGCTGCGGATAGATTGATTTGCTATCCAAAGGCTTATTCAACGGTGCAAAATGACGGGAAGCTGGGGCCCGCATTTGAAGAGAATACTATCATCAAGCGCCGTTACCATTTTGACCAGAAGTCTGGTGAACTAACGGTTATAACTGGCGTTCATGAAAGAAAGGATGGTGATTACGATATCCTTGAGAAGGGCGGCCGCAGCAATGCACTTGTGGCCATTGATCATTATGAGGGGGCGGCGAGAAGCGGTGTTGATTTGCTCCGGATCGACACCTGGAAAGACCCAATGACCTTTCAATTGCATCAGTCCGGCGCCATCACCTCAGGCACATGTGAGGCTAAGTAATAGCCCCTCAACTGGCCAATTTAACAGTGCCGCCGCCGGGCAAGAGGAGCGTTGGCGGAACGTAAGAGCTGTCCGGGAGCCCCAGCACTGGGTCGTCGGCGACCCAGGCCTGGTAGCGCTGCTGACCAGTAATCTCACGTGCAAGCCCCGCTTCCTGGAGCGCTGTCATAGCGGCGATCGCTGCTTTCTGGCTGATTTGAAGGCTTTGCGCGACCCGTGTTGAATGGATGGCCGGAACGCCCGCCAGCAAGGGCAGGGCGCGGCGCGCCGCTTTTTCCTTGGCCTTGGTTTCGGGAAAGAGCGTGTAGCCCCGCGCCAGAAACGCCTCCGCGGCGAGAAGAGCGTCAGTCGCCTCGAGGAGGGCCGTTGCAAGCCGCTTCAAGGCGCCGATCAACCAGTCCCCGTCGCGGCGCAGGCGCGGGATCTCGATAAAACAGGCCAGCGGCTCCGCCGGAAACATGCCCTCGGCCGCCAGCACCCGCTGCGCCCCGATATTGGCCTCCACCTGGGAATAGGCTTTGCGGCGCATCTGGCGCGCCCGCTCCAGGGCCAGGATCGGCGCCGGGGTCTTCTGCCCTTGAGCGCGCAACGATCCTGTGAGCCGTTTGTGCACGTGAAACGGCGCCGCCGCCTCGATCGCCATCATCGCTTCTTCGAATAATTCGTAAAAACGCGTCGCGCCCCCCACATCCGGCGTCATCCGCCACCCTTCGGGTCTGGCGCTGAAAACCTTGTCATAGACCCCATGTTCATCGAGCCGATCGTCGGCGGTGCGCGCGTTGCGCACGAGGCGCTGATAGACTAAACGTTCGGTAAAATAGGGCCTTACGGGGCTCTCTGCGTAGATAAAGGATAATTGTGCGCCGCTTAAGGCAATATCCGTGCACGAACGCATCGCACTGCGCAATTGGGACGTTGAAAGCTCCTCTAAGACACCGGTCATGTGACAAAGGTAAGTCATGAGGGATGATTCGTGAATCCCTCTTTTATGTCCTGAAAGTCTCCTTTCAGGACCTTATTGAAAACCATCGCGAACGCCTCCAGAACTCCGTCAAATCGAAGCCACAGGGTCTCTGCGATGGGGTTGCAATCAAAAGCGCCGCCCGGCGGCGCGCAAAAGGACGACAATGTTTCCGCGGCGGCGGTTTCGCTTCCAACGGAAGAATGGGACGCCGCCCGGCGCTATCTCGCCGCCGCGCTCGCGCCCTCGACGCGCTATGCGTACTTTCGCGCGCTTGTAAATTTTGGGGGCTGGTGTGAGGAGAGGGGGCTTTGCGCCATCCCGGCCGAGCCCGATGTGATCGCGACGTATCTCGCCTTCGAGGCGGATCGCGGTCTGTCGCCGGCGGCGATCGACCTGAAATGTTCCGCCATCGGCGCCGCCCACCACGCCGCCGGTTTGGAGATTCCCACAAAGACCGCTCTTGTGAGGCGCGTCATGTCGGGCATCCGGCGCACGAAAAGCGGCAAACGCCTTGAGCGCGACCCGCTCCTCGTCGATGATATCAAGAAGATCGTCCGCTCGATTCCCACCTGGCGTTATAAAAAAGCCCATGGTGAGGAGAAGACCATCTCTATGCGCGGGTTCCGCGATCGTGCGCTCATCATTTTGGGGTTTTCGCTGGCGGCGCGCCGCTCAGAGATCGCCGCCCTTGAGGTGGAACATCTTCAATTCAAAGAGGAAGGCCTCCTGGTCACCTTTCATCAATCGAAAACCGACCAGGAAGGGAAGGGCGCGCGCGTCGCGGTTCCCCGCGGTGAGACGCTCTGTCCCGTCTCGATCCTGAAGGAATGGCTGGAAGCGGCAAAGATCATTGAAGGACCAGTCTTTCGGGCGATCTCGAAATCAGATCGCATCCTGCCGCGCGCCATCGAGGGCCGTCAGGTCTCGCGCATTCTGCAGACCCGCGCCGCCGCCGCCGGCATTGAAGACAAATCAATCTCCGGCCATTCCTTGCGCTCCGGCTTCTTGACGACAGCGGCGCAAAACCGCGCCAGCGTCTGGAAGATGGCGGAGGTCTCGCGCCACAAGGATCTCAGACAGCTCAAAGCCTACGTTCAGGAGACAGAGCTATTTGATGATCACGCAGGCGAGGGGAATTTTTGAAAGCTCTCGGGCGAAGAGATGCATTTAGTCTCTTCATCGACTTTTCATCCGCTCAGAAGAATTTCATCAATGGAAAGCGCCAGCAGCAACTGGCCCAGTTTTTAGAAAGCACCTCAATCGAAGACGTCATGCAACATTCGAAACATCGCTCCTACCAGATGGCGTCGCAATATTATAATACCGAGAATGCGCTAAAGAGCAGGGCGGTGAGGCTACTCGACTAGCGAGCGGGTGCGGAGGAGGTATAAGATGGCTTTAAAAGACGTCAATCTCGATTTGTTGACGCGCGATGAATTGATCGAACTCAATCATCTAATCGTCGAACGCTTAAAATCTCTGGAGACCATAAAGGCGCAAACGGCCCTAGAAGAATTGCGCGTCGGTCAGCAGGTCCGATTTGACGCCGGCCCTGACGGCATGAAAACCGGCATTCTCATAAAACGCAATATCAAGACGGCGAGCGTCCTCGTCGATGATCAAAAGTGGCGTGTCTCGCCGCATTTGCTCGAGCCTTTGGACCAAGGCCCAAACGACCCGAAACTGGGGCGAAGGTCATCTGGCAGGTAAGGTACCAGCCCGGTATCGAAAACAGATCTGACCATCGCCAAAAATTACGAATACAAAAAACTCTTGCACACTTTCGCGCCGCCATGACGTTCACGACTTTTGAGCGTTTGGGAATAGGAAGCACTATGAGACTTCTGTTATTGGGAATTATTGTCCAGGTGCTACTCACCAACGCAGCCGTCGCTGGCCCCATTCCCTTACCCATTACAGGAGATAAAACGACTGAAGAAATTTCAAAGCATGTTTGGTACGCTGAGAACTATCAAGACCAAATACAACGCACTAATATAATGAGAGATTTTAACAGTTTTCAAAACGTAAAATCTGAAAAAATTGATCTAGGAATTGAAGGTTCACCAGTGTTGTATGTTTTTAGTGTGACAAATCCCACTTCAAAACCAACTTCCTGGGTTTTTACAACACGCCGCCACTCTGTCAGCTATATTGATATCTATGACATTTCCGATAACGCTAGAAAAACTTTAGTCACCTCTAAAAACAAGAAAGCTAGTTCCGAAAATATCAGAAGGTTTATCGGATATGGGTTTGTC
>JBCAXE010000041.1:0-31896 GCA_038534195.1 Pseudomonadota bacterium
ACCCTGGAGGCGCTTGGCGCTGACGATTATATCATCGCCGACATGGGCGCGCCGAACGGCGATAATTTCAATCTCTATATTGCTTATCTGAATATGCAGCGCGACGGCCACAGCTGGCACTCACCGCGCCAATGCATTCCGGGCGGCGGCTGGAAGATTCTCAGTCACGATATCTTACCGACCAATCTATCGAACGCCGAGCCGTTCAAATACAACCGGATTGTTATTGAGAATCGTGGGTATCGGCAGCTTGTCTATTATTGGTATGATCAGCGCAGCAGAAAAATCGCCAATGAGTTTACGATGAAATTTGCGCTCTTGTTTGACGCAGTGAAACTGCGGCGGACGGACGGGGCCATGATCCGCATCATGACGCCGGTTGGGCGCACGGAAGATATTAAAGAAGCGGACGCACGGCTCACAGGCTTCATGGACCAACTGCAACCGAAGCTCCCGGCCTATGTGCCGCCGGCGGATTTGCCGGATACGGCATTCGTCTCCATGGGTGCGGACGACGGATAAGACCGGGCGGGCGCTGCGGACCATGAAAAGCGGCGAATTCGTTATCCTAACGCGCGGAAGTCTCGCCAAACGTTACGATTTCGTCGCAGGGCGCCATTGCAGGGACAAAGTCACTATATAATGCCTGAATTGGCGCTATATTGCTGTGCGCCGCAACATGAAGCGCGGGCGGTGGAAATCCGGCCCTGGACTTGCATTCGCCATTTGGTTGCTTTCCGGGCAGGGAAATACGTCTCAAACGGGCGCAGTCGAACAAGTAGGGACTAGAGGGTAGAACAATGGGTGACGAATTTACGCTCGAAGATGTGCTGATCGTGCTGCAGCGTCGCATTCTGTTCTTTTTGATCCCGTTCATTGTGCTCGCCCCCCTTGGCGTTCTCTTCGTCATGCTATTGCCGCCTAAATACACCGCTGAGGGCAAAATCCTCGTTGAGTCGCAACAGATCCCGGAAGACTGGGCGCCGTCGACGATCATCGCCTCTGCGCTGGAACGCATTGAGACCATTCGCCAGCGCGTGATGACACGCAACCGCCTCCTCGAAATCTCGGATAAGTATGATTTGTTCCCGCGGGAATTAGGTCTGTCAGAGACCGAACGCGTCGAGCTGATGCGCGAGCGCCTGGTCGTCAATCCGATCACCACGCAGGTTAATCGCCGCGGGCGGCGTCAGCAAGACGGCGCGATCGCCTTTAGCGTCAGTTACACAGACCGTTCGTCGGAAAACGCTTACGCGGTCGCCAACGAATTTATGTCGCTCTTCCTTAAAGAGGATGTAAACGCGCGCACGGCGGCGGCTTCCGATACGACGGAGTTTTTCAAATCGGAAGCCGAGCGTTTGCGCAATGCGGTCGCCGAGCTCGAAACACAGATTGCCGCGTTCAAGGTTCAGAATAATAATGCGCTGCCGGAACATTTAAATCTCCATCTCGACATGCTGGAGCGCGCAAACCGGGAAATGAATACGGATCAATCCACAATTCTGAGCCTTGAAGAAGAATTGAGATTTCTGGAAACCCAGCTCTCTTCGGTGATGTCCGGGGCAGGCGGAGAGGAAGGCCCTGCGCAAGAGCTTGCGCGCCTGCGCTCGGAACTTACGCGCTTGCGCGCCACATTCACTGACGCTAACCCGAGCGTTCGAGCTATCAGGGACGAAATCGCAGCCATCGAACGTCAGATGGCGCCGTCAGCGGCCATCAAAAAACGCACCGAGGAATTGGAAGAGGCGCGTTCGGCGCTCGCAGAGGCCGAGCGCGCAGAAGAGCCGAACGCTGAGGAAATCGAGAAAATGCGCGACGCGATGGCGGACGCCAATCGCGCCCTAAGCGACCAGTTCGCCAAGGAAGCGCGCTCACGGCCGGGCAATCTGATGAGCCAGACCTTTCAGTCGCGCATTTCCACCACCAAGAGCCGCATCGAGATGCTGCGCTCCCAACAAAATGACACGCGCGGCCGGGTGACAGACTTGCAGAACAGGATTGCGCAAACGCCGGAAGTGGAACGCCGTCTCGCTTCTCTGACGCGTGATTATGAGAACATCCGAGCGGAATATCAGGAAGTACTGGCGAAACAGCAGGCGGCCCAACTAGCCGAAAATCTTGAGGATAATCAGAAGGCTGAAAAATTCCGGGTTCTTGAAGCGGCTGTGCAGCCGGAAAAACCATCAAGCCCCGAGCGCGCTAAGCTAAGCGTATTGGCGATCTTCGCCGCCCTTGGGGCCGGAGCCGCCGCGGCGCTCGCGGCCGAATTAATCTTCTCGACGATAAGGGGTCGTAACCACCTTACCAATCTGATCGAAGACCACCCAATTGCGGTGATCCCTTATATTCGCCGTGAAAATGAAAAACGAATGCCGATCCCGTTTGCACGGAAGAAGAAGGCGGCGCCCGCAATCGCCGCCAGCGCCGCGATCGCCGTTGGCGCCGCTGTGGCGCCGGACGATCCGATAGGTGAAGAACCCGTATCCGATCCGTCGACCCGGAACACCATTTAGTACAGCGCTGGAATAAGATCATGGACCGTATACGACAGGCCGTTTTAAGAGCCCGCGAAGATCAGCCGAAAAATGTTTCGGTGAGTCCGAGCCCGACGATCGCCGCCGCCAATGCGCACCCCGCGCAACGAACCACCCCCCTCGAGGATTTTCAGGAAGTTGAGTGCGACTTCAGCAATTTCGGCCGCAATCGGATCATTTCCAATGAGCAAGACCCCGTTTTGAATTCCTACCGCGTCCTTCGCACGCGCGTTTTGCAGAAAATGGACGAAAACGGATGGAAGACCATCGCCGTCGCCTCGCCCGCATCCGGCGCAGGCAAATCGGTCACCGCGATCAATCTGGCGATTGCAATCGGCTCCAAGCATGGCTCGCGCTCGACGCTGATCGATCTCGATTTCTATCGGCCGAGCGTCGCCCGGTATCTGGGCCTTGAGGAGTTTCCATCGACGCTGGACTATTTCGAAGGCAAGAAAACGCTGAAGGAAGTTACGGTCCGCCCAAACCTGCCGAACACGCTCGTCCTGGCGAATGAACGGGTCTCTCGGCGCGGCGCCGAGCACCTCACTTCCGCGCGCGCCGACGAAATGATCGATCGCGCCGTTAACGAATATCAATCACGCGCTGTAATCTTCGATATGTCCCCCCTCTTAGGTTGCGACGACACCCTCGCATTCCTGCCTAAAATCGATTGCATCCTGCTGATAGCCGCCAGCGGACAGACCCGCGTGGCGGAATTGAAGGAATCCAAACGATTACTTGAGGACGCGAACCTTATCGGGACAGTACTGAACAAAGCGCCCTCGGCGCTCGCCCCGAACTACTACTATTATTAAGGTTCGCGTTATCTGCGGCCCACCGCCAATGTTCTAAAATTTGATCTTGCTTTCTGCTCGTTTTATCGCTGCAACACTTGAATGCGGCGGTAAACTTGCCAGTTTAATAATTTGTTTGGGACATCATCCCAAACAGATATGGTCGCGTATTAAGGAAGCACCATTAAAAGGCTCGGCCATGCGGCTTTCGACTTCTGTAAAAATCGCTCTCGGCATTTTCTTCGCCGCCCTTCTCTACTTCGGCGTCAGCATGGTGTTGCGCCCTGGCGGAAGCGGCGATCCTGAGCTCGCCGCCGACACGGAAGCGGAGCGCTTCATCGTCGCCACCACCCCAGTCGCACCGCAACAATGGCGAGACACGATCACTGTGCGGGGCCGCACCGAAGCCCTACGTAAAGTAACAGTTCGTGCGGAAACGCCGGGTGTTGTCGCGGAAACGCCAGCGACGTTGGGCGCGATCGTCAAGGAAGGCGACGTATTGTGCCGGTTAAAAACTGATGCGCGTCAGGCGGCGTTAAATGAAGCACGGGCCCAATTAGCGAAGGCGAAACTCGATTACGACGCGGCGGTGAAACTGGCGAAAGACGGTTTTCGCTCAGAAACATCCGTCGCCGCCGCGAAGGCCGCGCTCGATCTCGCCAAGGCCGGCGAAGAACAGGCGCGCCTAAACCTTGAAAAGATCAACATCGCGGCCCCCTTCGACGGCGTTTTTGATCAGCGCATGATTGAGGTAGGCGATTTTATGGGCGTCGGCGAGCCTTGCGGCGTCGTTATCCAGCGCTCGCCTTATCTTGTGTCTGGCTCGGTTTCAGAACGCGATGTGTCGAAGGTCGCTATCGGCGATGCGGGCGTCGCGCGTCTGTCAACTGGCGAAGTCATCGAAGGCAAGGTTCGCTTCGTCGCCAGCGCCGCGAATCCGGCGACGCGCACGTTCAAAGTCGAGCTTGAAATCCCGAATGAGGGCGGCGCTCTTAAAGATGGCGTGACCGCTGACTTTCAGGTTTTCGCCGCCCGGCGCGATGCGCATTTGGTGCCGCGATCATCGCTCCTGCTTGACGACACCGGACGCATCAGCGTGCGGACAGTTAATGGGGACGACCGTGTTGAAACATTTCCTGTTTCGATCCTCGGCGAGGAAGATGAAGGCGTATGGATTAACGGCTTGGAGGGGCGCCTCGCGCTCATCACGCGCGGACAGGATTTCGTCTCCGCCGGTCAACAGGTGAAAACAGTCGAACAAACCGAACAGACCAGCGAGGCCGCACTGTGACCGGGTTAATCGACGCCGCATTTTCAAGAACGCGCGTCGTCATGACGGCGTTGGTGGTGTCGATCCTATTTGGTCTCGGCGCGTATCAGACCATCCCCCGCGAGGCGGACCCCGACATCACGGCCCCCTTCGTCCTGATCACATTGCCCCTGCCCGGCGTATCGCCGGAAGACGGCGAACGCCTTCTTGTCAAGCCGACCGAGCTTGAACTTCAGACAATTGAGGGCGTCGTGCAGATGGACAGCCTCGCCTATGACGGCGCGGCGCAAATCTTCATTGAATTTGAAACCAGCGTTGAAATCGACACGGCAGTCCTCGACGTCCGCGAGGCGGTCGACCGCTCGAAAGCGGAATATCCGCAGGACGCTGAAGAGCCGATCGTCACAGAGTTTAATCTTCAAAACGAATTCCCGATCCTGACGATCGTCCTTTCCGGCGACGCGCCGGAACGCGCGCTTTATAACGCCGCAAAGAGATTAAAGGATCGCCTTGAGACCATTTCCGGCGTTCTTGACGCTTCGCTCACCGGATCACGCGAAGAGCTGTTGGAAGTTATAATCAATCCCGACACCCTCGAGTCGTATGGCTTGACCGAAGTTGAAGTCGTTAACGCAGTGACCCGCAACAACCAATTGGTGACCGCCGGGGCGATTTCATTGTCCGATGGCCGTTTCTCGGCAAAGGTGCCTGGTCTCATCAAATCCGAAGCCGACCTCATGTCGATCCCGGTGCGGGCGGACGGCGACGATGTCGTCACTGTCGCCGATGTGGCCGAAGTTCGCCGTACGTTTAAGGACAAAACCGGATATGCGATCTTCAACGGGAAGCAGGCGATCGGCATCGAACTATCCAAGCGCGCCGGCGCGAATATCGTTGAAACGATCCAGGCGGCGCGCGCGCTGACAGCGGATGAAGCCGCCTACTGGCCGTCAGCCATTCAGCACACGTTCATCAGCGATCAGTCAGTCTTCGTCCGCGACGCCCTTGGCGGACTTACGGGGTCGGTGATTACAGCGATCTTCCTTGTGATGGTCGTCGTTGTCGCCGCACTTGGTTTGCGGTCCGCGATCATGGTCGGCGTGGCGATCCCCACAACATTTTTGATGGCGTTCCTCGTCCTGTCCGTTTCCGGCTACACGCTGAATATGATGGTCATGTTCGGACTTGTCCTGGCGGTCGGCATGTTGGTCGACGGCGCGATCGTCATCGTCGAATATGCGGACCGGAAGATGGCCGAAGGCGCTGATCGCAAAGTCGCCTACGCGGAAGCCTCCAAGCGGATGTTCTGGCCTGTGGTCACCTCAACGGCCACAACGCTCGCCGCGTTTGTCCCATTCCTTTTCTGGGACAGCATCCCCGGCGAGTTTATGAAATATCTGCCGCTGACGCTGATCTTCGTGCTGTTGTCGTCGCTGGTGGTCGCGCTGATCTTCCTGCCGGTGCTTGGCTCCCTGATGGGAACGCCGAAATTCCTGAAAGAAAAGTTCGGCGTGAAAGGGAAGACCGACGGCGCTGGACAAAATGAAATTGACGAGGTCGACCCGACAACGCTCAAGGGGCCGGTCGGGTCCTACGCGCGCGCGCTTGCGAACGTGGTGCAACGCCCCGTCCTCACCATCGCTGCCGGTTTTGTTGTTGTCGCCGTCTGCCTCAGCTCGTTCATGGCGGCGTCGCCTGATGCGGAATTCTTCATCCGCAACGACGATGAACGGATCAACATTCTGGCGCTCGCGCGCGGCAACATGTCGGCGGACCAGAAGATCGAAATCATCAAAGAGATTTCTGCACGGGTCGATGATCATCCCTCAATTGAGCATATCTATCTCCAGACAGGCCCCGGTTTTTCGCGCAGTAATAATTTGCCGGCGGAAACCATCGGGCAGGTCAGCATCGATCTGATCGAATATTCGGCGCGTGAGCATTCCAGTTTGATCACCGAAGAGATTCGCGACCGCGTTCAGGGCATTCCCGGGATTATCGTCGAAGTGCGCCAACCTCAGGGCGGACCGCCCATCGGCAAAGACGTCCAGGTCGAACTGACAGCTGCATCATTCGACGCCATCGTTGACGCCGCTAAAAAAGTGCGCGTATTCGCTGAAGCCACAACGCTTAACGTCAATGGCCGCGACGTTAAAACCTATATGGACATTGAAGACTCGCTGCCGTTGCCGGGCATCGAATGGTCGCTGGAGCCGGACCGCGCGCTCGCCGGCCGGTATGGGTTGAACGTGCAGCAGGCCGGCGCTGCTGTGCAGATGGTGACGGACGGGCTGTTGATCGATCGCTACAGGCCGGACGATTCCGATGACGAGATCGACATTCGCGCACGTTTTCCGGAACAATACCGCAAGATTTCAGCGCTCGATCGCGTTCGCGTACAGACAGCGGAAGGCTCCGTCCCACTTTCAAACTTCGTGACGCTTGAAGCGAAACCGCAAGTGGACAGGATCGTCAGGCGCGACGGACGGCGGATTATCGAAGTGAAAGCCAATGGCAATACCCGTGTTAGCGGCCATGAGGTTTCGCAGGATCAGGCGATCGCCGAAATGCGGGCGTGGCTTGAAAGCGGTGCCCTTGGCGAGAATATTACCTGGAATATTCTTGGCGCCGACGAAGAGTCGGCGGCGGCGGCGGCGTTCTTTCAGAGCGCCATGCTCGCTGCCATGTTTCTGATCGCGATGATCCTGTTGCTTGAATTCAACAGTTTCTATCATGCCTTCCTTACACTGACGGCTGTTATCCTCTCTGTTTTCGGCGTCTTGTTCGGCATTGCAATTAGCGGCCAATATTTGTCGATCATCATGACAGGCGTCGGCATCGTCGCGCTCGCGGGGATCGTCGTCAACAACAATATCGTCTTGATCGATACCTATCAGCATCTCCGCAAAAAGGGCTTAGCGGTCGAAGAAGCGGTGGTGCGCACTGCGGCTCAACGCGCGAGACCTGTCCTTCTCACGACGGCCACGACTATTCTCGGCCTGTTGCCAATGGTGTTTGAAATCAATGTGGACTTCGCGGCGGGCATCATCAGTCGCGGCAGCGCAGTCTCCGACTGGTGGGTGCTTTTATCGTCTGCGATCGTCTACGGCCTCGCCTTTTCAACCTTGTTAACGTTGATTTTGACGCCGGTTCTTCTCGCTGCGCCCACCGTCATTCGCAAACGTTTCTCAAAGAAACATGACGCGGGGCATGCAGAGGCGCAAACAGAAACGCTAACACCTCTCCCCTCGCGTCAGGCCGCCGAATAAAACAGCGATCTACTGCTGATCGTCGCCCTCGTCTTCTTCCTCCGGCACGGCAAATATCTGCCCCGGATAGATCAAGTCGGGATCGCGGATCTGATCGGCGTTCGCTTCATAAATAACCGTGTACTGAAAACCGCTGCCATAGGCGCGCCGCGCAATTCGCCAAAGGCTGTTGCCTGGCTGCACGATCACTCTGCCGTCGCGCAAGTCAATCTGGTCCGCGGTGGCGCGCTCAAAGGGCAGCTCGAGAGCGTATTCAGGCCGTCCATTTTCATCGAGTTGTACGACGTAAAGCGTGTAGACGCCCGGCGCCATCGACGCTTCGACCGACCAGCGTTTGTCGGCCCCCGATGTGGTCTGCGCGAGCGGTTGAGTATTGGCGAAAATCTGAACGACCCGGTTTGGATCGGCGCGGCCGGAGAAAATGACACTGCCGGAGTCATCATAGTCGATGGCGTCAAGGCTCAAGGGACCGAACGACACGTCAGGATCGCGCGGGTCCTGGAGGACTTCAGTGGCGCCGCCTGGCGTCGTGCGCAGAACCAGAGGCCGGTCGCCCTCACGCTCAGGCACATAAATGACAATTGTCTCCTCCGAACGCACGGTTAGACCGTCGTCAGTCGTCATCGAAAGACTGAGCTCCACCGGCCCAGCGTCAAGAGGCGTGTCGACCGTCAGCGCCCATGAGCCGTCGCGCTCAGCCTCAGCCGTCGCGATTTCCTCGTCATTCGCATATACGGTCACGGTCGCGCCGGGCTTTGCGCGGCCGGCGATCACCGCATAGCCATTGCGATCAACCCGAACAATGTCAAAAGCAGGAAGCGCTGGTTCCGAGGGCGTTTCGGCGCCAGCCGCTTCCGGCGCCGCCTCTTTGGTGGTTTCTGCGGGGGTTAGCTGCTCTATCGGCTTAAAGCGCTCAAAGGCCTGCCATGCGATGAAGCCGAGAATAATCAGCAACAGGAAGATGATAACAACGCGCATAAAAAGCCCTCTTTGAATCCGACTGAATTAACTTTACCAATAGGGTTTCGCGCGTACAATGGGCGCTTATGGAAAACGACAATAAACCTATGAAATCATTATGTGTTTACTGCGGATCGCGCCCTGGCGACGATCCGATCTTCGTTGAAACGGCCGAATATATCGGGCGTGAAGCCGCCAAGCGCGGTGTGCGCATCGTCTATGGCGGCGGCAAACTTGGGCTGATGGGAGCGACCGCTGGCGCCGCCCGTGACGCAGGCGGACCTGTGTTCGGCGTGATCCCTGAATTCCTCGTTGAAATGGAAGGCATCCTCGACGGGGTCGATCACAAAATCGTCGACACTATGCACGAACGTAAAATGTTGATGTTCGAGCAATCCGACGCAATCCTGACGCTTCCAGGCGGCATAGGCACGCTGGAGGAAGTAATCGAGACGCTGTCATGGGCGCGTCTCGCTTTACATCAAAAGCCGATTATCGTCCTTAATCTGAATGGTTTCTGGTCACCGCTGAAGGAATTATTTCATCACATTGTTGACCGAGGATTCGCAGCCGAAGAATTGCTTACGGACGTAACGTTTGTTGAGACGCCGGAAGAAGTTATGGACTGCTTCGAAAAACGCATCCTGCGGAACGTGATCTAGGCGCGCTGACCTTTCAGGCGCGCACGCGCTTTTTCAGAGCCAATCAACGCAAAAAGCGGCCCCATCTCCGGGCCGCGCGCGTCGCCGGTTAGAGCGAGACGTAACGGCATAAAGAGTTTTTTGCCCTTTGCGCCCGTTTTATCTTTCAACAAATCGACAAAACGCGTCCAGCTTGTATCATCAAGAGGCCCCTCCGGAACAAGAGCAGCTGCTTGTTCCGTAAACGCCGCATCTTCAATGACCGGCGTAATTTCTTCTTCGACGACGGTGCGCCAGTGCGCCGCATCGTCAAGGCGCGTTATATTCCCGCGGACCGCATTCCAGAGTTCTTCTGAGACCCCAAGCGGCGCAAGCCGGTCCGCCACAGCGGCGAAATCAGTGTCGTGGAGCAGCTTGCCGTTCAAGAGTTCAAGTTCGGAATCGTCAAAACGCGCCGGGGCGCGCCCGGCCGCCTCGAAAGAGAATGCGGCCGCAAGCTTGCTAAGATCAGCCTCAGGCGTCACCGGATCGCGGGTGCCAAGCTTGGCGAGAAGGCTCGTTATCGCTGCGGCTTCAAGCCCACCCTCACGCAGCCGCTCAATGGAAAGCGACCCCAGCCTTTTTGACAGGCCTTCGCCGTCGGCGCCGATCAAAAGAGAGTGGTGCGCAAACGCCGGCGGCTTTGCGCCAAGGGCGCGGATCAATTCGATTTGCACCGCCGTATTCGTCACGTGATCTTCGCCGCGAATGACATGGGTGATCTTCTTATCGATATCATCAACGCAGCTCGGCAGCGTGTAGAGATACTGTCCGTCCTCGCGAATGAGCACAGGATCGGAAACGCTCGCGGTGTCCACCGTCGTCTCGCCACGGATGAGATCGTTCCAGACAACCGGCTTCTGAGAAAGCTTAAAGCGCCAGTGCGGCTTTCGCCCTTCCGCCTCGAATGCGGCGACTTGTTCGTCCGAGTAGTTCAGGCCAGCGCGGTCATAGACGGGCGGCAAGCTGCGCGCGCGCTGCAGCTTGCGTTTGCGGTCTAGCTCATCGGCGGTCTCGTAACACGCGTATAGAAGCCCGGCCTGTTTCAGCTTTTCCGCCGCCGCATCGTAGTCGGCGAAACGCGACGACTGATTAAACGTGTCATCATAATCGAGGCCGAGCCAGGCGAGATCCGCCTTGATGCCGTCTTCATAGGCTTTGGTCGAACGCTCAAGATCCGTATCGTCAACGCGCAGAATAAATCGGCCCCCTTCCTTGCGGGCGTAAAGCCAATTCCAGAGCGCAGCTCGCACGTTGCCCACATGAAGCTTTCCGGTGGGCGACGGCGCAAAACGGACGACGGGGGACATTTGAATTTATCTCTTCGCTTTCGAATGCTGACGCGTACGCTGTTGAAGCCCGGTCGTCAATTCACCGGTCCCGCCAACCATTCGTAATCGGATAGCGCCGGTCGCGGCCGAAATTGACCCTGGTGACTTTAGGTCCCGGCGGGGCCTGCCGACGTTTATACTCAGCCACGTAAAGAAGGTGTTCGATGCGCTCGACGGTTGCGCGGTCAAACCCGTCGGCCACGATATCGCCGATCGACATTTCGCGCTCAACGAGACGCTCCAGGATGCCGTCCAGCACCTCGTAAGGCGGCAGGCTGTCCTCATCTTTCTGATCCGCCCGCAATTCGGCTGACGGCGGCTTGGTGATGATGCGCTCTGGGATGACCATGCCCGTAGGTCCTTTGAGTTCGGGCACATGATTTTCATTGCGCCAGCGGCACAATCGGAAAACTTCCAATTTATAAAGATCTTTAAGCGGATTATACCCGCCGTTCATATCACCGTAGAGCGTCGCGTAACCGACCGACATCTCGGATTTGTTGCCTGTTGTCAGGACCATCGCGCCAAATTTGTTGGAGAGCGCCATCAATATCACGCCCCGGATCCGCGACTGTATATTCTCCTCTGTGGTGTCAGGCGGCAGATCGCCAAACACTGGGCCGAGCATCGAACCAAACGCTTTGACCGCGGGCTCAATCGGAATTGATTCGTAAGCAACACCCAACGCCTTGGCGCAGGCTGCAGCGTCTTCAAGGCTGTCATCCGCCGTATAGCGCGAGGGCATCATGACGCAACGCACCCGTTCAGAGCCGAGCGCATCAACGGCGATCGCCGCTGTCAACGCTGAGTCAATGCCGCCGGAGAGGCCGATCACAACGCCCGGGAACCGGTTTTTTTCGATGTAATCGCGCACGCCGAGCGTGACTGCGCGGTAGGTCGCTTCCTGCCCGACCGCCCATTGCGCGTCAGGACCTTTCGCGCAAATCCACCGCTCCTCGGCCTTTTCCCAATGGGTCAGGAATACGCCTTCCTCGAATTGCGGCGCATGAAAGGCGATTTCGCCATCCGAACCCATTACGAAAGCGGCGCCCTCAAAAACAACTTCGTCCTGGCCCGCAAGTTGGTTGACGAATAGCAGCGGCAACCCCGTCGCTTTGACCCGCGCCCGCGCCGCAGCTGCGCGTTCTTCCAGCGCTGTCGTTCGGAACGGCGAGCCATGCGGAACAATAAAAAAGTCGGCGCCCGCCTCGGCCAACACTTCGCCAGCGCCCGGAATCCACATGTCTTCGCAGATCATCAGCCCGAGTTTCGTCCCGCGAAAATCAACTGGCGTTGGAAAGTCCGGACCCGGCGTAAAACGGCGCGGCTCGTCAAAGACGCCATAGTTGGGCAGACGCACTTTGTATCGCGTCGCCTGAACGGCGCCGTCGTCAAGCAAGTGGGCGGCGTTATAAAGCGCGTCGCCGTCACCGTGGGGCGCGCCGATGATCATCGCCGGCCCGCCGTTACGCGTCTCCCTGGCCAACGTCTCCACAGCGTCATGACAAGCACGTTGGAAGGCCGGCTTTTGCACGAGATCCTCAGGCGGATATCCGCAAACCACGAGTTCGCAAAAGACCGCGATATCGGCGCCCAAAGCCGCCGCCTCAGCACGCGCCGCGCGGATTTTCTCCACATTGCCGTCGATATCGCCGACTGTCGGGGCGATCTGGCAAATGGCGACTATTAATTTTTGCGTCACTTTGCTGTCGCGCTCCCGTGGCTATAAGCGTTAATCTTGTTTATCTAAATGCCGTCGACTATGTATAAATAATGGTAATTCAGGAACATACGAGAAAAAAATCACGCTCCGAAATTGCCGCGAGCAGTCCGACTCCAATCTGGAGAGACATTGGATTCGCGTCAGCACAGGTTTTTGCCCCGGTCGTCTTCACATTGTTTGCCGCGCGGGAGCTCATAGGACCGGTAGCTTCTGATCCCGACACCTCGTCACGAATTCTACTGATGGGCGGCGTATTTGTGGCGGCTGCGTCAATCTTCTGGTTTTCCGCAACGGCGTTAATGCGGTTACTTTCGGTCTACAATGAAGCGGTCCTGGAAACCCCTGATTTCGAACGATCACTTGAGAAAGCGGACCGGCTTATCAACATCGCAGACGACGCCCTCGAAACACACCGTAAAAAACACCCCTCTCCTGAATCGGGCTAACCCCGTTGCCGTTCGACTTCGACACCTGGTCGCCGCCCATGCTTGTCTCTTATATTGAAGGCAAACGTGATCGAATAACTGAGATTAGGGAAGAACTCGCTTCAGTTGTCGCTGAGATAAAAAAGCTCAGTCCGCGGCTTGCCTACAAACTTACAAAATTTGGGCTAAGCGGCGGCGCCGTAATCTATGGTGCGATATCGATTTCATTTGCGGCTCTGACACCGGCAATGATATGGGCGATCGCGGGTATGATCGTCCTGGCGCTCGACGGCGGTGAATCCATTATCAAGACGCAAAAAGTTGTTCGGCTTCTATTCCGAGCGCGTGAACTTTCACGATTAATTGAGAGAGAAGAAGCGGAATTACTGGACGCAGTAGAGGCCCTCAATGGGAAATAGAGCCGACTTCATTCCATAATATCTTCGTTCCAGAGCGCTGGATTGTCAGCGATAAACGCCGCCATTTGCCTGATCGAATCGCGATGCGCAAGGTCGATCACTTCCACGCCGCGCGCCTTTAGGAATTCTTCATTGCCGCCAAAATTCTTCGTATCGTTGATAACCACCCGTGGAATTTTGAATTGCACAATCATTCCCGCGCACATCATGCAGGGCGATAATGACGTATAAAGCGTCGTATCCGCATACGTGGTTTGGCGGCCGGCCTTGCGCAAAGCATCCATTTCGCCATGCGCGATCGGATCGCCTATCTGGACGCGCTGGTTATGGCCCGAAGAAATCAGCTTATCGCCGCGCGCCAACACTGATCCGATCGGCAAACCGCCATTGTCCGCACTTTTCTTGGCTTCCAGGAACGCGAGTTCGCCGAAACGTCGGTCCCAGTCTGTCAGCGCCGTCATCGAAGGACTCTCCTTACCGACGACAGTAGCTATTTCGCCCATTCAGCGAAAGCGGTAGGCTGAGGTCTATGGCTGAAAATCTCACAATCGTCGATCACCCGCTGATCCAGCACAAACTCACCGAAATGCGCGATAAGGACACGCCTCCCGCCGTCTTTCGCCGACGCCTGCGCGAGATCAGCGCGCTGTTGGCCTTCGAGGCCATGAGAGACTTGCCGGTAACAATGCGCGAGATTGCGACGCCCCTCGAGCATGGAGATTTTCCGACGCTGGCCGGTCGTGAAATCTGTCTCGTTTCGATTTTGCGGGCGGGCAACGGTCTCCTCGATGGGTTCTTCGATCTGATCCCCGACGCAGCGGTCGGTCATGTGGGCCTTGCACGCGATGAAGAAACGCTGGAGCCGCATGAATATTATTTCAAAACACCGGATCATCTCAGCGAACGCCATGTTTTTGTGCTCGATCCAATGCTGGCGACAGGCCATTCCGGCGCCGCGGCGCTAACACGCCTTAAACGAGCCGGCGCCAAGAACCTCACCTTTGTGTGCCTGGTGGCGGCGCCTGAAGGGGTCGCCCATCTCAACGGTCAGCATTCGGACGTTCGTATCGTTACCGCCGCGCTCGATCGTCAACTGAGCGAGATCGGCTATATTCTACCGGGACTCGGCGACGCGGGCGATCGTATATACGGTACGGTTTGACTACGCTAAATTACAGAAGACGATCGCAACAACCTTATTCAGCGGCAGTCTTTTGAGCGGCTTCTTCCCGCTTCAAAATCTCCTTCGGAACCACTTCCCAAAATGCGGTCCGCCAACGGGGCCAGTCACCCAAAATTTCCTGCGCCAATTGCGACCCGGTTTCACCAAAGTGTCGCTCAATCAGCGCGCGCGCCTGCGCCTCACGCCCGTCGTCTGACGCGTCAAACCGCCGCCAGATGATGCTTTCAGGATTGGCGCAGCGCGCAAACCGGTCGTCCTTATCCAGAACAAAAGCGCGCCCGCCAGTCATGCCCGCCCCAAAGTTATCACCAATTGATCCGAGTATCACAACGACGCCGCCGGTCATGTATTCGCAGCCATTGGCGGCGCAGCCTTCGATGACCGCTGTAGCGCCGGAATTGCGGACCGCAAAACGCCCGCCGGCGCGGCCAGCCGCGAACAGGGCCCCAGACGTCGCACCAAAAAGGCACGTATTGCCAATGATCGCATCTTCCGACGCGCGCGCGACCGCATCCTTCGGCGGACGGATCGACACGGTGGCGCCGGAAAGCCCCTTGCCCACATAATCATTCGCGTCGCCTTCCAGCTCGATCTTGAGCCCCTTTGCGGCGAATACGCCAAGCGATTGACCCGCCGAGCCTGAAAGGCGAACCGTTAAATGCGCGTCTGGAAGACCGTCCGGTCCGAAGGCGCGTACGATCGCCGATGATGTACGGGCCCCGATCGAACGGTCCGTATTCTTCACCGTGTAATCAAGCTGCATTTTTTCACGCCGTTCGAATACCGGCGCCGCGTCGCCAATAATCTCAGCATCAATCGTTGGCGTCGGCTCAATACGACCGAGGCGCGTCGATCGTTGCGGGCGACCGCCCGCATCGACCCGCGTTAGGATCGGGTTTAAATCAAGATCATCGAGATCGGGCGACCCACGATGGACCTGATCCAGCAAATCCGAGCGGCCAATAACATCTTCGAGCGACCGCGCGCCGAGAGCGGCCAGAATTTCGCGCGTTTCCTCAGCGATGAAAGACATCAGGTTTACGATATGATCCGGCAATCCGTTGAACCGCGCACGCAAGTCGGCGTCCTGTGTACAAACGCCCACTGGGCATGTGTTCGAGTGACACTGACGCACCATCAGACACCCAAGCGCAACGAGCGAAATCGTGCCGATACCGAATTCTTCGGCGCCGAGCATCGCCGCCGTCACGACGTCCCGGCCCGTGCGAATGCCGCCGTCCGTGCGCAGCGTCACCGATGAACGTAGATTATTGATCGTCAAGATCTGGTGCGCCTCGGCGAGGCCCAACTCCCAAGGGGCCCCGGCGAATTTTATGGATGTGAGCGCAGACGCGCCCGTGCCACCCACATTGCCTGAAATAAGGATAATGTCAGCTTTCGCTTTGGCGACGCCAGCGGCGATCGTGCCGACGCCAGCGGCCGAAACAAGCTTTACGCAAACGCGCGCCTCAGGATTGATGTTTTTCAAATCATAAATGAGCTGCGCCAGATCTTCGATAGAATAGATATCGTGATGCGGCGGCGGCGAAATCAGGGTGACGCCCGGCGTCGCGTGACGCATCTTGGCGATGAATTCGGTCACCTTAAAACCTGGAAGCTGCCCGCCCTCACCTGGCTTGGCCCCCTGCGCCACCTTTATCTCGATTTCCCGGCACTGATTCAGATATTCCGCCGTAACGCCAAACCTGCCGGACGCAATCTGTTTAACGGCCGAGTTTTCATTATCGCCATTGGCCATCGGCTGATAACGGGACGGATCTTCACCGCCTTCACCAGAGACCGATTTCGCCCCAATCCTGTTCATGGCGATATTGAGCGCGCCATGCGCTTCCTTGCTAAGAGCGCCGAGCGACATGCCTGGCGTGACGAATCGTTGCCGAATAGCGTTGATGGACTCAACATCGTCAGTCTGGACGGCGCTCGCCAACGGATTTACGCTCAAGAGATCGCGCAGTTGGACGGGCTTCTGGTTTTTCAGGCTGGCTGAATATCGTTTGTAAGCGGTATAATCAGAGTTGCGTACAGCTTCCTGCAGATCGCTGATTAAACCGGCTTCCAGCGCGTGCGCCTCTTCATTGCGCCGATGACGATAGAACCCGCCCATTGGTAGAATAGGCGCCGCCGCGCCGAAACCCTTCGCGTGAAGCGCCGCTGTCTTCTTCTCAAGCCCCGGCAGACCGATCCCGGAGATCCGCGACGGCGCGCCCGGAAAGAACTCTTCTACCAAAGCGCGCGACAAGCCCAAGGCATCAAAGTTCACGCCGCCGCGGTAGGATGAAAGCACCGAAATACCGGCCTTCGAAAGAATTTTGAGGAGACCTGCTTCAATCGCCAATTTATAATTTCGGATACATTCCCCGAGGGGCGCCTCGCCGTAAAGGCCGCGCTCATGGCCGATCGCGATGGACTCGCATGCAAGATAAGGGTTCACCGCCGTCGCCCCGACCCCCACCAGCACCGCGATATAGTGCGCATCAATCGCCTCGCCCGATCGCACCGTAATCGAACAAGCCGAACGCAAACCGGACTGAAGCAGCCGTTGATGAACACCGCCGGCCGCCAGAATCATTGGCGCAGCAATACGCGTCGCGCTCTGGCGGTCGTCGGTCAGAATAATGTGGTCGGCGCCGTTACGAATCGCGGCGCACGCCTCTTCACGAATGCGGTCGAGGCACGCGTGGAGCCGCGCGCCCGGCGAGACATCGGAGGACGCGTCAGGGCCGCCGGTTTCGTAGGTGCAATCGATTAACGCAGCGCGTTCACCGACAAACCCCAAAAACCGCTCATACATTCCGTTCGAGAGAAAAGGACTTTCAAGTACGAACACATCCGTCTGCGTCGCGTCGGAAACAAGAATGTTGCCAAGATTCTTAAAACGCGTTTTCAAACTCATGACCCGCGCTTCACGTAAAGGGTCGATCGGCGGATTTGTCACCTGGCTGAATTTTTGCCGGAAATAATGGGAGATCGGACGATACTTTTCCGATAGGACCGCCAAGGGCGTATCGTCGCCCATAGAGCCGATCGCTTCTTTTCCCGTCTCAGCCATCGGGCGCAGAACAAGTTCAAGTTCTTCCATCGTATAGCCGGCGGCGGTCTGGCGGCGGCTCGCTTCTTCCAGACTAAAGAGCCGCGGCTCCGGTCCGGGACCAATTTCCGGCTCCAATTCGATAATATTTTCGAGCCATTCGTCATAGGGATGACGCTCAGCTAGAGTATCCAAAATCTCTGTAGGCGTATAAAATTGATTATGCTTGAAGTCGAACGCGATCATGCCGCCAGCCTCAAGCGCGCCGCGCTTTATGATGGGCTTATCGCCAAGCGGGCACATGCCGGTTTCCGACCCGATCGCAAGAATCTTGTCTTCCGTTATCGCATAGCGCATCGGCCGCAACCCGTTGCGATCAAGGCCGGCGATCGCCCAACGACCGTCAAACGCCGCAATGGCGGCGGGCCCGTCCCAGGGCTCCATAACGGCATTGCAGTATTCGTAGAGCGCACGATGATTTTTCGACATCAAGTCCGCGCGCTTTGACCACGCTTCCGGCAGTAAAAGACATTTCGCCATCGGGCCGGAACGGCCCGCGCGAACAAGAACTTCAAACACCTGATCAAGAGCCGCCGAATCAGAAGAACCTGCTTGAACAACTGGCTTGATGTCCTCCTCATGATCGCTGAAGACTTCCGACGCCATCGGGATCTCGTGCGCTTTCATCCAGTTGATGTTGCCACGGATCGTGTTGATTTCGCCATTATGGGCTAGCAACCGAAACGGCTGCGCAAGGCGCCACTCCGGAAACGTATTTGTCGAATATCGCTGATGAAAGATCGCCACACGGGAGACGAATCGAGGATCGCGCAGGTCAGGATAGAAACGGTCGATATCCTCGGCGAGAAACATGCCTTTATAAATGATGTCGGTGGACGACAGAGAGCAAACGTAGAATTCGGGGATGCCCGCTGCATTTGCTCGCTTTTCAATTCGGCGGCGCACAAGGTAGAGCGTCCGTTCGAGTAATTCGCTATCGCGTCCCTTGGGATCGTGAAACAAAACCTGCTCAATGTCAGGACGCGTGGCGTTCGCTTTTTCGCCAAGAACCGCCGCATCAACCGGCGTTTGCCGCCAGCCATAGAGCAGAAAGCCGGCCCGCAAGATTTCACTTTCAACGATTGCTCGCGCCTTATCCTGCGCTGAGAAATCCGTCCGCGGAAGGAAAATCTGGCCGACGCAAATATCGCCATCGTCCGCGGCGTGGCCCGTACGGCTGACAAAACTCTTAAACATTTCCTGCGGCACATTGAGGCGCAATCCCGCGCCGTCGCCGGTTTTCCCGTCTGCGTCCACCGCACCGCGATGCCATACTGCTTTGAGCGACTGGATCGCCATATCCACGATTTCGCGGCGCGGCGCCCCGTCGAGCGCCGCAATGAGCCCAACGCCGCAAGCGTCGCGTTCATCAATACTACTATAAAGGCCGTCGCGCGCCGCCCGACTTCGGGCTGCAATCTGTTGCGCGAATGTGAGTTCTTCAGTCATTTTTCTGCACCACGTGCTGCGTCGTCCGCAGCTTTTTCGGTAACGCGCCATGGCGGGAACCGGCGATCAGGGCCTGCATGATAGAGACAAAGCCGGCGTCCATCCGGGTCGCGCAACCAAGCCTCGCGCCAGCGCCAGTCTTTGTCTTCCGGCAAACTGTCAAAGCGCAAACCAGCTTCAACCAAAGCGGAAACTACAGCGTCTAGCGTTTCGGTTTCGAAGTAGAGGGCCGTGCCTTGCGGCGTGACATCGTCCGCGTAGTGAAGCGACAGTGTTGACGAGCCCGACGCACATTCAAAACGGGCGTAGCGCGGGGCGCTCCAAACAATCCGTTTTAACCCTAAGGTCTCGTAGAATGCAGCGGCCTTTTCGAGATCGCTTGTCTCAAGCGTGACTTGATTAAGATCCATCAATGCCCCCGTTACTCAGCGGCGGCCAGGGACTGCGGCGCTTCCGCAGCGGCTTTTTCGAGCCGCGTTGCGATCGAAGCGGCGGCGATGCGCCCGTCGCGGATCGCCCACACCACAAGCGATGCGCCGCGAACAATATCGCCGGCTGCGTAAACGGATGGCGCACTGGTTTCGAGCGTCACTGGATTGACTTTAAGGGCGCCGCGGGCCGTCAGCGTTAATGCCGGTTCGCCGAATAGGTGGTCCGCGTCTTGGGGTTCAAATCCAAGCGCCTTTATCACAAGATCCGCATCAAGATGACTGTCTTCACCTTCAATTACTTCTGGCGACCGGCGTCCAGAAATATCTGGAGAGCCAAGATGCATCTTTGAGACAACGACACCTTTCGCCGTAATTGCTTTCGGCGTCGACAGCCATTTGAAATCAACACCCTCCTCAATCGCATTTGCAACTTCCCGATCGGAACCCGGCATATTCTCACGGTCCCTGCGATACAAACAGGCGACAGACGCCGCCCCCTGACGGACGGCGGTGCGTACACAATCCATCGCCGTATCGCCCCCGCCAATGATGACAACTCTTTTACCGGCGGCGTTTAGGGTTCCGCTATCGAACGCGGAAACAGCATCACCGAGCCCCTTTCGATTCGACGCTGTCAGATAATCGAGCGCTGGAACAGCCATGTCATCGTCAGCGCCAGGGCAATTCAGTTCGCGCGCCTTGTAGACGCCAACCGCGATAAGAACGGCGTCATGACGTTTACGAAGATCAGCGAGCGTCTCGTTACGGCCAAGTTCAAAATTCAATCGGAACGTTACGCCGGAACTCTTTAAACGGTCGACACGGCGCGTAACGATCTTCTTGTCGAGCTTGAAATTTGGAATGCCGTAAATCAGTAATCCGCCTGCGCGGTCGTAACGATCATAGATCGTCACCTGAAAGCCGGAACGGCGCAATTCCTCAGCCGCGGCGAGACCCGCAGGACCGGCGCCGACGATACCAACCGACTGCGCGCGCTCGCGTTGCGGCTTGATAGGCGTTATCCACCCATTGTCCCAAGCCGTGTCCGTGATGTACGCTTCAACCGCGCCGATGGTTACTGTTCCGTGGCCGGACTGTTCGATCACGCACGAGCCTTCGCAAAGACGGTCTTGCGGGCATATCCGACCGCATATCTCTGGCATATTATTGGTCGACGAAGAAACAGCATAAGCTTCGTCCAGCCGGCCTTCGGCCACGAGACGCAACCAGTCGGGAATATTGTTTCCTAATGGGCAGTGGTCCTGGCAAAAAGGAACGCCGCATTGCGAACAACGCGCAGCCTGAAGCCCGGCGCGCTCTTCGGAAAACCGTGCATAGATTTCCTGAAAATCTTCGCGCCGGATATTGGCCGGCCGCTTGTCAGGCGTCTGGCGATCACGGGCGACAAACTTCAGCATCGGATCCGGCGTCACGGGGGCGTGGTTCCTTTATCAAAGGTCTCTGCGTGGATGAGACTGAACGTCGAAAATAAGACGAAGGCGGCGCTAGGGAGCGCCGCAATTCGAACGCAGCAGCAATGCCGCAAGGCGACGCCAAAAGCAAGCGTAATTAGTGGATAAATCCACAAATTGCACAAAATTCAGCATTTAATCGCTCAAACTGGCACGAAGTCGCGTACATGGACGATTCTCCTACTCGTCGCCGCGATAGGCATGAGGCAGGGCGCCGCGCGTAAGGTCCTTGTAGCGATCCCGCAGCATCGTCTGCCGATTTTCAAGGGAGGTGATGCGGCCGTCGATGATGACGGTCACCGGACGCGTGGTCACTTCGAGCGGGTCCCCGTCCCAAATGACAACGTCCGCCGCCTTTCCGACCTCTAGCGCGCCGTACCGCGCATCGACGCCGAGCATTTGCGCCGGGTAAATTGTCAACGCAGCGAGCGCAGCGTCTTTGGGCAAGCCATTGGCCGCCGCATTGCCCGCTAATTGAGGCAATGCGCGAAGATTATGGCCGCCAAACCCGGGCGGAATGTAAAAGGCGATCTTAACGCCCGCAGCATTCAAGCGCGCCGCATTTTCAAGGGTTGCGCCCATCTCTTCAAATTGGCCTGGCAAATTATAAAGCGGATCGAGAATCACAGGGATACTCGTAGCCGCCAATTCGCGCGCAACGCGCCAGGCTTCGGCGCCGCCCACAATAACGACATCAAGACCATAATCGCTCTTTAGACGAATCAACCGGCGAAGATCCGCCGCTCCGTCAATCTCAACAAAAAGTTTTTGTTCTCCGTTCAAAACCGCCGCCAGCGCTTCAAGGTCGCTGAAAGCGAACCGGTCATCCCGGGTCCGGCGATAGTAATCACGCGGATTAGCGGCGTAGGTGCGCGCTTCATCCAGCGTGTCGCGCATCGTCGCCCAGGCGCCCATCCGCGTGTCGCCGTTGCGACGCGCGCCGCCATATCCCAAAATCGCAACCTGCGCCGCCCGCGGCTTTGTGATGGATTGCGGCCGGCCGGACAAATCGATCACCGCCGCTTGTCCGCCGAACATTTTGTCGCCCGCCTGAGGCGCGGCGAGCGCACGTGTTACGCCTCCGGCTCGATTGACCGCGAGCAACGTTGAAGATGGGTTGTAGGCGTCCACGGCGTCAAGCGCCGCACTCAGCTCAAATCCTTCGCCGCTGCGCGGTCCTGCGTCATTCGATTCCCGATCGAGGCCGATCTCTGTCAAACCGATATTTGAGTATGGCGCTATGACGCCCGGCGTCACTACCCGGCCGCTAGCGTCAATCACGGTGGCGCCTTCGGGGGCGTCAAGGTCTTGACCGACCGCAGCGATCTCGCCGTTTCGAATGACGACGTCGCCGTTTTCGATCATGCCCGCCCCGGCCATGGTGTGGACTTGCGCATTACGGATAACAAAGACCTGCGCATGTGCGGCGGACCCAATCGCGATGATAGCTGTTAAAGCGGCGGCGAACTTACGTAGTATTCTCATTGACCCGCTCCCCCTGTGAAGGCGTTGCCTTGCTGACCGATCTCGAAATCCATTCGCGGCGACCGCGTCGGATCGCTGCGGTCGAATAAATGCGCACCGTCGATGAAAACATGCTCCGCCTGCGCATAAACGGAAAACGGGTTGCCGCTCCAGATCACCACGTCCGCCATTTTACCGGGCTCCAATGAGCCGGTCTGATCACTAACGCCCATCGCTTTTGCGGGATTGAGGGTGATCCAAGCAATCGCTTCTTTTTCGGATACGTCGACACCAGCATTGCGCCCGTCCGCCATTGCTTTCGCCGCTTCCTGATTAAGGCGCTGAATTCCGCTGTCGCTGTCTGAGTGAATAATGGCGCACCCGCCAGGCTGCGCGTGCACAAAGGCGGCGTTCTCTCTAATTGTGTCGTAAGCTTCCAGTTTGAAGCCCCACCAATCAGACCACACCGCGGCGCAGACCTTATTTTGCGCAAGATAATCGGCAATCTTGTATGCTTCGATCGCGTGATGAAACGCCGTGACCTGATACTCAAACTCTTTCGCCATATCGAGCACCTGCACCATCTCATCGGCGCGATAACAATGCATGTTGACGATGATGTCGCCGTTTAAAACGCCCATAAGCGTTTCGAGTTTCAGGTCACGTGACGGCGGCTCGGCGCCCTCCGCATCTTCGCCGCCCTCTTCAATTTTCGACCAGTAGTCTTCCCATTTCTTCTTGTAGCCCTGCGCTTCTATCCAAGCGGCGCGATAGCCCGCGAAATTCGCCATCCGCGTTGCAGGGCCGCTATTTTCATAAACGCGCTTGGGATTCTCACCACACGCCATCTTAATTCCATAGGGCGCGCCTGGAAATTTCATCCCCTGCACAGTGCGCGATGGTGTATTCTTTAGGGTAACCGTTCGTCCACCGAATAAATTTGCCGAACCAGGCAAAATTTGTAGCGACGTAATCCCGCCGGCGAGCGCCCTCGTGAAGCCTGGGTCCTGCGGCCAAACGGAATGCTCCGCCCAAACCTGGGCCGTATTCGGGCTCGTTGCCTCATTACCATCGGATGTCGACGCCATGCCCGGCGACGGATAAACGCCCAGATGAGAGTGGATGTCGATAATGCCGGGCGTCACCCACTTTCCGGCCGCGTCAATGATCGCTGCGCCCTGCGGCGGTGCGATGTCCGGCCCGATCGCGCTGATCTTCCCTTCCGCCATGACCAACGAGCCGCCATCGATTTGTTCGCCACTTCCGGTCAGGATCGTAGCGTTCGTAATGACTGTCGTCTCACCCGGATATGGCGTGTAGGTCGATGGAAAGGGATCAAGAGGCGGGCGGACGGCTTCTTTCGTCTCATCCTGCCCCGACTTCGGCGCCGCTGGCGACCTTTCCGCCTGATCGCCCGAAGCCGCCTCTTCTTCATCGGCCGTCGTCCCTGGCGACCCGCATGCTGCGAGCGACAAGATCAAAGCCATGACCATCCATCGTTTCATTTTCTCTTCCCCAGATTTGTGCGCGCAAATATGCGTGAAGCCCGTGTTCTGCTAATACCGTAGTGAATTTTCTGAGACGGAAAAGCCCCGCGATGGTCAACTGACTGAGACGGGTGCAAAAATTGATGATACGGGCCATGCTGGACGCGAAATTCGGGGAAGGATTGCAATCATGAAGACGATCACACGCCGCACGGCCTTGACGGCCGGGCTTGCCGCCGGAGCGGCCTCCTGCGCTGGCGCGCCGAAGATGACGCCGTACACAGCGGCTTCGGTGAAAGCCGACGGCGTTTTCGCCCATGGCGTAGCCAGCGGCGACCCCGACCACACGTCGGTTGTTTTGTGGACAAGGCTTTCGGAGCTGGACGGCGCCGTCGCATCCTATGAATGGGAAATCGCCGAAACGCCCGATTTCGCGCAGTTGGCCGGACGCGGCGTAGGGACGACCTCTGCCGCACGTGACTGGACAGTTAAGGAAGTCGCATCCGCCCTCGAGCCCGGCAAATCTTACTTCTATCGTTTCAAAGCCGCCGGGGCTATTTCATCGACAGGGCGCACACGGACATTGCCGAAGGGCGAAACGCAACGCGCGCGGTTCGCGGTTGTCTCCTGTTCGAATTTCCCGTTCGGTTACTTTAACGTCTATGACCTGATCGCACGGCGCGAGGATCTGGACGCGGTGATCCACCTTGGCGACTATATCTACGAGTATGGACCCGACGGATATGGCGGCGAGGCCGGGGAACAATTGGGCCGACCGCACGACCCGCCGCGCGAGATTGTCAATCTCGACGATTACCGGCGCCGCCACGCGCAATACAAAGCCGACCCTTCCGCGCAGGCCATGCATGCGGCGCATCCATTGATCGCAATCTGGGACGACCACGAGACCACGAATAATTCGTGGAAAGACGGCGCGCAAAATCATCAATCGACATCTGAAGGCGACTGGGCCGCGCGCAAGCGGGCCGCGCTTCAGGCTTATTATGAATGGATGCCAGTGCGCGACCCGCGCGCCGGCACGGCGCCTGAAAGCTTGTTTCGCGCCTATAGTTACGGCGATCTCCTGACGCTAACCGCTATTGAAACGCGGCTCATGGCGCGGTCGCAGCAGTTTGAATACTCCGAAGTGACGCCAACGTTGCAATCGGCCGGTGATGTGGCGAACTTTCGCGATAACATCCTTTATGATCAGTCGCGTGAGATGCTTGGACGCGCGCAACTTGATTTCATTGGAGATACGTTACGCAGTTCCGTCAATGCCGAGCAGCCATGGCGATTGATCGCCAACCAAATCATTATGGCTGAAGTGATCGCGCCCGATCTAACGCCCCATGTGACGGAAGAAGATATTGTCGCTTTAGAAAAGCAATGGGACCAGGCGCGCGCTTTCATTGAATTCTCCAAACTTGGTTTACCGACAAACCTCGACGCCTGGGACGGCTACCCCGCGGCGCGGGAACGCTTTTACGATCTGGTGCGCGAAACCGGCGCTGACGGCGTCGTCGTTCTCACCGGCGACACGCACACCTGGTGGGCCAACGATCTAAAGGCGCGCGACGGCGCGAACATGGGCGTTGAGCTTGGCGTAAATTCGGTCACCTCGCCCTCGCCATACAGAAAAGAATTTCTCGGCGGTAAGGGCGCTGAGTATGCACTTTTGACAAATCAGAAAAATAAATCCGTGCGCTACTTATCTGGCGAAAATCACGGATACATTTCCGTGGACGTAACGCCAGACGCCGTCAACGCGGAATTCATGGCCGTCGATACGATAGAAACGCCCTCTTATAACGGCTTCAAAAAAGCGGCGTTCAAAATCGGGAAATCAAGCGGCTTCCCAAAGTTTAGATCTGCCAAGGGCGTCAGCTTTAAGGAACAGTGGTTGTTTTAATGACCTCATGGTTTGATTTCTGGCTTAACCGCAGCAACTGGATTTTCTTTGTTGCCGCATTCGCCGGGCAGTTCTTTTTCTCACTCATCTTTTTGAACGGCGAGAATTCGGCGTGGGAAAAAGCCGTGCGCGGCGCTGGCGGTGAAGCGCCTGAAGAGCAGATCGGGTTCCCACCGCTGGAGCCGGAGCGCGCGCTTTCTTCTTTGAAAGCGAATGACGCTGTTGACGACTATGTCCTCTGGCAAGTCATCGATATTCCATTCGCACTTCTGAATGTTGTTGTCCTTTCCGCCGCTTTTGGGCTGTTTTTGCTGGAAGCCGGCCTCCAGCATTCCGTACTGCGCTATCTGCTATGGATACCGCTCATCTACCTCTTGATGGAGTTAATCGAGAATAGTCTTGTTACAGCGTTCGCACTGGGCGCGTGGGCGCCGACAGGACTTGCGGCGCTGGCTCAACAGAGCGCCACGACCCTTAAACTCGTGAGCGGATTGGGTTCGTTTTGGCTTGGGATCGGATGCGTCGTCGGCGCCGCGCTGATTTCTGGTATCCGATTGGCGCGACGATGATCATGTGGGCCGGGGACCTCTCCGCGGCTCCCGCGCACGACAGAATAGAGTCGCTCGACGTCCTGCGCGGTGTGGCCATCCTCGGTATCTTCGCCGTCAATATTGTCGGCTTCGGCTTGCCGTGGTTCGCTCTTTCAAATCCGACGGCGGTTCCAGGTTTTTTTGACGACAACGCCGCCTTCTGGTGGACGGTGTCGACCAGTCTTTTTCAATTTAAATTCATCACGCTTTTCTCAGTCTTGTTTGGCGCGGGGATTATTCTGATGCTTGGCGAAGAATCGCCAAGCGCGCGCCAGAGGTTGCATCGCTCCCGTATGTTCTGGCTTTTCCTGATTGGAATGGCGCACTGCTACTTTCTTTGGTTCGGCGATATTCTCGCACCCTACGCCCTCGCAGGGTTCCTGGTATCAGGCGCGCGGGTTTGGCGCTCATCAAAATTACTCCTTGTAGGCGCAATTCTCATTACCCTGAACTTTGGCCTGTTTTTTCTCCAGGATTGGGGCCTCCAATTTATGTCGGCAGAAGAGCTCACCGAAATGAATGCGGAAATGTGGGCCCCGCCGCCTGAAAAGGTTGCGGAGATCATTGCAACCTACCGCAACGGATTTCTCGATCGTTTGCCGTCCACGATTGAGCAATCCTTCCTGGCGCAGATGGTTCAGGGCGTCTTTCTCGCCCCGCGTACAATTGGGCTAATGATGATCGGCATCGCGCTCTACAAAACCGGATTTCTGACGCTTCACTGGACCCAGCCAGCCTATATCGGTCTTGGTCTTGTAGCGACGGTGATGGGGTTCTTCGGATCTTACTGGGCGGCGACACATTCAATACATGTGGGCTTTGAGATGACCGCATCCTTCCCCGGTCAGGCCGCCTTATACTGGGCGAGCCTTCTTCAGGCGTTCGGGTACGCCGCTTTAGTGATGACCGCGTGCAAAATAGATATCCTGCGTTGGGCGCGCGTCCCATTCGCCGCAGCCGGACGCATGGCGTTGTCGAATTACTTGCTGTCGACGCTTATCGGCGTTGGGATTTTTTATGGCCCGCCGGGCCTTGCACAAATCGGCGCGATGAGCGCGCCGCAACTCGCCGGCGTCGTCGCAGGCGTTTGGGGGGCTCTCTTGATCTGGTCGCCGCTTTGGCTCGCGGTCTTTCGTTTTGGGCCGGCGGAGTGGATCTGGCGCACGCTCACCTATGGCAAGGCGCAGCCTTTTCTGAAATAAGTCAGAGATGACGAAATCCGAACTCACTGCGTACGCCGCCGCGCTGCCCAAGGCGGAGCTCCATCTCCATATTGAAGGAAGTCTTGAACCGGAATTGATGGTCAAGCTCGCGGCGCGCAATAAAATTGAGCTGCCGTTCAATTCTGTCGAAGAGGTGCGTGCGGCCTATAACTTCACAAACCTGCAGGATTTCCTCGACATTTACTATCAAGGAATGAGCGTCTTGCAGACAGAGGAGGATTTCTTTGACTTGACGATGGCGTATCTAAATCGGGCGCGCGCGGACAATGTGCGGCATACGGAGATTTTCTTTGACCCGCAGGGGCACACCGAACGCGGCGTTCCGTTTGATGCGGCGATCAAAGGCGTCTTAACGGCGTTCGGTCTCGCCAAAGCTCAATTTGGCATGACGACAAAACTAATCATGTGTTTTTTGAGACATCTCAGTGAGGAAGACGCCTTTGCAACCTTTGCTGAGGCCGAACCGTGGCTTGACCAAATTGCGGGCGTGGGCCTCGACTCATCTGAGGTGGGACACCCGCCCTCAAAATTTGCGCGGGTGTTCGCTGCGGCGAAATCAGAAGGGTTGAAGCTTGTGGCGCATGCCGGTGAGGAAGGTCCGCCCGACTATGTACGTGAAGCGCTCGATCTCCTGCAAATCGACCGTCTCGATCACGGCAACCGCTCGCTTGAGGACGCGGCGCTGATCGAGCGTTTGAAGAGTGAAGGAATGACGCTCACCGTGTGTCCGCTCTCAAATCTGAAGCTTTGCGTTGTCGACGACATGCGCGCACACCCGTTAAAGCGCATGCTCGACCTTGGCTTGAACGCCACCGTAAATTCCGACGACCCATCGTACTTCGGCGGATACATGAATGATAATTTTGCAGCGGTCGTCGACGCATTACCGTTGACCGCCGATGATATTCGCCGCCTGGCGGAGAATAGCTTCCGCGGATCATTCCTGAGCGAAAGCGACATCGTTGCTCATCTCGCCGCGATAAAGGCTGTTAAGGCGCCATCACCGCCTCAAGACTCTTTGTGAATTGCGCCATGCGCGCGCCGTAAAATGCATTGAGGCGTTTAGCGACTTGTTCAGGCGCTCGTTCGGGAGCGCCTGCGTCGTAGGGCGGGCCAGGATCATATTCAATGCCAAGCTGGATTGACTGCGCCAATTCTGATCCGGCGATCTCGGCCACGAGCGTCAGGGCGAAGTCGATCCCCGCCGTGACGCCGCCGCCCGTGAAAATATTCCCGTCCCGCACAACACGGCCCCTGGTGGGTATCGCCCCTACAAGTGACAAAGCGTCACGATAGGCCCAATGCGTCGTCGCTTTTTTCCCTTCCAAGAGGCCAGCAGCCCCCAGAATGAAGGCGCCCGTACAGACCGACGTCACATATTGCGCGCCTAGCGCTTGCTGGCGCAAAAATCCAATAAGCACCTCGTCAGCGATCGCTTGTTCCGTGCCAAAGCCGCCAGGCACGCATAGAATGTCGGCCTGCGGGCATTCATCGAATGTAACCGTCGGATTAAGCGATAACACCGAATCGGTTGGCAACGGCTCCAGCGCGCCTGCGACGAGATGAATTTCCGCCTCCGGCAAACGGCTCAATACCTGCAGTGGGCCTGTAAAATCGAGCTGCGTTACGTCCGGATAAATAACGAATGCAATTTTCATTAGCCGCTATGCAACTTCGAAGAGGCCAGCAGCGCCCATCCCACCGCCGACGCACATGGTGCAGACCACATACTTCGCGCCGCGGCGTTTGCCTTCAATAAGCGCATGACCAACCATGCGGGCGCCTGACATCCCGTAAGGATGGCCAATCGAAATTGCGCCGCCGTTGACGTTCAGTATCTCATCGGGAATGCCGAGCTTGTCACGACAATAGAGAACCTGAACTGCAAACGCTTCGTTCAATTCCCAAAGGCCGATATCGTCCATTTTCAGATTGAATTTTTCGAGCAGCTTCGGCACCGCGTAAACCGGGCCAATGCCCATTTCATCAGGGTGCGTACCCGCGACCGCCATGCCGCGATAAAAACCGAGTGGTTGAAGTCCTCTTTTTTCAGCGGTTTTTGTTTCCATCACCACGGCGGCGGACGCGCCGTCGGAAAGCTGCGATGCATTACCGGCAGTGATGTATTTTCCTTCCTTCACAACCTGTCCGTTTTTGAACACCGGCTTTAGTCCCGCGAGACCTTCGAGCGTCGTTTGCGGCCGATTACCCTCGTCCTTCTCAAGCTTCATTTCAACATCGGACGTCTCGCCGGTTTCTTTGTTTGTGAAACTCATCACCGAGTCCATCGGCACGATTTCATCATCGAACTTGCCGGCTTCCTGCGCCGCGTGCGTACGCTGTTGTGACTGCAACGCATAGGCGTCCTGAGCGTTGCGCGAAACATTGTACCGGTCTCCAACAATTTCCGCCGTCTCGATCATTTGCATGTATGTTGCGGGCATGTTCTGCAACAGCCACGGGTCCGGTCGCACAAACATGTCGCTGGTCTGGTTTGTCGAGATCGAGTCGACGCCTGCGCCGACGGTGATATCCATATTATCGATGATCACTTGTTTGGCGGCGGTTGCGATCGCCATCATGCCGGAGGCGCACTGACGATCGATGGATTGCCCTGATACGCCAATGGGAAACCCTGCGCGTAACGCCGATTGCCGCGCCACATTTTGAAATGCTGTCCCTTGTTGCAAGGCGCAGCCCATGACGACGTCTTCGATCTCTTCGAACTCGACTTTGGCGCGCTCGGCGGCGTGTTTAATCGCGTGGGCGCCGAGCGCCGGCGCCGTTGTGGTGTTAAACGCCCCGCGATAGGCCTTTCCAATGGGCGTGCGGGCTGTGGAAACAATAGCGGCTTCTCTCATGAGGTTTCTCCTTTAGGGAAAGTCGGGACGAAAGACCGACTTGTCTTCCGGCCATAATTCTTCACATGACGATGGTTCGGCGGTCCAACCGACGGCGTCTATCTTCCACGCCCCACCATGGTTAGACAAATTAAATACATCGACGCCGCAATGGATCAATTGATTATCGATGCTTACTTGATAGGGCGTCCAAACAACGGCGAGGCTCTTGCGCTGTAACACAATCGGCTCCCAATAGGGTTCGACGACGGGCGGTATTTCGCCGGCACGCATGTTAGCGACAAGGTCCGCGCCACGACTATAACGGATGGGACGATCTGTTTCGGGATTTGCAGTAACCGTGATTGAATCCGGCGACTGCATCTGCTCAATCGTGTCGGCGTCGCCAGCAGCGAGCGCCAGAAAAAAAGCGTCAAGGGTTTCGAGTATCGCCGTTCGCTCGGGCGCATCCGGCAATTGCGTACTGATCCCCGATCGCGTCGCGCACGCGGCCAATAGGGGCACGATCGCGACGAGAATGGCGAGCCGAAACACAGGCGCTACTGACCTTGCGCCTTGCCCATAAAGTTCATCATCGGCCCATTGGCGTTTTCGTAGAACTTCAGATTATCGGTCGCCGAAATCTCGTCCCACCGCGCCGCAATTTCTTCGGGCGTTTGTTGCTCCGGCGGCAGGAAGACGCCGTCCGTCTCCACAATATGGCCGCACGCGTAGCCGCCGCCTGCACAGGAAATGATGGTGCGTCCCGGCGCGTCTTCGCTGACAAGGAAAAGCAAGGCGGCGGTAACGGCTTCCGGCGTAATCATTTCAAGAACTTGCGGCGGCATACCCAAATCTTCCGTCATGCGGGTTCGTGCTGACGGGGACAAAAGGTTCGTCTTGATGTTGTATTTCGCGCCTTCAAGCGTCAGCGCATTCATGAAGCCGATCATGCCGGCCTTGGCCGCGCCGTAATTCGCCTGCCCGAATATGCCATGGAGGCCAGACGGAGACGACGTGCAAACAATCCGCCCATATTGCTGGTCGCGCATAATTTGCCAGACAGCTTTAGTGCAAATCGCGGTGCCCACGAGGTGAACGTCGATCACCGATCGAAAGTCGTCCATCTCCATTTTGGCGAAGGTCTTATCACGGAGAATACCGGCGTTATTCACGAGAATATCAACGCGCCCCCAAGCATCCATGGCCGATTGGACCATGCCCGCGACTTCGTCTTCCTTCGTGACGTTGGCGCCGTTTGCGATCGCCTCGCCGCCAGCGTCCTTAATCTCTTTCACAACAGATTCTGCGGCGGATAACGAACCGCCGGT
>JBCAXE010000042.1:0-30082 GCA_038534195.1 Pseudomonadota bacterium
GGTCTCCGGGCGTCGCCACGTAAGACGCGCGAAACAACCATGCGGTCCCCGGCACATGATTATAGAAGAAGTCCTCGTAAAGGCTTTGCTCGGCAAGCAGAGCGGCGGGCGGCGCATACAATTGCTCATCCCGCCGCATATCGTAATTCATGATACGCACGAATATGGCCAGCGTCAGACCAACGCATAGCACGATGATCGATAGCGTTTTCGCTCGTTGGAACACTGGAGCGCTCCCCCTTCCCTGATCGCGCGGCGTACCGCGCTTGCACCGGCGCAGGATACTTATCGACCGCGGCGTTGCGTCTTCGCCATTCTGCGACAACCGCTTCCGTTCAACAGGCGCGCCAATTAACCATGCTTTTTCGTTGCGCCGCCAAATCAACAGGAGCGGGATTGAACGTCTTGAACAAGTATTTGCCCTGCGGTATCAGTTTTGCACGTTAAGGGCTAGATTTGTCTCTAGAACCAGACGTTTGGGGGATATTGTATGCAAACAGTCTTACTGGCCGGCGGCCTTGGATCGCGTCTCGCGGAAGAAACGGTTCGCATTCCTAAACCCATGGTGGAAGTGGGGGGACGGCCGATCATCCTGCATGTGATGGATATTTATCGCCATTGGGGTCAGAAAGATTTCATCGTCGCCTGTGGATACAAATCGCTGCTGATCAAGCGCTTCTTTCGCGACCTGCCGCTGATGAACAACGATTTCACGGTTTCGCTTGGCGACGGCGATATGAAGATGGCGCCGAGCCGGTCCATGGACTGGAATGTATCGGTTGTGGATACCGGCGCCGTCACCATGACCGGCGGCCGGCTTTTGCGCCTTCGCGATTGGATCAAGAACGAAACTTTCATGGTCACTTACTCAGATGGCGTCGGAAATGTCGATATCGACGCGCTGATCAAGTTTCACAAATCGCACGGAAAGCTTGCGACCGTCACTGCTGTCCAACCGCCGGCCCGCTTCGGCAACCTTGAGCTTGACGGCGATAACGTAACGGCGTTTACGGAGAAAGTGCGCAAGCACGAGACTTGGATTAATGGCGGCTTTTTCGTCTTCGAGCCCGGCGTTCTTGATTATATTCCTGGCGACTCCGAACCGCTTGAACACTCTCCGTTGACGCGCATTGCTGAGGATGGCGAGTTACGCGCGTTCAAACATAACGGTTTCTGGCATCCGATGGATACCGTCCGCGATCGCGACCATCTGAACAGCCTTTATGAATCCGGCGCCGCGCCGTGGCGTCAGTTTGATCGGACCCCGGATTAGTGACGGTCGCGGCCTGATAATTGTTGGTGTTTTTATGATCAGCCCGACGTCTTCTCTGGATACGTTAAAAGGCCGCCGCGTCCTTGTGACCGGTCATACGGGTTTTAAGGGCGGCTGGATGTGCCTTTGGTTGAAACGTTTGGGTGCGGATGTAACCGGTATCGCCTTGCCGCCAAAGGACGATCGTGACTTTTTCTACGCCGCCGGCGTCGAGGAGTTCGTTGATCACCGTATTGGCGATATCCGCGACCCTGACGGCTTTGCGAAGATTGCGGAGGATATTGACGCCGACCTTGTATTGCATATGGCGGCGCAACCGCTGGTCAGGCTTTCCTATGAAACGCCAGTCGATACATATCTCACAAATGTCGTCGGGACGGCAGTCGTACTCGAAGCCGCGCGCAAAATGCCGTCGCTAAAAGCGGCGATCGTCGTCACCAGCGACAAATGCTACGAGAACAATGAATGGGTTTGGGGCTATCGCGAGTCCGATCCCATGGGCGGCGCGGACCCCTACAGCTCGTCAAAAGGATGCACCGAGCTCGTCGCCAGCGCCTATCGCCGTTCGTTCTTCAGCGATGAGGCCGGGGCCGCGCTCGCGAGCGTTCGCGCCGGGAACGTGTTCGGCGGCGGCGATTGGTCGGCGGATCGGCTCATCCCCGACATTATGAAAGCCGCAATTGCCGGCGAAGCCGTCACCATCCGAAATCCGGCGAGCATTCGCCCCTGGCAACATGTGCTGGAACCGGTTTGGGGATATCTTCAACTCGCTGCGCGCCTTCTCGACGGCGATCGAGATTGCGCGGAAGGCTGGAATTTTGGACCGGATCCTAACGGGGTCGCCGATGTGGGCGCACTCTCGGGTTACGTGCAAGACGCTTGGGGCGGCGGCAAGCCAGAATTCAACTTTGGCGAACGCCGGGCGGGACCGCACGAAGCGCAAGTTCTGCGACTCGACAGCACAAAAGCGAAGACCAGGCTCGGGTGGACGCCGCTACTTTCTATCGATAAGGCGATCGCGTTAACGGTGGACTGGTACAAAGCGTCCGCGGCGAAAGAGCGCGACATGCACGCCTTCTCCTCTGATCAAATTGAGTTCTATACAAATCTTATCGATGAGGCGGCGTCAGCCGCCGCTTAAGGCAAATTAGCGATTAACTGGCGGGAAATGGGAACATGCGCGTAAATTATGGTCAAACGGTTCATGGCGAAGAAGAAATCGCCGCCGTTACGAAGGTCTTGCAGACATCCACGCAAATGGGCGCCCATGTGCGCGAAATGCAGGAGAAAGTCTCCGCCCTCTTCGACAAAAAGCACGGCATCATGGTGAACTCCGGATCGTCGGCGAATTATCTGGCGATTGAAATTCTCAATCTGCCTGAAGGGTCAGAAGTCATTACGCCAGCGCTCACATTCGCAACAACCGTGGCGCCGCTCGTTCGCAATAATCTGCTCCCATCCTTTGTCGATGTCGAGGAAGGCACCTACAATATTGATGCAAACGCGATTGAGCGGATGATCACCGAAAAAACGAAGGCGGTTATGATCCCATCGCTGATCGGCAACCTGGCGGACTGGGACAAGATCAGGGAAGTCGCTGACGCCCATGGATTGATCGTTGTAGAGGACAGCGCAGACACATTAGGCGCGACAATCAACGGAACCAGCACAGGCGCGCGGTCGCATATCAGCACCACAAGTTTTTACGGTTCGCATGTGATCAATTGCGCCGGCAATGGCGGCATGCTTTGCGTAAACACGGAAGAACATGCACGCGAGGCGCTGTTGCTCCGGTCATGGGGACGTTCGTCGTCGCTATTCCAGGAAGCAGCCACGTCTGAAGACATCAATAACCGCTTCGATATTAAGATCGGCGGGTTTGAATATGACCGCAAATTCGTATTCGAAGACCTAGGTTACAACGTGGAACCGTCCGAAATGGGCGCCGCATTCGGTCTCGTACAACTCGAAAAGCTCGATAAGAACATTTCGGCGCGCGAACATAATTTCAATCGCCAGCTAAATTTCTTCAAAGAATACGAAGAATGGTTCGTTCTTCCACGTCAGCTTCCAAATTCACGCACCGGCTGGCTCGCCTTCCCGCTTACGATTCGCGAGGGCGCGCCGTTTACCCGCCGGGAAATGCAAATCTACCTTGAAAATCACGACATCCAAACGCGTGTCGTCTTTACAGGGAACATCCTTCGGCAACCGGCGATGAAAGACGTGGCCGCGAAAACGGACCCTGCAGGCTATCCGGAGTCAGACAAAGTTATGGGCGGCGGCGTGCTGCTTGCCTGTCATCACGGCCTTGACGAGGCGCAGCTCGATTACATGCATGAGACCTTTCGGTCGTTCGCAGCAAAACACTAGCGGCGCAATCTGGCGTCGACGGCCCGTTTTAGGAGAGAGAGATGGACAAGTTAACTGAATGTCGCGCGTGCCTCACGTCCGACCCTTATCTGTTCCTGCCGCTCGGCGACCATGCGCCGGCGCAAATGCTGATTCGTCCCGGTGAACTGGATAAGGAGCAGCCGGCGTTTCCACTGAACACGCAGGTTTGTCTGAATTGCGGGCTCGTCCAGGTCGCTGATCAAATCCCAGAGGGATTCTTCAAGCATTATCTCTACATCCCGTCCGGCGCCGCCACGATGCACAGTCACTTTGATGGACTGGCGGACGTCCTGACCGAGATCGCTGACGGCGACCTCATTGTCGATATCGGATGCAATGACGGCCTCTTGCTCGCAAAATGCAACAGCCTTGGCGCCAAAACCCTTGGCGTTGATCCCGCCGAAAATATCGCTGAACTCGCACGCGAGAAAGGCGTCGACGTTCACGTGAGTTATTTTACGCCTGACGAGGCGCGCTCACTGCGCGACAAGCACGGCCCTGCGAAAGCGATCGTCACCACAAACACGTTTAATCATATCGGCGATCTTCACACCTTTATGAAAGGGATCGTCACTCTCCTCGCCGATGACGGCTCCTTCGTGATCGAAGTGCCCCGCGCGCGCGAATATCTTCAGCATAATGAATTTGACAATATTTATCATGAGCATGTTTCTGAATTCAGCTTGTTGTCGCTTGTGAAGCTCGGGGAATATTTCGACCTGGACGTCACCAATGTGCATCGCTTGCCGAATATCCACGGCGGCTCCATGCGCATATTCCTGACTCGCAAAGCGGCGAATTTCGAGCGCCAGCCAATTGTTCAGGAAATGCTCGACGAAGAAGCTGATGCGGGCATGTTGAAGGCGGAAAGTTACGACGCGCTCGTTAAACGCGTTGACGCCATGGGCGAGGAATTGCGCGCAATTCTTGACGACTTCAAAGCACAAGGAAAGAAAATCGTTGGATATGGCGCGTCAGCCCGTGGCAACACGATTATCACCTATTACGGGATCGGCACGCAGTATCTGGATTTCCTCGTCGACAAAAACCCGCTTAAACATGACCATTATTCGCCAAACACGCGCATCCCGATCAAGCCGGTCGAGGCCATCGAAACTGAAAAACCTGATGTGCTGTTTGTCTTGGCGTGGAACTTCTTTGATGAGATCAAAGAGCAGCAAGCGGATTTTGTGAAGCGGGGCGGAAAATTCGTGGTGCCGCTTCCGACGCCAAGGATCGTCTAGACGATCTTCGCAAAGGACCATGAATCATGGCCGATATACTGATAACCGGCGGCACAGGGTTTATCGGCTCCGAACTCGCAAAACGACTGATGGGGCGCGGCAATCGCGTGCACATCTTAGCCCGGCGAACAAGTTCGCTTGATCGCCTTCAAGGCGCACCGGAAAAAGCACTCGTCACCCATAGCGTTGATATGGGCGACGCCGCCGCCCTCTCCGCCAGTCTAAGCGCGATCAATCCGCAGCGCGTGTTCCATTTGGCGTCGATGACGCGGCCGCCGGCCACAATGACGCCTTTCGAACAGTCGATAGCATTCGAACAAGACGTCTTAAACCTCTTGCGCCTCGTGGAGGCGCTTGCGGCAATGAAGCGCCCGCCAGAAGCGTTCATCCGCGCAGGGACGCTCGCCGAATATGGCGCTGCACCGATACCTTATCGCGAGGAGGCGCGCGAACAGCCGCTGACCGGCTACGGCGCATCGATGGTATCGGGAACGCAGCACCTCTACGCACTAAAGTCGCATTTGCCGTTTCCCGTAATTTCTGCGCGGTTGGCGCTCGTTTACGGGCCAAGACAATCCACCGGTTTTCTGATCCCCTTGATGATTGAACGCTGCCTCAAGGGCGAAACTGTTGTGCTCAGAAATCCTTCCGAACAGCGGGATTTGATTTACATTGACGACGTTGTTGACGCATTCGAGACGCTGAGCGCCGCCTTGCCGTTGGAGACCGACATCATCAATATCTGCACTGGCGTCGCGCCGGCCATGGGCGATGTGGCGCGACTTGTCGCCAAAGCGACCGGCGCCGATCCGTCCCTGATAAAGACCGGCGACGCGCCGGTGGCTGGCGGCGCAGCTCATCTGGTGGGATCGCCAGAACGCGCCCGATCCCTGCTCGGATGGCAGGCGCGCACGACAATAGAAAAAGGGATCCAAAAAACCGTCGCCCTGATCCGCGAACACCCGTCAACAGTTAAGGCCGCACAGTGACCCAATCAGATCGCAAGCTCATCTCTGTCCTCGTTCCTGCCTACAATGAGGAATTAAATGTCGAGCGCGCCTACGCCGCTATCGTCGATGCGTTCGAAGAGATTCCCGATTACGATTTTGAGATTATTTTCACCGACAACCATTCAACCGATCGAACGTTCGAGCTTTTGCAGGCGATAGCGGAAAAAGACAGCCGCGTTCGCGTTATCCGCTTCGCGCGAAATTACGGCTATCAGCGATCACTTCTAGTGGCTTACAAGAACGCGCGCGGGGATTGTTCGGTTCAGATTGATTGCGACCTCCAGGACCCGCCTTCTTTGATCCCGCAAATGCTAGAGCGATGGAAGGAAGGGCACGCCGTCGTCTACGGCATCCGTAAGTCATTGCAGGATACGCCCCTCGTCGCGGCGACACGGAAACTGTTTTATCGTTTCATTAGCGCGCTGAGCGATGATGATTTGCCGATCGACGCCGGCGAATTCCGCCTGGTCGACCGGCGAATCCTCAACGAGTTGCGCGCCGTCGATGATACCTCGCCTTATTTGCGTGGCCTCATCAGTTCAATGGGTTTCTCGCAAGTTGGGTTTGAATATGATCGCCAGGCGCGCGTCGCTGGCGACAGCAAATTTCCATTCAAGGCGATGTTAGCGCTTGCGGTCGACGGGGTTCTCAATCATTCGCTGGTGCCGCTGAGAGTCGCCTCGCTTGTCAGCCTTATGATCGCAACGCTCACCTTCATTGTTATTTTTGTCTATTTAATGGGCAAACTATTGTTCGGACAGGACTGGCCAGCCGGCTTCGCCACCACCACTGTGTTGCTCCTCATGTCGATTATGTTGAACGCCATGTTCCTTGGTATTATCGGCGAATATTTAGGGCGGATTTTCATGCAGTCGAAGCGCCGTCCGGTGCCGATTGTGGAGTCGGCGCTGAATGTCGATCCGGTGACGCGGACAGAACGTACCTCGCCGCCGGTCAAGTCATCCGTTGCAGCGGAATAAATGTCGCTGCTTCCTCAAAAATTGGTCGAGCGTGCGCCGGTGTTTCGTTTTATTGACAGCACCCTGCTGCGTTTCGGCTCCGTCGGCGCGATTACAACGAGCCTCGACTTTGCCGTCTTTACCGGCCTGACGAAAATCGCTGCGCTGGCGCCCGTCCCCGCGAATGTTCTCTCCTATTCCTGCGGGATCTTGTTGAGTTTCTTGCTTAATCAACGATGGACGTTTCGCGCCCATGCATACAAAAAAGGAAATGCGCTCCAAGGGGCGCAATTCGTAATCGCCAATCTCATCGGATTGACCCTCTCCTCGGCGATCGTTGGCGTATTTGTGATAATTTTACCGGATCTTTTTGCAAAACTTTTGTCTATTCCGCTTGTATTTGTTTGGAATTACATGGCTGCCCGGTTTTGGGTATTCAGACAGTAACGCTTTATTATCCACACGGATAAACTTCCGTAAATTTCCGTCATTTATTTTTGAGTAACTATATTATTCGCTATACCAATTATTTTTTCCAAAAAAATCAATGCACTAGGTCGCGCTTGGTGCGACTTCGAAATTCATTATCAGAAATAATACCATAAATTCTGCCGTATTCCTTCATAGCCGCTTAGAAATTCTCCGCAAATATCGCCGCAAAGTGTGTGAGTTAGTTAGTTCGGAGCGTAATCATTATGCGGAAGTTTCTTCGCGCGGCGACAGCATGTGTATTTTGCATCGCCATTTCCTCGCCCGCCATCGCGCAGTCGTTACAGAATATCCAAATCGAAGACGCTGGCTCATCCGTCATTGGCGATCTCACGATTGATCAGGCCGGTATATACGAATTTGCGCTTCAGGCTGGCGCCGCCGCCAATGTAGAAATTAATGGCGCTCGTATTATTGACGCTGATAGCGGCGCCAGCAGCGGTACGGCCGCTCTCTCGGCTGGCGCCGTATCGGTCATGATTGAAACAATGAATGGATCGCCCGCGCCGGGATTGCAAATGGCGCTGCAGGGCGGAACAGATGTTATTCAGGTCTTCGGCGCACCTTCCGCCCCAACGATCAATGTACAGACCGGGCAAATAGCTGGCCCCGTTCCGTTACGGCAAGCGACGTCGACCGCGTCAGCCATGCAGGCGCCTGGCCCCGCGCCAGCGCGGCAGGCGGCGACCACCGCAAACGCCGTGCAAGTCGACGCGCCTCGCGACCTCCGGAACCGTCTCAGAAGCCGGGTCCGTGAGCGCGCAATCGAGATGGCGCTGTTAAACAATGAAATTGCGCGCGCGACGGTGAACGGCGAGGTCAGCGATTATGTTCGTGTCGGCCAACAGATTACCGTTACAGCAACGCCGCCCGCTGGAATGCGTTTCGTGCGCTGGGCCGGCGATGTTTTTGCGCTCGAAGATCCCAATCAACAGGAAACGCTTCTAACCGTGAATGCAGGCGGCGCGAATGTTTTCTCTGTTTTTGAAAGCGACGCGCCCGCGCCGACGCCAACGACTCCAGCGCCGCCGGGAACACCGCCGACCAATCCGAATCCGCCGGGAACGCCGCCGCCTCCACCGCCTGGAACGCCCACTTTTACGGTAACCGTGAATAGCGGGACGGGCGACGGCGCTTTCGCTGAAGGAACGCAAGTCGTTGTGCGCGCGGATACGCCTCTCGTCGGCGAAACCTTCGCGGCCTGGACCGGTGACATAGCCGCGCTCGCTGATCCAAATTCGCCAGTGACGACCCTGACGGTGCCCGCCGCTGCTGTAACAATTACGGCGACCTATCGGGCGAGCGCGATGTCAGTGTCGTTGTTCAGTTCATCGACAACAGCCTTTGGGCGCGGCGCCACAATTTCCGGCGTTGTAAACGATCCACAAGGCGACTCGGTTACTTATGACGTCATTGGGCCAAACGGCTCCGCCACAGCGACCGGTCTGACGGCCTCAATGAACCCGGACACCGGCGCCTTCGCCGCGCGCGTTTTTGATAATACGTTGCCAGATTCAGGTCAGGTGACTGTTGTCGTTAACGCCGAAACCGCCAACGCGGCAGACGCCGTCGGCGTCGTCAACTTTTACGTCAGTAACGGGACGGACGAAATTGCGCAACTGGTCTCACGGACCAGCTACGGCGCGTCGCCGGCCTCACTCGCACGTGCGCGCCAGATTGGATATGACGCCTATCTCAACGAACAGCTTAACCCCACAAGTATCGACGACTCCGCATTTAGGGCGCTCAATCCTGACGACTTGTATGACTACACCGACAATGACGGTCGCCGTGAGCTTCGGCGCCTGGCGATGGCGTATGCAATCTATACGGAACGCCAACTCCAGGAAGTCATGGCGAATTTCTGGGAAAACCATTTCTATACGTCTCCCGATAAAGATGACGCCGAGTTCGCGGAAACCGTCGAGAAGGCGGCGTTCCGGGAAAATGCACTTGGTAATTTCGCTGATCTTCTTGAAATAAGCGCGAAAAGTCCGGTCATGATGTCGTTCCTTGACAACACAGACAGCCGCGACGGCAACATCAATGAAAATTACGCTCGTGAGCTGTTGGAATTACATACGGTTGGCGTAAATTCTTCCTACACGGAAGACGACATCATTGAGGTGGCGCGTATTCTTACGGGATGGCGCCTGCGTACAACCAATCCAGATCGGCCGAATGGTGTTCGCCGCGTCCACGAGTTCTTCTTCGATGAAGGACGCCATGACGACGGCGATAAAGTGATCTCATTTCTAAACACTACAATTCAGGGAATTTCGGGACCGCAAGGAATTCAAGAGGGCGAACAGCTACTCCAATTACTGGCGGCGCATCCGGACACGGCGTCGTTCATCTGCGGAAAACTTGTCCAACTCTTTGTCTCTGACGCTCCGCAGCCAACCTTGACGTCCCGGTGTGCAAGCACGTTCCTCTCCTCAAATGGAAATATTCGCGATCTGGTTGAACTCATTCTGCGTTCCGACGAATTCCGTCGCCAACCTGCGAACCAGTTCAGCAAGTACAAAACGCCTCTTGAATATGTCGCGTCTCTCGTTCGTGGGCTTGAGCTAACGCCGCGCGCAGGCAGATTCGCAGACTCCATGTCGTCGCTTGGCAACGAAATGGATGACGCCGGCTATGAAATGTACGACTTCCAGGCGCCGACAGGTTTGCCGGAAGTCAGCGGCGCCTGGGTTGGCGCAGCGTCGGTTGTCCAAAGAACACAGTTCGGCGTCCGGGCCGCGCGCGCCGGGACCGCAAATCTCGACCTGGATCGCCGCGCCATCCTGGATGCAGCGCCGGCCGAAACGGCGGAAGGCGTCGCGGCACTGATCTGTGATCGGATCATGCAAAATCGTTGCACGCAAAAAGAATTCGAGGAAATGGTCGACGCCGTCTATGGCGACGACGGCCTCTTCGATCCATCCAGAAACGTCGACACCGCCATCTCTCGGGCCCTGCAGGTCGCTGCAGGATCGCAGAGCTTCGGATTGCAATAGAAAGGGCCGCTCTCATGACTTCCAGAAGACAAGCGCTAAAAGTACTTCTTGGCGGCGGCGCGGCGACCCTCGCCGCGGGCGCACAGGCGCCGCTTCAGCTCAACTTCGCACCGTCATCGGCCCGCGCGGCGACACCGGGGAAGACACTAATTAAAGTATTTCTGCGGGGCGGCGCAGATGGCGTTAACCTTTTCCCTCCCTATGCGGACAGTTCATATTATGATCTCCGCCCAAACATTGCAGTCGAGCCGCCAAACGGATCGGACCCTGACTCCGCGATTCGCCTCGATAATTTTTTCGGCGCGCATCCCGCCCTCGCCCCATTGATGGAAATTTGGGACGATAATAACCTCGGAATTATGCCGGCGACGCATTTCCCGGATGCGCGACGTTCCCACTTTGACAATCAACGATGGCTCGAGCTTGGGTTTGTAGGCACCGGCGCCACAGGGTATTTTGGTCGCTATCTAGAGCAAAACCCGCCAGCCGGATTATTCCAGGCGCTGGTGGCCGGACGGAATGGCATCACGACTTCGATGCGCGGCCCCGTACCTGTTACCGCGATAAGGCGCGGATCCGATTTCGAAATCCAGGACAATTTGTGGTGCGACGGTAGCGGCTGCGCCACCAATGACTACCACACTATGTTGCAACGTCTCTTTGAAGAGGAACCAGAAAACGCGTCGGCGGTTGAAAGCCTCGCTTATCTAAACGGCCGTGACATGTCCGAAAAACTCAACCTGTTTGAGAGCCTTGACGATGATTACGTTCCGGACGCTGGCGGATTGGATTACTCCAATAGCAGCTTCGGCAACGGGTTGCGGTTGATCGCTCAACTTATCAAGGCCGACGTTGGCCTTGAAGTTGTCGCGACGGACTGGAACATCGGTTGGGACACGCATTCAAATCAACTACCCGGCGGCACGTCGCACGGTGATCTGAATTTCAGGTATCATAGCCGCATCAATGAAGGCGCGAATGACATGCTCACGTTCTATCGTGACATGAGCGCCTTCCGCAATGATGTCACCATTGTCTTCGGCTCCGAATTTGGCCGCACCGCCCGCCAGAACGGCAGCCGCGGCACCGACCACGGATTTGCGGCCGCGTGGTGGGCGATCGGCGGCGCCGTCAATGGCGGTATTCAGGGCGCGTGGCCCGGCCTCGCCGATCAACAATTGGAGGACGGCCGCTTCCTGGCCATGTCGATAGACTACCGTGATCTTTTGGGCGAGGCGTTGACCACCTTCCTTGGGACGCCGGAAGCGCAACTCGGAACGATCTTTCCGAACCACCAATTCACCGACAATGGGCTTTTTAGCGGCGCCTCAGTCTAACCGCCAATTAAGCCGTTGGTTAACGAAGTGTTATTCAACGGCTCATTAAGGTGCCGCCATGAGCACCAAGACCTTAAACTGGCGCGGCGTCCTCGATAGCGATGGCGATGGGTGGATCAATGCCGCCCGCGCCGATGTAAGCGCCGCGTGTTCCAGCGCCTTGCGATGGCTGGATAGCGAAAATTCGGTGACGGTCGACGCCGATAAGCTGAACGAGATCGTTCATAATGCGCCGCTCCGTGCGACGCTGCGGCTGCCGGCGCACCATGCGCTCGTGAAAACGATTGTGCTGCCGATGTCCGCACAGAAACATCTTGCGAGCATCGTTGAGAATAAAATTCGCCAATTGACCCCCTTCGAACCGAGAGACGTCTATTTTGGCTATCAACGGGTTGGCGGCGGCGGCAAAGAATTCCGAGTTCAAATTATCGCCGCGCCAAAACAGGCCTGTCAGCCCTTCCTTTCGGCTGCGCGCGACAGAAGCATTGCTGTTGACGGGATCACGGTGGAAAGCGCGGAAGAAGTCAACATTCTCCCGCCGGAGGAACGCGAGAATGCGCAATCAACCCAAGTTATTCAAAAGCTCTTGAAGATAAACGGCCTTTTGCTTGCGGCGATGGCGGCGCTGATTTTCATTGGCGGCGGACTGCGATATGGACTCGCGCATTGGCAAGCGCAGCAGGCAGCAGGCGCTGTCACGGAAGTCATCCAGATGCGCCGCGACGTTCAGAAGATCGTCGCTGGCTCGCGCGGGCTTTCCGAGCAATTGAGCGCCGCGCCCGATGTCCCATTACTGATGAATACGCTCGCCGCTGCGATTGATGAGTCAGCCTGGCTTGATCGGGTGACAATTTCCGGCGAAATCGTTGAAATTCAAGGGTATGCTGAGAATGCAGCGGAGATTCTCTTCGTTGTGGATGAATTACCGCAGTTTTCCGACGCCGGGTTCAAATCAGCGATCAGCCGAGACAGCAAATCGGGCAAGGAACGCTTCCAGATTCGCGCCACTATAACGGGGGCGTCATGACATCTGTACAAAGAGGTTTCCTTTGGATTGCTTTAGCATCGGGCCTTATTCTGACGACAGGCGCATTCGCTGCATCGTCGCTCTGGCGCGCGGGCGCTGAAGAACAAAAAAAAGCGGCGCGTTATCAGCACCTCGCTGATAATCGCGATGCAGCGATACGCGATTTAGAAGAACAGCGCGCCTCAGCGGCAATGCTGCAACGCGGTTTCATTCGGGCGAATTCAGCCGCACAGGCCGAAGCGTTATTACGGGAAGAAATCTCAATGCGTATTTCCGAGACTGGCGGCGAACTCTCTTCAATCCAGACGCAACCTGCGGAACGCGACGACCCTGCCGGCGCGCTCAGGCTACGTGTCGTCTTGACGGCGCCGCAGTCCTCGCTTGGCGATGTTCTTATTGAACTGGATGCGGGCGAACCGGTTATGGTGGTTGAAGGAGCTGAATTCAGGATCGCCAGCGGTATTCGCAGGCCAGGCGCGCCCGCCGCGGCCGGCAGCGACAAACCCTTGAACCTGTCTCTCGACATCACCGCGTTTTGGAAAGAACCCGCAGGCAACGGCTAGTGAAATGATCGACCGAATGAAACCACGCAACGCGCTCAAAGCTTCAGCGGCCATCTTCGGGGTTGCGAACGCGGCGCTATTATTCTTTCTGCTCGCCCCCGCAACCGAAGAATATCGTGATCGAACGATCCCGCAGCGCGTCGCGCTCACCACCGGCGGCGACACGGACGTCAGCGCCTTATTGTCGGCCCCGCTCTTTGACCCCGCGCGGCGGGCCAGCGCCGCGGAAGTTGCGGCCGTCGCGACCGAAGAAGCGGCCCCGCTTCGGTTAACGCCCAAAGGGACGAGCATTTCAGGCGATAAACGCGCTGTCGTCTTGAGCGGCGGCGGCGAACCGATCGTTCTGCGCGAAGGCGAAAGCCGCTACGGCGTTAAAATCATTGAGATTTCCGCCAAATCCGTTGTGATGGAAACCAATAGCGGGCGGCGGACAGTGGCGTTGGCGGGCTTTTAGTTAGCATCGATTTATTAACGAACGTTAACAATTAGTAAATCCGCCAGCGCGCCTCGTTCGGCAATTGTTAACCTTACCGGGCGCTTAATACGGGCTGATTCGGATAGCTGGCGCCCAAACAATGAACCTGAAAAAATCTGTATTGCGTACCGTTCACCGCGCAGGCGCAAGTTCGCTCGCCCTGGCGTTGCTGGGGTGCTCTTCTCTCGATCCGTTTACGAATGACGACGCGTTTCGCGGGCGCCTTGGCGACTACCCCACTTTGCGCACGCCGCAGACAACGGCGCAAACAGCAGAGTCGGACGCCGACCTTGAACCGGCTGAGGCTCAACGCAGCGTACAAAAGCGGCCCGCCCCTCAGATCTTCCGTGGACGTACGCCCGCCAGCCGAAACCGCGAAAACGCCTATGAGGGCGACAGTCTCGTCCTCAATTTTGAGACGGCGTCCGTCAAAGAAGCCGCATCGCTGATCCTCGGCGACTTTCTCAATATTCCGTATGAGGTTCACCCGAGCGTCGGCGGCGTCATCAATCTGAAGAGCGCGGCGCCCTTGAGCGGGGAAGCGGCGCTAAGAGCATTTGAAACCGTCCTGCGACAAAACAAAGCGGCACTTGTGCTGGACGGCGATCTATACCGCATCGTACCCGAACAATTGGCGCTTGGATATGCGTCCGCGCCCCAAATCGGGACGGGCCGTCCGATCCGTCCGGGCTATGGCGTTCAAATCGCACCGCTTGAATTCGTCACCGCAGCGGAGATGGCGGAAATCCTTAAACCGCTCGCCGCAGCTGATTCAGTTATTCGCATCGACGCTGAGCGCAATCTATTATTGCTCGCCGGATCAAGCCGCGAGCTGTCGTTGTGGCTGGAGACGATCCGCACGTTCGACATCGATTGGTTCGCTGGAAAATCGGTAGGCATCTTCCCGTTGCGCCAGGTTTCAGCTGAGAAAGTCGCAAAGGAACTGGAAGCGATTTTCCAAACCAACGCAAACGATCAAAATGCGGCTGTTCGCTTCCTGCCGATCGAACGCACTAATTCAGTAATGGCGATTACGCGCGCTGCGCCGTTGCTCGACAAAGTGCGTTCATGGACCACTCGGCTCGACGCAGACTCAGGCGCGGCGCGCCGATTGCGCGTTTACTCGATGAAGAATGCAAAAGCGTCGGACGTGGCGCCCCTCCTCCAGGAGATTTTCAACGCGTCTTCAGAAAATGTGAGCCGCCAACCCATCGTCGCGCCCGGCGAAACGCCGTCAACGATTGATGGCGAAGGCGTCGTGCAGGCGAGCACGGGCGTGCGCCCTAATTCTTTACGACGCGGCGCCAACACGGCGTCATCGGGCGCCGATACGTTGCGCATCATTCCGGACGAATCCGCCAACACGCTGTTGATGCTGGCGACACAGGACGAATATACGCGAATCGAAAGCGCCTTGCGCAAACTCGATGTTGCGCCCTTGCAGGTGCTGGTTGAAGCGACGATTGTCGAAGTGACAATTACTGACGACCTGCGCTACGGGGTGCAATATTTTCTGGAAGGCAGCATCGCGCAAGAATCCGCGGTGGCGGCGCTGTCAAATGCGGCCAGCCAGGCGATCCTTCCGACGTTCCCCGGCTTTTCACTGGTTCTTGGCGAGCCATCAAAAATCATTCTTGATGCGCTGGAGAACATCACAGAAATCAACGTGATTTCTTCGCCGAACCTGATGGTTCTCGACAATCAAACCGCGCGCCTGGTCGTCGGCGACCAAATCCCCGTGACCGTTCAAAACGTCACCAATGGATTTACGGACGGCGACAATGATCCTGTCCTGTTTAACTCGATCGAGTTTCGCGACACCGGCGTCATATTCGAAGTCACGCCCCGTATCAGCAGCGACGGCGCAGTCACGCTCGACATTGTGCAGGAAGTAAGCACCGTTTCCGGCACGGCCGGGCCGACATTAACACCGACAATCAGCCAGCGACGCATTGACAGCTCCGTTGTCGCGCAATCGGGACAAACAATCGTTCTCGGCGGTCTCTTTGCAGACAGAGCGACACGCGGCCGCTCCGGCCTTCCGATTATCTCGCGGGCGCCATTGTTAGGCGGATTATTTTCAAACACCAATAAAGATCAGACCCGCACGGAACTTGTCGTCTTGATCCAACCGCGCATCCTCCGCAACGAGGCTGACGCGACAGCGATCACGCGGGAATTTCAGGATCGCGTCACCGGCTTACAACTGCTTTCGGATTTTGACGCCCCATCTGCAACGCCAACGCCAGCAATCGCACCGGCCTATCCGGCGGCGCCGCAACCCAAAGCGCCGTCAAACGATTTGGTCCTGACGCCGAAAGTGGAAGAAGCGCCTCTCGCTGTTCTGAAGCAACCGCCCGTGACGCAGTCCGTCCTGCCCGTACAAGAGGAAGCGCTGCAAACGACGCCTGACGCCGAACCATTGGCGCTTGAAAGCGTTTTGCCGATTACGCAAGCGAGCGCGGGCGAGAAACACTTCGTTCAGCTTGGCGCGCGGGAAAAGCAATCCGACGCGCAATCGCTTGCGCGCGATCTGAAATCTCAGGAACGCGACCTCGCAGACGCACCGATTGAAACGCGCGAGTCTCGCGGCGTTTGGCGCGTGCTCGCCGGGCCCTATTCGGAGAATGCGGCCGAAACGCTGTGCAACGATCTCGATCGGCCCTGCGCGGTCATTTCTGAGTAGGTCATCAATGAGCGCCCAGACAGATCGCAGCTCCGAGTTGATCGGCAAGGCGCTGGTCGAAAAAGGGCTTTTGCAAGCTGAAGACTGGGACCGCGCAACCTCGCTTGCGGATCAATCAAGCCAGAACATTCATGTTGTGCTCGACCGGCTAGGGCTTCTTGCCCAAGAGGCCTGGGCGCGCGCCGCCGCAAAAGTGCTCAGCGTGCGGTTTGTCGAATTGGACAAACACGAAGACCTGCCGGTCACCCATCCTCAGCTGACGCTTGAATTTCAGCGGGAACACAAAGTTGCGGTTATCGCGGAGTCGGAGAACGGGATTGCGCTTGCGATGGCGAATCCGGCGGACGCTTATGTGCGCCGTGCGGTCGAGCTCGCCTGCGGGAAGCGCGCTGTCCCTTGCGCGGCGTCGGAGCGCGCCATTGACGCCTTGCTCCGCGGACATTCCGCAGATGCTGACGACACGGACACAGCCGTCCACTTGGAAGACGATCTCGGTAAGCTGAAGAGCCTCGCCAGCGATGCGCCTGTGGTGCGTTTCGTCGATGATCTGATCGCGGACGCCCTCAAGAAGCGTGCATCAGATATACATTTGGAGCCTTTCGAAAAACGCATCGTCGCAAGACTGCGGATCGACGGCATGCTTGAAACCGTAGAAGCGCCGGCGGTGCAAACGGCGCCGGCGATCGTCTCCCGAATAAAAATTCTCGCCGGCCTCGACATTGCTGAACGGCGGCTGCCGCAGGACGGGCGCATTCGTTTGCGGATCGACGGACGCGACATCGATCTGCGCGTGGCCACAAGTCCCTCCCTTCACGGAGAGAGCGTCGTCATGCGGGTTTTGCCGCACGATCAGGAAATTCCGGCCTTTAAGAAACTCGGATTTGACGACGGCGCTGATGAAGCTTTGACGCGCCTTTTGAGAAGCAAGCACGGCATGATCGCCGTCACCGGGCCAACGGGCTCCGGTAAGACAACAACGCTTTATTCAGCGCTCGATCAACTTAACAACGGTCGCCAGAAAATTCTGACGGTTGAGGACCCGGTCGAATATCAAATTGACGGCGTGATCCAGATGCCGGTCAACGCAGAAATCGGCCGCACCTTCGCCGCAAGCCTGCGTTCAATTCTCCGACAAGATCCGGACATTATCATGGTCGGTGAAATGCGCGACAGCGAGACGGCGCAAATCGCCGCCCAGGCCGCGCTAACAGGACACCTCGTTCTCTCAACGCTACACACAAACGATGCGCCAAGCGCGATCACCCGCCTTCAGGATATGGGTCTGGAGCCCTATCTTATTGCATCAACATTGAGGGCCGCTCTTTCGCAACGGCTTGTGCGCCGTCTTTGCACGGAATGCCGCGAACCTATTGAAAAGCCGCCTTCCCTGCCCGGCGCCATCGAAACCATTGCGCCGGAAAAGATACAATTTTATCGCGCTGTCGGGTGCAAGACTTGTAATGAGCGCGGTTTCACAGGACGCCTTGGCGTTTTCGAGCTCTTAACCATTGATGAAGATATTAGCCGTCTCATTGTGGACGGCTCCGACGCCAACATATTGCGTGAGGCCGCCAGTGCCAAAGGTATGCGCTCGCTGGGCGAAGACGCCCTGATTAAAGCGGCGCTCGGACATACAAGTCTCGAAGAGGCCTACGCAATTACTGGAGAGGGATAACCCATGCGCTACGCCTATGTAGCCATCGATCCTGACGGACGGGAGATTAAGGGTTTCCTTGAAGCCGCATCCGTCCGTGAAGCAATTAACGCCCTCAATGACGAGGGTCGCATCCCCATCTCGGCGAAACCTGTCGGCGCAGAAGTTCGAACTTCTGACAACGCAGAAAACGGAAAGAAGCTGACGCCGAAAAACCTGCCAGGGTTCACACGCCGCCTCGCGCAAATGACGAGCGCCGGCGTGCCTGTGGAGACGGCGCTGCGCTCACTGGCGAAGTCCGCCGATAGCGACGCCGCAACCCTATTGGCGTTAGAGCTAAAGGACGGCAAAAGCCTCGCCGAAGCGATGGAAGCTTATGGCGATCCCTTTAGTCCGGTTTACGTCGCCCTTGTCCGCGCCGGCGAAGCGTCGGGCGAACTTGGCGCGCTGCTGACGCGGCTCGCCGATGATCTGGAGCGGGCGCGAGAAACGCGCGGCGGGCTCATCTCTGCGCTGGTCTATCCGGCGCTCTTGCTGATCGTCTCGCTTCTCGTGTTCTCATTGCTGATGCTCTTTGTCGTGCCGCGGTTCGAGACCTTGTTTGCGGACGCACAATCTGAATTGCCGCTGGCGACGCAAATCGTGATTGGCGCTGCAAGGCTAATGCAATCCCTATGGTGGGCCCCGCTCGCGCTATTCGTCGCTGGCTTTACATATCTGAGATTGAACCGCGAAAATGACGCCGTTCAACTTCGCCTTTCGGACTGGCGGCTTGGTCTACCGATCGTCGGCGGCCTCACACGGGAGTTTGAAACAGCGCGATTAACACGGACCTTGGGCGCGCTCTTGTCCAGCGGCGTCCCAGCTTATGACGCTGTGCGCCTCGCCGCAGGAACCGTCCAGAATTTGGCCGAAAGAGTGCGCGCGGAAGCCGCTCTGCACCACATGCGCAAAGGCGAAAAACTATCCGAGGCGTTTGCGCACGAGAATATCGGCACTGGCGATTTCATCGAGATTATTGAAGTCGGCGAAGCCTCCGGCAAACTTGGGCCCGCCTTGCTTCAGGCGGCCTCGATTTTTGAAAACAATTTGACGCGCCGGCTTAAGACAATCGTAGCGATGGTCGAACCAATTATCATTATGACGCTCGGCGTATTGATCGGCGGCGTCGTTCTTTCTTTGTTTGTCGCGATCTTGAGCGTCAATGACTTGGCGTTTTAGGGAGTTTGAAAATGCGTAAAGAAGAGTTGAAAAAGCGCACCGCGCAAAAAGGCTTCAGCCTGACCGAATTGCTTGTCGCCCTAGCAATCCTGGCGTTGATCATGGGCGTGGCGGCGCCAAGAATTATCGGGCAGCTTTCAAAGTCGAAAACCAAGACGGCGCAAATTCAGATTGAACAATTCGACGCGGCGCTCGAACTTTTTCTTCTTGACGCCGGGCGTTATCCATCCTCAACGGAAGGTCTTGAAATCCTGATCAGGAATGTGAGCGACGATCCGTTCTGGGCCGGCCCCTATATCAACAAGCGCGCGACACCGTTGGACCCATGGGGTCGCGCCTATAAATACGATCCGTCAAGCGATAATGGGCCTACGGTCTACTCCTTTGGCGCCGATGGCGAAGAAGGCGGCGAAGGTGAAAACGCGGATGTCTATCCGAGCTAAACGCCAACAGGGGTTCTCACTCCTTGAAACGCTGATCGCGCTGGCGATTATCGCCTCTCTTGTGTCGCTCGCCGCAGTGGCTGTGCGCCCCAGCGCTGGCCCAGCGGCCGTGCGTGCTGACGCGAACGAGATCGCAGCGGCGCTCCGCCGCGTGCGCACCCATGCGATCGCCACCGGCGCTCCCGCAGACTATTCCCTCAATATCGCGACGCGCGAACATGAAATCCTCGATAAGAGCCGGAGCCTGCGCCGCGATATCGATATTCGCGCAACCGTGGCCGAGCGCTTTCGCGAGGACGGCGGCGTCATTGGTATCCGGTTCTATCCAAACGGGGCGTCATCAGGCGGAGAGATTTCGCTGAGCGCCGGCGCCGCACAATCTGTGGTGCGCGTCGATTGGATGACCGGGCGCGTCTCGACGCAGGAGGCGCGCGATGACACGTAAGGCGACACAAGCCGGCTTCTCCCTTCTCGAAGCGGTTATCGCGCTCGGCGTCGCAAGCTACGCGCTTGTCGCCGCCTATGGCGCCTTCAGCGGCGGCGCGGCAAACTTGCGCAAATCAAACGACAGGATCGCCATGATGCTCGTCGCCGAGGAGCAACTTGCGACGCTTATCTTGAGCGACTTACCGGAGGGCGTTTTAACTGGGGCGACGCCCGACGGGTACGAATGGCGACGATCCGTACTTCCCTATACGCAGGACGCCACACAAGCGGGTCCTCTTCCATTGCCGATAAATGACGAATACGCGCTCTTTGATATTGAGATCACCGTCACAAAAGACGGCGGCGCACCCGTGACCTTGCGCACGCTGAAAGGACGGTCGCTCAATGACCCACGCTAACCGTCAGCGCGGGTACAGTCTTGTGGAATTGATGGTAGCCCTCGCCGTCATCGCCGGCATATCATTGAGCCTCGTTGAAGGACTGCGTTTCAGCGGGCGGACAATGGCGCGCGCATCGGTCCTGCAACAAGAAAGCGCAGACATCTTGACCACGCGGCGCATTCTTGAAGAGTGGTTCGCAAACGCCCAGGGCCATCCGATTAGAAGCGATCAAGTGGTGACCTTTCAGGGCGACGCCCAGGAAGTCTCGTTCAAAACGCTCGCGCCCGCATTCCCGACGACACGCGGCTTTTACGACATTAGACTGAAGATTGAGCGCGCCCGCGGCGGCGGCTCGCAACTCAGAATTTTCCGAAAAGCGGATTGGCTGGAGGAAAAACCGTTCGACAGCGTTCTGATCAAAAGCGAAACGCCGATGTCGCTTTCTTATCTTGGCGACGGCGATTGGCGCAGCGACTGGCGCAACCAGAAAGCGCCGCCCCGTTATGTTCGCCTTGATGCTGGCCTCACGCGGCCGCTCCTATTTCCGGTCAGGGCGTCAATCGCCGCCGCCTGCCTCACGTCCCGCGACGGACGATCCGTTGATGTGGAGGCGTCATGCGAATGACGAAGATCCATCAACAGGGCGCTGCGCTTCCCTCCGTGCTGGGCGTAACAGCGATACTGGGCTTGATGGCCGCCAGCTATGTTCAAACCACGCGGCATAGTAATCTGGCGACGCGATATAGCGTTGAAAGCATCCGTCTGTCGCATCTGGCTGACGCCGCAATTGAGCGGGCCATCGCCGATCTGTCGCTTGAAGACTCACTACTGCCTCAAGACGGAACGCCGCATGAATTTGCGATCGGCCGGCAGACTGTCCGTGTCAGGATTTGGGACGAGAAGGGGAAGTTCGATCTCAATGTAGTCTCGCCTCAGGCGCTCGAAAATCTGATCCAGGGCGCCGCCGATGATGCGTCGATTGATATTGACGTCGGCGCTGTTGTCGAGGCGATCAACGAACACCGGCTGGAGCAACGCCGAAACAACGAGACACCCTTCCGGTCGATCTATGATCTCTTGCGTTTGCCCGCGATTAACGAAACGGTTTTCGAAGCCATTAGCCCCTATGTGACGGTCTCGTCCTTCACGCCGCGCGTGAACGCCGTCAAAGCCGACGAACGCATTCTGCGCTCCTTGCCCGGCGTTAGCGAAACAGATATTCAAACGGCGTTAGCGGCCAAGGAAAACGGCCAGCCGGTGACGATGCCGAGCGCCGCCCCATGGGTGACGACAGCTGCGGGCCCCTTTTATAGAGTGCTTGGAGAAGTTGCGCTGGACTCCGGCCAGCGCAACATGCGCGACGTAACGGTCTGGATCAGAAGCGACAGCGACCCCATGATTGTCGCTGCACGTCCGACTTATTGATCGCTGGAAGTTCTAGCTGCCGACGACAATACACTCGCCAGCTGAAAGCGCGCAGATCGCTTTCGCGCTGCTCTTATCGTAAGGACCGACCCGCAACAGATAGAGCGTTTTGTTATCACTGCGGCGGGTCGTCTGGCCGATAATGTGATTGGCGCCGTTAAAGACTTCCGGTTGACGGCTCGACTTTGACCGCCACATATCCCGGGCGAATGACGCGGACGAATAGGCGCCGAGCTGGGCGTAATACTGACCCGCGCCATAAGTCTTTTCCTGTACCGCGGCGGCGGCTGGTTGAGCCGGCGCCGGTTTGCTCAGGCTTGCATTGGACGGCGCGGTCGCGCGCGCAGGTTTTTGCGACGGCGGCACAAGCGGTCTCACGGACGAGATGGTGATATTGTCAAAAGCATCGTCGTTCCCTTCGCGCAACGCAACTTTCGTTTCAGCAGTTTCTGACGCGGACTCGTCGTCGCCGAATGGATTAATGCGGCGTAGGAAACCAGGTTTTTGCGATTTCGCTTTTTCCTCGGCCTCTTTACGCGCGAGCTTTTCCGCCTTCCGGCGCGCTTTCGCCTCGCGTTCAGCTTGCTTTTCAGCCTGTTTGCGCGCCCGCTTATCAGCCTCTTCGCGCGCCTTCAGCGCCTGGCGTTCCGCCTTCGCCTGATTGCTAGCAAGCTTGTCCGAAGACTGACCGCCTGAGCGGCGCAGCGGATCGCCGCCGAAAACGGCAAACGGAATTGTCGCATTCGCCACGATCGAATCTTCAGAGAAAGAAGACTCCGTTTCGAAAGTAAAAAGTGGATCACTCGTATCGCGATCGGTGGCTGAAATTTCAAAATGACGGTACCCGACGCCCGCGCGGATGCCGTTGCCGAACTCGTAATCTACGCCAGCGCCATATTGATAGGCGAGCGAGTAGATATCGTCCGCCGACAGGCCGCCAGCAGGAAGATAGGACGCGCCGACGCCGCCTCCCGCATAGGGTCGAATCTGGCCGAACAATGCCGGGCGCCACCAGATATTTCCGAGCAGCGAATAGGTGTTGACGTTATCGAGATCAGCGCCGTCGATGAAACCGCCCGGCACATTGCCGGTAATGGTCACGCCGTCAATATTCGTCGTACGATAGGCGAACTCACCCTCCCACTCGAATTGTCCCCAACGAGGGCTCAACGGCAAATCAGTGCCGATCGCGAAGCCGAACCGGTTGCCGCCCGCCAGGTCAAGATCCGCGATCGCTTCGATCGTGTCTGTGCGGTCGATAATCTGGGCGTCTGAAAATGTCCGGCCGTAGTTCAACTTCACATACGGACTATCCGCTTGCGCAGGCAATGCGACAGCACAAACCGAAATGATCGCAAATGACAATTTCAACTTCATGGACGTCCCTCGTCAGTCAGAATACGCCTAAACTCGTAGGGAGTTAAAATTGCCGAACCATGAACCGGTTCGTTACGAAATGAAAAGAATTCTTGCTAACGCGCTAACAATGGCGACGCTGTGGTCGTTGGATCGCTACTCTTTTGCGAACGACTGGTAGCGGGGGGGAGATTTGAACTCCCGACCTCAGGGTTATGAATCCTGCGCTCTCACCAACTGAGCTACCCCGCCATCCCATGGAAATGGGCCCCTATTTGGGAGCGACGCATATACCGCCTCACCCTCAGTCCCGCAAGATGAGATTTCTGTAACTATCCGACAATTTGATCGCGTGGATTCGGACCGGTCTCGGGCGGGATGATTCGCGCAAGGAAACCGGATTTTGGAAACGGCGCAACGAGGACGCCGCGTAGCGTGTGCCACCCGCCGCCGAGCGCCACCATGGCGCCGCCTAGGATTAACAGGGTCGACGCGGCAGTCCATCCGGCGTCCACTTGGGCGTCCCGCAACAATGATGAGACAGCGACGAGCGCCGAGATCAGTCCGGCGACGAGCAGCGCCCGTCGATTTATCAAAAGAGAGATCAGCGCAAACACGAGAACGACCACCAGCGTCATGATGGGCGCGCCCGCTGCGCTGCCCGCGAAGATATCGCCCGTTCCGCCGCCAGCCGCCATTCGCGTCACAGAAAAGAATATCAACGGCGCCGCAAAAAAGTGAAGCCAGAACCCATTGTCCGATAATCGCGTCACCCGCGCAGGATCACGCGCGTCAAAAAAGACGCCGAGCGCAAACAGGAACAGTCCCTCGAAAAGGAGAACCAACAAAATGTTGTCCGTCAACAAATCCGGAATGAATAGCCCGAGCCCGGTGATCACGGTCGCAGCCATGGCGGCCCCGGTGATGCCCATGGCGAAAGGTAACTTCATACGCGTGTAATATGCGGCGGATGCGACCGTGCCGGCTACAGCAAGCAGGAAGATCAACATCCGTATCCTGAAGCCAGCCTCTTCCCAGACAGAGTCATTTAGCTCTGTGATATTTTGCAGACCAGCATAGCCAAGGCCGACGCCGGTCACGAAGAAGAAGACAAAGCCAATCATGATCACAATCGCAGGCAAGAAGAGCCGGCGCGTTCTCGCGAACACTTCCGCCAGCGCCCAAACGATGGCGGCGTCGATGAAACAGACCGTCGCGCCCGTCAGAAGCGCACGCCGCGGCGCCTGACTAAACCCCTCGCCGAGAAAACTCAGCACCATGTTGCCGACGATCAATGAAGAGGCGATGCCGATACCGACAATCAGCATGCCGAGGCCGATGCTTAGAAAAACGTCGTGAAAATTTCGGATAAAGCGAAGTTCTTCTTCGCCGCTCGCCGACACACTTTGCGTACGATCTTGTAAAGTGTCACTCATCGCCCGATCCCCTTCAGGAATTGTTCTCGCCCCGTTTCAGGGTAGGCCGGAATCCGGGCGATTCAAAGCCTTAAGAGCCGCCAACCATCGCGGCCACATACCTGCCTATCGCAAGACAGGCCGTCAATCCGGGCGACTCGATGGCGTAAAGGCCCACATATCCGGTCGCCCCGTGAGCGTCCGGACCGGCGATGATGAAGTCCCCCTCCTCGCCTGGGCCGCCCGCCTTCGGCCGCTGACCGGCGTAGCCGGGGTGAAGCCGGTCGGCGTCAATATCCCGCCAAAATCGGCGCACGCTGTCGGCGAAATATTCCTTGCGGGCCTCATCGACGGCGTAATCGCCAAGCGGCGCATCCCAGCGAATATCCGGCCCCAACCGCGCCTGACCGGCAAGATCACGCGTATAGTGAACGCCTTGGCTATCTTTCGTGTGCAGAGGATAAATCAAGCGCGTGAAGGGCGCGGGACCGCTATAGGAAAAATATTGTCCCTTCGCCGGACGGATTGTTGGGACCGATTGCGGATTTAACCCCGTGATTGATCGCGCCACTTTGTCCGCGTGCAATCCCGCGCAATTCACGACCAAATTCGCGACGGCGTCAAACGTTTCGCCGCCGCCGATCGACAAGCCCACGCCGCCCTCAATGATAGACCCGGCGATCACAGACGCGTTGAACGCGACGGTGCCGCCCGCGTCCTCGATATCGCCAAACAAGCTGACCATGAGCGTATGCGAGTCAATGATCCCCGTGGAAGGCGAATGCAGCGCGGCGTCACAGGTGAGCGCAGGCTCCAGCTGCGTCGCCTCAACGCCCGAAATGAGTGTTACGTCGTCTACCCCGTTTTGACGCGCCGTTTCCTGAAGGGCGCGCAGTCGGTCAATGTCGCCTGCTCCGTGGCCGACGACCAGCTTTTCGCATTGAAGATGCGGAATATGGCGCTCACGGCAATATTGGTAGAGAAGCTGCTTGCCACAAACGCACAGCGTCGCGCGAAGCCCGCCCGGACGGTAATAAAGACCTGCGTGGATGACCTCGGAATTGCGCGACGAGGTCTCTGCGCCGAAAGTGTCGTGTTGCTCCAGAATAACGACGTCGCGGCCAGCCAGCGCAAGCGCGCGTCCCACCGCAAGACCGACAACGCCGGCCCCGATAACGACCGCGTCTAGACGCTCCATAAGCGCGGGTCGCCGGCGCCTAGTCCGTTGTCGCAACCCATTCCGGATCGTCCTGCACTTCGCGTTCCCACATCAAAAAATCGTAATAGCCGCAACGCGTTTGCGTCGGGAATTCGCGGCAAATCTTCGGGCGCCCTTCATAGATCGTGCAATTGCGCGTTTCCTTGTTGAGGAACATGCACGAGGTCACAAAATGTTCGTCGTCCGTATGGCGCAAGACGCGCGGATTTTCGTCATCGCCCTTTTTTGTGAATTTCTTTTTCGCCTGCTCTTCAGAAATCCCGTGATGTTTTGCGAGCCTCTTAATATCGCTTTTCGTCGTTGGGATATGCGTATAGGTGCAGCAATAGGCCGGACAATTCAGACAATCATATTTCAGCTTTTTAGACATGGAGTTCCCGACTGTTGGCTATTAATAAGACCTGAACAAAGTTGGTTAATAAGGCAAGCTTAGCAAAAGGTTTACAGATCACCACCCGCCAGCAGAGTTCAGGCGATGTAGCCGTACCGCTTCATCTGCGCCGACGTGACGCTCAGCACCTGCTTTTGCGCAAGGGCCGTCATAGTCTCTTTCCACTTCGCATCGAGACGCATTACAAGCTCGCCCTTCATTCGGATACGGCTGCCCGCCATCTGGTGCCCGGCGACAATCGGGCGCTCGGCCTCGATGGCGTCGCCGACGTCGGATAGGTCCACGCCGATACAGGCGCCGATGCGCTGCAACTCGGTTTTCGACTGGGTCGAGAAATCCTCATACCGAACACGCACGGTGTTTTCCGCGCCTACGTTCCGGATCAACGCCTCCACATAGGAATTGTACATGCGCCACCGGATCGCCGTTCGATAAGGCGAGCGCGACTTGATTTTCTTTTGCACGCCTTTTTCGACGTCAATATCCATGGACTTGGTCATTGAGTTGGCGACAGCGCGCGCGTCGCGCACATTGTGGACGACACGCAAATCAATTGCGCCATTGAGCGCATGGGCGAGACCGCGTCCCGGCGCTTTTGACGAGTCGACAATAATAGACGTCCCGGTGTTCGCAGCGATCGCCTCGAACATCGCCGCGGTCATGTCATTAAACCAGCGAAGCGTTTCCGTCCGCCGGAGCCGGTCCATGGAGAGCAGCGGCTCAATGCGCTTTTGCATCTGAAAATAACGGCCAACGTCGCCGCCGTTCCGCGCCCAGTCAGCCATGATCGACGACCATAATTCACAGGAACGGATTTGACGTTTGCAGGCGCAATATTCGTTTTCGGTCCACACATGGCGGCACATTTCCGCAATCTCGCCTGCGCCGAAGATGTCCGGGTGCTGATGCAGCGACATATCGAGCATCGTCGATCCGCTTCGGCCGTAACCGGCGATGTAGACGATCTTCAACTTGCTCATGTCAGCGCACGCCCGCCCCTGTCCAGCCATCGTCATATCCGAAGCGCAAGGACTTCGGAAACATTTTTCGGCAGATCATGTGATGCACATCATGCGCCAGCAAAGGCGGTCAGACAGCGCGCGCAATCCACCCGCCCCCGAGCACGCGATCATGGGCGGGGTCGTCTGAATAAAAGACGCAAGCCTGTCCAGGCGCGACGCCTTCTTCGGGCTCGGCGAGCTCGACGGCGAAACCTTCGTCAGTCCAGATCAGCGCAGCCGGTTTCGGCGGCCGCGTCGAGCGGACTTTCACGGCCATCGGCGTTTCGGATTTTGCGGCGGCTTCGCCGTCGCCGTCGCCAAGCCAGGTCACGTCCTTCAGTAATATGCGTGAAACCATCAACGCATCGCGCGGGCCGACAATCACCTGCCGCGCGGCCGGATCAAGGCGCACCACATAGAGCGGATCGCCCACCGCGACGCCAAGTCCCCGGCGTTGACCTACCGTATAATGAATAACGCCCTGATGGCGTCCCATGACGGACCCGTCCACGTGCACGATATCGCCCGGCTCAGCGGCGCCGGGGCGCAAGCGCTCTACAACCGAGGCGTATTTTCCTTCCGGCACAAAACAGATGTCTTGACTGTCCGGCTTGTCCGCTACGGCGAGGCCAAGGTTTGAAGCGATCGCCCGCACGCGGTCTTTCGGCAGATCGCCCAACGGAAACCGTAAGAAGTCCAACTGCGCCTGTTTTGTCGAGAAGAGAAAGTAGCTTTGGTCTTTCGCCGCATCGTAAGCCCGCCGCATTTCCGCGCCGTGCGGACCGTCGACGCGGCGAATATAATGGCCGGTCGCCATCGCTACACCGCCAAGATCGCGCGCCGTCTCCATCAAATCACGAAACTTCACGCGCTCGTTGCATCGCACGCACGGAATGGGCGTCGCCCCCGCCAGATAGGTGTCGGCGAAGTCCTCCATCACGCTTTCAGAAAAGCGGTCCTCATAATCGAGGACATAGTGAGGGATCTCAAGGGCCTGCGCCACGCGGCGCGCATCATGAATATCTTGCCCGGCGCAACATGCGCCTTTTTTTTGAATAGCGACGCCATGATCATAAAGTTGCAACGTGACACCCACAGCGTCATAGCCGGAGAGCTTGACGAGCGCCGCGGTGACGGAGCTGTCAACGCCGCCGGACATCGCCACGATGACGCGCGCGCCTTTCGGCACCCCGAGATCAATCCGGGGCGCGTCGATCGTTGATATGTCTATGGCCATACTCATTGCTGGGCGAACATAGGGTCCCGGCCGCCGGATTTGAAGACCGCCGATGCGCCATCGGCGCGCACATGCGGACGCGGCGAAAAACCGATATGCTGCGCGCGAATTTCAACAAAGGAGAGACCTCATGTCCAATGACATTCAATTCAAAAACGCCGCCGGCGACATCACGGGCGAGCTGATGGCCGAGGGCGCCAACCTCTATCTCGGCGGATCGAATGCGGCAGGCGATATCTCTCTTCGCGACGAGGCGGGCCAGCAGACGGTGCACCTTGACGGCGGCGACGCCAATCTCAGCCTCGGCGGCGGCGGTCATAATGGCGATATCGGCCTTTTGTCGGACGACAGAAAGCTGCGCATCCATATCGACGGTGGGGCGGCGAATATCTATCTCGGCGGCAATGGCGCTGGCGGCGATATCGCGCTGAAACACCATGAAGGCGAAACCACCGCTCACCTCGACGGCGGCTCCGGAAATTTGACGCTCGGCGGCGGCGGGACGCAGGGCGACGTCGCGCTCGTCAACGCCGAACGGAAGCAAACGGTGCATCTCGACGGCGGCAACGGCAACCTGACCATGGGCGGCGGCGGGTCGGAAGGCGACGTGACCCTGCTGAACACCGAAGGCGTACAGAGCATTCACATTGACGGCGGCTCCGGAAACATCACGCTTGGCGGCGGCGGCGCTCAAGGCGATGTCGTCCTGACCGATGGCGCCGGCAAACAAACGATCCATATGGACGGCGGCGAAGGCATCATCAACGTCAACGGGTCAAAAGTCGCTACCGCCGATCATGTCTTCGGCGCGGACTATGCGTTGGCGCCCCTCGCCGATGTGGACGCTTTTATCGCCGCCAAAGGCCATCTTCCTGGCGTTCAGTCTGCGGAGGAAATGCGCCGCAACGGCGTCGATCTGATCGCCATGAACGGAAAGCTTCTTGAAAAAATCGAAGAGTTGACGCTCTACATCCTTGATCAGGAAAAGCGGATCAAGGCGCTGGAGACGGCGTCAGCCTAGAGAAAGTTCAAGAGCGACAATTGCGTGGCGGTCGAGAGCGCCTGAGCGGACGCCTGGATCGCCAGTTGATCCTGATTGAGCCGGGCGACAACTTCGGCGAGATCGGCGTCTTCAATCTCGGAGGCGACGATCTCCGCAAGGTCACGTGCCGCGGCGCCGCGGTTGATCGCCTCGGACGCCTGGCCTTGGGCGACGCCGTTGAGCCCAAGCTCACGGGTCAGTTCCGCGGCGATGGCGTCGAAAGTTGCGATTTTCTCCACGAGGAGATCGCGCTGCGCCGCCGACAATTCGCCGCTGAACGATCCGAGGGTCGCTTGCGCATCAGCGAGATCGCCAAGCTCAGCCAGAAGCCGCGCGCCGATCTCGCTCGCGAGCGGACCGCCATCGACGCTGACGCCTTCTTCAACGGCGAG
>JBCAXE010000043.1:0-30076 GCA_038534195.1 Pseudomonadota bacterium
TCAGAACGGCACCTTCGATTTCGGCCGCAGCCTCGAGTAGAGCGTTCTGGAGCGCCGGTTGGTCATCCATTGTCTGGATAGAATGTGCCGAAACTCCGGTCCCAGAAGAATTCCGCGATGCCGTAATTCCCGTTTTCGTTGTGAAAGTGGTGCGAGAGGTGAAGTTCCTTGATCCGTTTCCAGAACGCTGACTTCGGCTCAAACGCCAAATGCTGCCCGGCATGCAGAAACTCGGTGTAGCAAGTCATAATGAGCGTGCCGGCGATCGCGCCGAGCGCCGTCGAGACGCCGCCGATAGCCCAGCCAAGCGGGCCCGCAAGCAGCAAGATCGTTGGCAGCGTCGTGTGCAGCCCGCCGAACAGAACCGACAAATCGTTCGGGAACCGGTGGTGGTCGTAATGAACCCGCTTCCAGAGTTTCGCCAGATAGGGCGTTTTATACATCCAGCTGCCGTGGAGCACGAAACGATGGAGCAAATACCACGCGATCGGGAACATTAACCCACCGACGCCGATTGACAGCGCGAATAAGGCCCAAGAATTGGCAAGAAACGCACCGCCCGCCAACGAAGCGATAATAATCGCCGCGTAGACCTGAATGCCCGGATAAGTAACGTACGCCCGCACGAGGTCGTCAAAGCTCATGCGATTGAGGAGGTAGTCCTCTTCTTTCCAAGCCTTGTACCCGACAAAAAGGCGCATCGCCTGTCACTCCTGTCAAAACCCCAGTTGAACGCCGCTGACGGCGCGCCGGACCCTAATTGCCAGCCCCGCAGCGCACAAGTCGTAGCAGCGGTGCAGTATGTCCCACAATGTGGCGTTTACGCACCAGATTGGCGGCCAGACCCCTTCAATTACTGAAATATCTCCACGCAAAACTTGATTGAACAGCATTTCTCAGCGCTTGTCCGTTGACCAAATGGCTTGTATCGGCCCAATCTCAGGGTCGTGGGCGGTAATAGGGCGAAATCTGACCAGCGAAACGTGGCGGCCTTGGGTGACTTTGTTCAGCGTAATGCTTTAAGAAGCGCGTCTTGATCTGCTATTGTAAGTCGTCTTTCTTCCGGCTTGGGGCCCGGATGAGAGAAAATTAAGAGTTTGTCGGCTCTGGCCAGCGCGGATTAGAGTGTCCGCTTGTCGGGGCGATTGTGTTTGGAAGGGCCGGCGTCGTCGGTCAAGTTGCGGGGGCGTTGATGTCCGTCAACCCTGGTTTGGAACCGATGAAGTCGGAAGAATTAAGACCTACGCCGACAGAAAACGCGACTCTGCCGCACAAGCTCGGACCGTTTCAAACGGTATGCGAAGCACTTGACTATGCGGCGCAGGGCGAGACCGGTCTGAATTTTTACAATCTTCGCGGCGAGCTTTCCGTTGCATTGCCCTATGCGCAGTTGCGCGATGACGCGCGCGCGCTGGCGAACCGGCTCGCAGTTCGATTCGAGCGGGGCGACCGGATCGCGATTGTCGCAGAGACCAGCGCAGATTTCATGCGCGTATTCTATGCTTGCCAATATGCCGGGCTTCTCCCAGCCCCGATGCCGCTTCCGGTCAATCTCGGCGGCAAGGAAGGGTATCTTGTCCAGATCCGATTGATGCTTGAAGGGGCCGGCGCGAAGGCCGCAATTGGCCCGACCAATCTCGTGGACTTCCTCGAAGAGGCGACGACCCATCTCGAAGGCGTCGAGGTGTTCGATTTTGAGGGCGTTAAAGCGCTGCCGGGCAACGGCAAAACGGCGGTTCCGTTCGGTCCGGACGAAGCCTGTTATATTCAGTACTCGTCAGGATCGACGAGCGCGCCAAAGGGCGTGATCGGGACGCAGGCGTCAGTCACCAGCAACCTGCACGGCATTACGAATTCCGGCTTGGTACTTCGCGGTGATGACCGGGCCGCAAGCTGGTTACCGCTTTATCATGACATGGGCCTCATCGGGTTCGCTCTGTCGCCAATGTATGGTCAGCGCACGGTTGACTTTATCGCCACGTCGGATTTTGTCCGCCGCCCCTTATTGTGGCTGCGACTAATGTCAGCGAACGGCACGACAGCCACTTACAGCCCCTCCTTCGGATATGATCTGAGCGCACGGCGGTCGGCGCGCGCCGAAGAAGGCTCGATCGACCTGTCCAAAATCCGTATCGCAGGCATTGGCGGCGACATGGTGCGCCCGGAAGCGCTGCAGCAGTTTGTAGATGCGTTTGCGCCGTTTGGTTTTGATGAAAAAGCGTTTCTCCCGAGCTACGGCCTCGCCGAAGCGACGCTTGCTATCTCTTTTACCGAACTCGGCGCGCCGATTGATGTCGATTATGTGGATATGCGCCACTACAATCGCTCCGGGGTCGCCCTTCCAGCATCGGCGGTGACGTCCGATGAACACAAGCGTGGCTTCGTCCTCTGTGGAAAAGCGTTACCGGATCATGCGATAGAAGTGCGCGGCGAAAACGGCGCCATTGAAAATGATCGCGAAGTCGGCCGGATTTTCATCCGTGGACCAAGCATCACGCCCGGCTACTTTTCCGATGAAGCTGCGTCCAAAGCGATGTTTGACGGCGAATGGCTCGACACCGGCGACATGGGTTACTTCCTAAACGGCCAGATCGTTATTACAGGCCGCGCCAAGGACCTGATTATCATCAATGGCCGGAACATCTGGCCGCAGGATGTGGAGTGGGCGGTTGAAAAAACCGAAGGCGTGCGCCAGGGCGGCGTCGCCGCCTTTTCCGTCGATGACAGCGCAGGCGAGCGCATGGTGGTCGTCGCTGAGCGGCGCGGCATGACGCAAGATGCGCTTGAAATTCTAAAACGTGACCTCGCCGGCGTTATCCAGAGCGCGGCGGGCGCGCCTGCTGAAGTCGTCCTGGCGAGACCGCATTCAATGGTGATGACGTCGTCGGGGAAACTCTCACGGGCAAAAGTGAAGGCGAAATATCTCGCTGGCGCCTTTGAGGAAAAAGAACGCGTTGCAACGCCAACGCTCGCCGAAGCGCGCGTGTGAATAAAAAAATTGCGCTTACGGGCGGTACGGGATTTGTCGGCGCCGCCCTCATCAATGCATTTCTCGACGGCGGCGCAGAAATAAAAGCCCTCGCCCGGACACCTTCTAAACTTTCGGATTGGAAAGACCGCGTCTCGATCGTCGAAGGCGATATCAATAATCCGGACGCGTTGGGTCAGCTCGCGCAAGGCTGCGACATTTTCATTCACTGCGCCGGCGTCACCCACGTGCGTGACGACGATGACTTTCACGCGATCAATGTGGACGGCGCAAAAGAGGCCGCGCGCGCCGCTGCAAATGCCGGCGCAAAGATGGTCCACCTGTCGTCAATGTCCGCACGAGAACCTTCGCTCTCGCCTTACGCGGCATCGAAAAGAGCGAGCGAAGCGGCGGTGGCTGAAGCGAATGCGATCTCCTTACGATTACCCGCGATTTACGGCCTGCGCGATACGGCGACGCTGCCCTATTTCAAGCTTGTGAAAGCAGGCCTCGCCCCGGAGCCTGCGACGCAGAGCCCGGCGCGGGCGTCGATCCTGTTCGTGGAAGACGCAGCCGCCGCCGTCGCGCGAGCCGCCGACGCCGCGCTCACGCCCGGCGTTTATGAAGTCGCAGACGACCGCCCCCAAGGGTATAGTTGGACAGAAATCGGCGAAACGCTGGGCGCGGTGATGGGCAAGAAGCCGCGGAAGATCAGGGCGCCGCGGCCTATTCTAAGCGGGTATCACGCGGTCGCCCGGCGAGCCGCGCTTTTGATGGGAAAGACGCCGGACGTCAGAACCGGACAAATTCGCGAGTTCTTTCATACCGATTGGGTGGCGCGCGATCCGCTTTTCAATGACGCTGCCTCCTGGGCGCCGGCCCATAGCTTGAAAGAAGGATTTGCAAAAACCGTCCAGTGGTATCAAGAACACGGATACCTCTAACCCGCTGCGGCGAAGGAGAAGGCGATCATGGCTGATACGAACGCGACAAGCATACAGGAAGACGACGACCTTGTGTTCCACAAGATTTGCGCGCTCCTGGAGCCGATTAATCACAAGGGTGTAAAATTAACGCGTGAAACCGACCTCATCGCAGACCTGGAGGTCGATAGTGTCGCTGTTCTCGACATCGTCATGGACATTGAAGACAGCTACGATATCTCGATCCCTGTGAATACGATTTCTGAGACGAAAACAATTGGCGAATTGGTGGACGCCATTCATGCGATCAAGAAAGAACAGGCTTAATCCATGAGCTTATTCGAGAAATTCGAGAAAACCGCGACGCTCTACAACCAACTCGAAGCCGCGGGAAAAAATCCGTTCACGGTCGTTATGGAAGAAATGACCGGCCCGACGCGAGCGCGTATAAAGGGGAAGGAAACTGTCCTTGCTGGCACGCATAATTATTTGGGACTGACCTTCGAAAAGTCGTCGATAGAAGCCGCGAAGAAAGCGCTCGACGAACAAGGCACCGGCACAACAGGATCACGGTTTGCGAACGGCACCTATTCCGGTCACAAAAAACTCGAAAAAAGCCTCGCCGACTTTTTGGGTATGGACCATTGCGTCGTTTATTCAACGGGCTATCAGGCCAATCTTGGCGCGATCGCCGGCTTGGTGAAACCGGGCGAGGATGTAATTCTCATCGACGCCGATTGCCACGCCTGCATTTACGACGGCTGCCAACTGTCGGGTGCGGAGACCGTCCGCTTCCGTCATAATTCGCCGGAAAACCTTGATAAGCGTCTTTCACGGCTTGGGCCGGAGGTGAAAGGCAAACTCGTCTGTATTGAAGGCATGTATTCCATGTTGGGCGACACCGCGCCTGTGAAAGAGTTCCTCGAAGTGACGCATACCCATGGCGGCTATCTCTATGTGGATGAAGCGCACTCTTTTGGGGTCTACGGAGAAAATGGACGCGGCGTTTCCGAAGCCGAAGGCGTGATGGACAAGATCGACTTTTATTCGGGCACATTTTCGAAGAGCCTCGCATCAATTGGCGGGTTTGTGGCGTCGAATCACAAAGAGCTGGACTATCTTCGCTTTTCTTCCAGAGCCTATATGTTCACCGCTTCGCCGTCGCCTGCGACCATTGCTTCAGCGCAAGCAGCGCTGGAAGCGATTTCGCCTGAGATTCGCGATCGGCTTTGGGCCAACGTGAACCGCTTCCATGGGGCGCTCAAACAATTCGGACTAAACGTCGCCGCCGATCCGGCGCCCGTCGTGTCGGTTTTGCTGCCTGATCGCGAGACGACATTCATGGCCTGGAATTTTCTTCTGGATCACGGCGTATACGTAAACATGGCGATCCCGCCCGGCACGCCGGACGCCAAGACCTTCCTTTTGCGCCTCTCGGTCTCAGCAGCGCACACAGACGATGATATCGACCGCATTGTTGACGCCTACAAAGCAATGGCCGACGCCTTCGAGGGCGCGCGCGTTAAGGTTGACGCCTGAGGCGTTCTCACAGGTTGGCGCCAAATATTTCAATTTTCACGCTTGCGTGATGACGCATTTTCCCTTTTCGGCGCCTAGTTTTCGCCCATAAGGGCCCCTAGATTGTGGATCATTGGGAGAGGCGTTTGTCCTGATACGGGTAGTTGAGATGGGTAAGATGATCACGAGCTTTTCGGCCTTCGCGGCCTTACTTTTTGCAGGCGCAAGCGCCCCGGCCGCCGATATGACGGCGACGCCGATTACCGAATTCCAATTCGATCATGTGAGCTGCACCGGTTCAAAAAATGAGATCCGCGTGCGAGTCACTGACGTGAAAGAGAATGTGGGTCAGATCGTCGGCGATCTCTATCGTAATGACGAGGAAGGGTTTTTGAAACGGGCCGGCCGCGTTCAACAAGTACGCTTCGCGGCGAAAGCGCCGACCACGTTTTTCTGTTTTCGAGCCCCGGGACCGGAGAATTACGCGATCGCGATTTACCATGACGAGAACGCCAACAAGACCTTCGATAAAGGCGCGTTCGGCATTCCCGCTGAACCGTTCGGCATTTCAAACAATCCGAAGCTGCGATTTCGCGCGCCCACTGTCGATGAGGCCCTTTTTGAGGTTGCCAGCGACGGGGCGAACGTGGAAATCAACATGAGAAACTAACGAGCGGTTCGCCCGGGCCGCGCTGGAAGGAATGCGTGGCCCATGGACACCGCCGTCTCTCAATCGACCCGCCAGAAAATTGACATTCGTCCCGTCGAAACAGAGGGCGAGCGAAAGGCCTTCATCCGGGCGGGACATCCCGCCTATGCAGGCGACCCCCATTATATTGCGCCGCTGGAATATGAAGTCGCCGCGCGCCTCAATCCGAAATCCAATCCTGTCCTCAAAGGCGCCGACCACAAATTGTGGATCGCTTATAAAGATAACGCCGTCGTCGGCCGGATAAGCGCCATCGTCAATCCGCTCCATCTGCAGCGCCACAACGACGCCACCGGTCAATTCGGATTCCTAGACGGGATTGATGACAAATCAGTTTTTGCGGCTTTGTTCGAAGCGGCGGAAGACTGGCTTCGGACAAAAGGCATGACGCGCGCGACAGGACCGTTCAGCTTTACCGTTAATGAAGAATGCGGCCTGCTTGTGGACGGTTTTGACACGCCGCCCTTTGTTATGATGCCGCATGGGCGGCCCTGGTATGGGCCCCATGTGGAGGCCTGCGGCTATGTGAAAGCGCAAGACATGCACGCGCTTCACTATGTGAACGACAAGGATTTCATCCCGGAAAAACGCAAGAAGTTCGTGGAAAAAGCGATCGCCAATCCCAAGGTCAAAATCCGCAATATCGAATTCAAAAACTTCGTGAGCGATATAAAAACGCTTGTAAATATCTTTAACGACGCCTGGTCGGATAATTGGGGCTTTGTTCCGTTTACGGACGCGCAAGCCGAACACATGGCCGGCGAGCTACGCCCGATCATCACAAAAGAAAATGTCGTTCTGTGTTACGTGGATGGGGAACCAGCGGCGATGGGCCTTGTGCTTCCTAACATCAATGAAGCGATTGCCGACTTTAACGGCAAACTGGCGCCGTTCAATTGGGCGAAACTCTTGTGGCGCTTAAAAGTAAAGGGCCTTTCAAGCGCGCGCATGCCGCTTATGGGCATCGTAAAAAAATTCCAGGGCAAGCCGCTTGGCGCTGCATTCGCCTATAAGATTATCGACATGGTCAACTCGGCCAATATCGATGCTGGCGTCAGAAATTCAGAGCTTTCCTGGATCCTGGAAAGTAACCCGGCAATGCTCAATATGCTGACAGATATGGGCGGCAAGGTCTATAAGACCTACCGGATCTACGAAAAAGCGCTCTAGCGCCGCAATTTAGAGCAGACCTTTTTCGGACGCCAGGTCCTTCAGGTTCTTTTCCGGACGGGCGCCGAAGTGGCTGATGACTTCCGAGGCAGCCAGCGAGCCGATTGCGCCAGCGCGCGCCGGCTCAAGCCCTCGGGCGAGACCGAACAGCAAGCCCGCCGCATAAGCGTCGCCGGCGCCGGTCGTGTCGACAAGCTGTTCGGGCGCTATGGCGGCGACTTCGACAATCTCACCGTCCGCAGGAATTAGCACCGATCCTTTCTCAGAGAGCGTTACCGCCGTCAGCGTGCTAATCGAACGGGCTTGTTCTGCAATTGATCGAATATCATCGCTTCCAAACAACGCCTGCGCTTCCTGTTCGTTCGCGAGCAGAATATCCACGTGTTCGGGGATGAACGCGTCGAGCGCTTCTTTCTGGCGATCAACGCAGGAGCTGTCCGAGAGGGTGAGCGCCGTCTTTTTACCTGCGGCCTTCGCGTAGTCGCAGGCTTTGATGAAAGCCTCGCGCGCCACCGCCTGCTCGAACAAATAGCCCTCAAAAAAAGTGATCGCCGAACGCTCAATCATCGCCTTGTCGATATCGTCTGGCGAAACGAACCCGGCCGCGCCAAGAAAGGTGGTCATGGAGCGTTGCGCGTCCGGGGTGACGTTAATGAGGCAGCGTCCTGTGGCGGGGCCTTCTGTGAGCGGCGGCGCGTCGAATACGACGCCCATTGACCGCAAATCGTGACGAAAGATCTCGCCGAGCGTGTCCTGCGCGACCTTGCCCACAAAACCCCCGTCGCCGCCCAGCGATGCGATACAGGCGATGGAATTCGCCGCCGATCCGCCGGAAATCTCAATGGCCGCGGCCATGGCGTCATAGATCGTCGCCGCTTGCGCCTCATCGATCAGGATCATGCCCCCCTTGGGGATGGCGTGCGCGACCAGAAACGTGTCCTCCGCCTTGGCGAGAACATCCACAATCGCATTGCCAACGCCGACCACGTCGAGAGAATTATCCGCCATATCGATGTCGCTTTCCAAATTTGCCGCCCACAGAAAGCGCGCTTATAAGTGGCCGAAACGGCGTGCGCAAGGCGCGCACCCGCGAAGTCAGCGTCAGGGAAAGAGAGATTTCTGTGCCGGGATTTTTCAGAGCAATCGCCGTCGGCGCCGTTACGTTAACTGCAGCTTGCGCGACTGGTGCGCCGGGACCGGTTGACCAGACGGCGATCAACGAGACGCCGCAGAACGCTGAACCAGCTTTTGTTCTAGAGGACGTCATGGGACAATCCGCCATGACGATTGACGATCTCCTCGGCGAAGCAGCGCTTGTTCGCCGCGAAGGACCAGGCGAATTTCGCAGATATGTGCTCGCCCAATGCAATCTGATCGTGATTTTCTATCCCAACGATGCGGAAACGCTTAACGCCGCCCACATCGACGCCGCCGCGAAAACATCGGAAGAAGACAAACCGGATTTGGACGAATGCCTTGCAGCAGGGCTCGAACCTTCAAGCGTTTCAAGCTGAAGACGATGCTGCAAGACGCGATTGTCGTATCCATTCAATCGCGGAAGCCACGACCGCAACAAGCCCCATTGCCGCCGTCAGGTAAAAGACGAACGCGAACCCGCGAACTTCAATCAACTCGCCTAACGCGCCGCGCCCGAATGAACCAATCAACATGGTGAGCGAAGCGAGGAGCGCATACTGAACAGCGGCGAATTTTGGGTTCACGATTGACGAGAGATAAACGACAATCGCAGCGCTCGCGAACCCGACCGCCAAATTCTCTGCGGCGATAACGGCCATCAGCCGCGAAAGCTTTTCCCCAACGGTAACGTCAAGCCCTAAAAATTCCGCCAAGGGTTGGATAGCGCCGAAGACCGCGTAAAGGCGCGTTGTCGAAAGAAATGCATGGGTATTTGCGCCGCCCAAAGCCAAATCCGCCAAAAGGAGATTAGTCGCCGCGGCCATGACAGCGCCGACAAACAGACATGGCATCCGGCCAAACTTCAGAATTGAAAACCCGCCGACAGTGATCCCGAGAAAAGTCATCAACGTGCCGAACAGTTTGGAGGCGATGGCGACTTCATCGAGGCTGTGACCGAGCGCGCCGTAATTTTCACCGAGATAAAACGGATAGGCGAAAGCGCCCCAGATCAGATCGACAAAGCGATACGAAAGGACGAGAACAAGCACTAATAACGCCGCATAACGCAATCTCGTGATCAGATCTTTCATCGGCGCGAGAATTGCGCCGTACATGATGTCCAGAACGCTTTGACCGCGCCACGGGCTCAACCATTGAGGACGCGACGCCGTATCGAAGCGCCGCAGCAGGAAGGCGGCGCCCGCCATCGGCGCGATGACCGCTGCGATAACAATCAATGGCCCCGTCTCGCGCGTAAAGGTCCGGGCGTTCGCCAATTCCGGAAATTGAAGCGCATACCCCATAAATCCGAATAGTGTGACAAAGCACCAGGCCCACAACACCATTACGCCGCAAAGAATTACGTTCCGCCAAAACACGGGCGCGCTATCCTCGCTTAGGGCAAGCGACTTTCTCAGCACAGGACCGTTCTGCGCCACAAATACGCCAGTGACCGCAACGCTCATCAACGCAGCGAGCACAACGAATGTGTTATTCCAGCCAATCCGATGGGCGATAATCAACGCCCCGGCGCCGCCCAGTATCGCCGCTAAGCGGTACCCAATCTGATAAACCGACGAAAGAAGATCGACCGTCGTTTCTTCATCAGCGACTTCGATCCGCCACGCGTCGATCAAGACGTCCTGGCAGGTGGATGCGAATGTGCAAACAACAGCCGCCATGGCGATCAGTCCAATTTGAGATTGCGGCGACGCCAGCGAAATAAACGCAAGCGCGGCGATAATGACGCCTTGCAACAACAATATCCCCGCCCGGCGTTGACCCATGCCGAACACAGGCGGCGCTTTCATTCGGTCGATCGCCGGCGCCCACAAAAACTTGAAACCGTAAATGATAATGATCCACGAGAAGACGCCGATCGTCTTGACCTCGATGCCTTCATTTGTGAACCAGGCGAGCAACGTCCCGGTGATCAAGACATAGGGCAGGCCCGCTGCAAATCCCAAGAGAAGCATGGCGCCGGTTTTTCGACGACTAAGCGCCCGAAAGATATCAGTTGAAGAGGGCTTCGCCGCCATTTCAGCCGAATCGACCGTCGCCGCATCAGAAGAGGAAGTCGCCGTCATACCGTCACCACACTGGCTATTGGTCCAGTCTAGGTGTGTTCCGTGTCGGAAAGAAGGCCGCGTCCCACCGCCAGCCTCGAATTATCATCAGGATGCGACAGCTTTCGGCGTCGCTCCATCGCCGCAATATTTCTCGAGCATCGCGTGGAAATCATCCGGATCAAACGGCTTTGAGAGAAAATCATCCATGCCCGCATCGAGGCATTTCTGGCGGTCGGACGCCATAGCGTTGGCGGTCAACGCGACAATCGGCACGGCGGCCATGTCGACGTCAAGCTTGCGAATTTCCTGGGCCGCCTCAAGCCCGTCCATTTCAGGCATATGCATATCCATGAAGACGAGATCGTACGGATCGGTTTTCAAGGCTTCGACCGCCTCGGCGCCGTTGACCGCGACCCGAACCTGGTGGCCTGCGCGTTTGATCAGGGCAGTCGCGAGGACGGCGTTAATCTGATTATCCTCCGCAAGCAGAATAGACAGTTTGCGAGACAGGTTGGCCATGGGCTTCTTCTCCGGCTTTAAAGGTTCGGCGATCGGATGAGGCGCGCGCGATAATTCGCGCTTCAACGTCGATTGCCGTATGGGCTTAATCAAGTATCCGTCAAAATTTCTATCTCGTAAGGATTCGATGATGCTGCGGTCGCTATTCGAAAGGAGGACCAACGCTTGTCCGGCTTCCACAGCCATCGTCTCACCGCCGGCTTCCGCAATATCAAAGTCGCTCAAGAGCGTCGCGCCAGGCAATTCTTTCAAGACGACGACAGCTTCTTTCGAACTCTCCACAATGCGGAAATGCTCCACGCCAAACGACTGCAATTGCAGCCGCAAGACCCTCGCGAGAATGGTCGATTTTGTCGCCACGACGACGGGGTGAGCGTCAATACGTGTCGGTTGAGCCGCTTCGGCGCCGGCCTTTAGCGTGACTGTGAAGGTGAATGCGCTTCCCTGACCCGGCACGCTTCGCAATGTAATCTCGCCACTCATTGCGTTGACAAGTTTTTGCGAGATCGCGAGCCCAAGGCCAGTGCCTTCAGGGCGGCGCGTCGTCAAATTGTGGGCCTGCGCAAATTCATCGAAGATCAGCGATTGCTCCTTGTAGGGAATGCCGACGCCAGTGTCGCGCACTGTTACGGTGAGGCCGATATCGCCGTTTACCTGCGTATCGAAACTTGCCTCGATCGCGACGCCGCCTTCATCGGTAAATTTTACGCCGTTCCCGGCGAGGTTAAGGAGAACCTGGCGAAGCCGAGCCTCGTCGCCAATGAGACGCGGCGGCATGGAGGGATCAATGTAAGCGGCGATCTCGATCCCTTTTTCCACCGCCTTTGTGGATAACAACTCCGTCACGCCCTGCACCATCGCGACGGGATCGAACGTAACCTCTTCAAGCTCCAGCTTTCCGGCCTCAAGCTTTGAATAATCGAGGAGATCGTTGATGAGAGCCAACAAGGCGACGCTCGACTCGCGAACGGCTTCCGCGTAGGCGCGCTGGTTGGCGTTGAGATCGGTATCGAGGAGGAGACCGTTCATCCCCAGAATACCGTTCAAGGGCGTGCGCATTTCGTGGCTCATCGTCGCCAGGAAACGCATCTTCTCATCGACGACAGCGTGCGCGTCGCGGCGAGCGCCGTCATTGTCATCGCACGCGCCGGCGAAAAGTTTTTCGCCGCCGGCCAGGATCGTTTCTTCCCAATCGATGACGACCGTATCGCCCTGCAGGGCGACTTCGGTTTTGAAGCGGCGGTGTTTACGAAAGGCGACGGCTGATGCTTGATCGCCGCCCGGATTGAAATATTTATCGCGCCACGCTTGCGGGGCGGCGCCGAACAGGGCGGCGAAGGCGCGATTGACAAATTTGATGCGGTTTTCGGCGTCGCAAAGAACAATCAGTTCTTGGCCGACCAGGCCGCTATTGGCGATTAAAGCCATGAAACCGAAAACCCCTCGAACGAACGATCGCCTTTAACTATGCCGCCGACAGGTTGAAAAATTGGTTAGGGGAGTTGGTTAATGAGCATTATTCAATTTTCGGCGCGAGCGCCGAAAATTTTATCCATATGCGGAGAAAACGGTTACGCAATCTTGCTCGCGGCAGGCGCGCCGACCTGCGGCGCGGCGTTGTCTTTCCGCCGATAACTGACCGCTTCTGCGATATGCCGGCGCCTGACGCCGTCCGACCCGTCAAGATCCGCCAAGGTGCGCGCGAGCCTTAATATCCGATGATAGGCGCGCGCCGAGAAGCCGAGCGTCTCAGCGGCGCGCGTCAATAAAGCCGTCCCTTCGGCGTCCGGCGCCGCAACTTTCGCCAATATGGCGTCGGGCAAGGCGGCGTTCGTCGTCGCAGTATCGCCGTGCTCTACAGCCCGCGCCTTTTGTTGTTCGCGAGCATCCGCGATCCGGGCGGCCACCGAGGCGCTGTCCTCGCCTGTCGCCGGCGCGGCGAGGTCTGCAGGCGTGACCGGCGCCAGATCGATCGCGATATCCATGCGGTCAAAAAGCGGGCCGGAAACGCGCGCCTGATAGATGGCCTCGCAGTTCGGACCTCGCCCGCAAGCGCGCCCGCTCGCCTTGCCGTACCCGCACCGGCATGGGTTCATCGCTGCAACCAATTGAAAGCGCGCCGGGTATCGCACATGGAAGTTTGCGCGCGCGATCATCACATCGCCTGTCTCCAGCGGCTGGCGGAGACTGTCCAATACTTGCGAAGAAAACTCCGGCAATTCATCGAGAAAGAGAACGCCATGATGGGCGAGCGAGGCTTCTCCCGGTTTGGCGCGCACGCCGCCGCCGACCATCGCCGCCATGGACGCTGAATGGTGAGGAGATCTAAAAGGCCGCGCCCGTGTCAATCGTCCGTCCTCCAACAATCCGGCCATCGACTGAATCATCGAAATTTCCAGCATTTCGGACGGGGTGAGCGGCGGCAACAATCCGGGCAGGCGCGCCGCCAACATGGACTTTCCGGCGCCAGGCGGCCCGACCATCAACAAATTATGACCGCCCGCAGCCGCGGCCTCGAGCGCTCGCTTTGCGCTTTCTTGACCCTTTACGTCCCGCAGATCGGGCGTGGGCGGGCCGTCGTCCATGGCGCCGGGCTCAGGATTGGACAGAACCTGCACGCCCTTAAAATGATTGATGAGCTGAATGAGGCTTTTAGGCGCGAGGATCTCCGCATCGCCGCCCGCCCAGGCCGCTTCGGCGCCGCTGGCCTGCGGACAGATCAGACCGAGCCCGAGATCGTTGGACGCGACGGCGGCGGGCAACGCACCCGCAACGCGCGCGATGGACCCGTCAAGGCCAAGCTCGCCCATGACCGCGTACCCCTCGCACGCGTCGCGCGGTGCAGCGCCCATCTCCACCAGCAGGCCGAGCGCGATCGCAAGATCGAAATGGCTGCCCTCTTTTGGTAAGTCTGCGGGCGCCAGGTTCACCGTCACACGTTTCACCGGCAGGCCAAGGCCCACCGCATTCAGGGCCGCACGCACCCGCTCGCGCGCTTCTGAGACTGCCTTGTCTGGCAGCCCCACGATCGAGAATGCGTTGCCGCCCGATATCTGGACCTGAACCGTCACGGGCCGGGCTTCGACGCCCTGGAAGGCGAATGTGGTGACTTGGGCGACCATCTGGACCGTTCCCCTTTATGATCCTGAAACAAGACCATACCTTAAATATTGGAACATAACAAGAACACAATCGAACGAATGTTTAAGCCCTGATCAAGCGGCTTTTTATTGCGGCGCACTGCGTAATCAGCGAACAACAAGCGCTAGGGCGCGCCGCTAGGGGATGATTTTGCGCGCAAATCGTATTTAACGGGAAGCTATGGCGCACGTTTGCATTCTGTATGCGGTCGAAAATCAACCGTTTGCGACAAAACTCGAAGATGTTCTTTTCGAGATGGGCCACGCTGTGTCGCGGCGCGAAGTTGATCGCGACGCCTGCGCTGTTCTCGGGGCCGCGGGCGGCGAGCCTGACGCCATGCTCGTGATCTGGTCCGCCGCCTCCATCGCGTCGCCGACGGTGATTGCTCATGCCCGGCGCGCTTTGGCGCGCAGAACCCTGACGCCGGTGGCGATCGGAAAGATTGAGCCGCCTCAGAGCTTTCAGCATTTGTGGCCGATCGACCTCAGCGGGTGGGCCGGCGATCAAGAAGATCCGCGCTGGCGCTTCGTCACCGACGAAATCAACCTATCCATCCGCCGCTCGGAAATCGGATTCGAAGATCTGACGCTTGATGCGCCGGTTGAGCCCCCACCGAAGAAATTCGGATTTTCCGGGCCGGCGGTGTTGTTCGGCGGGGCGGTCGCCCTCGCCGCGGTCACGCTGAGCCTGATCGCGGTAGCGCCGCTGATCTTTGGACGCGCCGCGCCGGAAAAACCGACCGTTGCTTTCGTGACGCCGGAAACAATCGCAGAGAACGTTGTCACTGACGGCGACGACGCAGGCATTGGCGAACAGGAGCCGTTAGTGCAACGAGCCCCAGCGCTTCCTCAGACCTCAGCGCCGGCCCTCGCCAACTTGCAGGAAGAGGCCGCGACTAGTGACGAGGGTGAACCAGTCGCGCCTTTTGAAGAAACGCCGGTGGTCGCCGCCGCACCTTTAGAATCCAGCGACAATCAATCGCCGGACAGAATAGTGGTGGCGGACGCAGGAGCCGCTGCGGAGACGATCCCCACAACGGAAACCGGTCGCCAAGTTTCTGAAGAACCTATAGGGGCGAGCCTTCAACCCGCTGCTGAAACGTTAAGCGAGTCCGCAACGGCGATCGAAACGACGTCAACGGACGATAATAATTTCGACCCGATCGCCGGCGGGGAAGATCTCGGATTCGGTGTTGATTTCGACGCGCCGTCGCCCTCTCTAAAACCGATTATCGTCGCCGACGCCGCCTCCAGTGCGCCGCCTTCATCAGCCGCCGAGACAAGTTCAGCCGCAAGCGTTGTAAGCGCCGCAGCTACAGTCGCGGCGCCGACCACCGGCGAGACCATCGATACTGACGGGCTTGATCGCCTGATCGTGGAGAACACGGTGTTGCAGCCGGCGCCCGAGGAATTCGCAAATGTTGGGAATTACTTTCGCGAATGTGTGAACTGCCCTGACATGGCGGAAATTCCGGCGGGGTCTTTTGTTATGGGAACGCCGCTAGACGAGCGCGCCCGCCACGAAAACGAACTGACGCTTCAGGAAAAAGTCATCCCTTATCGTTTCGCCATCGGCGCGCGCGAGGTCACATTCGACCAATGGGACGCTTGCGTCGCAGACGGAGGATGTCGGGGCCACAAAGCCGCTGACTATGGGTGGGGCCGCAATAAGCGGCCTGTGATCAATGTGTCCTGGGAAGACGCGCAGTCATTTGTGGACTGGTTATCACGCAAAACCGGGCAGGAATATCGCCTCCCGACCGAAGCGGAATGGGAATACGCCGCGCGGGCGGGCGCTCAGACGCCGTTCGCGTTTGGCGCCTCCGTTTCCGACAAGCTCGCAAACTTTAACGCGCAATATAAGTATGGCGGGCCGGCCGGCGTCTACCGCCAAAAAACAACGCCGGTGGCGAGTTTCAAGCCGAATGCCTTTGGCCTCTTCGACATGCATGGAAACGTCTGGGAGTGGACGGAGGATTGCTGGACCGCAGGCGAAAACGGCGTGCAGGCGACTTGCAATGAACGCGTCCTCAAAGGCGGCGCATGGAACACAGGCGGCTGGCGGTTGCGCGCGGGCCACCGGATCGCCGGCGGTCAAACCGCACGCGACTACGACAACGGATTTCGAGTGGCGCGCACGCTCGAATAACTTCCGTTGATCAATGAAAAAGCCGTACGGTAATCAGACGTACATCGAGCCTGCGTCGTAAGTGATTGCGATGGCGTAAGCTCGCTCGTCACAGACGTTCTGCATACGTCGCTAATCGAAAAATAATCGTCGATTGTCAAAAGTGATTTTCAAATTCATTCGATGATAACATCGTATTCAAGGACAAAACTCGGATTTGCGCCGGCGCCGTCGCCTGCGAAATCGCCTTTCGGGCGGATGCGAAAATGTGTCACCGCCCCATCGGCGCCGTCGGTGTCAGGCGCCGGAGTATACGTGAAGGTGGCGCCGCCATTATTCGAGAAATCAATATCATCCGTTGCGCTGGCGAGACTTACGAAAGAATAAGTCAGCGCGCTAGTGGTCGTTCCGTCGGTGAAGCGCACAGGCCCCGATGTCCCGCCGCCAATATCGTTGACGACGAGTTTTACGTCAGCTGGCAGAATGTCCACGAACGAAACGCTGTCGGTGTCGATCGGCAATCGGCCTTCGCTTTCCACCTCAACACGATAGCGGGCGCGGGCGCCGGGAATGGCGTATGCGCCGATGGCGCCGTTCACCGGGTCCTCTTCAATCGTGACAGTTTTCGCGGCGGCGAGCAGCCCCTCAAAGACTGCGTGAAACGAGTTTGAAAAGGCGAGAACGCCTGCGGCTTCGGTCGTATGGTTGCGTTCAGGCTCGCGGAACCGGTCCTCATCAACAACGAACCCGACGGATGTTCCGGTCAAAGAGCAACGGCGGAGCCACCCGCCGTCGCCGCCATCGTGGCGGTTCTTCGACGCAACAAGACGTGGCGACGCGAATGCGACGCCAGAATAGGTATTGACGAAACAAGGCGTCCCATTGCCCCAACCTCGAATGTTATCAGGCGTCGAAACGGCGGACCATGAAATCGATTGGTCGGCGTCGTCAATGAAAGTTCCAGATATCCCTGACGCAATCGCGATAATTCCAATCGTCTCATTGACGGTGACGACGCCCGTCGCTACTTCGCTTCGCTCCAAGGCGATCTGCACAGACGTTGGAGAAACGTTCCGCATTGCGACGGTTAACCAAGGCACTGAGACGTCGCCCGGCGGCGCATTGGTTTCGTTATTTGTGGTTTGCAAACTTGCAACGACGCTGGCGGTCGATGGAAATGTGGGCCCAAACGGCACGGTGTCATAGCCTTCGGCCCCGCCGACGCCAGCGCCGTGCTGCAGTGTCGTCGTTGAATGCTGTAGCGCGGCGATCGTATCCCCTGTCGGAAATTGATGGACGCCCGGCGTAACCGCCACATAGTCGAATGTCATCGGAACAACGGCGCCGTCCTCGCCTGTCGGCTCCACGAGCGCCACCTCAAATCCGGCTGCCGTTATGTTTCTAAGACGTAACACCGCCGGATCATCGTTCGCATCCGTGGGCATCACGACGACCACGGGCGCCGACGCGAAGCTCGTCGCGAATGTCACGGTAACGAAACCCACAGGGCTGGTTGTCGCCTGTCCGGCCTCGAGCTCCCAAGGATTAGCGGCGTACGCACAAACACCGGAGAACGCTACGGACGCTCCAGTTAACAACGCCGCCAGCCTTTTAATGAGGCGTCGCGCACTCGTCATACAGCTTCCCGCAAGTGTTTCCGTCAGTATTACGAAATATTTTTAATACCCAATTAATCCTGAAGCGGATTTTTAAGGAGCCGTTAAGCAAATGCTCATACGTTTATGGGAGTGTCGCTACGGCTATGGTTTATAAAACCCTACGTTCAGACTGCGTTATCGAAACGATTGACCGGCTGCATCAGCGTATTTCGGAACGATTTCCGGACGCCGGATTAGTGAATGTGGCGGCGGAACTGGCCGCGACGGCGCGGCGCTGCGCGGATGAAGCGGCGCTCCTGAACCGTCCGGCGGTTGCGATCCGTTTATGCGTCTATACGATTTGGACCCTTGGGGCGGGCGCCTTTATCTGGCTCACCGCCGGGCTTCATTATGATGGGTTTTCCTGGCAGGCGGCGCGCCTTGTGCAGATCCTCGAACCAGCCATGAACATCGTCGTTCTAACCGGCATCGGGGTTTTGACCCTCGGCAAAATGGAAGAGCGCTGGAAGCGGCGGCGCGCGCTCGATTATCTTCATGAATTGCGGTCAATCGCGCATGTGGTCGATATGCACCAATTGACGAAGGACCCCTATCGCACCAGCGGCGTTGTTTTACCCGCCACAAAGAGTTCGCCGAAACAGGCGCTCCACGGCGCGCTGCTTGAGCGATATCTCGATTATTGCAGCGAATTGGCGTCGTTGACGGGCAAGCTCGCGGCGCTGCTCGCCCAAAGCTGCCGCGACGGCGAAGTCGCAGCCGCGGCGAGTGATATTGAGCAGCTCGCCACGGGACTTTCCCGGAAAATATGGCAAAAAATCATGGTGTTGGGCCGTTCGGAGACCTGTGATGGCGCACACCGCGGCGAGCAGGCTCAACGTCCCCTGGAAAGCTTGGCTCTTTAGGGCCCGGACACCACGAAATTTAACGAAAAAAACGCCGCATTTTATAGCCCGCCTGTTGCACCTTTCAGGACGCCTTCATATATCCCGCTCGAAGCCGCGACGCCTTTCAAATCAAGGCATCGCACGAAATCAGTGGAAGAAGGGATCGCTCAAGACGGGCGCTTGAAACAAGCGTTGTCACCGTAAAATCGGTGGAGCTCTAAAGGCCCGGATGTCAGCAGCGATTTGCTAAACGGAGAAGAAAGAAAAATGGGCAAAGTAATCGGGATCGACCTTGGAACGACGAACTCCTGCGTCGCCGTTATGGAAGGCAAAGAGCCTAAAGTTATTGAAAACGCCGAAGGCGCGCGCACGACGCCCTCAGTTGTCGCCTTCGCAGACGACGGCGAGCGCCTCATCGGCCAGCCGGCGCGCCGGCAAGCGGTCACCAATCCGGAAAACACCCTTTTCGCCATCAAGCGCCTGATCGGGCGCCCCTACTCAGATCCGACGGTCAAAAAAGATCAGGGCATGGTGCCCTATTCGATTGTCGAGGGCGACAATGGCGACGCCTGGGTCGAGTCGCGCGGCGAGAAATATGCGCCATCGCAAATCTCCGCTTTCATTCTGCAGAAGATGAAAGAGACCGCTGAGGACTATCTCGGCGAAAGCGTCGATCAGGCGGTGATCACTGTTCCCGCCTACTTTAACGACGCGCAACGCCAGGCGACGAAAGACGCCGGTAAGATCGCCGGTCTTGAAGTGCTACGGATCATCAACGAGCCGACCGCTGCGGCGCTCGCTTATGGTCTTGAAAAAAAGAGCGGCGAGAAGATCGCCGTTTATGACCTTGGCGGCGGCACCTTCGATATTTCAATTCTGGAAATCGGCGACGGCGTCTTCGAAGTTCTCGCCACTAACGGCGACACGTTCCTCGGCGGTGAAGACTTTGACCTGCGCATTGTCGATTATCTGGCTGACGAATTCAAAAAGGATCAAGGCATTGATCTGCGCAAGGACAAACTGGCCTTGCAACGCCTTAAGGAAGAAGCGGAAAAAGCCAAGAAAGAACTGTCGACCACGTCGCAATTCGAGGTGAACCTTCCCTTCATCACCGCTGACCAGTCCGGCCCAAAACACCTCAACATGAAGTTATCGCGGGCGAAACTGGAATCGCTGGTCGCCGATCTCATCAAGCGCACCGTAGATCCTTGCAAGGCGGCGCTCAAAGACGCCGGCCTCACCGCTGGCGACATTGACGAAGTCATTCTCGTCGGCGGCATGACGCGGATGCCGAAGGTGCAGGAGACGGTTGAACAATTCTTCGGCAAGGCGCCGCATAAAGGCGTAAACCCGGACGAAGTTGTCGCGCTCGGCGCAGCAATTCAGGCGGGCGTTCTGCAAGGCGACGTGAAGGACGTCCTGCTCCTCGACGTCACGCCATTGTCGCTTGGTATTGAAACGCTCGGCGGCGTCTTCACGCGCCTCATTGAACGCAACACCACGATCCCCACAAAGAAGTCGCAGACATTCTCGACCGCCGAAGACAATCAGTCGGCTGTGACGATCCGCGTCTTCCAGGGCGAGCGCGAAATGGCCGCTGACAACAAAATGCTCGGCCAGTTCGATCTCGTGGGCATTCCGCCGGCGCCGCGCGGCGTGCCTCAGGTTGAAGTCACGTTCGATATTGACGCCAACGGCATCGTCAACGTGTCTGCAAAAGACAAAGCGACGAACAAAGAGCAATCAATTCGCATCCAGGCCTCGGGCGGCCTTTCCGATGACGATATCGAACAGATGGTGAAAGACGCCGAAGCGAACGCTGAAGCCGACAAGGAACGCCGCGCCGCCGTAGAAGCGCGCAATCAGGCGGAAGCCGCCGTCCACCAGACGGAAAATGCGCTTAAAGAACATGGCGACAAAGTCACCGATGATGAGAAGAAATCCATCGAAGACGCGGTCGCCTCAGCGAAAGAAACACTCGCCAAGGAAGAGGCGAGCGTTGAGGAATTGAACGAAGCGCAACAGGCGGTTCTGCAAGCCTCCATGAAGCTTGGCGAGGCCATGTACAAAGCGGGCGTTGAGCCCGGCGGAGACGAACCCGGCATGGACGCTGGCGACACGGACGCAAGCGACGCCGATGACGGCGTTGTCGATGCGGACTTCGAAGAAGTCGACGGCGATAAAAAAGACTAATAGGAGCAGGCCCGATCATGAAAAAGAAACCCATGACGTTGGCGGCCTTCATTATCATGATCACCGTTGCGATCGCGCTCACCCAAAGCGGACAGCACGGGCAATTGTCTACTTTCTTCGGCAACGGTTAGGTTTAATATTTCAAATCCCATCTTCGTGACACGAAGATGGGATTAATTCCGGGGGCGGGCGCAAGGGCGACAAGAATGGCGCAAGATTTCTACTCAATGCTCGGCGTTGACCGCGGCGCTGACGACGCGGCGATTAAATCGGCCTTTCGCAAAGGCGCGATGAAATATCATCCTGACCGAAACCCCGGCGATCAGGCGGCCGAACAAAAGTTCAAGGAACTCGGCGAGGCGTATGAGACGCTTTCCGACCCGCAAAAGCGCGCTGCTTACGATCGTTACGGCCATGACGCCTACAAAAATGGCGGCATGAACGGCGCTGGCGGTCCGTTCGGCGGCGGCTTTGACGCTTCGGCGTTCTCAGACGTCTTCGACGACCTCTTTGGCGATTTCATGGGCGGCGGGTCGCGCCGTCAGGGTCCCGGACGCGGCGCCGATCTCAAATATCAGATGAACATCACGCTCGCCGAAGCGTTCGGCGGCAAAAAAGCCGAGATCAATGTGCCGGGCTCGGTCGCCTGCGAGACATGCGAAGGTTCCGGCGCAAAACCTGGATCAGGTCCCACTCATTGCGGCACTTGTAAAGGCGCGGGCCGCGTGCGCATGCAACAGGGTTTTTTCACGATTGAGCGCACCTGCCCGCAATGTAACGGCGAAGGCCAGGTGATTGCTGATCCGTGCACGGACTGCAGCGGCCAGGGTCGCGTACGCCGCGAACGCACGCTCAGCGTCGATGTCCCGGCCGGCATTGAAAGCGGCACCCGCATTCGTCTCGCAGGCGAAGGCGAAGCCGGTCCGCGCGGCGGCCCGGAAGGCGATCTTTATATTTTTGTGGGCGTCGAAGAGCACGAATTATTCGAACGAGACGGTCCCGATCTTTACTGCGCCATGCCGATCCCGATGACGACCGCTGCGCTCGGCGGCGATTTCGAGGCGCCGACTATCGAGGGAGGGCGCGTTAAAATCTCAGTGCCGGAAGGCGCGCAGAACGGCAAACGCTTCCGCGTTAAAGGCAAGGGGATGACAATCCTCAATCAGAAACGCCGCGGCGATCTTTACGTGGAGATCGGCGTTGAAACGCCCACAGGCCTGACCGCCGAGCAAAAAGACTTGCTGAGGCAATTCTGCGAGGCCGGCGGCGGCGAAGAATCCTGTCCGCAGTCCAAAGGGTTTTTCGAAAAAGCCAAGCGCTTCTGGAATGACGTGACGGAAGGTTGAAGCCGCAGCCTTGCGCCCTACTTCATCGCATCTGCTAACGTTGAAAGCGACGCCTGAACATCATCCATCCCGGTGCGGATAACCGCGATCGCTTCGCTGGTTTCCGCATATTCCGATGCGCCGACATCGTCCTTGGTCGCATCCAGTTCTTCTTCCGCCGCATCAAGCCGTTCGCGTACTTCGCCGAAGGCTTCGTCGGTGGCTTCGGTGACGCTTTTGCGAGCGGCGGCGAACGCGATCTTCAAAACAAACTGTCCGCCGGGAACGCCTTTTACGTCCTCGCGGGCCTCTTCGATATCGCCGATCGCGTCCAGAATTTCTTCTTGCGCCTCGGCGAAATCCGCGCGCATGTCCTCAATGTCGTCCGCATCGAGTGCAATCAAGTCATCAAGCAAGGCGTCGTCGCTAAATTCAATGCCGTTGATGACGAGCGTGCTGCGCTCATCCTCGTGCGCCGCCACAGGATTCTGGATCCCGAGGAGCAGGAACGCGCCTGCGCCGAATAGGAGCCCGGTGAAAAGACGGGCGTAGCTGGTCGCGCTTGGCCGGTTCACAATCATATCCATCATCGAAGCTCCCTTTCAGCAGTGGCTATCTATCCTATTGCTGGCAGCGCTCAACGACGAACGCAACGGCGTTGCGGCCAATCGTTCCTAACGGGCGACAAGCGCCCGCAAGGGCCGCATTTACGCAGGGTGCTTAGCGCTGCGACCACGTTTGTTTATTGTCGCACTTTCGACCAGTTGCGCCGAATAGTGCTCAGCGTACGGCGGCCCGAAAAAGCTTGTTCGAAAGCGCGCGCGTTCCTACTTTAACATTTCGGCATTCGCCCGCTCAGCGAGGGACGTCCCCATGCTACAAACCAACTTTATTCCGCCTGCGCCGGCGCCGCGCGTCATCCCTAAACGCTCGCACCCGACGCCGCAGGCTTACTTGCGTTACTTCCAGATCATGATGCGCAACCCGCTCGAGATCTGGACGGAGAACCATTATAACGACTTCATTCTTTCCGGAAATTTGCTGGGGCGTCATTACGCGGTCGTTCATGACCCCGAGGCGATCCGCCATTACCTTGTAACGAATGCGAGCAATTATGGCATTCCCGATATACGGCGCGCCTTGTTTGAGCCGCTCATCGGGCAAGGCCTTTTAAATGCGGAAGGGGAATACTGGAAGCGAACACGAAAGGCGCTGACGCCGATTTTTACACCGCGCCACGTCCATGGCTTCGCCGAGACGATGACGCAGATTGCATCAGAGCGCGCACAGAATTATGCATCGCGTACCGATGAAACAATTTCCATGTCGAAGGAGATGCTCCACCTGACGCTCGACATTTTGATGGCGAGCCTTTTTTCGGATGAAACGCTTCTCGACACGAGCGAGGTCTCGGACGTTCTTGATGAAGTCCTGGAAAAGGCCGGCATGCCCCATGCCTTCGATCTGATGTCGGCGCCGCGCTGGGTTCCGCGCATCGGGCGCGGCGAGGTCTACAAACTTATTGCGACCATGCGGGCGAAGATCGCGCTGATCGTGGAGGAGCGCCGTAAATCGCTGGCGACACGAAAAGACGCGCCGCAGGATTTTTTGACATTGTTGTTGCGCGCAGGAGAAGCCGAAGGCGCGCCGCTCAACGACACCGAAGTGATCGATAATCTTCTCACCTTCATCAGCGCGGGTCATGAAACAACGGCGCGGTCGCTCACCTGGACCATCTATCTCCTCTCGAAGGACGAGGCCGTCCGCGCCAAGGCGGAAAATGAAATTGACAACGCCCCGCTTTCCGCCACCGATCCGAAGGACTGGTCTGAAATCCTCCCTTACACGACAGCGGTCCTGAAAGAAGCGATGCGACTCTATCCGGCGGCGGCGGTGTTTTCGCGGCGGGCTTTGGGGCCTGACCGGATCGGCAATGTCAACATCAAGGAAGGGTCCGAAATCGTCACCTCGCCATGGGTGTTGCATCGGCACCGCAAATTATGGCGCGACCCGGACAAATTCGACCCGACGCGTTTTCTCGGCGAAGAAGCCCAATCCATCCCGCGCTTCGCCTACATCCCGTTCGGCGCGGGCCCGCGCGTTTGCATCGGCGCCAGTTTCGCCATGCAGGAAATGGTGATCATTCTCGCCAAGCTCATGGGCGCTGTGCGCTTCCAGCACGCGGAACCAACTGAGCCGCAACCGGTGCATCGGATTACCGTTCATCCGTCTACGCCGGTTATGATGAGAATTGAAAAGCGCCATTGAGCACACGCCTCATGCGCCCTCCGTCGTGAGCCGCAAGCCTACTGCGCCGATCAGAATGAGCGCGATGAAACCATACTGCAAAAACTGCAGGCACTGTTCGAAAAAGAAATACCCAATCAGCGCAATGGCGACGATGCCGGCGCCGGACCAGATTGCGTAAGCGACGCCCACGGGGGTTGTTTTCAGCGCTGGTGCAAGACACCAGAAAGACGCGCTATACGCCACAAGCGATGCGACGCCCCAATGCGCTTTTTCAAAGCCGGCAGACAATTTCAAAAGCGACGTGCCCAGAATTTCCAGCGCAATCGCGCCCAGCAAATAAATCCATGCTGTCATGATGCGCGCCCTTCTAGCGGCGGCGCGCCATGGCGGCCGCAATTTCGGGGCGCGCTTCGGCGCCTTCAAGATATTGCGGCTCGACGCGAGCGTTTGCGCGCTGTTCATACGCAAACCCAAAGGATAAAACTTTCACGTCCTCGTCTTTGCCCCCGATAAAGGAGAACCCAACCGGCATGCCATGGATCGTCCCCATAGGGACGGTTACGTGAGGATACCCAGCAATCGCTGCGATCCAGCCCGCGCCCGCCCATGCCGGCCATACATCGCCATTGATCGGATCGATGCGACCGGCGACAGGCCCTGATGGCGACACAAGAATGTCGACCTTATTCTCAGCCATCAGCATGTCGATGCCGTTCTCACGTGTCGCAGACTGCACCGCATCGCGCGCGGCGATATAGTCGGCGTCGTCAAGGCCTTTCGTTTCCTCGGAAATATCAAAAATACTCTGATCAAAAAGCGCCAGCTCTATGTCGGCGTTCTCACGGTTGAATGCGATCAGGTCGGCGAGCGTACGCGCGGTCACGGCCTGCGGCGTCTCTTCGAGGTAGGCGTTTAGGGTCGATTTGAACTCCGTATAAAGAAGCTGCCTGGATTTCGTGGAAAAATCCTCCGCCTGCGGTTCAAATTCTTCAATCTCCACTAGAACAGCGCCCGCCGCCTCGAGTTCTTCAAGGGCCGCGTTAAACCGTTCGATAATGTCGGCGTTTTGCCCCTCAGCGAAACGAAGAACACCGATGCGTGCGCCGTTAAGCGCCTCCGCGTCGAGCGCCGCCGCATAATCGGTCTTGGCCACGCCGTCAGCCATGGCCGTTAACATCATGGCGGCGCCGCGAACGGTTTTCGTCATCGGCCCGGCGGTGTCCTGCGAGAAAGAAATCGGGACGATATGGTCCTGCGAGACGAGGCCGACGGTTGGCTTGAAACCGACAATCCCATTAACGTTTGAGGGACAAATAATCGAACCGTTCGTCTCGGTGCCGACGGTCCCGGCGGCCAGCGAGGCGGCCAGCGCCGCGCCGGAGCCGGAGCTTGAGCCGCAGGGATTGCGATCCAGCATGTGGGGGTTACGCACCTGACCGCCGAGCGCCGACCAGCCGCTCATCGAATCGTTTGATCGAAAATTCGCCCACTGACTAAGGTTCGTCTTTCCGAGAATAATCGCGCCTTCGGCGCGCAAGCCCGCCGCAAGCGGTGAATCGCGGCCTGTCATATTTTCAGCCAATGCGAGCGCGCCCGCAGTGGTCGGTACGGGGTCAAGGGTTTCGATATTGTCTTTCAACAGGATCGGAACGCCGTGAAGCGCGCCGAGCGGCTCGCCCGCCGCGCGTTTAGCGTCGAGAGCGCGTGCGTCGTCAAGCGCATTGGGGTTCAACGACAGGACACTCTGCAGCGTCGGCCCGGCGCGATCGATCCGCGCGATCCGATCGAGATAGGCCGTGACCAATTCTTCCGCCGTCACCTCGCCTTCACGTAACCCCTCGGCGATTTCGGGGAGCGTTTTTGCGGCCCAACCGTCAGGAGCGAAACTTTCCACGGTTTCGGAGGCCGGCGGCGGCGCGCTTGTATCAACGGCAGTCGGCGTCTCATCACCCTCGGGCGCGCAGGCGAGCAACAAAAGAGCAGGAAACGCGGATTTAAGGATGGTTTTCATGAGATGAGCCTTTTTTGAAAAGATAGCGAACCGGGCGTGCGGGCGAAACTGCGTCATGGCGATGGGCCCAGCGCCGTCCGATGGTCTGGATGGCGGTCGATCGCCGCATCTTCAAAACGATCGGCGCCAGAGAGCGCCGGGAAGAGCCGCGTCCACGCCATCGCCGTGACGATGGCGACGCCGCCGCCGAGAATGACCGCGCCTACGGGCCCCAGAAACCTTGCGGCGACGCCGCTTTGAAATTCGCCAAGCTCGTTGGAGGCGGCGATAAAAATATAGGAGACGGACGAAACGCGCCCCCGCATTTCATCCGGCGTCGCAAGCTGGATCAGCGATTGGCGCACATAAACGGAAATCATGTCCGCGGCGCCTGTCACCGCTAGCATCACGATCGATAGAAGTAAGATCGTCGAAAAAGCAAAGCCCAACATGGCGGCCCCGTAAATCGCCACCGCCGCCAACATCCAGGCGCCGACCTTGCGCGCGAGAGGCCGCGTCGCAAGCCACACAGCGACGATCGCCGCGCCGACGGCGGGCGCCGCGCGCAGGAGGCTGAATTCAAAGGCGCCCACATGGAGAATGTCTTTGGCGAATACCGGCAACAACGCTGTAACGCCGCCAAAAAAGACCACAATCAGATCGAGCGAAATCGCGCCAAGCACGGTTTTGTTGTCGCGCACATAGCGCAAGCCTTCGATGATCATCGACCAGCTGCGCACATTCGGCGCAGTGCGATGACGCGGCGTACGCGCTGTCCAGAAAGTGGCGATCGCGATAATGGTCATCGCCGCGGCGGTCGCGTAAACCGTCTGAAGCCCGGCCTGCAATAAAAAGCCGCCCACCGCCGGGCCGAGAATAGCGGCCATGTTGAAGCCGAGGGAATTCCACGCAATCGCCAGCGGAAGCTCGTCGCGCGGCACAAGCTTCGGGTAGAGCGCGTTCGAAGCCGCCGGCGTAAAGGCGTTGACGACACCCATGGCGGCGGCGAGCGCGAAGATGCACGGCAGGGCGATGGACGCCGGCAGCGCGCTCACGATGAAGAGGCCGGCGATGGCGGTGAGGCGCACCAGATTGCTGACGATCAAGATCATCTTGCGGTCGTAGCGATCCGCCGCCTGACCGCCCACAAGCGACAGCAAAAACACGGGTACGAACTGCGCAAGACCGACAATGCCGAGCAGGAACGCCGATTCCTCGACCGAACGCGTCTCGCGTGCGAGCGTGTAAACCTGCCAACCGATCGCGACCGCCACCATCTGACGCTCGGCGGAAATGAGCTGCCGCGCAATCCAGTAATGGCGGTAGCCTTGATGGCGAAAGATCGAAAATGACGGCGCGAGCGACATGGACGCGACCATAGGCGCCGCTTTTAAAGAGGCAAGGCGAAACATTTGCGCTATGCTCGACGCGAAAATTTGCGAGGAAAAGAAATGACGACGCGTGACATCTTATTCCTGCTCGCGCCCGGTTTTGAGGATAATAGCCGGCGCGAATATTGTCCTGAATGCGCGGAGGCCTATGGGCTGCTCGCTTATTTTCCCGCAATCAAGGACAGCGTAGAAATTCGCTACCAACCAATCGCGCGGCCCCGCGCGGAAATGGTCGCGCTTCTTGGCGACGCGCACCAGAACTGTCCGACGCTTGTTCTTCACGAAACCGCGCCAGGCTCGGACCATGCGGCGATCAGGGAAGAAAACGGACGCCGCTTTATCGATAATGCGCGCGACATGGGGAAATATTTCGCAGACAGATATGGCGCGCCCTTTCCTCGCGGCTCCTAACGCAAGAACGGCTCGTCAAAGCTGCGCAGTTTACGCGAGTGCAGCGTTCCCGCCTTCGCCTCTTCACGTAATAAATCAATGGCGCGGATGCCGATCGACAAATGCTGGCCGACGCTTTCCTGATAGAATGCGTCCGCCATGCCCGGCAATTTAATTTCGCCATGGAGCGGGCGGTCTGAGACGCAGAGTAATGTTCCGTAGGGGACGCGATAGCGGTAGCCGTTGGCGGCGATGGTCGCCGATTCCATATCGATGGCGATGGCGCGCGACTGGTTGAGTCGCACCGCGATCTGGTCGAAACGCAGCTCCCAGTTTCTGTCGCCGGTGGTCACGACCGTGCCCGTGCGCAGCCTTTCCTTGAGTTGCTTTGGCGCAATCCCGGTCACCTCCTGAACGGCGCGGGTGAGCGCAAGCTGCACCTCCGCAATCGTTGGCAAGGGGATCGACGGCGGCAACACCTCGTCCAGCACATTGTCGTCGCGCAAGTAAGCGTGGGCCAGAACATAATCGCCAAGGCGTTGCGTGCGGCGCAAACCGCCGCAATGGCCGATCATCAGCCATATATGGGGCCGCAACACCGCAAGATGGTCGGTGATGGTTTTCGCGTTCGACGGACCGACGCCGATATTGACCATGGTGACCCCGTTATGACCCGGCTGCGCCAGATGATAGGCCGGCATTTGCGGCAACTTCGCCAGCTTGTCTTCCTTACACGGCGCGCCTTTTTTGGTGACGCGGTCGCCGGGTTCGATAAAGGCGTCGGCGCGCCCCGCCTCAACCTCAGCGCGAGCGTAATCAGCGAACTCGTCCACGTAGCGCTGGTAGTTGGTGAACAGAACGAAGTTCTGAAAATAGTCCGGCTTCGTCGCCGTGTAATGCTGGATCCGGTGCAGCGAATAATCGGTGCGCTCGGCGGTGAATTGCGACAGCGGCAGCGGATTGTCGCGGTCGAGGATCAACTGACCGTCGACGATGTCGTCATTGGTGGCGACGAGGTTGGGCGTGTGGAAATAAATCGGCAATTCCGCGCGCTGTTGCGGCGTGAGGGTGGCGGTCGCCGCCTCCAGCGCGAAACTGAGCGGCAAAGGCGTATTTGATTGGCCCACTGAAATTTTCGCGGAGAACCGGTCCATCACCCGCGTCAGTTGCTCCATCAGATAGTCGCGGAAGAGTTCCGGCTGCGTGACGGTGACGCCGTGAACGCTCATGGCGGCGATGCGGCCGAGCGCAAGATTGCTGGTTTGCGTCGCTTTTTCCGCCGGCACTTCGGCCAGAAGATAGGGATAGGTGGGCGCGCGTCCCTCGCCGATTTTGAGCTTGCCACTGGCGAAAGCGCGAAAACGTCTCTCCACATCGCCGAGCGCGGCCGCATAAAGATCACAGAGCCGATCCACAGCCGCCTGCGGCGTGGCGCAGTCAACAAGGTCAGCAGCGGGAAGATCGGGCGCGTGGAGGGACATGAAAGACCTTTCTTCAGAAAAGTGTTTCGCCGCAGTATACACGCTGATCCGGTGCGGAAGCCAGCGCCGCGTCAGTGCGGGCGGCGGGATCGCGGCGCCTTTCCTTCGTGACGCGCTTCGCGCTCCTCAGGATGAGGGGTGAAGTGAGGGCCGGTTTGTGATGTCCTTTTGTCTCGTTAGTCATTCCTCATTCCTTCCAGCCTTCATCGTCTCCGCGGGCGGTCTTCCCGCGAGAGGGTTCGTTTCGTCGTAGAGAGGCCTGCGCGAGACGC
>JBCAXE010000044.1:0-27983 GCA_038534195.1 Pseudomonadota bacterium
TACGACGAAACGAACCCTCTCGCGGGAAGACCGCCCGCGGAGACGATGAAGGCTGGAAGGAAGAAAACGGAGAAATGAAGTTTACCAGCGATCGCGATAGGGAACGGCGACAATCTGTTGTTCGTCTTCGTATACGACATAACCGGGGTTATCGCTGGTGATCATTTCCGAGACGATTCCCCCTTCCGCCATCTTGGATAGGAGCCGGCGCGCTTTCCCTATGTGTTCGCTCGCTTCAGGCTTGAACCAGGAAAGGGCTTTCTCGTGCGCGTGCTTGTTATTGGATCGCGCAAAGCGTTTTGGTTCAATTAGGCGCTCGTCAAACCAATCCAATAACGCTGAGATTTCTTCTTGGTCCGATTCAGGCAAACGGCGCCTTCGCCGCAGTTTATACGCCGCGGCGAAGAAACCGACTTGTTGTCCCGTGACCGGATCATTCTCAGCGATGACAAACCGAACGAATTTCCGCGCCATTCGCCGCGCGTTACGCCGCGACCCGGAACTTCACAATCTTGGTGGGACTCGCAGGGGGCTCGCCGCGCTCGACCGCGTCCACATTTTCCATACCCTCAACGACTTTGCCCCACGCGGTGTACTGACCATCGAGGAAAGAAGCGTCGTCAAAGCAGATGAAGAACTGGCTGTCGGCGCTGTTCGGGTCCTGGGCGCGCGCCATGGAGACGACGCCCCGCTGATGGCTCGTATCGTTGAATTCGGCCGGAATGTTCTTACCCGAGCCGCCAGTGCCGGTGCCTTTGGGGCATCCCATCTGCGCCATGAAGCCTTCGATCACGCGGTGGAGCGTCAGCCCGTCATAGAACCCGTCTTCGGCGAGGCGTTTAATCTGCGCCACATGTTGCGGCGCTTTGTCTTCCAAAAGCTCAATCGTCACGTCGCCCGTCTCAAGCGTCAGGATCATTTTCTCGGTCATAGTTTTATCTCTCCGTTTACGCGCACAGGCGTTTTGATTTTGCACAAGTCGCGCACGAAACCATCTTTCACAAGCCCCACCGATTCCAGATATTCGGTGAAGGCCGCGCTGTCGGTTTTCAGAACTTCAATCTTGGGCTTTTCTTCGTCGGGTACGTCAGCCGCCATGCGCATGCGAACAATCGGCGTCGGGCGTTTTGGCGGCTCGCCGCGGTTGATGCGGCGCGTGGCGTTAAAGCCGTCCACAATCCAGCCCCAGGTGGAGTAACGGCGATCAAGACTGAGACGCGCATCCCCGATCATCAGGAAGAACTGGCTGTTGGCGCTGTCAGGGCGCGCCGCGCGCGCCATGGACATGACGCCCGGACAATGGACGCCCCAGAGCGCCACTTCCTTTTGGGTCGTGAAAGACCGCATGGTCTCAGGCTGCGCGGCCGCGGGCATGCCGTCCACAAAACCGACGCGCGCAGCCAGTCGGTCGCGGCCGACCGCGGTGAAACCGGCGACGGAAGAGGTGTCGCGCGCAAACTCCGGCGCGAGGTCTGGCTTTTGCGAGCCGCCCGTGCCGTCGCCGAGCGGGTCGCCGCCTTGCGCGACGAAGCCTTCGATCACGCGGTGAAACAGAAGCCCGTTGTAAAAGCCTTCGCGCGTCAGTTCCTTAATCTGCTGCACGTGGCCCGGCGCAAAATCCGGCCGCATCTCGATGACCACCTGTCCGGACGGCAAGTCCATCAACAGCGTGTTTTCCAGATCGATCGGACGCCAGTCGCTCGCCGGCGCCTCCTTCAGGATATTCATGGGGCGTTGCAGGATCGCCAGCGCACGCTCGCGTTTGCTCAGCTTCTTTTCTTTTTTGGGCTTTTCAGTCGCCGAAGCGTCGTCCGTTTGCTGATCTTGCGCGGCGGCCCGATCCTGCGCGGCGACGAGGCCTGCGCCGCCCGCGATCATGAGCGTCACCGCCAAAAGGGTGCGAAAAGTCATGAAAAATACTCCATGGCGCAGCGCCGGGGCCCTGCGCGCTTCATTCGAAGACACGCTCTTAGTATGATCGGGGGGACCGCCGCAAGTTTGACGAAATCGGCGCCAAATCTGGGCGGCGGCGCTGCGCGCCAAGCCTCGCAGGCGGCGCAAGAATGCGCTGTAGAAGTCTGTTTTTTCAAAACTTTTTCTTCAACGCCGCAGCCACATGGTCCGGCACAAAGGAGGCGATATCGCCATCGAGCCGCGCGATTTCCTTCACGAGCCGCGAGGCGATGGACTGATAGCGCGCGTCCGCCATCAGAAAAACCGTCTCAACGTCGTCGTTGAGGGCCTGGTTCATGCCGACCATCTGGAACTCATATTCGAAATCGGAGACGGCGCGCAGGCCGCGGATAATGATCCCGACGCCCTCGGCTTCAGCGAAGTGCATCAGGAGCGTGTCGAACGGCTTCACATGGATCGGCACGCCGCTTTCTTTTGTAATGCGCGCCATTTCCGTACGCACCATTTCGGTGCGTTCTTCAAGGGTGAAGAGCGGGCCCTTATCTTCGTTGATCGCGACGGCGATGATCAGCTCATCGACCAGCTTCACCGCCCGTTCAATGATGTCCACATGACCAAGCGTCAGCGGATCGAACGTCCCCGGATAAAGACCGAGGCGCGGGCTCATGAGCCGTCCTGCGCGCCGTCGCCGGCATTATCCTCGTCAGCGCCTTCTTCATCCTCGCCGATATCTTCGATGCGCCCGACGGAGACGACTTCTTCCTCATCGCGCGTGCGAAACACGGTCACCCCTTGGGTGTTGCGCCCGGCTGCGCGGATGTCGTGGACCGGCGTGCGGATCAATTGCCCGCCATTGGTGACGAGCATGATCTGGTCGCTGTCCTCCACGGGGAAGGACGCGACCACGGGGCCGTTCCGCTCGTTGACGACGATGGCGATGATCCCCTTCCCGCCGCGCCCGGAGACGCGATATTCGTATGAAGAGGATCGCTTGCCATAACCGTTTTCCGTCAGCGTCAGAACAAATTGCTCCGCGGCGCCAAGTTCGGCGATGCGCGCCTGGCTGAGCGCGGCGTCTGCGCCTGTCTCCTCGTCGGCGTCTGTCTCCGCATCCTCGCCGGCGGCGCGGCGCATGGCGGCGGCGTGCTTCAGATAAGCGCGCGCCTCTTCGGAGGTGACGTCGACGCCATGCAGGATCGCCATAGAGATCACGCGGTCGCCGTCGCCAAGCTTGATCCCGCGCACACCGGTGGAGGTGCGGCCCGAAAAGACGCGCACATCCTCCACTTTGAAGCGAATGCACATGCCGGCGGAGGTGGTCAAAAGCACATTGTCGTCCGGCTTGCAGATCCGCACGCCGACAATCGCATCGCCTTCATCGAGCTTCATGGCGATCTTGCCATTGCGGTTCACGCGCTGAAAGTCCGACAATTTGTTCCGGCGCACATTGCCGGATTTTGTGGCGAACAGGATTTGCAGGTTCTCCCACGACGCCTCATCTTCCGGCAACGGAAGAATATTGGTGACGCGTTCGCCCTGCGCGAGCGGCAGGAGATTGACGAACGCCTTGCCGCGCGACTGGGGCGCGCCTTCGGGCAGCCGCCACAGTTTGAGATTATAGGCCATGCCGCTCGACGTGAAAAAAAGCAGCGGCGTGTGGGTGTTGCCCACAAAGAGTTGCGAGACGAAATCCTCATCTTTCGGGCGCATGCCGGCGCGGCCCTTGCCGCCGCGTTTTTGGGCGCGATAGGTCGAAAGCGAGGTCCGCTTTACGTAGCCGGAATGGGTGACCGTGACGACCATATCCTCCTTGGCGATCAGGTCTTCGTCTTCAACCTCGCCCTCGGCGTCGACGATCTCGGTGCGGCGCGGTGTTGCAAATTCCTCGCGCACCGCGGTGAGATCGTCTTTGATAATTGCGAGGACGCGATCGCGCTGGCGCAAAATGTCGAGATAATCGGCGATCTTTTCGGCGAGACCTTTCAACTCGTCGCCGATCTCATCGCGGCCAAGGGCGGTGAGGCGCTGCAAGCGCAGATCAAGGATCGCGCGCGCCTGTTCTTCGGAAAGACGCAGCTTGTCGCCTTCAATCATCATATGACGCGGGTCGGCGACGAGCGCCACCAACGGCGCCAAGTCCTTCGCCGGCCAGTTGCGCGCCATCAATTGCTCGCGCGCCGTCGCCGGGTCCGGCGCCTTGCGGATCAGGGCGACGACCTCGTCAATGTTGGCGACCGCAATCGCCAGCCCCACCAAAATGTGGGCGCGATCGCGCGCCTTGGCGAGCTCGAATTTGGTTCGCCGGGCGATCACTTCCTCGCGGAAGTCGATGAAAGAAGCGAGCACGTCGCGCAACGTCATCTGTTGCGGCCGGCCGCGATTAAGCGCGAGCATGTTGACGCCGAAACTCGTCTGCAATTGGGAATGGCGATAGAGCTGGTTCAATACCACGTCGCCCTGCGCATCGCGGCGCAATTCCACGACGACGCGAATGCCCTGGCGATCGGATTCATCGCGAATATCGGCGATGCCCTCGATCTTTTTCTCACGCACCAGCCCCGCAATGCGTTCGATCATCATCGACTTGTTCACCTGATAGGGAATCTCGGTGATGACAATCGCATAGCGATCCTTGCGCACCTCTTCGATGGTGGCGACGCCGCGCATGACGACCGAACCGCGTCCCAACAAAAGCGCCGCTTTCGATCCGGCGCGCCCGAGGATGGTCCCGCCGGTCGGAAAGTCCGGCCCCGGTACAATTTCAAGCAGACGGTCGTCCGTGATGGCCGGGTTATCGATCATCTCGATCGTTGCGTCGATCACTTCGCCCAGATTGTGCGGCGGAATATTCGTCGCCATGCCGACCGCGATCCCGCCGCCGCCATTGACAAGAAGATTAGGGAACCGCGCCGGCAGAACCACAGGTTCGTTTTCATTGCCGTCATAGTTCGGTTGATAGTCGACCGTTTCCTTATCAACGTCCTGAAGGAGCGAATCCGCAACCTTCTCCATACGGACTTCTGTGTACCGCATCGCGGCGGGCGGATCGCCGTCAATAGACCCGAAATTGCCCTGACCGTCGAGCAGCGGCAGACGCATGGAAAAATCCTGCGCCATGCGCACGAGCGCGTCATAGACCGCCGAGTCTCCATGGGGGTGATATTTACCGATTACGTCGCCGACGACGCGCGCGGACTTTTTGTAGGGCTTGTTAAACGTATAGCCGTTCTCATGCATCGACCACAGGATGCGCCGGTGTACAGGCTTCAGCCCGTCGCGCGCATCAGGGATCGCGCGGCTGACGATGACGCTCATGGCGTAATCGAGATAGGACCGGCGCATCTCCTCTTCGATGGAGATCGAACTCACATTATCAGGAGTGGGAGACTCGGCGCCGCCGCCGGCGCTATTATCGTTTTTATCTGTCACGAAAGGCCTTCAGAATCACGGAAGTAAAATCCCAAACTGATTACCATCGCCGCCCCCGCCCCCGCAAGCATTCGGACCCGGAATTCGCGCCTGCGGGCCAATAAATTCAGCGATTTCCCCCATGCCGCCCTTGTTTATTCGCGGCCAGCGATGGCCTATGATATCGTCAACAGAAGGGAATTCTAATGCGCTTAATTTCATTGCTTATCGCCGCCAGCCTCCTTGCATCTTGCGGCGGCGAAAAATCGGCGTCCCGGCCGATGCTGTCGGCGCTTGCGCCGGCCGAGTGGGCGAACGCGTCGGGCCGGTTCGCCGGGCTCGATGGGACTGAGATGGGCGCGATCGTTTTTACCAACGGGCCTCAGGGCGTGCTCATGCGCGTCGATGTTCAGGGCCTCAGCGAAGGCTGGCATGCGATGCACTTGCATCAGGTGGCGGACTGTTCGGACGGGGCGGCCGGTTTCAAAGCCTCCAAAGGGCACGTGAACCCCGACGGCAATGAACATGGATTGCTCAATCCGAAGGGCAGCGAGCGCGCCGACATTCCGAATATTTATGCCGGGCCCGACGGGCGCGTCACCGCGGAGATCTATCGCGCGGGCGTGTCGCTCTATCCCAGCGAGGCCGGCACGGCGCAAAACGGGCCGCATCCGCTTCTCGACGATGACGGATTTGCGGTGATCATTCATGAAAATCCGGACGATCACATGACACAGCCCATCGGCGGCGCCGGCGCGCGCGTCGCCTGTGCGGCGATCAAGGGGTAAGGGCGGCGACAGCGAGGGGAATGCGAACAATGGTTGAGTTGAACAGAAGAAGGGCGCTCATGGGCGCGGCGGGCCTTGGCCTTGTTGCCGCAAACCCGGTTCGCGCCTGGCATGACGACGACAAAACACGGCCGCTTGGCGCGTGGACGCAAATGGCCGATATGCCCGTTCCCGTCCAGGAAATTTATCCAACGGCGCATCGCCAGCTCACAGGCGCGCGCGGGTCCTACAAGCCGGTGATCAAGAGCGTGCTCGTAAACGCCGGCGGCCTGACGGATGCGCCGGGATATGATTTCAACGTCACTGACGAAGTCACCATTTACGATATTGGTAAGGACCAATGGCGATACGGCCCGCGACTGCCGGCGCCCATGCACCATGTGGCGCTTGTCTCCAACAACGGTTTTCTGCTCGCGATCGGCGGCTTTCTGCGCGACGATCTTGGCGGCTGGCGCATGCAGGAGCAGGTATTATGGCTCGACGATCTCGATAATGGGCAGTGGTATCAAAACAGGCCGCTGCCGATCCCCCAGGCGGAAGTTGTCGCGCAATCGCTGAACGGCCGCATTCACGTGGTCGGCGGACGCAGTCCGGCGGGAAGCGCGAACCGCGAATGGCGCGATCATATCGATACGGATAAACACTGGGGCTATGTGGCGAGCGCCGACGAATGGATCGCGATGCGACCGTTACCGAGCCCCCGCAACTCGGCGGCGGGCGCCGTTTATCGCGGCGCGCTTTACGTCATCGGCGGACGCACGGTCGCCGGCGGCAACACGGCCCGTGTCGACGTCTACGACCCCGTCTCTGATCGCTGGCAACGCGCCGCGCCCCTGCCCCAATCGTCGCGCGAAATTGCGCCGCTCGGTCAGGGCGGGCTCGCGGCTGCGGAGTGGAACGGCCACATCTACGCTTTCGGCGGCGAATGGTTCGGCGAGGATGGCGGCGGCGTTTACGCCGACGTATGGGAATATGATCCGCGGGAGGATAAATGGCGCGCCGTGGCCGCCATGCCGCGCCCGCGTCATGGCCTCGGCGCCGTTGCGCTGAAGGACGGCATTTATGTTCTTGGCGGCGCCTCGCAACCGAGCGGCGTCGGCACATCGGCCGTGCTCGATCGATTCGTCATCTAACTGCATCCCTTTCTTGTCGCCGTCGCCATGGGCCGCTATGCGTGAGGCAAGTCTCAGGAGTACTATTACGTGAAATTCGCAGGCACAGAAAATTATGTCGCCACGGACGATCTGAAAGTCGCCGTCAACGCCGCGGTCACCCTCGAACGCCCGCTCCTCGTCAAAGGCGAGCCCGGCACCGGCAAAACCGTCCTGGCGATCGAAGTCGCCAAAGCGCTCGGCGCGCCGCTACTCGAATGGCACGTAAAATCGACGACCAAGGCCCAGCAAGGCCTTTACGAATATGACGCAGTGGCGCGGCTGCGCGACGGGCAATTGGGTGAGGAACGCGCGCGCGACGTAAAGAACTACATCAAGCGCGGCAAGCTCTGGGAGGCGTTCATCGCCGATGAACGCCCGGTCCTCCTGATCGACGAAATTGATAAGGCGGACATCGAATTCCCGAACGATCTCTTACAGGAACTCGATCGGATGGAATTCTTCGTCTATGAGACGAACGAGACGGTGAAGGCGAAACAGCGCCCGATTGTCATCATTACCTCAAATAACGAGAAAGAGCTGCCGGACGCGTTTCTGCGCCGCTGCTTTTTCCACTTCATCAAATTTCCCGATGCGGAGACGATGGCCGACATTGTCGATGTGCATTTTCCGGGCATCAAGAAAAAGCTTGTCGGCGATGCGCTGAAGACATTCTATGAAGTGCGCGAGGTGCCGGGCTTGAAGAAGAAGCCTTCCACATCGGAACTGCTCGACTGGCTCAAGCTCCTGATGTCTGAAGACATCGATCTCGACACGATCCGTGAAAAGGATCCCCGCAAGGCGATCCCGCCGCTCCATGGCGCGCTTCTCAAGAACGAACAGGACGTGCATATGTTCGAGCGTCTGGCGTTTCTCGCGCGCCGCGAAGGCGCGTGACGGTCGGCGCAGGCCCTTGAAATCTGGCGGCGACGCACGGGCGTATTTGTGGTGAGCGACAACTGAAAGGCGACGCCGATGACCTCTACGCCCATTGAAACGGATTACCTGATTGTCGGCAGCGGCGCGGTCGGCATGGCCTTCGCCGATATCCTCCTCACAGAAACGGATGCGACGCTCACGATCGTTGACCGGTTTCAAAAACCCGGCGGGCACTGGAATGTGGCGTATCCGTTTGTGACGCTCCACCAGCCGTCAGCTTATTACGGCGTTTCTTCTCGCGAACTTAGTAAAGGCGTGAAAGACGAGGTCGGTCTCAACAAGGGGCTCTTCGATCTCGCCTCGGGCGCTGAAGTAATCGCCTATTTTGACGACGTAATGCGCCATCAGTTTCTGCCCACGGGCCGCGTGCAGTATTTTCCCATGAGCGATTACCAGGGCGACGGCGTCTTCAAGTCGTTGCTCACGGGCGAAGAACACACCGTCAAAGCGCGCAAAACAGTGGACGCCACGTTCCTGAAGACAACCGTGCCCTTCACGCATACGCCGAGCTTCAAGATCGACGACGGCGTTCAATTCATGCCGCTCAATAATCTGCCGCAGATATCGACGCCGCCCGCCGGCTATGTGGTGATCGGCGGCGGCAAGACCGGCATCGACGCCTGTTTGTGGCTCTTGCAGAACGGCGTCGACCCTGATGCGATCCGGTGGATCATGCCGCGCGACGCCTGGCTTCTCGACCGGCGCAACGCACAGCCCGCCGATGAATTCTTCGCACACACGATCGGCGCGCAGGCGGCGCAGTTTGAGGCCATCGCCGCCGCCGACAGCATCGAAGACATGTTCGACCGTCTCGAAGACGCTGGTTATTTTGTCCGGATCGATAAATCGGTGCGCCCAAAAATGTTCCACGGCGCGACGGTGAGCCAACTGGAACTTGAACAATTACGGCGTATTAAAAACATTATCCGTATGGGCCGCGTCCAGCACATTAAGAAAGACAAGATCATTCTGGATGAAGGCGTCCTTGAGATCTCGCCGGACCATATTCACGTGGACTGCTCAGCGCGCGCGATCAGCAATGACGAAATGAAACCGATCTTCCAGGGCGATCTGATCACGCCGCAAATGGTGCGGTCCTATCAGCCGGTCTTCAGCGCCGCGTTTATCGCGCATGTGGATGGGGCCTACGATACGGAGGAAGAAAAGAACCGCCTGTGCGGCGTTGTTCCGCTTCCCAATCACGATACAGATTATATCCGTTTTACCGCCGCTTTCATGATGAACCAGTACAACTGGTCGCAAGACAAGGACCTTCGGCAATGGCTTCTCGATAACCGTCTCGACGGATTTAGCCGGATGGTGAGGAACGCAGACAAAGACGATGCTGAGAAACAGGCGATCCTGAAACGGGTGCGCGACAACGCGCCTTTGGCGATGGCGAAGCTGCAGGAGTTTTTACCGCAGATCGCTTCTTAGCCAGTCGCGCCCGAGACTTACTTAACTGCACCGGGCGCCGCGAACGCCGCCGCCGCCGCCTCCAGCCGTTGCGGCAGGAATGACAGGAAGTCGACCACTTCCGCCAGCGTCACCCCTTGCGAATGAAGAAAGAACGCCGACAACACGGCGGCCAATCCGAAGAAGCGGGCGATGCATTGTCCGGCCGACAGGAAGACAAAGATTGCACCAAGGATTTGTAACGGATCGTTGAATTGCCCGGCGAACAGCGCGTCCGCCATCCCCGTTGGCGTTGTCAGATCATATTGGGAAGCCGCCGCCGTCAGATCCGCCATTGCGCCGCTCTTGCCGGGATCACCGGTCACCAGGGCGCCGGCGCCCGACAGAACGAGCAATCCTGCGCCTGCGCCCTGACCCATCTTGCGCGCCACAGTCAATATCCCGTGATCATGTGGCGTCGAAGACCACAAACCAAAGCTACGGCGTGTTGATCGCTGATAGGGGCTGGCGAAGATAGGCACGGCGCTTACTCCACTTGCTTGCCTCCCATAAGTGGAAAAAATTGTGGCGAGAGTGAGATGAGTCGATCACGCTTGCGCGAAGTCTTGATCGGAAAATGCTTAATATTCGGCCACTTTGCCATCATGCGAAGGTTGTCCGCGCCGCCGCGAGAATCCGGCGATCATTTGCCGGGGTCAGAAAAAGTTCGCGCGGCCTGTCGAAATCCGGACACGCGCGACGTCATCCTTATGAACACGCGAAAGACACGCGCGTTCGACACGAATTGAGGAAGGAGAACGGGAATGAAAGTGTTAATCCTCGCTTACGAGCCTGAGGAAGAATTCGCGCGCCGCGACGATCAGGCGACAGACCAGGCGGCGTTCGGGGCCTATATGGCGCCGTGGAAGGTTTACAGCGAAAGCCTCAACGCCGCAGAGGTCATAGCGGCGGGCGCGCCGCTCGAAAAACCGCACACGGCGACGGTGATCTCCGTACGCGACGGCGACCGCCATGTTCAGGACGGACCGTATCTCGACTCAAAAGACCAGCTTGGCGGTTATTTCTTGCTGGACGTGCCTGACATGGAAACCGCCACTGAATGGGCCGCCAAATGTCCCGCTGCGGCGACGGGTCATGCGGAGGTGCGCGTCATCCCCGACTACGGACAGGAGGGCTAGAAAATGCATTACATGTTCCTGCTTTACGACGATGAAGACCGGTTCCATGCCATGGACGAAGCTGAGGCGGGCGAAACAATCGCAGCCTACATGGCTTACGGGGAAGCGCTCGAAAAAGCCGGCGTCTTCGTGGCCGGTGAGCCGCTCGACCATTCGAAATCAGCACGCAGAGTTTACCAACGCGATGACAAAACATCCGTCCAGGACGGGCCTTTTGCGGACTCCAAAGAACAGATCGGCGGCTTCTACCGTGTGGATGTGAAAAATCTCGACGAAGCGCTCGATTGGGCCGCGAGGTGTCCCTGCGCCGCGACGGGGCACGTGGAAGTGCGCCCGATCTGGTCGATCGGTGGATAAACCGCAGCAGACAAATAACGAAGCGCGCGCCGTCGTCGAAAAAACGGCGCGCGTTTCCTATGGTAAACTGCTGGCGCTGCTCGCAGCGCGCTCGAAAGACATCGCCGCATCGGAAGACGCGCTCGCGGACGCTTTTGCGGCGGCGATTGAAAAATGGCCGGACACAGGCGTTCCAAAGTCGCCCGAAGCCTGGCTCCTGACGGCGGCGCGCCGAAAGCTCATCGATCAATCGCGCAGGACCGCCACAAGCGTCCGCGCCAAGCCTGAACTCGAACGCGTCATGGACGAGCTGCAAAGCCGGATGACGCCTGATGCGTCCGGTGATCAGCTTCCGGACGAGCGTTTGAAACTGATGTTGATCTGCGCCCACCCTGCGATTGACCCAGCCATCCGTACGCCGCTTATCCTTCAAACCATTCTCGGATTTGACGCGCAGCGCATTGCGCGGGTCTTCTTAACGGCGCCGGCGACCATGTCTCAACGCCTGGTGCGCGCGAAACGAAAAATCGCAGAAGCCGGCATCCCCTTTGAGACGCCGGAAAAATCCGTGCTCGCCGAACGCATCGCCGCCGTTCTGGACGCCATTTATGCGGCGTTTTCCGCCGGCGTTGACGACCAGACCGCCGCTGGCGCTGAGTTCGCTGACGAAGCGCTGTTTCTCGGCGAGTTGGTTATTCAACTCCTCGACGATCATCCCGAGGCGTACGGCCTCTTCGCCTTGATGCTCTATATTCGTTCAAGGCGCGAGGCGTTCCGGCCGGGCGGCGTTTATACGCCAATGCATAAACAGGACACCGCGCTGTGGGATCAAAAAATGATCGCTCGCGCAGAACACTGGCTCATCGAGGCGTCAAAGTATCACACGCCCGGCCGGTACCAGATCGAAGCGGCGATCCAGTCCGCACACATCACGGCGAAGACGACGGGCGAGTTCACCGTCGACCGCGTTCTCCATTTGTATGACCAATTATTGGTGATCGCGCCGACGACAGGCGCCCGCGTCGGCAAAGCTGGCCTGATGTCGCAGCTTGGCATGGCCCAGGAAGCGCTCGACACGCTTGAAGGGATCGATGAGGGGCACGCGAAACACTATCAGGCTTATTGGGCGGTGCGCGGCCACGCGCTTGCGCAACTTGGCCGCAACGACCTTGCCGACCGCGCCTTTGACCTCGCCATTACGCTAAGCGACGATCCCTCGGTGCGGCGGTTCCTCATCGAGCAGCGCGCCCTGATCGGCCGCCGATGATGAAAAGCAGCATGCCCGTCGCCGAGTGCGGGCCGCTATTTGTAGATCGCAACGCTGGCGGGCGCCCCGCCATTGCGCTTTACGCCGCGAAACATGCCCGCGCTGTTAAACACCATGGCGCTGTCGCCCTTGGCGTCGAGAACGATGACGCCGCCGTCGCCGCCAAGACCTTCGAGCCGGTTATGGATAACGTCATTGGCGGCGTCTTCAACGGTTGCGCCGGCGTACTCAACCTGCGCGCAGATATCACGCGCGATTGTCAGGCGCATGAAATATTCTCCGTGTCCGGTGGACGAGACAGCGCACGAATTATTGTCGGCGAATGTGCCTGCGCCCAAGATTGGCGTATCGCCGACGCGGCCATAGCGTTTCAAGGTCATGCCGCCGGTGGACGTTCCCGCTGCAAGATTGCCGCGCTGATCCAAAGCCACAGCGCCGACCGTGCCGTACTTAAAATCAGCGGGAAGCGATCCGCGTTTTTGCTCTTTTTCGGCCTTCAAGGCGCGCTTGTAGCTGTTCCAGCGGTTTTCGGTGCGAAAGTACTTTTTTGGAACGAATTCCAGATTTTGCTCTTTGGCGAATTTTTCTGCGCCGTCTCGCGCAAACATCACATGCTCGGAATTCTCCATGACGGCCCGCGCCAGCAAGATCGGATTCTTGACCCGCGTCACGCCGGCGACGGCGCCGGCATTCCGCGTTGCGCCGTCCATGATGGAGGCGTCCAGTTCATTTTTACCCTCACGCGTAAACACCGCGCCTTTGCCTGCATTGAAGAGCGGCGAGTCCTCCATAATCGTGATCGAAATTTCGATCGCGTCGAGGGCCGTCCCGCCATTTTCCAGGACCGCATACCCGGCGTCCAGCGCTTCGGTGAGCTTCGCCTTGTACGCCGCTTCCTCAGCGGGCGTGTAGCGTCCGGGTTCAAGCGCGCCAGCGCCGCCGTGAATGACGATGGAAATCGGCGGTTGATCGTCCGCGGCCAGCACCATGCTTACCGACGCGACAAGGGCGGTTATTTGGGCAATCAAAAACTTCATGAATCAATCCTCCGACGTCACAAGTGTGCGCGGAGGCGAGCCGTTGCGCAAGTCGCTTACATATCAGGCAACAGGAATCTCTGGGCGCGCCATTGTTCGACAATCCGCTCAATAAAGCCGTCGTCTTCCATATCCACAGACCACCCGTCAGAGAAGCTCGCCGTCAGGCTGCGCGGAATGAAATCGCGCGGCAGCGCATCGAAGCGAATACGCGTCGGCAACGGGACGCCCTCACCCACAGCGATTGCTTCGCCTAGCCCAAGCGACGGCAAGCACCCAAGCAACGACGTCGATGCGTCCGGCACAGCCGCCTGCAACGCTTCCTGGTCCGCCTGGTTTGCAAGGCGCATGGCGAAAATAGTGTTGCATTGCGACAGGATCGTCGGATCAAGTTCGGTCGGGCGTTGCGACGCGACCCAAAGCGAGATGCCGGTTTTACGGCCTTCTTTCGCAATTTTCGTCAGGGCGCGGCGCGTCGGCGCAAAACCGATTTTTGGGTCCGCCGGCGCATACCGGTGCGCGTCTTCACAAACAAGCGCGATAGGCGTCGCCCCATTGCTCCATAGGCCGAATTCGAATGAGAGACGCGCGATCACCGAAACGACCACCTGGCTCACTTCTTCGGGCAGACCGCCAAGCTCAACAACGCTGACCGGCGCGCCTTGCACCGGCATGCGGAACAGCGAGCTTAAAATCTCGATCATCGTGTCATGAACAGTCAGCCCGCCAAACATAAACGAATACCGCGCGTCCTGGCTGATATTATGAAGCCGCCCGCGCAAGCGTTTGAACGGTCCGGACGTCCGCGTCGCATCAAGCGCGCCGAGAGCCTTGTCGATCAGACTCAGAATATCGGAAATCCGATACGGCACCGGCGTGTCCACCGTAATGGACCCGGCGTCAGCCGCCCTGCGGTCCGCAAGCAGTTTAACGCCCGAGCTGGACGAGGAAAGACTCAGCTTCTTCGCCGTTGGTATCAGATCAGCAAGAATTTCGATTTCTTCCGTGTAACCGGTGCGGCCGGGATAGAGGACTTCGACAAGTTCGTCGAACGTCAACATCCAATAGGGAAGCGAAAGGCTCGACGAATCAAACACGACCGCCATGTCGCCAAAGCACTCCGCATATTCATTATGCGGATCGAGGATCACGATATGGGCGCTATTGTAGCGTTCCAATACTGCCCGCAACATCAAGGCGATGGCGCAGGATTTTCCCGCCCCCGTAGTGCCGACCACAGCGCAATGGCGCGAGAAAAGATCATTCACCGAAACCGTCGCGGGGATCGCCATGTCCTGTTTGACCACGCCGACGCGCACGCTTGCGGCGCCGTTTACGGCGAACAAAGCGGCCAATTCATCGCGCGTCGCCACGTGGACGCTGTCGCCAAGCGTCGGATACGTCGAGACGCCGCGCCGGAACCGCGCCGGCGACTTCGCTGTCGGTTTCGTGAATTCGCCGATCAGCTCCAATTCGACAATGCGCATATCCGGCGTCGAAGAGTCGAGGCTGGGCGCCGGCACGCTCATCGCCGAGACGAGACCAAGGACGATGCTTGTCCCGGCGTCGACGCTCATGATCGCGCCGAGTTGCGGTCTATGCATCCGGTCAAGATCGGGGCGATCTTCATCAAGCATGACGAGCGCGTGAGATCCATTGACGGAAACCACGCTGCCGAAGCGCTCAAGCTTGTCATGAAAGAGCTTCACGCCCGTTTCTTTTTTCAATGCAGCGGTTTGCGGCGACATGGGGTTCTACTCCAAATGATACTATCCGGCGAGGCGCACGTCTTCGGGCGCTTCCTCACCTTGTTGACATTCTTGCGGCGGGCGTGGCGGCAGGGACGCGCGCACGAGCGTTCCTTTTCCGACTTTGCTCTTGATGCGGAATTTACCGCCCTGCATCTCGACAAACGTTTTAGCGATCGCAAGCTCAACGCCCGGTCCTTCAAACGAGCGATCCAGTCCGCGATTGACGCCGGCGAAGGCGTTCAACGCCGCGTTCAGTTCGGCGTCGCTCAACCCTTTGCCCGTATCTCTGACGGCTATTTCCGGCCACCCGTCCGCGTCTGTGGCGATGCGGGCGAATACCTGGTCGCCGCGCTCAGAGGCTTTCAGGGCGATACGCAAGAGATGGTCGATCGCCTGGGATACGCGATCCTCATCGACCCACGCATAGATCGCTTCTTCTTCAGTCTTGAGAACGACCGAGACATTGAGCGCTTTTGCGGTGATCTTCATGCGCTCGGCGGCGCTTCTCAGAATCGGTGCGAGATCTGTCTGGGTTTGGTTGATTTCGATCTCGCCGCTGTCGAGCGCCGCGGTTTCCAGAATCGTGTTGATGTGACCGAGCAAAAGATCAGCCGATTGCAGAATATATTCCGCATAGGACTGTTGTTTCTCTTCCGACAGCTCGTAACTGCGCCCGTCGCGCAACATGGTCGCGAAACCGATGACAGCGTTGAGCGGCGTTCTCAATTCATGGTTCATATTGGCGAGGAATTGCGAGCGCGCCCGGATCGACAATTCCGCTTCGGCGCGCGCCGTTTTCGCCTCGGCGGCGGCGCGTCGCACGACCGTCGACTCCACCATTTTGGCGGCGTAAGCCGAAATCAGACTGTCGGCCCGCTGTGTAAACGGATTGAGCGAACGCATGGATGTGTCCCTTCCTTCAAGGACAGTATCCCGCGAAGCGCTAATGCGCCGTTAAACGAGGCCGCTGGTTTGACGATGGTTAACGCAACTCTAATGACGGATTCGAAGGCCAGCGCGCGTTCAAGTAGCCGTGATCTGGTTGGTTGTCTCATTGTCGGACACTTTTTCCGACGTTTCCACATTCTCCGGCGCTTCTTCCGGTTCTTTAGTTTTGGTCTTCACCGCAGGCTTCGGCACATAGGCCAGCACCGTATCGCCGATCTCTGGCTTAATCGGCAGATCCTGCGATGCGACGATTATCGCTTCCTTACGGATCACGAGAACGATCTCGCCTTCCGGATCGAGGTCTTCCAGATATTGCGCCGGCGTATAGGCGTCGGAGAGTTTCGTGCGTTGATAGACCCATCCCGCATAGTGACGGCGCAGCAATTCATCGAGCGGCGCCGCCGAATGCAGGAAGGCGCGCCCCTGGAGGGTGAAAGAGAGGGCGCGTCGGTCCTCTTCATCCTTGCCTTTTGCGTTCACCTGGTAGATCGCGGCGCGGCCCATTTCAGGCGCGAGGTCGGTGCAGACAAGCGCGTTGTGGGCTTCGTTGCTGCTCACCGCCAGCAAAACGCCAAAGCGATTGAGGTCGAGATGGTGTTCCGTCACCTCCGACAGAATTTCCCCGTAATAGGTTTCAATGTCCGCGAGCCGCGCCGGACGCAATCGGCGCCAACTGGCGTCGGCGACCATCACAGGGATTTCGAGCTCTTTCAATTTTGCAGCAAGCGCCGCCGACCATGGCGACGCGCCGACGATCAAAACGCCCGGGCGATCGCGCGAGGCCAATCCCAATGCCTTTGCAAGCGGCCCAATGGTGAAGCCGTGAAGAACGACCGTGGCGAAAACAATCGCGAACGCCAGCGAAATCATGCGCTCGCCGTCGGCGTATCCGGCGTCAATCAAGGACGCGCCGAAAAAACTCGAAACCGCAATCGCCACAATGCCGCGCGGCGCGATCCAGCCCACGAGCAGACGCTCCTGCCAGGGCAATCCGGAATTAATCGTCGACAAAAATATTGCCAGGGGGCGCACCACAAAAAGCATCGCCGCGATAAACAGGAACGCGCGTCCATCAAGTTGGGCAACGGTATCCCACGTCAGGTTCGCCGTCAGTATAATGAACACCCCAGAGACAAGAATGACCGCAATGTTCTCTTTAAATAATCTCAGCTCGCTGATACTGGCGATGCGCGAATTCGCCATGGTGACGCCCATGGCCGTGACCGACAAAAGGCCCGCTTCGTGCTGCAAAAGATTCGCCGCTTCAAAGCACACAAGAACCACGGTCAACAACACCGGCGGCTTTAAATATTCCGGCACCCATCCGCGCCGAAAACTTGTCGCTGTCACGGACCCCAAGACGAACCCAAGCCCGACGGAAAGGATAGAGGCAATGAGAAGCGTGCCGAAGATTTGGGACGGTCCGCCATGATCAAATGTGACAATTTCAAAGACGAGGACGGCGAGCAGTGCGCCGAAGGGATCATTAATAATCCCTTCCCATTTCAGCAACGTCGCCGGCCGCGGATTTAGCTTCGATTGGCGCAAGAGCGGAATGATCACTGTAGGGCCGGTGACAATCAAAATACCGGCGAACAGGATCGCAATCGGCCATGACAATCCGGCGAGATAATGCGCAGCGAGCGATCCGAGGCCCCACGCGATCGGCACGCCAGGAAACACAAGCCGGCGGACGCCTTTCGTCAGTCCACGGATTTCCGCGAAGTTGAGCGTTAATCCGCCCTCGAACAAAATAACAGCGACGGCGATCGCGATGATTGGCCGGTAGAAATCACCGAGCAACGCCTCCATCGGCGCGGATCCATCGCCAATACCTGGCGGCGGACGCAGGATGCCAAAGACCGGGCCCGCTAAAATACCGGCGATCGCCATCAAAACAATCGCAGGAAGATTAAACCGCCACGCGACCCACTGCGCCCCAATTCCGAGGACGCCAATGATCGCAACGACAAGAACGATATTATCCATCAGCTACCGATAGATATATCCGCCATCGCTGACAATGGGGTCGGGATACTCGGCGCCAAAACACAACTACCGGTTCTTGAAGGTCGGTTTTCGTTTCTCAATAAACGCAGCCATGCCTTCTTTCTGGTCTTCCGTTGCGAAGACGGAATGAAAAACCCGGCGTTCAAAACGGACGCCTTCCGCAAGCGTGGTCTCAAAGGCGCGATCAACCGCTTCCTTGGTAAGCATAACAATCGGGCGCGAGAAACTTGCGATTTGTTTCGCTACTTTTATCGCTTCGTCGCGAAGCTCGCCCGCCGGGACGATGCGCGACACAAGTCCGCAGCGCTCGGCTTCTTCCGCGTCCATCATGCGCCCCGTTAGACACATTTCCATTGCTTTTGATTTGCCGATAAAGCGCGCCATCCGCTGTGTGCCGCCGGCCCCCGGCATGGCGCCGATCGTAATCTCCGGCTGACCGAACTTCGCATTATCGGCGGCCAGAATGAAATCGCACATCATCGCAAACTCACACCCGCCGCCGAGCGCATATCCTGCAACCGCTGCAATCACCGGCTTCCGGCAGCGCGAGGCCTCCTCCCAATTCGCCGTAATGAAGTCTTCCTTGAAGACATCCATATAGGATTTCTCGGCCATCTCCTTGATGTCAGCGCCGGCGGCGAAAGCTTTTTCGGATCCCGTGACAACGACGCATCCAATTTCATCGTCGCCCTCATAGGCGCGCAAGGCGTCGGTCAATTCACTCATCAACTGACTGTTGAAGGCGTTGAGCGCGTCGGGGCGGTTAAGCGTGATGATCCCGACATTGTCGTCTGTTTCTGTGAGAATGCATTCGTAAGCCATGACTTTCTCCGAAATTAAGAGCGATTTTCTATCGCCGGAACATCGCGTTGCGGCGATCCGATATAGTTTGAGAGCGGACGAATGAGTTTATTATTCGCCAAATGCTCCATCACATGCGCGGTCCAGCCCGTGATCCGGCTCATGACAAAGATCGGCGTAAACATCGGAATTTCAAAACCCATCAGATAGTAAGCAGGCCCTGCGGGAAAATCGAGATTGGGATAGATCTTCTTTTCAGACACCATCGTGTCATCGAGAATTCGGGAAATCTCCCAGTATTTTTTCGCTTCGTCGGTTCCGATAACATCGACCATCTTTTTGTACGCGTCCGTCATCGTCGGCACGCGGCTATCGCCCGACCGATAGACGCGGTGACCAAAGCCCATGATTTTGCGCTTTTCACGCAGCGCGGTCAGCATCCATTCGCGAGCATTGTCAGGATCAGCGACCTCTTCAAGCATATGCATGACCGCCTCATTAGCGCCGCCATGCAGGGGGCCCTTTAACGATCCGATCGCGCCTGTTACAGCCGAATAGATGTCAGACGTTGACGAGGCAATCGTCCGTGCAGTGAATGTTGATGCGTTGAAAGAATGCTCCGCATACAGGGTCATTGAAATATCGAAACACTTAACAACCTCGTCAGCTGGAACTTCACCGAAGCACATATGAAAAAAGTTCTCAGAGAACGGGAGATCACTGCTGGGCTCAATAAGCTCTTTCCCATTGCGCAGGCGAAAGTCGTGCGCGACGATCTGTGGAATCTTCGCGTACATCTTTATCGCTTTTTCGTAGAGCCCTCCCGGCGATGAATCGTCGGTCGTATCGTCTTCCTGCCCTAGAAAGCTGACGGCCGTGCGCACTGTGTCCATTGGGTGCGCGCGCTTGTTAAACTTGCGCATAACATCAACGAGATCGCCGGAAAGACCGCGCTGCTTTTTCTCCGCGAGATTAAAGCCGTCGAACTGCGTCTGGTTCGGCAATTCCCCATGCCAGATCAGATAGGCCGTCTCCTCAAAGCGGCATTGCGTCGCCAGATCCTGCACCTTATAGCCGCGATAGGTTAGCGAATTTATTTCAGGCATCACCTTCGATATCGCCGTATCGTCGGCGATCACGCCGGCAAGGCCGTAATTTACTTCGTCTGACATCACACCTGCTCCTCAACCCGTTTCATTCTATAAGCGCGTTCGACCTTTGCGACGCGCACCATGTAATCCGAATACCAGGTCTCCCGACCGCGCTTTCGCGCGTATGTATGGTCGACGTGGTTCTTCCATTCTTTGATCGCCGCCTCCGATTCCCAATAGGAAACAGCGATCCCAAATCCGTCATCGTTGCGGGCGGACTCAAATCCTATATAGCCCGGCATTTTCTCCGCAAGCGCTTCCATCTCGCTTGCCATCGCGCCGTATCCGTCATCAACCGCCGTTCGTTGGGCGGAAAAAATGACAGCGTAATATGAGTGCGACGGTTTCACTTTCTACTCCATCGGCGTGTCGCCGACCTGGAAGTTGTAGATGCTTTCATCGAACTTGTTGTAATCATTGTAACGGAGGAGATCATAAAGATCGCGCCGATGCTGCATGATATCGAGAACGCCGTTCTGGTCGCCGTCTTTCAGGATCGCATCAAGCCCGACATCAGCGGCGCCCATAGCGAGACGCAGCGTCGTCACCGGATAGATCACAACGTTAAACCCTAAGTTTTCCAGTTCCGTCTTATTGAGAAGCCGGCTTTTCCCAAACTCCGTCATGTTCGCAAGGATTGGGACGTCGAGCGCTTCGCGAACGGCTTCAAATTCCTGTTCGGATTTCATCGCCTCGGGAAAAATCATGTCCGCGCCCGCATCAACGTAAGCTTTCATTCGGTCGATAGCAGCGTCGAGGCCCTCGACAGCGCGCGCATCCGACCGGGCGATAAGCACGAAGTTTTGATCGCGTTTTGCTTCCGCCGCAGCTTTCACCCGCTGAATCATTATCTCTGTAGAAACGATTTCCTTGCCGTCAAGATGGCCGCAGCGCTTCGGCATCACCTGATCTTCGATGTGACACCCGGCGAGGCCCGCATCTTCCATGGAGCGGACTGTCCGGGCGGCGGCCATCGGCTCGCCAAAACCGGTATCGATGTCGATAAACGCAGGCAAGTCACTAACGCGGGCGATTTGCTGGCCGCGATCGACAAACTCGGTCATTGTCGCGATGCCGATATCCGGTAGACAAAGATCAGCGGACATAACCGCGCCGGAAATATAAACGCCGTCAAAACCCTTGCGCTCAATTAGTTGCGCACAAAGGGGATTAAAAGCGCCCGGAAATTGCAACAACTCGCCCGATGCGAGACCTTTGCGAAAGTCGATCCTTTTTTCGGCGGCTGATTTTTCCGTAAACAACATGATCCTGTCATCCTTCCAGTGGCGAGAACGTCAAGCGGCGGCGAAACCGCATGCGTGGGACTTATGCATTGTCGCTTCCTTTAGCCAGTCCCATCCGAACGCTTCTTCGCTGTCGCCGTTGCGCCGTCGCCGCTCTAACCGCTCCAAGGCCTCGTCGAGCGTCGGCTTATGACCATGACGAACCCGCCACATGACAAAATGCATCTCGCCAAGTATCTCAAACCATTCATCGCGGCGCTCATAAAACTGTTTATGAACCGTTCCCCATACGAACCGTTCAAGGCTTTCGACATTTTCCCAAACAGTAAGATTCGCCACCATTTGAGGATCATCGCCGATATTATTTTCCGTGTTACCGGTTCCCGGCTCGCCTGACCCTTCCATCATCCACACAAAGCCCGGCATGCGCTTGCCGAGCCCGTTGATCATATCAAGCGCTTCCATGAACTCACGTACGCGCGGATCGTCCGGCGGCGCCAGCAGCCGGCCGATATTGAGCTCCGCGAGATGGTAGTCGTCCGAGAGGGCATTCATACGACTTATGATCCCATACAGAAGAAGTTGAGCTTATTGCCGTCCGCGTCGCGCACATATCCGCAGGAAACCATGCCGTCGAGGCGCGGCCCTGGCTCGCCTTCGCATTTGGCGCCGAGAGAAATCGCCTTGTCGTACATGGCCTTCACTTGCGCCACGTCTTTGACCGCGAACGCTGTCATGGTGCCGTTGCCCTGTTGCGCTTCGCCGCCGTCATAGGGTTTGCAGATGCCGAACATCGGACGGCCAGGCTCCACACCCCAGAAAATCGCGCCGCCGTCCGGGCGCACCATCATTTCCTTTGCGCCCATTTCAGCGAGCAAGTCGCCGTAGAATTTGCGCGCTTTATCGATGTCATTCGATCCAACCATTGAGTATGCGAGCATGTTTTTCTCCGTGTAGGGCGGGATTTATCCCGCCATTGATTGAATAAAGGTGGGGCGGACCGGGCCGAAATTAAAAAATTCCTTTCGCCGCATTCTCAACGAGATACCCTGCCGGCGCCACGGGGTTTAGCGCCAACACCTGCGCAGGCGTCAAATCTGGCAATTGCTGCACCAGATCGAGAAAGCGCTCTGATTCCGCTTTGTCAAGTATATCATCCGTAAGCGTCTTAAATTTCTGAATGTACTCCGCACGAGCGAAAGGCCGCGCACCGAACGGATGCGCATTGGCGATACCAAGCTCGTCCTCGATCACCGAGCCGTCTTCCATGGTGATGACGACGCGCGCGCCGAACGCCTTTTCGTTCGGGTCAGGCGAATGGTAGCGGCGTGTCCATTCCGGGTCTTCAAAGGTTGAAATCTTGTGCCAGAGACGCACCGTATCCTCGCGCTTGGCGCGTTCGGGCGCATAGGATCTGACGTGATGCCATTCGCCGTCCTGAAGGGCGACGGCGAAGATGTACATAATCGAATGATCGAGCGTTTCACGCGAGGCGTTCGGGTCCATCTTCTGAGGGTCGCCCGACCCCGTGCCGATCACGTAGTGAGTATGGTGCGACGTATGCAGAACAATTGATTTAACCTTGTCGAAATCCCTGATTTCTTTGCCCATGCGGAATGCAAGATCGATCAGCGCCTGGCTCTGATACTCCGCTGAGTGCTCTTTGGTATACGTCTCAAGGATCGCGCGTTTTGCTTCACCCTTGCCTGGCAGCGGTACATGATATGTCGGGTCGTAAGGGCTCTTGCCCTGATCGCGCGCGGTGCGTCCGTTCAGAATGAAGGAAATAACCGAATCTTCACCCTCATAGATCGGACTCGGCGCACCCTCGCCGCGCATGCAGCGGTCCACCGCTTCGATAGCCAGTTTGCCCGCATAGGCGGGCGCAAACGCCTTCCAGGTCGAAATCTCGCCCTTGCGCGATTGCCGCGTCGTAACCGTGGTGTGCAACCCCTGTTGCACCGATTGATAAATAATATCCGTCGGCAGACCAAGAAGCGTTCCCACAGCCGCGGAAGCGGACGGGCCGATATGGGCGATGTGATCAATCTTGTGTTCGTGCAGGCAGATCGCCTTCACCAGATTGACCTGGATCTCGTAGCCTGTGGCGATGCCGCGGATGAGATCGCGCCCGTTCTTGCCGCATTGTTGCGCAACCGCCAGCACAGGCGGGATGTTGTCGCCAGGGTGAGAGTAATCGGCCGCCAGAAATGTGTCGTGAAAATCAAGTTCGCGTACGGCCGTGCCGTTGGCCCACGCGGCCCACTCGGCGCAAACAGTGTGGTCGGCCGGAGCGCCAAAGAGCGTCGCCCCGCCGGCGCGCTGATGCGCATTCGCCATTGCGCGCGCAGACTTGATCGGCCCGCGGTTCAAAGAAGCGATCCCCACGGAAGCGTTATCGATGATCCGGTTAATAATCATATCGGTCGCGTCTGCATCGACATCGACCGGGTCGGCGGCGACCTCGGCGATTTTCCAGGCGAGCTGATCTTCGCGCTCGAGCTCGTCTTTGGAAGGATGCGCGCGGACGTCATGGGTGATCATGGGAACAATTCTCCTTTGGCGAAGGCGCGCAGACGCGCCGCCCTATCTTGATTGCGCCCTGTCTGCCGCGACTGCGACACGCTGTCAAAGTGAGCGCCGCCGCCGGTGCAAGCGGCAAATCGCCTCCGGAAAAATAACCTCAGAAAAACAAGAGCTTGACCGCCATCGCGCCGATCACTAGGAAGAGAACGCGCTTGATGAACGGCGCGCCTTTCACGATCGTCGCGCGCGCGCCGAAAAAACCGCCGATCGCATTGCCGAGCGCCAAAGCCAACCCGGCGCGCCACATCACCCCGACGCTCGATGCGAAGACGAAGAGCGCCACGCATGAAAACATGAGCGCGATAAAAACCTTGTGCATATTCACCCGCACGAGATCGAGACCCATCACGCGATAAAGGATCGGCATGAGCAGAAAACCGACCGCCACCTGAATAAAGCCGCCCCAAAAGCCCGCGCCCACCATCAACGCGTGGCCGAGCGCTACATTGCGCGGCCGCCCGTCGCCCTCGCCCGCCTCGATCTTGTCGGCGCCTGTCGCCATGATGACCATAACGCCGATCATGATCAGCGCGAGCGCGCGGTTGAACCAAACCCCTTCCAGCGTCACGCCAACCTTGGCGCCAAAGTAAGCGCCGACGCACGCCGACGCGGCCAGGCTCGCGCTGAGGCGAAAATCGGAAAAGCCTTCGCGGAAGAATGACCCCACCGCCGCGATATTTTGCGCAATGATCGCAATGCGGTTGGTGCCGTTGGCCACCGGGCCCGGCAGGCCCAGAAAAATCATGATCGGCACCGTCAACAAGGAGCCGCCGCCCGCAATCACATTGACCCAGCCGGACGCCGCCCCGGCGAGGGCGAGCATCGCGTAATGCCAGGGCTCGAGCGTGAGGTCCATTCAGGCCGCCTTTCAGATCGGGGCGCTTGTAAGCGGATTGCGCCACGCTGTCAGGCCCTCGCCGGCAGAGGAGAAACCAGCGGGCGCTGCGTCACCTCGTCAAACCGATCCAGATAGTGGGCGTGTTCGGTGCCCATCACACGATCCCAGAAGGTGAAATAGAATCCGAAATTTCCGGTTCCCCTTTCATGATGCATGTCGTGATGGGTGACCGTCGTAAAAAAGCCGAGCACGGGATGGCGCGCCCATCCGCGGGGGAACAATTCATAGCCGCAATGGGCGATGGCGTTCCGAAAGATCTGGATCAGCATCGCGGAGACGAACGCCACATGATGCATTGGCACCAGCGTGTAGAAAATCGGCACGAAGAGATAAACGAGAACCGCTTCCGGCGGCGCAAAGGAATAGGCGGTGAACGGCGTCGTCTTGTGAGACTGGTGATGGGTCAGGTGGAAGAACCGATAAAACTTCGGATGGTGCATGAACCGGTGCGTCCAGTAGAAATAGGTGTCGAGCCCGAAGGTCCACAGCGCCACTGAGAAAATGAGATAAGGCCACCCATAGGTCTCCACATCGGTGTAAATCTGGAAAACCGGCCGGCCGAAAATTGTCTCCAGCGTGTAATTGGTGATGCTGTAGGCGATGGTGAAAACGAAAATCGTGACGATGGAATTGCGGATTTCGCGCATGATCTGTTTGTTGCGCAGGACCGCCGGCAGCGCCGGCCGTATGCGGCGGTTCGCCAGAAGCCCGCTGAGCAGGAGCCAGACGACAAAGAACGTGCCGCCCGCGCCCATGAGATAGCGCCCGCCCTCGACCCGGAAGCCGTGAGGCAGATTATTGATGATTTCGAGGCTGACGCCAGTGAGATAGTCCATGATCGTCTCCGCATTTGCTACGAGACCAGCAAACGCGATCAGGGCCGCCAAAGCTCCGCAAAGCCTGAAAACATTGGTCATTTTCACAATTGCAGAGGCTTTTTCAGTTTTGATCATGGTTCGCCAACGCTTTTTTGCGGAATTCGGTCGGGGTTTCACCGAGGCTTGCCTTGAACGCCCGGTTGAAGGTCGCGAGCGAGGCGAATCCGGCGTCCATGGCGATCGTGAGAACCGGCAAGCGGCCCTTCTCCGGGTCGGCGAGCGCGGCTTTCGCCTCGCCGATGCGGTAGTGATTCAAAAAGCCCGAAAAATTGCGAAAGCCCATGGAGCGGTTGATGAGCGCGCGCAACTGGTGCTCGGGAAGGCCTACCCGTTTGGCGAGCGCACCGATGGTGAGCCCCTGCTCCACGAAGGCGCGCTCTTCTTCCATCACCGCAATCAGTCGCACATGGATGGCGGCGTCGCGCGGTTCAATCTCGGGCGCTTTCGGGCGCGGCGGCTCAGCCGGCTGAAACGTGAGCGCCTCCGGATACAGACGCGCGAGCCACAAGAGCGCCCAAATCGTGAGCGGCAAGACGGCAAACGTGGTGATCGTCAGCGAAATATCGGGATCGCCGCCGGTCTCGATCGCCACTTTTTCCGCAAGCGTCGAGGCGGCGGCCGTCATCGCGATGGCGACAGCGAAAAAGACGCGGGCGCGCCGGCGCGCTTCCACCAGATCCTGTTTCATGCCGGAAATCGCCGTATAAATAAGGTGCGCCATCATCGCGAGCGCCGCGCCGACCAAAGCGAGGTTCATCCATTCATCGTTCGGAACGTTAAAGCCCATAAAATTAAGCCGGTTCGGCACGCGGATCGTTAAAAACGCCGCCAGGATGATCCATTCTCGCCGGTTAAGCCGAAAATCATCGTCAAAGAGCGCGCGCCCGAACCACCAGATGAAAAATATCGACATCATGTCGACGAGCCGAAGCGGAACCGCAATCGGGCCTGAAATCCGGAAATTCTCCGGACCGGTGGTGATGAACAGACAGATCAGCGACACCGCGACGAGCAAACCGAAGCGGAAGGCGCGGATATGCAGCCCGTCGCGTATGACCAGCGCGCAAACGCCAAGGAGCGCGCCGACGGAGGCGAATCTGAAAAAGAGTTCAGCGAACAGCATGAATTGCGGCGACCGGTCCCTTCTCCGGGGCGTAAAACTGTGACGGGTTCCCCCTTCGCCCGTCAATGGCCGTTCACCGCTTTATCGACGAAGCGTTAGCTGTCGCCGTTGATCTTGTCCTGCGTGCGCGTCTGGAAATCCTCAGCGCTATGGCGCTCTAGAAGCTGCTCGTGCGGTTCGCCCCAGGCGCGATTGACCATGCGCCCGCGCTGGACCGCCGGCCGCGCCGACAATTCCTCCGCCCACCGAATGACATTTTTATAGGACTTCACGTCAAGAAATTCCGCCGCGTCGTACAACACGCCTTTGACGAGGCCGCCATACCACGGATAGATCGCCATATCCGCGATCGTGTAATCGTCGCCTGCCATGTAACGATTGTCGGCCAGACGTCGGTCCAGAACGTCAAGCTGACGTTTAACCTCCATGGCGTAGCGGTTGATCGGATACTCAATTTTTTCCGGCGCATACGCATAAAAATGACCGAAACCGCCGCCAAGGACGGGGCCCGATCCCATTTGCCAAAAGAGCCAGTTAAGGGTCTCGGTGCGCTTGGCGGCGTCATTCGGCAAAAACGCGCCAAACTTTTCAGCGAGGTAAACGAGAATTGATCCGGACTCAAAGACGCGCGTCGGCGGCGGGGTCCCGCGATCAAGAAGCGCCGGAATTTTGGAATTCGGATTGATATCGACGAACCCGGATGAGAATTGATCGCCCTCCTGAATATTAATAATCCAGGCGTCATAGTCCGCACCCGCATGACCGGCTTCCAGCAATTCCTCCAACATGATCGTCACCTTGACGCCGTTTGGCGTCGCCAGCGAATAAAGCTGCAGCTCATGCTCACCGACGGGCAGGTCTTTTTCGTGCGTGGCGCCGGAGATCGGCCGGTTTATGTTCGCGAACCTGCCGCCGCTTTCCTGATCCCATTCCCATACCGGCGGCGGGGTGTAGGCTGATAATTCCTGCGCCATGGCTCTTCTCTCCTGTTGCGGGCTCTCCGTTGCGCCCTATTTAGACCGATGCGCCTTCGGCGCAACGGGCGCGCCTCACACGGATGCGTGAGGGGCAAGCTTCTTCGCCTCCGCGGGCGGTCTTCCCGCGAGAGGGTTCGTTTCGTCGTAGAGAGGCCTGCGCGAGACGCGGGAACTTCTCTTTT